>CADCNH010000003.1 GCA_902802755.1 uncultured Bacteroidota bacterium | reverse complement strand
ATTCTCGAAACGTTCAAGAGAGCAGCTCTGCGGAAGGACAGAACAGAACAAGATGGTGGTCTTCGACAAGGGCGGTCATCATATCGGTGAGACCGTCAAGGTCAGGATCACAGGCTCTACCAGTGCAACACTATTAGGAGAATTAATATGAAGGAATTCAGCCAATATACCAATCCTGCTCCATTCTATAGCAATAACACCAACATGACAGGATTTCGTATCGTCAATATCAATAATATGGGCGACAGTCTTCAATTCCATCTGATCAAGGGTACGGTCAAAGTTGACACTTTTCCATGGGTGGAACCTTTTGAATCAGAGTATATTCCGTATTATTGCTATCATGAGTATGTCAACAATTATACAGAATGGCAAATCCGTACAGGAAACAATTCCGGTACTATCGCCAATGCACATTCTGGCAACACTAATGCTATGTTCTATTCTGTCGCCAGCAGTACGACTAAATTGGTGCTGCCGAACTTTGACTTTACTTTCTTGAACAATCCTGTGCTGTCATTCTGGTATGCTCAGGCTGGTGCGGCATATTATACGCTAAATGTGTATTACAGATCCTCCCCCTCAGATGATTGGACCTTGTTGCAAAATTATTCAAGCAGTACGAGTGGACAGTGGACACAGGCATCTATCAATTTGCCAAACCCCTCGTCCAACTATCAAATTGCGTTTGAGGCAATGGGAGTAAATGGTGCTGGACTGGTTCTGGATGATATCATGGTGTCGGGTACACCGATAACTGATTTCACGATTACTGCTTCTGCAGGCAATCACGGACAAATATCTCCTTCTGGCAATGTGGTGGTTCCATTGCACAATGATCAGACCTTTACACTTACACCAGACCAGGGTTATACCGTTGATGAATTGCTTGTTGATGGTATAAGCCAACAAAGAGCATTGATATACACCTTTGAAAATGTCGTAGCAGAACACACGATTGCTGCCAGTTTCAGAACTGCTAACCCAACCCTGAGCACTAGTCCCACGGTATTGTATTTCTCGACCTCAGGTGGGGAAACATCTGCTAAGACTATTAATGTGATAGTGGGTGATTTCGTGAGTGTTGACGATATCTTGGTTCAGGTGGAAGAACCATTTTTGGTGTCTAATGACCAGTCAAATTATGGTTTACAGACAACGATTCCATATAATGGTGGTATGGTGTATGTGGTGTTCGCACCTCCTGTCGGTGGCACTTACACTAAGACAATGACCATCACCAATCAGACTAATACCGCTACTGTTGCATTGAATGGTGTTTCAACGGGTATTGAAGAACAAAAACTCGAAAATATTCAGCTTTATCCTAATCCTGCTGGTGATGTTTTAAATCTGATTTTCAAAGAGAATGATCTCCCAGAGGTGATTGAGATTTTGGATGTTTGCGGAAGAACCGTATTAACTCAACATGTTGTTGATGGAAATATAATGATAAATATTAGCGGTTTGCAGGCAGGCGTTTATTTTGTGAGAGCAAACGATATCGTTAAGAAGTTTATCAAAAAATGATAATCATCAATAATGTCTTGGTCTCTGATGACTTGTTCGATAGCCAGTTCTGTTGCGATTTGACGCAGTGCAGAGGCTTGTGCTGTGTGGAAGGCGATACAGGAGCTCCTATAGAACCTGAGGAAATTGGAGATATAGAAGACAATTATCCCCTCTTCAGAAAGTATATGTCTGAAGAGGGGATTCGTAAAGTAGAGGAGGAAGGAACTTTCGATTATGACATGGAAGGCTCCTTTGTTACTCCTTTGTTGAGTGATGAACGCTGTGCATACGCTTATTATGATGAGCACGGTGTGGCAAAATGTGCCATTGAGAAGGCTTTTGAAAACGGTGAAATAGATTTCCAGAAGCCAATATCTTGTCATCTTTATCCTATCAGGGTAAAGAAATTGCCAGATTACGAAGCCTTGAATTATCACAGATGGTTTGTTTGTGCCGAAGCCTGCGAATTGGGGCACCGTTTAGGCCTTCCTGTTTTCCGTTTTTTGAAAAATCCGATTATCAGAAAATATGGAGAGGCATTCTACCAGCAGCTGGAAGATAATTACTGTGAGATCAAAGCCGCGGGAGGTGTGGTGATGAATGCCCAAGAAGA
The DNA here is from genome assembly GCA_902802755.1 of uncultured Bacteroidota bacterium. Classification (GTDB taxonomy): domain Bacteria; phylum Bacteroidota; class Bacteroidia; order Bacteroidales; family WCHB1-69; genus RUG11690. Next base: position 112,739 of record CADCNH010000003.1, on the reverse strand, counting down.
GGTGCTGATGATTTACCGACGTGGCAAATGGGATTTTCCCAAAGGGAAAGTGGAAGATGGGGAAACCTTGGAAGAAGCCGCTTTGCGCGAGGTGAGTGAGGAAACGGGACTACAGCAGCTATCCATTACCAAGCCTTTGCCCGACACCTTCCATACCTACAAGTTAGGCGGTAAATGGGTGGGCAAAACAACTGCTTGGTACCTGATGAAAGCGGGTGCCTCGGAATCATTAGTACCCCAGACAGAAGAGGATATTGACGAGGCACGTTGGGTGAAGTTCTCTGATGTAGCTGGCCTTCTGCGTGACTCATACCCGAACCTCCGGGAACTCTGGAGTAAACTGAAAGTTGAAAACTGAAAACTTAAAATTCCCCTTCTATTAGAAGGGGTGCACGAAGGGCGGGGTAGTGACATAAATTTAATTCAAAATCCAACACTAACCCTTAACCTTCTAATCTTCTAACCTTCTAACCTTATAACCCTTTAACCCTTTAACCCTTTAACCTTTTAACCCCTAAAACCAAACCTCTATGAACACCCCTTTAGTCGGAATAATAATGGGCTCAAAGAGCGATTGGAACACCATGAAGGCCGCCTGTGACGTGCTGGAAGAATTTGGCGTTCCGTATGAAAAATTTGTCATCAGTGCACACCGCACACCAGAAAAGGCCATAGAATATGCCTCTACCGCACGCGAAAGAGGCTTGAAGGTCATTATTACCGGTGCGGGCGGCGCGGCTCATCTGGCGGGCATTACGGCGGCTAAAACCACCTTGCCTGTCATCGGCATCCCTATCAAGAGCGCCGCATTGAACGGCTTGGATTCATTGCTCTCCATTGTGCAGATGCCAGGTGGCATCCCAGTGGCTACGGTGGCTATCGATGGTGCCAAAAATGGCGGACTTCTGGCCGTGGAAATTTTAGGCGCTTTCGACGATAACATTGCGGCCAAACTGGCGGATTATCGTCGTACCATGGAGAAAAAAGTCTTGGAATCAACTTTGGATTAGCATCTTTGTAAAAGACTATGTTCAAGGTCTATAAGGCATCGGCAGGCTCTGGCAAGACCACCAGTCTGGTGGCCGAGTATTTGTCGTTGTGCCTGCTCAACCCCAAAAAATTCAGACATATTCTGGCGGTCACCTTCACCAATAACGCAACTGCCGAAATGAAGGACCGTATCGTCAAAACTCTTACAGCCTTCGCTTTTGTGACACCGGACTCGTTTTCAAAGTCGGACAAGGCTATCTATAATATTCTGAAGAAATTACCTGATTTTGAGAATGTTAGCAACTTGGTTCTCCAGCAAAAAGCCAAAGCCCTTTTGAAGGAGATATTATACGACTATCCCAATTTCTCCATTAGTACCATCGACGGTTTCTTTCAGCGCATCATACGCTCTTTCGCTTTCGAATTGGGCCTCAATATGAATTTTAATATTGAGATAGACCTGTCTGACTGCTATAACAAAACGGTGGATATGCTGATGAACAAGCTGTCAAAGAGCGACAAAAGCTTATTCAATAGGTTTATGTTCCTGGTGGATAGGCAGATGAATGAGAAAGGACGTTGGCAGTTGGAGGGGGAATTGAAGGCCATGTTGGCTACTATCAATAATGAAAGCGCTTATGAAGCGACTAAAGCTTTGGACAGGTTCTATCAAGAGAAAACAGAACGGGATAGTCGTGAGGAAAATAAGCTGGAGGAGACTTTGATGTCGCTGAACCAACAAAAGTTGTCTGGAGAGAAAGTCCTGAAGGAAAATATTGTGAGATTACAGCAGCTGATAGGCGGACTTGGTGATGACCCTTCCGATTTCGTATGCGGGAAAAATGGTATTTATAACTGGGTGAAAATATTGTCGGATAACCCTTTGAAAGCCCCTGGCACCAACGTCATCAAGGCTATTGAGGCGGATTCTGTCCTGAAAAAACCTTCTCCGGAAGCTAAGCAAAAACAGCCAGACATAGTGGGAACATTCGATAAGGTGAAACGTGGACAAGACGAGCTTAGAGATTTGGCTGTTGTGACACAGTGCTCCTCGTCGTTGCTGCTTTTGTTTGACTTGAAAAATATCATGGAAGATATAAAGTTGAGAGACAACCTGTTCTTCCTGAATGAGGCTAATGGTTTGATTTATGACGAAATCAAGGATGTTGACACGCCTTATATCTATGAGAAAATAGGCAACAAGTATTCTTATTTTTTTATTGATGAGTTCCAGGATACATCAAAAATGCAGTGGGAGGATCTTAAGCCATTGATTAAGAATGCTTTGTCTGGAATTAATCAGTTTGGAGAGGCAGGGGATACAATCCTTTTCGGTGATGTGAAACAGTCCATTTACCGTTTCCGCAATGGGGATTCGGCGCTGCTGAACCAGTTGTCATCATGGCAAGGCTTGCGTGAGAATTTGAAAGAGGATATTCTCAACGAGAATGATTTTGACTTGCACCAATTGGATGTGAATTATCGTTCATCAAAATCGGTGATAGAATTCAACAACTTGTTTTTTAAATATTTGTGTAAGAAAAATTTTGCGGGGAATGGGTTGCTGAATCATTATTATGAGGATGTGGAACAGAAAAATCCCAGCGAGAATGATGGTTTTGTGCATGTGAGATTCATGACCGAAGATGATGGGGAGGAATATCTGTATGAGGAAACTTTGAAGGCTGTGAAGGATGCGCTGAGTCGGCATTACAAGTATGGGAATATGGCTATTTTGTCAAAATCCAACCATATTTGCAGAGAGATGGCTAATTACTTGTCATCCCATAATATTCCGGTGATTTCATCGGATTCACTACTGCTGGAGTCTTCCGAAGAGGTGCTACTTTTGGTAAATACCATGCGGTATCTTTTGACACCTGACGACAAGTTGGTGCAACTGTCTATTGCTGAATATTTTGGGGGCGATGGAGATGCGATACATGGTGTCTCTACTGAAATGATAGATTACATCAGCAAGGATGATGGTTTCGCACAATTTATGCGTTCGTTGGGCGACAGGGTGGATGCTGACAAGCTGCTGAATGTTGAGTCTTTATTGTCATTTCCCGTCTTTACGATAGTCAAAGAGTTATTGTTGGCCTATCATATCTCTGAGGCGGATGCATACGTGGTAGCCTTTATGGATGCGATATATGAGAATTTCAATGCTCAGTTTTCCGATTTGACACAGTGTGTGAAGTGGTGGGAAGAAAAGGGTAGGGTAATCTCGATTACTTCTTCAAAAGAAACGGATGCGGTGACGGTGACCTCTATCCATAAGTCCAAGGGATTGCAGTACCCGGTGGTGATATACCCCATGAAAAGTTATCGTGCTGGCAACGGCAAGGATAGCGCGTGGGTAAAAGATGAGGATGGGCGTTTCGGTTTGCCTTATTTTATGGTCAAAACAAGCAAATCTGCCTTGGAAGGTTCCTCTTTCGCGTATATTTCAGAAGAGGAATCCACAATGACGGATATTGATAATGTGAATGTGATTTATGTGGCACATACACGTGCGGCGGATGTTTTGTATGTCATTACAGGAGATCCAACCAATTCTAAGGGCAATTACGCCAAGTTCCTGAATGGCTTTATTCAGACTCTGGGTGAAGATACAGAAAAGTGCCATGGTGAGTATTTGCCACAAGGTGAGGGTGAGTCCGAAGAAAAGAACGCCAAGCTGTCGTCTTTGAAAGTTTTTTGGTATGGCAACAAAGATTTTACCAACCCGAAGGCAAATGTAGAGAAGCAAAATCTTGCGTCTCTACCACAAGGGGAAAATCCTGCGGAGACGTTTCAGGAAACGTCTATGCCACTACAGGTGGGCCATTTGTTTTCCTCCGATTTCACCCTGAATTCTGAACAATTGCTCTGTGGTAGGCGTATGAGTGATAAGCAGGAGTTGGGTGTCTTTATTCATGATTTTTTGTCCAAATTACAGCTTTTCCCGCAAAATGAGGATGAACTGACGGAAGTATTAGCGGAAATAGACAGAGCTGAAGATCGGGAAATATTAGGAGCTGCAGTTCGTGAAATCATGAATGATCCCACTCTGAAACCTTATTTTGCGCCAGGGGTCACGGTCTTGAATGAAACCTCCATTTTGTGCCCCAATGGTCATCTTCGCCGTCCCGACCGAATCGTTTTTATGGATGATGAGGTGATGGTGATGGATTACAAGACGGGTAAGGAAAATGATGATTACCAGAAGCAGTTGGATGAGTATTGTGCGTTGTTGGAGCAGATGGGTTATAAGAATGTGCACAGCAGGTTGATTTACCTGTGAAAATCAAATTTGGATAAACTACCGGAGTTTTTTCAAGTCAATATATTATAATATTCACCTATGAAAAAAATACTTATTTGCGTTGTTTCATTGGGATTGGCACTGTTGTCGTTCGCTCAGGAACAACCTTCCCGTTTCAGCTTGGAAGACTGCTTGAAATATGCCGAAGAGCACAACTATACTCTTCAGAATGCCAGATTGGACCAGTCAGTCTCGGAAATCAATTACAAACAGGCCAAGTTGCAGATGTCACCTACGGTGTCGGCATCCGCTTCCCAAGGTTTTTCCAATTCGCACAGTTCCACCAATGGCGGTGTTGACTGGACTGGAAATTACGGGCTTTCTGCAGGTATTACACTCCTCAATGGCTTGAATACCTTCAATACAATAAAACAGCGGAAACTGAATATTACCCAGTCGGAATTGGCATTGGAGCAACAGAAGAACCAAGTCAATATCCAAATTGTGCAGGCTTTTCTGAATATCCTGATGAATGAGGAATTATCTGTCTATCAGAAGGAAGTGATTAATAAAAGCCGTGAACAGAAAGAGCAGGGGTATCAACGATATAAAGTGGGGCAGATTCTGGAAAGCGATTACCTGTTGTTGGAAGCGCAATATGTGTCGGATTCTGCCAATTATGAAAACACTTTGCTGGCGCTGAACAACAATTACATTACACTGAAAATCTTGTTGGCTATGAATCCCTCGGCAAATATCGAGTTGATAAAACCTGATACCGCTGCCATGATGAGAAATCTGACCGTTCCGACTCTTCAAGAGGTTGTTGACAAGGCCTTTGATTATTTGCCAGAATTGAAATATAGTAAAAATCGCATCGAGAGTGCCAATTATGATGTGAAAATCGCCAAGTCGTCCTATTATCCTTCCTTGAACTTGAATGCGGGTGTGAGCACGGGATATTCCGCAAAAAATGGGGATTTCGGTACCCAATTGGGCGAGCGCTTGGGCGAGAATGTGGGCCTGTCACTCAATATCCCCATTTACAACCAGAATCGCGCGAGAGCCAATGTAAAATTGGCGAAAATAGGAGTGCAACAGGCAGAGAATGACCTACTGGCCCAGCAAAACAACATTCTGCAGGATCTGGAGAAATATTATATATCAGTGAATGAGGCGGAGAATAATTATCGTGTATCAACGATTAGAGAGAAAGCCTACGCTGCCAATTTCAATGCGTACAACATGAAATTCATGTATGGCACCATCACCGCCGCAGATTTGCTGACACAACAGAACAATTACCTTTCGGTATTGAATACCTACATGCAGAACAAGTACTCATTTGTCCTGCAGCGCAAAATACTCGACATCCTGATGGGTGTCCCCGTGACCTTATAAAGCTGAAAGTTGAAAACTGAAAACTGAAAGTTGAAAGTAATGAGGTTGATGGTAATATTTTGATGTTAAGATGGGTGGACGGGGAGACACTCACTGAGTTAGTTCGGGGAGACGTACATCATTTATCCGATAAGAAAATAATTCCCCTTCTTTTAGAAGGGGTGCTTGAAGGGCGGGGTAGTCATAAAGAACATAAAAACAAAAATAAAAAAACAACATAATGGAAGCAAAAAAGAAGAAAAAACTGATTATCTGGGGCATCATTGTGGCGGTGGTCATCATTTTGCTGGTGGCACTTTTCGCCTTGAAGTCCGGCAAATCACATGACATGATGCTGAATACCGAACCTGCCAGGCTTGACAGTATCGAGGTGACGGTAACAGCCACAGGCGAAATCCAACCTGTGTATAAGGTGGATGTGGGCACGCAGGTGTCTGGCAAGGTGGAGAAACTGTATGTTGATTTTAATTCCGAAGTAAAAAAAGGCGATTTGCTGGCCGAGTTGGATCGCTCCACTTTGTCGGAGCAGGTGCAACAGTCAGAGGCGCAAGTGTCTAACGCTCAGAGCAATTTGACGCTGGCACAGCGCACGTACGATAGAACCAAATCTTTGTTTGACAACAAGGCGGCCACGCAAGAGGCCTTGGATGCTGCTGAGGATGAATTGATCAGGGCTAAAAATCAATTGGTGACGGCCAAATCCAATTATCAAAAGGCGAAAGTGGATTTGGGATATGCCATGATTTACTCACCGATTTCGGGAGTGGTGCTCAACAAGGCTGTGGAAGAGGGACAGACGGTGGCATCTTCTTTCAACACGCCAACCTTGTTCACTATCGCCAACAACCTTACGGAAATGCAGGTGGAAGCCAATGTGGATGAGGCAGATATCGGTCAGGTAAAAGTGGGCCAGCCTGTGACTTTTACGGTGGACGCTTTCCCTGAGGATGTCTTTACAGGTACGGTGAAACAGGTTCGTCTGGAGCCTACGGTCACCTCCAATGTGGTGACTTACACGGTTATTATTGATGCCCCCAATCCTGAAGAGAAACTTTTTCCGGGTATGACTGCCAGTGTTTCCATTATTGTGAACAAAGAGGTGGGCGTGTCGGTTCCTATGGAAGCCTTATATTTTACGCCTGATATGAGTATGATGGAAGTCATGAAGAAAAAAGGCATGGAGTTCAAAGGTCTGTATGCCAACCAGGAAGAGTTGACACAGAGCTTGAGAGATGTGGAAAGCAAGACGGTTTGGGTAAAACATCAGAATATTGTGGAGCAGAAGAAGGTGAAAACCGGTTTGAACGACGGAGCGAAAGCCTTGATTGAAGAGGGCGTGCGTGAAGGTGAAGAGGTGGTTGTCTCTATAACCGAAATGAAAATGCCTGGCAAAACACAGAAAGAAGGAAACAACCCGTTTATGATGGGACCTCCCCAACGCAAACAAAGATAAGCTATGAGCAATGAGATTCTCAAAATAACAGATTTGAAGCGTATTTTCCGCGTGGGTAACGAGGATGTTCATGCACTGAATGGGGTCACTTTCTCTGTGGAGGAAGGTGAGTTCGTCAGCATCATGGGTACCAGTGGTTCAGGAAAATCCACGTTGCTGAACATTCTGGGTTGCCTCGATCGTCCTACCTCTGGCGATTATTGTATCGATGGCGTGTCGGTCAATACTTTGTCGAAGAAGGAACTGTCAACACTTCGTAACCGCAAGATTGGCTTTGTCTTTCAGAATTACAATCTCTTGGCTCGTACTACGGCTATCGAGAATGTGGAGCTGCCACTGATGTACAATTCTGAGGTTTCTGCCAAGGAGCGTTATGAAAGGGCAGTGGAGGCCTTGAAAGCGGTGGGTTTGGAGAATCGTATGCAACACCTGCCCAATCAACTGTCAGGTGGTCAGCAGCAGCGTGTGGCCATCGCTCGCGCCTTGGTCAATGACCCGGTTATTTTACTGGCAGATGAGGCCACGGGTAACCTCGACACTCGTACTTCATACGAAATCATGAGCTTGTTCCAGGATTTGCACGATAAGGGAAAAACTATAGCTTTTGTGACACATGAGCCTGATATTGCAGTGTTTACATCTAGAACTATCAAACTTCGTGATGGTAATATCATTGAGGATGTGCCTGTAGAAACGCAGTCGGCGGCCAAAGCTCTGCAAGAATACAAAGAGTTTAAGATTTAGACTATGAATATATTGAATCTTGTCAAAATAGCCATTAAAGCCTTGCTGCGTAACAAAAGCAGGGCCTTTCTGACCATGTTGGGCATCATCATCGGTATTGCTTCCGTGATTGCGATGGTCAGTCTGGGGCAGAGTTCCACGCTGAGTGTGCGTGAGCAGCTGTCAGGCATGGGTTCCAACATGATTATGATTATGCCGGCACGGCAGATGCGTGGAGGTGTCAATATGGGAAACTCCAGTGCAAAGTCATTGGATATGAAAGATTTGCGTGCTTTGGAGCAAAATACTCGCTATGTAGCCCACGTGTCTCCTTCGGTGAGTACAGGGGCGCAACTCGTATTTGGCTCGAACAACCATCCAGGCCAGATTCAAGGTGTTTCTCCTTGCTATCTCGATATTCGTATGTACAAGCTGTCAAGTGGCATTATGTTCACTGATGAGGATGTGAAGACCTATAGCAAGGTTTGTGTGGTGGGCAAGACGGTGGTGGACAATCTGTTTACCAATGGGGAAAATCCGATAGGGCAGGTGGTGCGTTTCGGCTCTATTCCAATGAAGATTATTGGGGTGCTGGAATCCAAAGGACAGAATCAGATGGGACAAGACCAGGATGATATCGTATTGGCTCCATATACTACTGTGCAAAAGCGTTTTATGGCTATCACACATTTCAACATGCTTTTCGCTTCGGCTACTTCTGAAGAGGAGTCTGAATTAGCAGCTACGGAAATTACATATATTCTGCGTGCCAACCACAAGATTGCCCAAGGTGCAGAGGATGATTTTGACATCCGTACCCAGGAAGAATTGTTGAGCACCATGAGCTCGGTGACACAGATGTTGACGATGTTGCTGGCCGCTATCGCCTCCATCTCACTGATAGTGGGTGGTATCGGTATCATGAATATCATGTATGTAACCGTTACGGAAAGAACCAAGGAAATCGGTCTGCGCATGGCTATCGGGGCTCAAAACCGTGATATCATGCTGCAGTTCCTGTCCGAAAGTGTTATTTTGAGCTTGATTGGTGGTGTGATAGGTATTATCTTGGGATTGATACTGTCGTATTTGCTATCATACGTCCTGAAATGGCCATTTGTGGTCAGCCAGAGTGCCATTATCATCTCGTTCTTTGTCTGTGCAGCCACAGGTATCTTCTTCGGCTGGTATCCTGCCAAGAAAGCCGCCAACATGGATCCTATTGCCGCACTGAGATATGAGTAAAAATATTTTAACTTGAAAGTCACATTTGTTATTGATTCGTTAGACTGCTCTTTTTGAAATAGTGTTTTCGTTTGAACTGATGTTAAAATCTCCAATATTATTAGTTTATAATTGTTAAAATATTATAACTAAATTTCTAGTTTGTTGATTTTCAATACGAAATAATTTCGAAAAGGTATTGAACGGTAGCATTTTCCATAGTATCTTTGCCATATATTTTTTATACTAAAGCAGGGGATGTCATAACAGACAAATATAATTTCAAAAAGTAAAAGAGAAAACTATGGAAGACACAGAGATTCAGAACCCTATTGAAGAGGCCCGAAGGTATGTGTCCAATGCTAAAGAGAACATATCGAGATCTAAATATGATCCGGAAACAAATTCGTATTTGGACAAGAAATACATCAAAACCGCGGGGGATATACTGTGGAAAGGCTGCCTGATTGCACTTGATGCGGTGTTGCATGTGCGTAAAGGCAAGGGGAGGCCTTCAATAAAGAAATATATGGAGGCTGCCAGTAAACGTGATGGCAAACTTAAACGACTGCTAAGCTTTGGCTATGAAACCATGCATTTGGTGATGGGCTATGACGGCATAAGAGGCAAGCAGGTTTGTGATGCGGGTTTCGACTATGCCAATGCCATTATTGACCGCTGTGCGATACTGATGCCAGAAAAAGCAAGTGCGTAAATTAGCACATTAACTAATTCGCCAATTGACAAAATTCCCTGAACACCACTCCTCTGCCATCGCTGATTTTCACGGTGAAGCGTTCGCCAAGGGCTTTGTTCAGACTGCCTTCCCATAGCTGCGTAAAGCGGCGTTTATGGACAGGGTATTGAAGTCCGCTGAAGCTGAAAAGAGCTTGTCCGTCAAAGCTGAAAACCGATACTTCTTGCCCTGGAATAGAGGCAAATGTCGTGTCCTCAGAGATAAAAGAAAACAGGCCGTAATTGCTAACCATGATTAGGTCCATGCACTCGGCATACATGTTTAGTATTGACAAATTGGCCAGCTGATGGTCATCGCGTAGTCCGGAGGCTCCTAATATGGCTACGGGTCCGAACTGTTGTCTCTGGCAGTATTTCAGGGCTTTCTGCAGGTCGTTGCATTCTTGGTCTTTGTCCTCGATGATGATGTCCTTGAATTGCTGCCGCCTCTCTTCTGAAATGGAATCGCAGTCACCAATGACCACATCAGGTTTCATGCCGATTTTAAGCAGCTTTTCCAAGGCCCCATCACAGCACACAATGAAACGGGCATGTTGAAGAAACAGCATTGGGATTTCTCCTTGCGGTACCTCTCCGTTTCCTACAATAATGGCGGAATAACGTGACAGTTCGTGTGTGAAAATATTTTCCATTATTCTTTGGCCAAAAAGTCTTGGTCTTGCAACGCTTTCTTCAATACTTCTGCAAAAAACTCATTGTCTTTCTTGGTGTATCTTCTCTCGGTGAAAACCTGAGCTAGATTGTCTAACTTGTTTTCTTCCAAAATTTTAAGGGTATTGGGGTGAGCTTCTTTTTCCTTATACAGTTTATTGATATCGTATTCTGAATAATCCTGATATACTTCCTGATGAATCATTGCTTCCACCGGTAGTTTGTCAGTCAGTTCGGGTTGCTCATCGGGATGGCCAATGGAGATGCATGCCACGGGGATGACGTTTTTGGGCAGTTTCAGCAGTTCGATGAATTTATCCACCTGATAAGTGATGGTGCCTAACCAGCAGATGCCTAAGCCCAACGACTCAGCAGCCACACAGGCGTTCTGGGCGGCGATGATGGCATCGGTGACTGCCCACTGGTACGACTGTAAGTTGCTATAGCAGTCAGTGGCGGCACCGCGGTATTCACAGTAGCGGTTAAAGCGGTGTAAGTCGGCGCAGAAGGTCAGCATCAGCGGCGCATTAGTGGCGATGGGCTGGTTGAAGTGCAGCGGGGCAGCTTTCTCCATCATCTGTTTGTCAGTGCTGACGATAATGCTAAATAGTTGCATATTGCCTAAAGTAGAGCCGTTGCAGGCACAACGCAATATCAGTTCCAGGTCTTCTTTACTGACTTCCTCCGTTGTGAATTTCCGAATGCTGCGGTGTTGCAGTATTGTTTCAATAGTCTTATTCATAGTTTTTTTATTGTTTATTTGTTGATACGTTAAGACGCTCACTTTGTTTGCTCGGGGAGTCGCTCATTTCATTCGCTCGAGGAGGCACTCGCTGCGCTCGCTCGGTTAGATTATCGTCTTCCCGTCTTTCCGAGTACACTTCAGTGTACGTCTTCCCGTTCCCCCGAAAAATCATGTTTCCACCGCCGGTGGCTCCATAGCCAGTAGGCGGGCTGCTTGCGAATGGTCTGCTCCAGCAGCTGCACATACTTGTCGGTGATGGCACCATGCTCCATTTCGTTGGGTTTGTCTGTGATTAATTCAAATTCAAGATGATAATGACCAATATGGTCTTTGATAACCTGATAATAAATGACAGGAAGATTGTATTTCTTGGCATAATGTTCTGCACCGAAAATAATCCCCGAACGCTGATTTAGGAAGTCGGTTACATAGCAGCTTTTGGGGTTGCTGGGCGACTGGTCGCTGAGCATCATGTAGCAGCAGGGGGTATGTTGTGACTCATAGTCTTCGAACACTTGACGTACTGTGTCGGCGAACACCACTTCTGTGCCATAACGGGTACGCGCTCTGTTAATGAGTTTCTCGAAATTCTTGTTGCTGTTGGCTTTTCCCACACCTACGCCATGATGTTTGAACTGCATGTCCAAACTTAATACCAGCCATTCCCAGTTGTTGTAATGGCTTGACATCAAGATAACACTGCGACCCTCGTCAAAAAAACGGTTGACAATCTCAGGATTTTTGCTCCAGTAGCGTTTTTTTACGCCACGGCGACTGAGGGTGAGCATCTTCAGCATTTCTGCAGCCAATTGGGCCAGATGCCAGTAATACTGCTTTCTGATTTTAGCCAGCTCTTTCTCACTTTTTTCCGGGAAAGAATTCCGCAGATTCTGGTCGATGACTTTTCTTCGGTATCTCACTATATGATTCAGAAAGAAATATAACACACCACAAATGCCATATAAAATGAACAATGGCAGCAGGGAGAGAGGGTAGAGTACAAACCAGAATAAAAAGTGCATGATGTATGTGCTTGATATACGTTGTTTTACAACTGTACAATAGGCCGATTTATGACTTTTTAGGCATGGTTATCACTTGAAGAACGCCCGGATGATATCCATGCCGTTGGCGTAAATCAGCAGGATAATCAGCAGGGTGAAACCAATGGTGTTGGCTATGCCGATGAACTTGTCGCTGGGTTTGCGGCGGGTAATCATCTCCACGATGATGAATAGCAGGTAACCTCCGTCCAACGCCGGGATGGGGATGATGTTCATGAAGGCTAAGATGATGCCCAAGAAGGCGGTCATATTCCAGAAACGCTCCCAATCCCATACTTTCGGGAAGATGCTGCCGATAGTGCCGAAACCACCCAATTGCTGGGCCCCTTCTTTTGTGAACACTAATTTGAACTGTTTAACGTAGGTGGCCAAGGTTTCGAATCCTTTTTTGATGCCCACAGGTATGGATTCGAAGAATCCGTATTTGATAACTTTGGTGGTGAGATATACTGCGGGATTGACGGGATAAACGCCGATAACACCCTCTTCGGTCAGGTGAACGGTGGCTTGATAGAGGGAGTCGCCACGGTAGAAGCTCAGTTCCACGTCCTTGTTTTTGTTTTGGGACAATGTGCTTTGGTAATCGTAGAAGGAGAAATATTCCTCGCCGTTGATGGCCACGAGGGAGTCACCATGCTGCAAGCCAGCAGCCTCAGCGGGATGATCTTCCATCACAATATCCACCACGAAGGGGAAGTTGAACTGGCAGAAACCGGCATTGTCGCCAGCAGCCAGAACTTGCTGTCCGAAATTATCGGGAATGCTGATGCTGACAATTTCCCCATCTCTGTTTACCTTCACTTCTTTGACATCGTCAATTAGCAATGAGGTGGCAAATTCTCCCATGGTCTCAGGAACTTTACCATCCACAGAAATAATCTTGTCGCCATTCTGGAAACCTATATTTTTCGCGCTTTCGGTAAATTGCAAACCATAGGTAGCTTCGGTTACGGGCACATACTCATTGCCATAATGGTACATCACACCAACATAGATAATCAGGGCGGTGATAAAGTTCATCAATACTCCGCCGATGATGATGAAAAGGCGTTGCCAGGCGGGTTTAGCGCGGAATTCCCAGGGTTGAGGCTCGGCAGAAAGTTGTTCAGCCTTGGTGGTCTCATCGACCATGCCGTTGATGGAACAGTAGCCGCCCAAAGGCAGCCAGCCGATACCCCATTCGGTATTTTCTGGGTAGTTCTTCCATTCTTCAGGAGATTCAGAGGAGAAAAAGCTAAACTGGTATTGGTTACCGCATTTCTTCATTCTCATAATAGAAAAACCGGGGTTGAAAAACAGATAGAATTTATCTACTCGAGTATGAAAAATACGTGCAAAGAAATAATGTCCCAGTTCATGCACGAATACCAATAAACTTAAACTTGCGATCAGGCCTAAAACCTGCATTCCAATTCCCATAATCTCTATATTAAAATTCACAATTCATAATTCATAATTCACAATCAATCATTCATCCAATAATCTTTTAACCCTACTAACCTTTCTAACCCCTAACCCCTGATCACTGACCCCTGTAACCTATGCGTGGGTTGCGGTTCCACCGCATCTAATCACTAACCCTTAACCCATGATCCCTGACCCCTGACCCCTGACCCCTGATCACTGTAACCTATGCGTGGGTTGCGGTTCCACCGCATCTAATCACTAACCCTTAAATTCTATTCACTTCCACCTTCTACCTCTTTCTGACCCCTGATCCCTGACCCCTGTAACCTATGCGTGGGTTGCGGTTCCACCGCATCTAATCACTAACCCTTAAATTCTATTCACTTCCACCTTCTACCTCTTTCTGACTCCTGATCACTGACCCCTGATCACTGACCCCTGTAACCTGTCCCCTGTATCCTTCTCCTCACTTCCTGGTCAATCTCCAAATACTCCTCAATGCTTTTAGGGCGGGCAAAGGGTATTTCCGCCAGCTGGCTTTCAATGATATCTGGAATATCGTTGAAACCGATTTTGTCCTGCAAAAATAATGCCACAGCCACTTCGTTGGCAGCATTCATTACACAAGGTCGGTTGCCGCCTTCACGGGAGGCTCTATAGGCAATGTCCAAACATCGGAAGGTTTGGGTATCGGGTTTCTCAAAAGTCAAAGAAGGGTAGTCGGCAAAGTTCAGCCGGGGCATTTTGTTGCTTTCCCGCTGGGGGTAGGTGAGAGCGTACTGGATGGGCAGCTTCATGCTGGGCAATCCCAACTGCGCTTTCACCGAGCCGTCGGCAAATTGCACCATCGAGTGGATGATGGACTGCGGATGCACCACCACCTCAATCTGGTCGAGGGTGGCGTCAAACAGCCACTTGGCCTCGATCACCTCCAAACCCTTGTTCATCAGGGTGGCGCTGTCGATGGTGATTTTGTTGCCCATGCTCCAGTTGGGGTGCTTCAGGGCCTGCTCTTTGGTTACGCTTTTCAAGAAATCAACGTTTTTGCCTCTGAACGGACCACCTGAAGCGGTGATGATGATTTTCTCGATGGGGTTTTGCCATTCGCCTGCTAGACACTGGAAAATGGCCGAATGCTCTGAATCGACGGGGAGCAGTGGAACTCGCTTCTCACCTGCCAAACGTGTCATTAGCTCGCCAGCCACCACTAAGGTCTCCTTGTTGGCTAAAGCAATGGGTTTGCCGCATTTGATGGCTCGATACACGGGTTTCAGACCGGCCACGCCCACAATGCACGACAGCACGATGTCGATGCTGCTCATCTCCACAATGTCGCACATCGACGACTCCCCGGCGAACACCTTGATGTCATCGTCCCACAGGGCGTCTTTCACCTGTTGGTACAAATCCTCCTTGATAATGACCACTGCGTTGGGCTTGAACTTCTTGGCCTGACGGATAAGCAAGTCTGCATTGGAGTAGCATGCGAGAACTTCAACTTCAAGTAAATCAGATAGTTCGTCAATCACTTCCAATGACTGAACGCCCATAGAACCCGTAGAACCCAGTAAGCAGACTTTCTTCTTCAATGGTCAAAATTTTAAGCTTGCAAAGATACGGAAAATTCTTTACACTTTTTCCTTGATGGAAAAGTGTGCAAAAGATCTAGCCGACGGTAAGTGCAAAAATTTGTGGGGTTGGTGTGTTGCAACAAATTTTAATGTGTTTAATCCAATATTTTTATATACATTTGCACAAAAAAAACGCAATATTGATGAACAACATTCGGTAATATGAGACATTTATTTTCAATCCTTTTATTGGCAGTTTTCTTTTCTGCTTGTGACCATAAAATCCAATTGACTTCGCTTACCGTTGATATGCAGGATGGCAGACAGCCTTTGGCCACCGCAGAGCCTCGTTTCAGCTGGCAGTACGAGTCGGAAGAAAGCAATGTGATACAAACGGAATATCGCATTATTGTGGCCAGCAGCGAGGAAAATGCACGCAAAGGCATTGGCGATCTGTGGGACAGCAAGACGGTTGTTTCCAATCGGATGCTTTACATTCCCTACGAGGGTCAAAAGCTCAAAAGCCGCGATTGTTGCTGGTGGAAGGTATATACTACCGTTACGTACTCCCGAAACATCAAATCAACAAATCAACAAAACAACAAATCAACAAAAATACTACATCTCGAGAGCGACATCCATCACTTCGAGATTAGCCTCCTCTCTCGTGACGACTGGCATGCCCATTGGATTGGTCGTGATTTCGATGATGATAAGCTTGATGGTCATACCGTCATTGCTGCCCGCTATTTGCGCAAGGAATTTTCTTTGAAAGAGAACATTAGCAAAGCTCGGCTCTATATCAGCGGTTTGGGTGTTTATAGTGCTACTATTAATGGAGGTGAAGTTGCTCCTGATGAGTGGCTGAAACCAACCCTCAGCGATTATACACGTCGCATTTATTTCAATGCGTACGATGTGACGGATCTTCTCTTCGAAAACGATACAAATACTGTTGGAGTAATACTTGAAGCTGGTCGCTTCACTACTGTGCGTCACGATACCAATTACTTGGAATGGTGCGGCATCAATCATGCTGCACACTATGGCCTTCCACAACTGTTACTGCAGTTGGAGGTGACTTACCAAGATGGTACAACAGATACCATTGTGAGTGGTGAAGGCTGGCGTATCACCAACCGTGGGCCTATTCGCAAGAGCAATGAGTTTGATGGGGAAACTTATGACGCGCGCGTTGACCTTGGTGATTGGGATGTGTCTGGTTTTGATGACAGCCATTGGGAAGTGGCTGTGGTTGACTATGACAGGCAGAATATGTACTGCGAGGATATTTACAATCCCCGTCATCGTGTGGCACGAGAGTATCCGGTTGTTACTGGTAGTCCTCTGCCTGACGATTATCAGCAGCCTGATCCGATGTTACTACTCACTCCCCAACCCAATCCCAATATCAAGGCACAGGAGTATTTGACACCTGTTGCACTCTTCCCAAAGGGCGATAAATGGATACTTGATATGGGGCAGAATATGGTGGGAGTGTTGATTTCAAATTTGTTTGACATGAGATCTGGTGACACCATCATTTTCCGTTATGCAGAGATTCTTACAGAAGACAGTGCGCTTTATACCGACAATCTTCGTTCTGCAGAATGTGCCGACCGATACATTGCTGCTGGGGAAAAGGGCTTTTTTCACCCCATGTTTACCTATCACGGTTTTCGTTATGTGGAAATATCGGGCTTGCGTTACGAACCCAAAGCTGAAAACTTTACAGGCTTGGTTTTATCCGACGAGATGCCGATGACTGGCAGTTTTGAGTGTTCCGACGAGATTATCAATGCTGTCTATCGCAATGCCACTTGGGGCATTCGCGGCAATTACCGCAGCATGCCCACCGACTGCCCCCAGCGCGATGAGCGCATGGGCTGGACCGGCGACCGCACTACAGGCTGTTATGGCGAAAGTTTTATTTTTGACAACCACCGACTCTATGCCAAGTGGTTGCAAGACCTTGAGGACTGCCAGCTGGAAAATGGCTCAATCTCTGATGTCGCTCCTGCTTACTGGCGTAATTATACTGACAACATGACCTGGCCTGGGGCTTTCATTACCGTGGCCGATATGCTTTATACCCGTTTTGGTGATATTCAGCCTGTTCAAAAACATTACGATGCCATGAAACGCTGGATGCTTCACATGAAGAAATACTACCTCAAAAACGGCATCCTCATCCGCGACACTTACGGCGACTGGTGCGTTCCACCCGAAAGCCCGGGGCTGATACATACACGCGATACCAACCGGATGACATGGCCCGCTAACCTCTCCACGCCTTACTATGTTTATTATGCTGGTAAAATGGCTCATTTTGCTGACTTATTGGGCCGTGACGATGATGCAGACTTCTTCCGCAATGAAATTACCACGGTCACTGCGGCCTATAATGCCAAATATCTTGATGCTTCCACCGGCCGCTATGACCATAACACGGTTACGGCCAATATTCTGCCCCTTGCCTTCGGCATGGTTCCTGACGATAATGAATCAAAGCCCACCTTTCAAATCAACAATTCAACAGATCAACAAATAAACAAATCAACACTAAAAGAAAAGGTTTTTGCCAACATCATCGATAAAACAGTGAATGAATTTGACGGCCACGTATCTACAGGTGTGGTAGGTATTCAGCAATTGATGCGCACCCTCACCGAGTACGGTCGCGGTGACCTGGCATTGAAGTTGGCCACCAACGACACCTATCCAAGCTGGGGCTATATGGTGCGCAAAGGAGCCACCACCATTTGGGAACTCTGGAATGGTGACACTGGAGATCCCTCGATGAATTCGGGCAACCATGTGATGCTGCTTGGCGACCTTATCATCTGGTATTACGAATATTTGGGCGGCATCCGTGCCCTGGTGCCTGGCTACAGCACTATACAGTTGAAACCCTATCCCATTGAGGGCTTGGACTATGTGAACTGTTCCTATCAGTCGGTCAGCGGCCTAATTGAGAGTAAGTGGAAACGCATTAAGTCTAAGGGCAAAAATAATTCCTTTGATCGTTTTGAGTGGGATATCCTTATCCCTGCCAACACCACGGCCGAGGTATGGCTTCCGACTTCTAAGGGCTATGAGAAACAGCTCTTAGGGAGTGGTAGGCATCATCTGGTTTCAAAATTAAACAAAGACTAGCGATAAAATCGTAGGTTACAGATGGTGAATTGTTAAAATTCACCATGAAATTATTTTAAAACTTAAAAATTATTTTAATTGAATTTCTAATTTATTGATTTTCAATGCTGAAAAATTTTCAGAAAAAATAGAACAACATCTTTTTCTGTTATATCTTTGCAACACTCTTTTTACATCAACAACCAAGATGAGTCCTCGAAAATAAAGTTTCAAAATTAAACCATAAAATGGAAAAGAAAGATCCTATAGAAGAAGCTCGCAGATATGTGTCTAATGCCAAGGAGACTATTGAAAAAGCCAACTTTGACCCGGAAATTAGAGGTTATACCGATAACAAATACGTAAAAACGGCGGGTAACATTCTCTGGAACGGTTGTCTTCTGGCACTTGAGGCTGTTTTTCACATATGCAAAGGTAAAGGTCGCCCGTCAATAGAGAAATACGAGGAAGTTGCTGTCCAACGTGACCGTAAACTTTTGACCGCTATTGTGGAGGGATATAACATTATGCATTTGTCTATGGGCTATGATGGCACAAGGAACAAGAAAGTATGTGATGCGGGTTTTGAAAGTGCCAATGCCATTATAGACCGTTGTGCGATACTTTGCGCAGAGACGGTATGTGCATAACAGTATCTTCTGCTCATATCTTGTTTGATTGAGTAGGACAAAACTATATGCTGATGAACTCCGTTAGGGTTCCTTGGAAAAAAACAGAAACAACCATATTCTAAAAAACACCAGGTTTTTATGGCTGTTTTAGGGCTGAATTTACCTTCCTATCTTCGCCACAAAGCCGCCACCAGGGGCGAGATGTATGTTGAGCGTAGATGGCGAGGAGTTGAGCGTCTCATGTTTGTAATCGCTGCCTTTGCGATGGGCGTTGGCACCATCGGTGTATAGTTCTATAGCTGCCGCTTGGATGCCCAATGGGCTGAGGTCTATCTTGAGGTCACGGGCAGTCCAGTTGGTGATGCCACCAATGTACCAGGTGGAGCCTTTGCGCCGTGCGGTGACGATATATTCTCCCACTTCGCCTTGCAGTACACGTGTCTCATCCCATACCGTTGGGATTCCCGCTACGAACTTTGTGTATTCGGGCTCGCGGTCGTAATTGGTCGGTGAATCGCAGAGCATGTTCAACGGAGATTCCAGCACCACGTACAGTGCCAGTTGGTGGCAGCGTGTTCCTTGGCTCATCGGCTCTGACCAGCATGGGAAATAGCAATACTTTGCCCCGTTGTGCATAGCCCCCTGTGTATAGTCCATCGGACCAGCCGTTTGGCGGATAAACGGAATTTCCACGTCATATTGTACCTGGTTCCATGAAGAAGGTGCCCACTTGAGCTGCTCCAAACCTGCAACTCCCTCGAAATTGAGTACATTGGGATAAGTTCTGTTGAGTCCGGAAGGCTTGAAGGCACCATGAAAGTCTGCTACCAAATGGTATTTGGCACACATCGCTGCGGCGCGATGGTAAAAGTCGGTCACTAATTGGTCATCGCGGTCCATAAAGTCTATCTTGAAGCCCTTGACGCCCATTTTGCTATAGTGTTGGCACACACGCTCCATGTCGCGGTCGAAAGCATAGTAGCCGGCCCAGAGTATAATGCCAACATTGCGTTCCGTGGCATACTTTACCAACATGGGCAGGTCGATTTCCGGCACCACCTGGAACAAGTCGGCCTGTTTGTTGACAGCCCAGCCCTCGTCAAGAATGACATATTCAATGCCGTAGCGTGAGGCAAAGTCAATGTAATGCTTATAGGTTTCGTTGTTGATGCCTGCCTCAAAATCTACTCCGCCTATATTCCAGCAGTTCCACCAGTCCCATGCCACCTTGCCGGGCTTGATCCAGCTGAGGTCTGTGAGGCGTGAGGGCTCTCCAAGAATGTAGCTCAAGTTGTTCATGGCCAATTCCGCACTGTTGGGAGCGACCATCACAATACGCCATGGGAAGAGTTTCTCTTTGTGCATGTTCTCGGCGATGAACTTTTCCCGTTCTTTGACGATCAATTGCAGATTATTATGGCCGCCTTGTTCCACACGCTTGGGCAGTGGGGCATTTTCGCCTTGCAAGATGCCAGCTAGACCAGTTCCTTTGAGGTAGAGACCGGGATAGTAAAGAAGGGTTGACTCGGTGATGCAGATTTTGATACCGTTGGGACCGTGCACCAGTAATGGCAGAAAGCATAGGCGTCGTGGGTCGAGTTGTGAGAGGGGCAGGGTAGTGTATAGGTTCTCGAAAGAGGAATTGTACTGGCTGGCATGATTGGTTGTGTCAAAGTTGGTGACGTAAGGCACGGTGGCCTGCCAATCACCGGCGAAACGGAACTCTACCATCTCGTTGGTCACATTACCGGGTACTCTTTCCCAGCAGTAACGGTATGCAAGGCCTTCGTTGTATGCTCTGAAAATAATGGTGATACCCTCCTTGAGTTGTATTCTCAGCTCATTGCAGTGGTCGCGCATGGTGGCTTGTCGAGTGAAAGGAGATGAAATGGTTTTGTCAATGGTGGCTCTGCTGACTTTTTTCACTGTCATGGAATTCTTCTTCACGCCGTCTTTTGTGTATATATAACTTAATCCCGTAGGAGAAGGCTGATTTAGCGCTTTGCCTTCAGAAAGGATGTCATAGTTCAGCCCAAGCTGTGAAGGATTCATCAGTACTACACCATTATAAACAAGGTCGTAGTTTATGCCTTCATTGTTTGCTGCAATATGGCTTACCAGCTTTCCGTCGGGCGAGGTCAATACTAATATTTTGTCAGACTTGTTTTGTGCGGCTAATTGGCCAAAAATGACCAGCATCGCAAGGAATAGGAGCGTGTTTTTTTTCATGGAGTCATTCCTTTTAAATGATGGTAGAGACGTGGCAAGCCGCGTATCTACGAATTCAATGGTATTTGTTTGATAAATTTCTATTATGCCATTTCTGCATTTCCAACAGCTGTGTTCTCTGTGCCAGCACCTTCATATTCCGTGCGTATTTTCTCGTAGAATTTGGTGATGGTCATCTGCATGTATGGAACCAGCCATCGTTGATTTTACCCATATTTTTGTGTTTTTATTGGTGAATATTATTTTGGAGCAAAGATACAAAAATAATTCAAAATTCATAATTCAGAATCACTACCCCGGCCTTCGGACACCCGTTGGAGGCCTTGCCTCCTTCCCCTTCTCGCTCGGCATAGCCAAAGCAAGCTTTGTCTCTGCTCTCGCTCCCCCACCGAACCTTATAGAAGAGAATTAAAACTCCCCTCGAGCACGAAGTGCGAGACTCCCCCAAAATAATCCGTACATTTAAAAACTTTCAGTTTTCAGTTTTCAGTTTTCAACTTAACTGACCCCTGACCCCTGAAAATTAGCACATTAACTAATTAACCAATTTGCTAATTATTTTTCGTATTTTTGCATATTTAAATCACAGACGAAAATATGAGCAATGAAATTCGGGCCGGAGGCTTCAATATCCTGCCGACGGTTGTTAAAAACTTGTTGATAATCAATGGTTTGTTTTTTCTGGCTAAGATAGTTTTGGCCAGCAAGTTCGATTTGGACGCCATTTTCGGCTTGCATTATTTTGCGGCTTCTGACTTCCATGTATGGCAAATCATCACCTATATGTTTATGCATGGTGACTTTGGTCATTTGTTTTTCAACATGTTCGCCCTCTGGATGTTTGGAGCTTCCGTGGAAAACGCATGGGGAGAACGGCGTTTCCTGTGCTATTACCTGATTACAGGTATTGGTGCGGCAATGATTCATTACCTGATTATCTATTTCCAAATTCACTCTTCTTTGGCTTTGATTGACGCTTTTTTGGCAGCCCCTTCTGTTGACACATTCAGCCAGCTGGCCAATGTCGATCGTATCAACCAGGCGGCCATCGCCCAGAATCTGCTCTATCTGCAAGCTCATCCGTCGGCAGTGATGGAATTTGTGCCCCAAATGGAGGAGTTCCGTGAGACTTTTCTTAATTCGTTCAATATTATCGGTGCTTCAGGCTCAGTTTTCGGTTTATTGTTGGCCTTCGGTATGATGTATCCCAATGCCGAAATTTATGTTTATTTTCTGCTGCCCATCAAAGCCAAGTGGTTCGTGGTAATCTATGGTGCGCTGGAGTTGCTGTATGGAGTACTTGGTTCCGCTGATGGTGTTGCCCACTTTGCCCACCTGGGTGGTATGCTCTTCGGCTTCTTGCTGATTATGGCGTGGCGACATTATGATGGCAATAATGGTACGGGTGGACATTGGTTCTATCCGGAAGGGAGCAAACGTAAACGAAGGAAAATAAAGTTTGCCACTTCGTACGATGATGACGAGGAAGAAGATGTACGTACTATGAGCGACGAGGATTACAATGCGCGCAAGTTTCAGGAACAACAGCGTATTGATGAAATCCTCGACAAAATTTCAAAATCAGGTTATGATTCCTTGACTCGTGAAGAAAAAGATACACTATTCAAGGCTTCAAATAAATAGCATGCCATGGCAAAACGAAGACAGAAACAGTCGAAATTAAAGCAAAAAGTATCTTTTGTGGGTAGAATTTTTAAGCTGCTATTGGTGGTGGTCAATGTGGCTGTAGCTCTGACTTTGTTCTTGGCGTATGCCTCTGCTTACCTGCCACCGTCGTTTAGCCTGACCGCCAGCTACTGTGGCTTGGCATTCCCGTATTTGTTGGTGCTCAATGCTGTGTTTGTGATTGTATGGCTGGTAATTGATTATCGTTTTTCGTTGATTTCTTTAGGCATGATTTTGCTTAATATCAATAATATAGACCGTAGTTTCCAGTTGCGACCAACCGAGAAACCGTCCGTTTGTGCCAGCTGTGTGAAAGTGATGAGTTACAATGCCCGTTTGTTTGGCTTGTATGACGAGAAAACCAAGACCATGCGCGATATCAAGAGAAATCAGGTGTATGACCTTTTTGATAGGGAACGACCTGAGATTCTTTGTGTTCAGGAGTATTTTTTGGACGCCAGCGGGAAGTTGAATTTTCCCACTACTGATACGATTATGAATATTCTCCATCTGGATAATGTCAAACGGAACTGCTATCAGTTTTTCCCGATTAACAGTAAATCGAAGGATTATCATTATGGTATGGCGATTTTCAGTCGTTACAGGATTTTAAAAGCTGATTTTGTGTTCATGAATGACACCTCTAGCAACGCCGCTATCTATGCGGATATCAAGTATAAAGGGGATACTCTGAGGGTTTATAATGTGCATTTGGCCTCGTTGCGAATGGATGCGGATGATTATGCCCTGGGTAGAGAAATCGTGTCACATGGTATCGATGATCCGAATCTTGATAAAAAGGCAAGGATTTTGTCGAAAAAAGTAGGTAAGGCCTTTTTGGAACGCCAAGGCCAAGCGGAAATTTTGAGGGCTCATATCGACAGCTGCAATTACCCGATTATCATTTGTGGTGATTTCAATGACTCGCCGGTATCGTATTCCTATCACAAAATCAGCCATGGCCTAAAAGATGCCTTCCGCGTAAGCGGTGGTGGTAGGGGACACACTTACTGCGGCGACGCTTTCCCGTCTTATCGTATTGATTATATTTTCCATGACGAACGATACAAGAGCTTTGGTTTTACGACCTATGACTCGCTTACAGTATCAGACCATTATCCGATATGGACTAATATTTCACTGCTGAAATGAGAAAATTAGTTTTTTTCTGTCTTATACCGCTTTTGTTGGCCTGTACAAATAAACAGGATATTTGTATTCAGGGTCAATTGGACCATGGAAATGGAAGAGTGATGTATCTTTCCTTGTTGACTGCAGAGGGGTTGCAAAAGCTAGATTCTTCTGTGATCCGGCATGATTCATTCAAGTTCAAGATAAAGAAAAGTCAACTTACAGACTTTCAGATAGTGGATGAACCGGCCTTTTTTCAACTGAGTTTTTCTCCGGACAACGGACTGACAACTTTGTTGAAACAAGGGCAAACGGTGCATATAAGCGCTGATGCCAATAATCTTATCCGAACTTATCGGGTACAAGGACCCGAAGACGCTGTGCTAATGTGGCAGCTGGATAGTGCTTTGACGGTGTTTGCACAATATACTGATACTCTGCTCCAGATTTATCAGTATTATATGGAGTATGACAGTGTGCGGAGTAGGGTGGAAAACCATTACAATCAGGCAGTGACGAAACATACACGATTTTTACGGAACTTTATCCAAGATCATCCGCATTCTTTCAGCTCAATGATTGCTTTTTATCAGGTTTATAATCAACATCATTTTTTTAATGAGAAAGATGATGCGGAATTGTTGCGGATGCTGACGGATTCGCTGGCGGAACGCTATCCCGACAGCCAAAATGTGCGGTATTTGCAATCGAGGATTCGATAGGTTTATAGAGACGTGACATGGAACATCTCGTGTTAACACGTGTCATAGAGACGTGTCAAGGGGTGTCTTTATGGTGATTTTTTTGTTTGTTTATTTCGGGAAAATTATGTAACTTTGCCCGCAGAATTTCAATTAAAAACCATATAACATGAAACATTTGATTTTAGCTATCAACCCCGGTTCAACTTCTACCAAAATCGCTGTGTTTGACCAGATGCAGCAGGTATTTCTGAAAAACATTAAACATTCCACGGAACAACTTTCCGTGTTCGGTTCCATCGCCGACCAGTATGATTTCAGAAAAAACACTATTTTGGAAGAACTGAAAAATAATAATATCAACCTTGACGACATCGCTATCGTGATGGGTCGTGGTGGTCTTGTTAAACCCTTGACTTCAGGTGTTTATAAAGTTAATGACCTGATGAAGAAACACTTGCGCGAGGGCTATAATGGCCAGCATGCCTGCAACTTGGGCGGTTTGATTGCCGATAGTATTGCCAAATCCATTGGTTTGGAGGAAGCTTATATCGCTGATCCAGTAGTGGTGGATGAATTCGAGGAAGTGGCCCGCATCTCCGGTCACCCAAAATTCGAGAGACTCTCTATATTCCATGCTCTGAATCAGAAGGCAATTTCCAGAATGTATGCCAATGACAATGGCAAGAAATATGAGGATTTGAATCTGATTGTGGCCCACATGGGTGGCGGTGTCAGCGTGGGTGCCCACAAAGAAGGGCGTGTGATTGATGTGAACCAGGCTCTGGATGGCGAAGGTCCCTTCTCTCCCGAACGCTCTGGAACCCTTCCGATGAACCAGATTATCGATGTCTGCTTCAGTGGTAAATACACATACGAGGAAGTGAAGAAAATGATCGTGGGCCAAGGTGGTTACGTGGCTTATTTCGGCATCAATGATGCATACGCTATTGAAAAGGCCGCATTGGAAGGCGACAAGAAAGCCGATTTGCTGGAAGAGGCTATGGCATATCAGGTGGCTAAATATATCGGTGAGGCCGCTGTGGTGCTGAAAGGCAAGGTGGACGCTATCATCCTGACTGGCGGTATCGCCTATGGTGTGCCTGTGGTGAACCGTATCAAGAAATATATCTCCTGGATTGCCCCAGTGGCTGTATATCCTGGAGAGGATGAGATGAAGGCTCTGGCTATGAATGCCAATATGATTTTGGATGGTGAAATCCAAGTGAAAGAATACGCATAGTGAAACTGGCGGTTTATAGTCGCCTTAGCGACGAAAACGATACCCTTTTTATACGGGAAGTGCTTGCAGCCCTGCATGATATGGGCTGCGAGCTGTTCCTGCATGAACACTGCAAAGAGGTGACAATGTGGGCAACTGCGTCCCGCAGTTGCGAGAAACAGTCCGTTGTTGAACATTGTGAAAATCATGATATGGTCAGCGGCTACTTCAGCAACCATGAGGAATTGAGCCGCTTGCAGCCCGTTGACTTTGTTTTATCCTTTGGTGGTGATGGTACCTACATTGATGCCGCCAACCTGGTGGGTAATTTGAATATTCCGCTTTTGGGCGTCAATACGGGTCGTGTGGGTTTTCTGACAGCGGTCAACCGCAATAATTACCGGTCTTTTTTTGAAAAGCTGCTGGCAGGGCAGTATGTGCTTGAAAACAGAGCTCTGCTCCACTTGGAGAGCTCGCAGCCGCTGCAACTTGATTCGAACTTTGCACTAAATGATATCACGGTGCGTACATCGGACGAGAACTCCATTAATGCTATTAAAGTTTGGGTGGGTGGAAAACCAGTGAATACTTACTGGGGTGATGGCTTGATTATCGCTACCCCGACAGGTTCCACTGCCTATTCCCTGAGTTGTGGTGGCCCCATCATCGTGCCAGATGCCAATGTCAATGTACTGACGCCCATCGCTTCCCATACGCTCGCAGTGCGCCCTATGGTCATCTCTGCCAATGAGGAGATCCGCATTGTGGTAGAGAGCAGAAACAACAGTTTCTCATTGGCCCTTGATTCCCATCGTGTGGTGGTGGAAAACCCTGTGGAACTTCGCATTACCAAAGAAAAATTCCATATCCAGACAGTGCTTTTCGAGGACACTGACTTCTACCGCATTATCCGTGAGAAACTGCTCTGGGGAATTGACAAGCGGAATCTGGGATAGAATGGGAAGACGCTCACTTTGCTCACTCGTGAAGTCATTCGCTTCGCTCATTCGTGGAGACGTTCGCTTTGCTCACTCGTGAAGACGCTCACTTCGTTCGCTCGGAGAGACGATTATCCAAATCCCCGTCTTCCCGTCTTCTCGTTTTCCCGTTTCCACGTTTCCACGAAAAATCACACCCCGAAAACATATTTTTCAACACCCCCTTGCACATATCAATATATTTTGTATATTTGCAAGCTAAAATTTTACTATGTTGAATAAATCTAAATTATTAATAATCAAATAAATAAAAGCAATGCGTAACAAAGGTTTAGTTCTGTTTTTTACAATACTTTTAGCATTAGTCTGCTTGTATTGTTTATCATTCTCTTTTGTAACATGGCGTGTAGGACAAAAAGCGAAGGCTTATGCCAATGATGAAGCTGCCATTACAGAAGTGAAAAAAGCTGCTAACGGTGATGTGATGCGCGAAAATTATCTCGTTGACTCACTTGTCTCTGGTAGAGAGCAGTATTACCTTGCCAACATGAACGATTCTGTCGTTTATCTTGGCAACACTTACAAAGACTGTAAGTACAAAGAAGTTAATTTGGGTTTGGACTTGAAGGGTGGTATGAACGTGACCCTCGAAATATCTATCCCCGATGTGGTTCAGAGTTTGGCCGTCAATACTGAAGACCAGCTGTTTACCAACACTTTTGAAAAAGCTAATGCCAAATATGCTGCTGATGGTGGTGATTTCATCGACATTTTTGTCAACACCTTCAATCAGGAAAAAGTGGCTCTTGGTTTGGAAAACGCTAACCTCCGTACTTATTTCGGCGAGCGTTCCGGTATCAAGAATGCTACTGACGATCAGATCGTGAGCTTCATCAAAACCGAGTCCAGCGAAATCGTTGACCGTACCTTCAAGATTCTGCGTACCCGTATCGACCGTTTCGGTGTGGCACAGCCTAACCTCCAGCGTCTGCAGGGTGGCCGTATCCTCGTGGAACTTCCTGGTATCAAGGAACCCGAGCGTGTAACCGACCTCTTGAAGAGCACGGCTAAATTGGAATTCTGGGAAGTGTATAACGATCCCGTGAATGGCAAGTCTATCCAGCAGCGTTTCTACGAAGCTGATGTTCAGCTGGCTAAAGAAATGAAAGCCAAAGAAGAAGCTGCCGCACAGTTGGCTGCTAATGGTCCACAGGAAGAAACTGTTGACACTACTGCTGAAGTTAGCTCTTTGGAAGCACAGTTGGGTGCTGTAGAGGATGATGAGGATGAAGACGAAGAAATTGACACCCGCATGGGCGCTATCATGAGCAAGGCCGTGGCTGGTACTGATGGTTTGGTAATCGGTTACTTCAAAGAAGCTGATGTGAAGGCTATCGACGCTATGCTGCCCGAACTGCAGCGCATTCTTGGTGACAAGAGCGCCGTTTTCTATTGGGGTGCCGCTGAAAAGCGTTTTAACAATGCTATGCCTCTTGTTCCTTTGAAAAAGAACAACGACCGTATCGGACCGAAATTGAGTTCTGAAACTATCGGTGGTGCACGCGTGGTGCGTTCTGCCCGCCAGGATGTGGACCAGAACAACCGCGTGGTGGTAACCATGTCAATGGAAGACCAGGCTTCCGACGAATGGCGCAAGATTACCCGTGCCGCTGTTGACAATAAGTCAAAAGTGACCTGTATCGCTATCGTTTTGGATAACTTCGTTTATTCATACCCGAGCATCCGTAGCGAAATTCCTAACGGTAATTCAGAAATCTCCGGTAGCTTCACTATCGATGAAGCTAAGGACTTGGCTACCGTTTTGAATTCCGGTAACCTCGAAGCCCAAGTGAATATCGTTCAGTCTGAAGTGGTTGGTCCTACCCTTGGTAAGGAATCTATCCGTTCCGGTCTGCTCTCATTCCTGCTGGCATTCGTATTAGTATTGATATATATGTTCTTATATTATAGCCGTGCCGGTTTGGTGGCTGACGTGGCACTGTTTACCAATATCTTCTTCATCATGGGTGTGCTCGCTTCCTTGGGCGCCGTTCTGACCTTGCCTGGTATCGCCGGTTTGGTGTTGACCTTGGGTATGGCAGTGGATGCCAACGTGTTGATTTTCGAGCGTATCCGTGAAGAGCTCCGCGCCGGTAAGGGTAGCCGTGTGGCTGTTGACGAAGGTTACAAGAACGCTTATTCAGCTATCATCGACGGTAACGTCACTACTTTGATTACCGCTATCATCCTTTACATCTTCGGTTCAGGTCCTGTACAGGGTTTCGCCACCACATTGGGTATCGGTATCCTGTCCTCTCTGTTCACCGCTATCTTCATCACCCGTCTGATTTTTGAAAGACGTCTGGCTAAGGGTAAAGAAATTTCCTTCGGTAACAAATATACCATGAACACTTTCAGAAACGCTCATTTCGATTTCTTGAAAGTGAGAAAATATTGCTACATCTTCTCAGGTGCCATGATTCTGATCTCCCTCATCTCATTCTGCACTTTGAAACTGCAGCCCGGTATCGATTTCACCGGTGGTAGAAACTATGTGGTTCGTTTCGACCAGGATGTGAAAACCAATGAGGTTCGTTCCGCAGTGGCCGCAGAATTTGGTGGTAATCCTGAAGTGAAGACCTTCGGTGGAAATGACCAGGTCCGTATCACAACCAACTACAAGATCGATAGCAATGATCCTGTCGTAGATAAGGAATGTGAACAGAAATTATACAAAGCTTTGAAGGGCTTCTATCAGAAAACTTCTATCACAGAGTCTGAATTTACCCAGCAGGTTGATCCTCGTGGTATCCAGAGTTCTCAGAAAGTACAGCCGACCATCGCAAGCGAATTGCTGTGGGACGCTATCTGGGCAGTTTTGGTATCTCTCGTGTTGATCTTCATCTATATCGCTATCCGTTTCAAGAACTGGCAGTTTGGTATGGGTGGTGTGATCGCATTGGTACACGATAGCTTGCTGACCATCGGCCTTTTCTCCTTGTTCTACAAGGTGATGCCTTTTTCTATGGAAATCGACCAGTCCTTCATCGCCGCTATCTTGACGGTAATCGGTTATTCTATCAATAACGTCGTGATTATCTTCGACCGTGTGCGTGAAAACTTGGCTCTTTATCCGAAACGTGACAACTACGAGAACTTCAATGCCGCTATCAACAGCACCTTGGGACGTACAATCAATACCGGTGGTACCACCCTCGTTGTGTTATTGGCTATCTTCATCTTCGGTGGTGAAGTAATCCGTGGTTTCGTTTTCGCTATGTTCGCTGGTATCCTGATCGGTACTTATTCAGGTATCTTCGTTTCCAACCCGTTGGCATACGATATGCTGAGAGGTAAGAAGAATATCAAGAGAGTTAAGACCGAGGTAAAATAAAAAAATGAAAAAATAATTGGGAAAACACTCGTTTTCTCAATTATTTTTTTTAATTTAGCACCCTCAATTTGTAAAAGTGTAATATTATGAAAATATACAGGTCATTCATTGTTTTTTTGGCAGCAGTTTTTATGACTGTTGGAGCCGTGAAAGCCCAATCACCATTGCGGGATGCCGATTACGATTTCAAAAACTGCAAGTACGAAAAAGCACTGGAAGAATATAAAAAGGGTATCAAGAAAATCAGCAAGAATAGGGTGGAAGTACAGCGTGTTACTTTCCAAATTGCTGAATGTTACCGTATTATGGGTGACCTAAAAAAAGCCGAACAGCAGTATTTGCGTCTGGAAAAGAAGAACTACCAGAAGGATAACCCGATTATCCTTTTCCACTTGGCTAGCATCTATAACCTCCGAGGTGAATATGATCAGGCACTGAAATATTACAACAACTACAAAAAGCGTGCACCGGAAGATACCCGTGCCGATGTGCGTATCGAAGGTTGCAAAAATTCCAAAACTTGGTCGGAAAATCCCACCCGCTACGAAGTCGAGAACTTGAAAAAGTTCAACACCAAACAAGACGAATGGGCTGTGAGATGGGGTAATCCGGAAAAACAGAATCAGCTGATCTTCACTTCCAACCGTGAGGGTTCTACCGGTAAGGGAACCGACCAGTGGACAGGCTCTTCTTTCTCTGATATTTATAAATCAGATAAACCAAAAAGCAAAAATACTTCATGGCCAGGTGAATGGTCTCCCATCACTCCGCTGGATGAAGGAGAAACTTTGAACTCGGGTGTGAACGAGGGTGAGGCTTCCGCCAACAAGAAAGGTACAGCACTCTATTTGACCAAGTGTCCGCAGGACAAGAAACAGGTTTATGGTTGCTATATTTATGTCTCTCAGAAAAAAGGTAAATCATGGGGTGAACCGGAGAAGGTTGTCCTTGGACCCGATTCATTTAACTATGTGCATCCTTTCATTATGCCCGATGAATTGACTATTTATTTCGCTTCCAACCGTCCTGGTGGATTGGGTGGCTATGATATCTACAAAGCTACACGTGCGAAGAAATCCGCCAAATTCGGCAATATCACTAACCTCGGACCGAATGTAAATACTCCTGGTCAAGAAGTTTTCCCAGCTATGCGTGGTGAGAATGAATTGTATTTTTCTTCTGACGGACATCCGGGTAT
This sequence comes from uncultured Bacteroidota bacterium, assembly GCA_902802755.1. Lineage (GTDB taxonomy): Bacteria > Bacteroidota > Bacteroidia > Bacteroidales > WCHB1-69 > RUG11690. The sequence goes on along the minus strand of CADCNH010000003.1, from coordinate 81,238 downwards.
GGGTGGTCTCGACATTTTCGTTTCAGAATTGAAAGACGGAAAGTTCCAGCCCGCCGAGAATATGATGGTGCCCATCAACTCCTGCTGGGATGAAATCGGTATGCTTTTTGATGAGACCGAATCACTGGATCCGAAGTCAAAATCACCATATCTTGCCAAGGGCTATTTCTCCTCCAACAGACCCGGTGGTCGTGGCGGTGACGATATCTATTATTTCATTTTACGTCCCCTCGTGTATTCTTTGGGCGGTTATGTGAAGGATGCCGTGACCTTGCAGTATATCGATGGCGCTGAGGTGGAAATTGTCGGCTCTGATGGTACTTCCTATAAGACCACTACCGATGTGAAAGGTTACTATTATTTTGATAAGACCAAAATTCTGGGGAATACCACCTATACTATGCGTGTGACCAAACCGAAATATTGGGAGGAAAATAATACTGCTACCCAGACTACTATCGGTCTGAGCGAGAATACCGACCTGAAACAGGATTTTGTACTCGACCCGATTCCGACTCAACCTATCGTGTTGCCCGAAATTCTGTATGATTTGGCAAAATGGGATTTGAAGCCACAGTATAAAGACTCCTTGATGTATTTGTATAACATCATGGTAAAGAACCCGACCTTGGTGGTTGAGTTGAGATCTCACACCGACTATCGTGACTCCGATGAAAAGAACGAAATTCTGTCTCAGAACCGTGCTCAGACTTGCGTTGACTTCCTCGTAAACGAAAAAGGTATCGCTCCGGGTCGTATCGTGGCTAAAGGTTATGGTGAGTATAGCCCCCGTAAATTCGAGAAAGATTATACTTATACCTATCAAGGCAAGAAATATTTCTATTCCAAGGGTACTGTGCTGACCGAGGAATATATCCTCTCTCTGCCAAAGGCAGAACAGGAAGCCGCCAATGCTTTGAACCGTCGTACTGAGTTCATCGTGCTGCGTACCGACTATGTGCCGTCAAGTGATGAAATCGCTGCCGCTCATGGAAGCAGCTCCATCGCAGTTGTGCAGCGTCGTACCGTTCCTGTAACTATCACTGAAAATAACGTTGAGGGTAATTGTATCGCGAATAATAAGTCATTCAAGTTCAGAATCGGTGAGAATTCCGATGAGGTGGCCATCAGCTATACTTTGGCATCCCGCTTGCTGAAAGAGATGATTATCAAGGCCAATGATTTTGAGGATGTGGAAAATGCCATTAACAAGGAAGACGGATCCATCAAACCCGATGCCATCCTCTATCTCGAGGAATTGCGTGTGGGCGATGACTATGACGAGAATGTGAAAGTGGTGGTGAGAAAGGGCCTGCCTGCCGATTTTGTGATTGGCGACGCTTTCATTACCGATGCGTGGGGCAAATACACCATCGACAAAGAAAAGAGCATTATTGTTTACGAAAAGTAAACATAGCAAGAAATTAAAAAAAGCCCGCTACCAAGCGGGCTTTTTTTTCTCAATTTGCTAATTAACTAATTTGCTAATTTGCTAATTGACTCAATTCCGTTCTTCAATCGGATAATGGTCTCTTCTACGCCTAAAATGTCAATGATTTCAAACAAATCAGGACCTTTGGCATCGCCTACCAAGGTCAGGCGGAAGCTGTTCATGATTTGTCCCATGTTCAACTCATTGCCGCGAATGTAGTCCATCACTTTATCATGGGCAACAGCCTTGTCAAATGGCACTGTGGAAGTCAGCAATTCTGCAATATGCAGCAGATGCTCTGCTGTGCCTTCTTTCCATCTCTTCTTGATGACCTGCTCATTGTATTCAGTGGGTCTTTCGAAGAAATAGTAGCTCTGTGACCATAAATCGTTGATAAAATACAGCCTTTCCTTGATTAATGCCACTACACTGATGATTTTGTCCATGTCGGCATCGAGGCCTTTGCCCTGTAAGGTCGTTTTCAGGCTCTCTGCGAGCTTTTCGTTAGGATAGGCTTGCAGGTAGTGGTGGTTAAACCATTTGGCCTTCTCGAGGTCAAATTTGGCGCCTGCTTTGCTGATCTTCTCTAAAGAGAACAACTGGATCAGTTCGTCCATGGACATCACCTCTTGGTCGTTGCCGGGATTCCAGCCCAACAACGCTAACATATTGATGACGGCTTCGGGCAGATAGCCGGATTCGCGGTATCCTGATGAGATTTCGCCACTCTTGGGGTCTTTCCATTGCAGCGGAAATACAGGGAAGCCAAGGCGGTCACCATCACGCTTGCTCAGTTTGCCATTGCCGTCGGGTTTGAGTAGCAAGGGCAAGTGGGCGAAACGGGGAGCCTCCCAGCCAAAAGCCTTGTACAGCATCACGTGCAAGGGAGCGGAGGGCAGCCATTCTTCACCACGAATCACATGGGTAATCTCCATCAAATGGTCATCCACAATGTTGGCCAAATGGTAAGTCGGCATCCCGTCTGATTTGTATAAAACCTTGTCATCCAATATGTTCGAGTTGATTCTGACCTCGCCTCTGATGATGTCGTTTACTAAAATCTCTGTGTCGGGTGTATGTTTGAAACGAATCACGTATGCATCGCCGTTAGCCAAGCGTTGTGCAACTTCTTCTGCACTGAGAGTCAGTGAGTTGGTCATATTCTCACGAGTGTGCCAGTCATATTGGAAGGTCTTCTTCTCAGCTTCGTATTCTTTGCGTTTCTGTTCCAATGCTTCAGGTGTATCAAAAGCATAGTATGCCCAGCCGTTGTTGATGAGCTGGTCGGCATATTGCTTGTACATGGGTTTGCGTTCCGACTGTTTGTAAGGACCGTAATTTCCGCCAATGCCAACGCCTTCGTCAAATTTGATGCCTAACCACTGGAAGGCCTCGATGATGTATTCTTCAGCGCCTTCCACAAAACGGGTTTGGTCGGTGTCTTCGATTCTCAGAATCATGGTGCCACCGTTCTGCTTGGCGAACAAATAGTTGTATAAAGCGGTTCTTACTCCACCAATGTGAAGCGGTCCAGTGGGACTGGGTGCAAAGCGTACTCTTGGTTTCATTATCTTGCAATTTATTGAATATGAATGTTTTCTTTCTTGATTTCTATAGGCTCGTTTTGTAAAGCCTGACGCAATTCTTTCGAGTGTTTTTTGTTTTGTATGCCTCTTACCATAGCCTTGATCATACCACCCAACTGAATGCTGCCGCCGATACTGACCCCGCCAATGGCCGCCCATTTGCATACTTCCTTCTTGGTGTTCAGATCTTTGGCGTTTTTTTCATCGAGTGTCGAGGAATTCTCGTCATACTGTTTTTTGTAATCCTTGTACAATACGTATGAAGCAATGGCTCCTCCATAAAAAACAAGTGATAATGCCATACATGCCGCACCTTCCTTACCCTGTGTGGCAATCAAAGTGCCTAAACCGGGGAAGAGGCCATATACAAAGGCTTCACCGCCAACGGTTTTATATTTGGTCAAACTAATGTCATGGTATGCTTGATCATTGCAGCTTTTGGATTTGATGTTAAAATAATATTTCCCAAAATACATCTTGGGATCGTTGTGTAAAACATCCTCTATCAATGGGTTGAGAGTGTATGAGGATGGGTTGACTATTTTCTTGCGTTTCTTTACGACCAGCTGCTCATAGCTGCCCCAGTCTAAATTGATGTTGAAAGTGGAGGCTGAACGTATGTATATGTCTTCACGTGAACTAGGTTGTAAAGATTTATGTCCCAAAAGGTTGGACAAGCGGCTTTGCAGTATGGGCAAGTTCTTGTCGATGGCCACAGTGTTGAAGTTGAGGATATTGTAAAAAGACTGGTTAACCCCCATCGTGTCAAAGATAATGGAGTAGGACAAGTTAAGGGTGCCATCATTTGTGTTGTCCACCAACTGGTTAAGCTCGTTTTCAAGTGCTTCGCTGAAATCTCTGAAATTTTGTGGATTGCTCTCACGATATTCGTATGTGATTTGTCCACGTTGGTGCAGAATGTCTAATTTCCTGTTTATATTTTCAATCTGGTCTTTCGCGTTTTTATTGTTGAGGTCTTCTTTCAAAACATTGGAATACATCTCCAATGCGCCGTTATAATCACCGGCATTGTATAGTTTATCTCCCTTTTCTAAATAGGTGCGGATTTTCTTTTCTTTGTATTGTTTTTTGATGGCCCCTAATTTTGTGTCCACAGTGTGAATGTAGTCGGGCAGCAGGTCATAAACTTCTTCCAATAATTGAATAGCGGCGGGAAATTCTTCTAATTGAGCCAGAGAATCAGCTGCGGCTATGTTCTTGAGTATGGTTCGCTCTTTGATTTGTCTTGCATGAAGTTGTTGCTCCAGCTGCGTTTTGCTTAGACTTATCAGTTGATTGAAATTAGCGGGATTGTATATTTGAATTAGGAATTGGTCGTTGCCGGAGTTTTCTTCTGGGAAGAGAATCTGATATCCTTCTTTGAAGTTAAAAGTTAGTTGGAGGGATGTTTTTTTAATGATGGGGAAGAGATCAAGACTGTCTGATATGATTTTTTCTTCTTCAAATTCATCATTTTCATCATACTGTTCCATGTATTTCTCTTTGCATTCTTGCAGCAATTTGTTGGCACAGGCAGCGGTAGTGTTGTATTCCACAAAGTTGTAAAAACCATCTTGATAAAAGGCGTTGACATAGATGTCATTAAAACCTTGGGCGAATTGCCAATTGCATAGGTTCATCACGATAGTATCGCCACGCCACATAAAAGTGACATTATCGTCGTTGGATACCATGAAAAAACGCTGTCGTCCCATCATCTGCCCCATGCTTTGCACATTGCCACTGTAAAGTTCATATAGCTGAGCATGACTGAGACATCCGTCAAAGTTCTGTCCTTGCCCCATGACACCATGTACGCATAAGAGTGTCAGTAGGAAAAAACAGTATCGTAAAAGTCTCTCTCGCATTTTTAAGTGTTTTATTTACAGTAACGTTGTGTTCAGCATAAAATTTTGCAAAAATACTAATTTTTTTTGGTATCTTTGCCATTCATTTCAAATCCAAATGATAATGAAAAATTACGCAGCTTTGATTTCACAGGAATTGGGCCTGACTGAACTACAGGTGAAAAACACATTGGAATTGTTGGAATCCGGAGCCACCATACCCTTTGTTGCCCGCTACCGCAAGGAAGTGACCGACAGTATGGATGAAGTGCAGATTGCAGCAGTCAGGGATTTGCATGCAAAGTGGGTGGAATTGGACAAGCGTCGTGCTGCCATCCTCGATTCCATAAAGGAACAAGGGAAATTGACGTCTGAATTGGAAGAAAGGATAAACAATGCACTTAAGATGAGTGAGTTGGAAGATCTTTATTTGCCTTATCGTCCCAAGCGGAAAACAAAGGGCTCTATGGCCATAGAGAAAGGCCTGGAGCCTTTGGCGAAAATGATTATGCGTCAAGGTTTTATTGATGTGAAAGCCACTGCGGCCAAGTTTGTGGATGTTGAAAAGGGAGTGAGAACCACTGATGAGGCCTTGGCAGGTGCACGTGATATTATGGCTGAGTGGATTAGTGAGAATATACATGTCAGGGAATCTCTCCGTAATCGTTTCCGTACTTATTCGGTAATCAGCTCCAAAGTTGTAAGAGGAAAGGAGGAAGAGGGTGAAAAATATGCCATTTACTTCAATGCCTCGGAAAGTTTGGCCAAGGCACCGTCTCACCGCGTGTTGGCTATGTTGCGAGGAGAGGAGGAAGGCTTCCTGCGTTTGTATATTGCTCCCGACGAGGAGCGTGCCCTGAAAATGATGGAACATTATTACCTGCGAGAAGATAATGATTGTGCCAAGCAAGTGTCTATGGCAATCGCTGATTCCTATAAGCGCTTGTTGCAGCCTCAGATGGAAACGGAAATGCGGAAGTTCTATAAGGATAAGGCAGATATAGAGGCCATCAAAGTGTTTGTAACCAACTTGCGCCAGCTGCTGATGGCTCCACCTTTGGGACAGAAAACCGTGCTGGCACTCGACCCTGGCTTCCGCACGGGCTGCAAACTGGTAATTCTTGACAAACAGGGTAAATTGCTGCATAACGAGACTATCTATCCGCATCCTCCACATGCCCAATATAAGCTGGCTTCTGATAAGCTGAAACGCTTGGTATTGCAATATAAAGTCGATGCTATCGCCATCGGCAATGGCACGGCAGGGCGTGAGACAGAGAATTTTGTCCGCCACATTCCTTTTGAGCGTGATGTAATGGCCGTGGTGGTGAACGAAAGTGGTGCCTCAGTGTATTCGGCCTCTGATGTGGCACGTGAAGAGTTCCCGGATTACGATGTGACCGTTCGTGGCGCGGTTTCCATTGGCCGACGCCTTATGGACCCGTTGGCTGAGTTGGTGAAAATTGATCCGAAATCCATCGGGGTGGGGCAGTATCAGCACGATGTGAACCAAACCCGCTTGCAGGAAAGTTTGCGGGAAACCGTTGAGAGTTGCGTGAATAAAGTCGGTGTGGAAGTGAATACGGCCAGCAAAGAATTGCTGTCATACGTTTCAGGAGTGGGACCCGCTTTGGCCAAAAATATTGTGGATTACCGTAATGAAAACGGACCGTTCCCGCATCGTAATGCCTTGAAAATGGTGCCTCGCTTCGGGGCCAAGGCTTTCGAGCAGGCCGCGGGTTTTTTGCGTATCCGTGACGCCGAAAATCCTTTGGATGCCAGCGCTGTCCACCCTGAAAGCTATGCCGTGGTCAATGCGATGGCGAAGAAATCAGGCTGTACCGTGGCCGATTTGATGGCAAACGCGGAGCTTCGCAGGAAAATCAATCTGAAGGAATTTGTAAGCGATAAGGTGGGTATGCCTACCTTGACCGACATCATGCAGGAACTGGACAAACCAGGCCGCGACCCGCGTCAGAACTATGAGGTTTTTGAATTCGACAAGTCTGTAACCTCTATCAACGATTTGAAAGAGGGAATGGTGCTCCCGGGTATTGTGACCAATATCACCAATTTCGGCTGTTTTGTGGATATCGGTGTGCATCAGGATGGACTGGTGCATGTGAGCCGCCTCGCCAACAAATTTGTGAAAGATCCCAATGAGGTGGTGAAACTGAACCAGAAGGTGATGGTAAAGGTCGTCGCCGTGGAGGTTGATAGGAAACGTATAACTCTCTCTATGAAAGATGTTTAGACATAGTTGTTGAGTCGTTGAACTGTTGAATTGTTTTTAGTTCTTAACTTTCAGTTTTCAGTTTTCAACTTTCTTGGAGCAGTCGTTTGGCTTGTGCGGTAAGTTCTTCATCCACGCCGAAAATTTCCGCTATGCTGATGGCTTCCATTGGCACATCATCCTGTGTGGTCTCTACTAGTTGGTAATCCATGTAGCGGTTGATATTCTCTGGGGTAATGTTTTTTTCGTTGTTCTTGATTTTCAATCCTTTGACACGAAGTCTGCGGCAGTCGGACTGCAAGCCGCCATAGTGTGTGGTGATCAAGGCGTCGGTATGGTATTGCTGCATAATCTGGATAAAACTGGAAACCAGTGCCTTGCCTTCCTCGGGGTTGGTGGTACGGGCCAATTCATCCACTAAAGCCAAAATCTGCTGTCCTTCTTTCACCACTTTGATAATCTTGTCAATATTGAGGATTTCCACTGCAAAAGAAGATAAACCGTTCATCTCTGATTGCTGGTCGCCGATGCTGAAGAGGATGTCGTCCACCAAGGCTATTTCAGCGGAGGCGGCGGGCACGAAAAAGCCGAATTGGCACATTGTTTGCGCTAAGCCGATGGTCTTAAGCAGAACGGTTTTACCAGACATATTGGCACCTGTAATAAGCGTGGGCTCATGCTTCAGTTCAATATCAATGGCCTGGAAATTGCCCGTGGAATGCTTTACCAGAGGATTGAAGAGTCCGATAAAGCGGCTGTTGTCCTCCATATTACTGGATTTGTTCGCTTCACTTGGAGTGTTGTTGTTCTCTTCGGCAGAGCACGAGCAACATCCGGTAGTTTTGCTCTTATTCTCTACGATAGTGGGTTTGCAAAGCTGCCATTTGCGAATCTGCTCGGCATGAGCCAGCAATAGGTCCAAATAGCCGATTTGGTCCAGATTCTGCTGGATTTGCAGGGCTTTCATGGATAATCTTTTGCTCAGTGCAGTGCGGATTTTGTCTTCCATCTGCGACTCCTCCCACTTTAGTTTTTCAATTTCCTCCTCATCGGTGCTTTGGTCGATTTTCTGACGGACTTTGGCCAGTTCGGGTTTGTAGGAGGAGTAGATATGGAATTGTGGCAAGCGGTTTTTGTCAGGGTCCAAGGTGTCAATCACCACTGTCAAATCGTGGAAGGGAATCCAGTCGAAACCATTGTCCATCAACAGTTTTGACACTTTGTCCGAAATCAGGCTGAATTTCTTGACCTCAAACAGCTGGATGTCGTCCAGCACATTGCCGTCAATGAGGTTGACCACCGACTGGCTGATATCGTTCACATGGCAGAGTTGTTCAATCAGCTGCGCCATGACGGCGGTGTTGTGATGTTTTTCCGCAAACTGGCACACCGCTTCCTGAATGTCCAATTCCATTCTTAGCTCAAAGGCGTTGGTGTAAAATTGTCTGTGCATCATTTTTTTGCGACCTACGGCCGAAGCGAATTGCAACTCGTCGGTCATGAATTTGAAGCCGCTCTGCTGCTCGATATGTTGTTTGATATTGGCCATGATTTTATTTTTTTTGTGCTTGCAAAGGTAGTGATATTTGTTGATTTGTTGAATCGTTTATTTGTTGATTTGTTTATTGGCACAGGATAATCATTTGCTAATTAACTAATTTACTAATTTGCTAATTGAGACCATCATTTTCACTCCTGTTTCGATAATTTCGTCGGGGAAGTCGAAGTCCTGGTGGTGGAGCGGGGGTGTGTCGGTGCCACTGCCCAAGCCAAAGAGGGCGCCTGGGTAATGTTGGGTAAGCAGGCCGAAGTCCTCGCCCCAGGTGAAGGGCACTTCTTTCTCGATATAGGTCAACCCGTTGTCTGTGGCGGCCTGCCGTACGATGTTAACAGCCTTTTCCGAGTTTTGGCCGCCGGCAAAATATTCCAGCCAGTGTATGTCGTAGGATAAGCCAGGCGTTTTAGCAACTTCCGTGCGGACTATGCACTCGGTGTTGTTTTTCAGGGTTTGTAATAAGGCTTCACTCCTGGCCCGCAGGGTGAAGCGCAGTACGCCGTGGCCAGCGGACACACCGTAGGCTGTTTCCCCGATATGGGATTCCACCAGCGTGACAATCTGGTAATTGTCATCGGTCAATATTGGGTGGTTTAGCGCCAACAATTGTTCGGTGATGCTTGTGGCGGCACGGAAAGGAGAGATGCCTTTTTCCGGTTCCGCTGCATGGGAGGTCTGTCCGTCTAATTTGATCTCGCAACTGATAACAGCACAGGTGAAGCTGCCAGCTCTACAGGTGATGCTATGCATTGGAATGCCTGGTATATTGTGCAGGGCAAATACCATATCTATATTGTAGGGTCGCAGGAAGCTTTTTTGAATTAATTGCCCGCAGCCCTGTCCGGTTTCTTCCGCTGCCTGGAAAAACAATATTATTTTTCCTTTGTTGATGGGGTGCAGATGCAGTTGTTCTGCCACGCCCAGAAGGATGGTGGTGTGACCGTCATGGCCGCATTTGTGGGCATAGCCGGGAGTATGTGAGGCGTAAGGCAGGTCGAGATGCTCGTCAACACCTACAGCATCCATGTCACCGCGCAAAAGCAGGGTAGGGCCTTCTACTTCCGAGTCGTATTCGGCGATGATATTGTGGTTGTCGGGGAATGTATGAATGTGGGTGGGAGCAAAGTCTTTTAGCAAGAGTATGATGGCTTCTGCGGTCTTTTCCTCATGCCCCGACGCTTCTGCCAGTGAATGAAATTGTTGTCGTGTTTCGGCGTAGTTCATGGTGTGTTCTTTTTTAGATTCAGCAAAAATAGTGATTTTTGTTGAAATGTTATGCCTTTATATGATGTCGGCTCTATATTTTTTTAGCGGATGTAAACGGTTATAGAAATTTTTGTATATTTGCAACATCGTATTATAAATTTTTATTGCGATGAAAAAAATATGTCTGCTGATTATGGTGTTTTTCTTTTTTTTCTTGTCATGCAAGAAAGAATCACCTTTTAGCAATATGCCTCAGTTGCCATCTGGAGGAACTACTCAGCAGGATAACATTATGCATAATGCAGTGTCGGATATTGACGGGCACTTTTATGATGCGGTATTGATAGGCAACAAAGTATGGATGATTCAAAATTTGAAAACCACACGTTATGCCAATGGAGAAGAAATCCCTATGGGCAGTGTTAATGAGGCTTCTGACGAATTGCCTTATCGTTATGCACCTAATGCCAATTCTCTTAATATCGAAAAATATGGCTATTTATACAATTGGCCTGCTTTGATGCATGGAGAGAACAGTAGTGGGGCTAATCCCAGTAAAGTCCAGGGTATTTGTCCACAGGGGTGGCATGTGCCGAGTAAGGCAGAATGGAGCCAGTTGGTGAAATTCATAGGTACACAAAGTGAACATCAATGTAATGGCGATTTCAATAATGTTGCGAAATCCCTTGCCTCTACATCAGGATGGCAGGAATGCAGCAAACAATGTGCCGTGGGAAATAATCAGTCTAACAACAATTCCACTCATTTTTGTGCCTATCCCACAGGTCTTGGAGGGAGGAATGTGAACAGTAATTTTGGCAGGGATGCTTATTTCTGGAGTTGTAGTGAATCCATAATTCATCCGGAATTGGCTATTGATTTTGAGTTGGATTATTATAGTGCATTAACCTATACAGGATATGGGGAGGTAAAACAAAATGCCATGGCAGTACGCTGTGTCAAGGATTGAAAATTGGTAATTGAAAAATTTATGTATCTTTCCTCTGTGTTTTTTCCGGATACACCACGATAGACGGGGCATGCCCTGTCTCTAAAAAAATATTTGTCTGTGTATTATTCGGGAATTTTATGTATCTTTGCAATTTAAAACCAAAATTAATCACTTATGAAAAAAACAATCAAATTATTTGCGATTCTTGTTGTACTGTTTAGTACAGTGACTTTGATGTCTTCATGCAAAAAAGACGTTTCTAATCTTCCTGGTACCTGGAAAGCTATTACTGCCACTATTGATGGCGATAGCGAAGATGATCTGAAAGACGAGTGGACTTTTTACTCTGAAGGAACCTGTCAAATCAAATGTGATTTCGATGAGTATTTTGACGATAATATTTTTGCTGCTCCGGAATATGATGTGATCAACTTCAATGGTACTTATACTACTGATGGTAACAATAGACTGACCATTAAGAGCGACAAATTCCATCAGATTTTTGATGAATACTATGAACAAATTGTATATGACCTTGACATAGATTTGCTCAACAAAAAGAATATGATAGTTGACGGTACTATTACATGGTACAGATATGAGGGCAATATAAGCAACACCAAGACTGCTAAAATTTCCCTTTCATTGTCCAAGAGATAAGAGGAAGTATTTGTTGTAGAAAGACACATTATTTTATATTAAGACGCATCACGAAAGATTCTTCATGGTGCGTCTTTTATTTATGTGAGTATCTACCTTCTCACTTTCTGTTCCCTCAGATTTCGGGGAAATTTTTGCCGAAAATTGCAGATTATTAGCCCCTTGTCCCTTGAATTTCTATTCAAGGGCTTCTTTTTTGCAAAAATCAGGGCCAATTCATCCGACATTAAGAAATAATTTTTTTCTCCTTTGTCAGAGTAATTAACATTAGCCTGTTTATACATTGTTGTAAATGCTTTGTAATAGGCTTGAACATCAGCATTTTTACTTTTTTGAAATTTTTTTTTGATAAAGGTGATTTTGTATGATTTTTTTTAGTATTTTTGCCGCCAATTTTGATAGAAAATGAAAAGGAAAAAAGCGTAGTATTCTATCGTATTGAAAATTAGATATTTAGAAATAATAATTAGAATAAAAAAAAATGGGAGCAAGAAAAAGATTAGCAGCAGATGCGCGCAAAGAAGCCAAGAAAAATGTCTATATGGCTCGTTTGGTCGACAATCCGACCTCCCCGCGCAAAACCAGAATCATGGCTGACGTGATCAGAGGAAAAGATGTTGATTACGCAATGAACGTGTTGAAATTCAGCAGAAAAGAGTCAGCAGAGAAATTATTGAAATTATTGAAATCAGCTATCGCCAACTGGCAGGTTAAGAATGAAGGTGCCAGACTGGAAGAAGCTAATTTGTATGTGAAGACCATCATGGTTGACGGAGGCAGAATGCTGAAGAGAATCAGAACTGCTCCCCAAGGCCGCGCACACCGCATCAGAAAACGTTCCAACCACGTGACCATCATCCTCGATAGCCGTGCTCAGGAAGTTGCAGTTGACAATAATAATGAAACTAACGAATAATATTAATTAAAAAAAGTATGGGTCAGAAAGTTAATCCGGTAGGTTTAAGATTAGGAATTATCAGAGGCTGGGATTCTAATTGGTATGGCGGCAAAAATTTCGCCAATAAATTAGTCGAAGACGACAAAATTAGAAAATATTTGAACGCACGTTTGTTCAAAGCCGGAATCGCAAAAATTTACATTGAAAGAACACTCAAGCTTGTAACGGTTACCATTAACACCGCCCGTCCCGGTTTGATTATCGGTAAAGGTGGTCAAGAAGTTGACAAACTGAAAGAAGAGTTGAAGAAGATTACCAACAAGGAAATCCAAATCAACATTTCAGAGGTGAAACGCCCCGATTTAGATGCTGTTTTGGTGGCTCAGAATATCGCCAAACAAATCGAAGGCCGTATCTCCTACAGAAAAGCTGTTAAAACCGCCATCGCCGCTACCATGCGTGCCAATGCGGAAGGTATCAAGGTTTCTTGCTCAGGCCGTCTCGGTGGTGCTGAAATGGCAAGAACCGAACATTTCAAGGAAGGAAGAACTCCTCTCCATACCCTGAGAGCCGACATCGACTACGCTCCCGCTGAAGCCCATACAACTTACGGTCGTATCGGTATCAAAGTTTGGATCTGCAGAGGTGTTGTTTATGGCAAGAGAGACCTCTTCGCTGCCAACAACGAGGCCAAAGAGTCCAAGGGTCCGGCCAAACGCGCTCCCCGTGGTCCCCGTAAAGAAAAAAGAAGCTAACAGCGTTGACTTCACAAATAATAGTATATAAACAATAAAATTATACAGCAATGTTACAACCAAAAAAGACCAAATACAGAAGACCGCAAAAGGGCAGAATGAAACGCATCACCAAACGCGGTTCTGAAATCGCTTTCGGTTCTTTCGCCCTGAAAGCCCTCGAGGAATGCTGGATCACCGGTCGTCAGATTGAGGCAGCTCGTCAGGCCATCACCCGTCACATGAAACGTGAAGGCCAGCTGTGGATCTCCATCTTCCCCGACAAGCCCGTGACCAAGAAGCCTGCTGAAGTGCGTATGGGTAAAGGTAAAGGTACCCCCGAATATTTCGTGGCCCGCGTTAGCCCCGGCAGAATCATGTTCGAAGCCGACGGCGTTCCCTTCGAAGTGGCTAAGGAAGCTCTCCGCCTCGGCGCACAAAAGCTGCCTATCGCAACCAAATTCGTAGTTAGAAGAGATTATTCAGAAGAAATTTAATAGCAATGAAACAGCAAGTAATACGCGAACTTTCCACTCCTGAAGTGAAAGAAAGATTAGTGGAAGAAAAACAACAGTTGGTCAAGTTGAAACTGAACCACGCCGTTTCTCCTATCGAAAATCCTCAGAAGATTAAAGAACAGAGAAAAACTGTGGCTCGCCTGATGACCGAATTGCGCATGCGCGAACTGAAAGAAAACGTGAAATAATTAACCCGCTATGGAAGAAAGAAATAAAAGAAAAGTCAGAGAAGGCCTTGTCACCAGCAACAAGATGGATAAGACTATCGTGATCAGCGTCGAAAGAAGACTGAAACACCCTAAGTATGGCAAGTTCCTCAAAAGAACTACCAAACTGATGGCTCACGACGAAAAAAACGATTGTAACATCGGTGACAAAGTTAGAGTTATGGAAACCAGACCCTTGAGCAAAAGCAAGCGCTGGAGATTAGTAGAAATCATTGAAAGAGCTAAATAGTTATGATACAGCAAGAAACAAGAATGGCAGTGGCCGATAACAGCGGCGCAAAGGAAGTTTTGTGTATCCGCGTTCTGGGTGGTACTAAAAAACGCTATGCCACCGTTGGCGATAAAGTTGTCGTCACCGTGAAAAGCGCCATCCCTTCAGGTAATATCAAAAAAGGTTCTGTCTCTAAGGCAGTGGTCGTACGTACCAAGAAACATGTCCGCAGAAACGATGGTTCCTACATCCGCTTCGACGACAATGCAGTCGTTCTGCTGACTCCCGGTGATGAACGCCGTGGTACCCGTATCTTCGGCCCTGTTGCCCGTGAACTTCGTGAGAAACAGTACATGAAGATTGTTTCCCTCGCTCCGGAAGTACTTTAATTGTTGCACACAACAATTATACATATAGGACAATTGACAAAGACCAATTGAAAAACAATTAAAAAATTAAAAGCAATGAAAATTCACATCAAAAAAGGCGACATCGTTAAAGTTATTGCCGGTGACTCTAAAGGTTCACAAGGCAAGGTGCTGATGGTGGATGTCGAAAAATACCGCGCTATGGTGGAAGGCGTGAACCTGGTGTCAAAACACACCAAGGCTAATGCCAAGAACCCCAATGGCGGTATCGTTAAGAAAGAAGCTCCGATCCACATTTCTAACCTTATGGTGATCGATGCACAGGGTAACGCTACCCGCATCGGCAGAAGAAAAAATGAGAACGGCAAATTAGTTAGATATTCAAAAAAGTCAGGAGAGGAGATTAAGTAATGTACACACCAAGATATAAAGAAAAATATACAAAGGAAGTTCTTCCTGCACTGAAAGAACAGTTCGGATTCAAATCCGTGATGCGTATCCCGAAAATCACCAAGATCTGTCTGAACCAGGGTCTCGGTAAATTCGGTATCGCCGACAAGAAGTTAATCGACGCAGGTGTTCAGGAAATGACCATGATCGCTGGTCAGAAGGCAGTTGCTACCAAGTCAAAGAAGGATATTTCCAACTTCAAATTGAGAAGAGGTATGCCTATCGGCGTGAGAGTGACCCTCCGTGGCGACAGAATGTACGAATTCCTCGATCGTCTGATCTCTGTTTCTATCCCTCGTATCCGTGACTTCCGCGGTATCAGCGATAAGGGTTTCGACGGCAGAGGTAACTACACCCTCGGTATCCCCGAACAGATTATCTTCCCCGAAATCGACATCGATAAAGTGGCTAAAATTAACGGTATGGATATCACCTTCGTTACCACAGCCCATAATGATAAAGAGTGCCTCGCACTGTTGAAAGAGTTTGGATTACCATTTAAAAATCAGAAATAAGATATGGCAAAAGAATCTTTAAAAGCAAGAGAAGTAAAAAGAGCAAAATTAATTGCTAAATACGCTGCTAAACGTCAAGAGTTAAAGAAGATCATTAATGGTAATGACTATGAGGCAAAGCAGGCTGCTATCGTAGCTCTGCAGAAATTGCCCCCCAACTCAAATCCGATCAGATTACACAACCGTTGTAAGTTAACCGGTCGTCCGAAAGGTTATATGCGTCAGTTCGGCATTTCCCGTATCAATTTCAGAGAAATGGCTTCAGCTGGTCTTATCCCGGGCGTAAAAAAAGCAAGTTGGTAACATTTAAAATTAGGAGAAAGACACTATGAATACCGATCCGATTTCAGATTATTTAACCCGAATGAGAAACGCCATCAGGGCTAATCATAAAGTGGTGGAAATCCCGACCTCTAAGACAAAACGTGAAATCACGAAGATTTTGTTCGAAAAAGGTTATATCTTAAATTATAAATTTGTCGATGACGTGCACCCCGGCATGATTAAGATCGCTCTTAAATATCATCCCACTTCCAAGTTGTCGGCTATCACCGAATTGAAACGCGTAAGCCGTCCCGGTCTTCGTAAATATGTAGGCGTTGACGAAATGCCCTCTGTGATGAATGGCCTCGGTATCGCTATCGTTTCTACTTCCCACGGCATGATGACCGATAAGGAAGCCAGAAACCAGAAAGTCGGTGGCGAAGTTTTATGTTATATTAGCTAATAGGAGGAAACAGTTATGTCAAGAATAGGTAAATTAGCCATTTCAATCCCCTCTGGAGTTGAAATTAAAAGAGACGAAAAATCAAATGTCGTCACGGTAAAGGGTCCCCTCGGTGAACTTCACCAGTATGTTGACCCCGATATCACCATGGAAGTGGAAGATGGTCACTTGAAACTGCAGCGTCCTACTGACCAGAAACGCCATAAAGCTCTCCACGGACTTTACAGAGCTCTCCTGAACAATATGGTTACAGGTGTCTCCAAAGGTTTCGAAATCAAACAGGAAGTTGTCGGTGTTGGTTACAAGGCTGAAGCTAAAGGTCCTCATCAGCTGGACTTGAGCTTGGGTTACTCACACAATATCCTTTTCGATTTTCCCGATGAAATCAAAGTGGAAACCGTGAATGAGAAAGGTAAAAACCCCATCATTATCCTCAAAGGTATCGACAGACAATTGTTAGGCCAGGTTGCTAACAAGATCCGCTCCTACAGAAAACCTGAACCTTACAAAGGCAAAGGTATCCGCTTCGTGGGCGAAGTTGTTAGAAAGAAAGCCGGTAAATCAGCAGAAAAATAATATTGAAAATTTAAGAAGATGGCTTATAATAAGAAAGAATTCAGAAGAAACAGGATTAAAAACCGTGTGCGTAGAATCGTCAACGGTACTCCTGAACGTCCTAGAATGTCCGTTTTCAGAAGCAACAAGGACATCTATGTACAGATTATTGATGATAGAGCTGGTGTTACCCTGGCATCTGCCTCATCTGTCGTTCCTGACATCAAAGCCCAGAAGGTTACCAAAACCGAAAAGTCTGCAATGGTGGGCAAATTGATCGCCGAACGCGCTAAGAACGCAGGTATTACCGCTGTCGTTTTCGACCGTAACGGCTATCTGTATCATGGTAGAATTAAATCTTTGGCCGACGCTGCCAGAGAAGGTGGTTTAATTTTCTAATACGAGGAGGAATATGTCAAACGCTAATATCAAAAGAGTAAAATCAACCGATATCGAATTCAAAGACAGATTGGTTGCAGTAAACAGAGTTACTAAGGTTACCAAAGGTGGTCGTACATTCAGCTTCTCCGCTATCGTCGTCGTTGGTAATGAAAATGGTATCGTTGGCTACGGCCTCGGCAAAGCAAAGGAAGTTTCCGCCGCTATCGCCAAGGGTATCGACGATGCTAAGAAAAATCTGATTCAAGTTCCCGTATTGAAGGGTACTATTCCTCACGCTCAGGAAGGTAAGTACAGCGGTTCTCTCGTATTCATGAAACCCGCTGCTCCTGGTACCGGTGTTATCGCTGGTGGTGCTATGCGTGCCGTCCTCGAAAGTGTTGGTGTGAAGAACGTGTTGGCTAAATCCAAAGGATCTTCTAACCCCCACAGTGTGGTGAAGGCTACCATCAATGCTCTCGCACAACTTCGCGATCCTTATACTATCGCTAAAGTTCGTGGCGTACAGCTCGACACTGTATTCAACGGCTAAATCCCCCAAAATAGCCTTTTTATATGCGAGACTCCTGCCCTTACGGGTGGGAGTTTTTTCGTTAAGACGGGGAGACATGCACTTCGTGCATTCGGGGAGACGGGAAGACGGAAAGACGATGTGTTCATCATAACGAGTGAACGAAGTGAACGTCTTGTCGAGCGAGCAAGGCGAGCGTCTTCACGAACTCACGAAGTGAGTGACTTTCCATAAAGAACACCCCCATTAATTAATTTGCAAATTAAATAAGCACATTAGCACATTGTCTAATTAGCACATTTGCTAATTAACTAATTTGCTAATTTGCCAATTAAATTGTATCTTTGCAGAAAATTTTTCACCATGGCCAAAGAAACCATCACCTATACCGAAGCATTTGACGAACTTCAGCAAATTGTCCAGGAAATGGAAAATGCGGATATCTCTGTCGATGAATTGTCAGATAAAATTAAACGCTGTACGATGCTTATCAAACTCTGCAAGGATAAACTCACAAAAACCGAAGCAGAAATCGCCAAAATCATGCAAACTGAAAGTTGATAGTGGTCAGTGGTCAGGGATCAGGGATCAGGAATCAGGAATCAGGGATTAGAGCTATTAATTATCAACTGTCAATTATCAATTATCAACTGTCAACTGTCAACTATGGACATAACTTTCCCCCTTATCGAAGACTACTGCGAAGCTCATACCACTGAGGAAGGGGAGCTCCTATACCGCTTGTATAGAGAAACTCATCTGAAGGCAGTGAAGCCAAGGATGATTTCTGGACATTTGCAAGGGCGTTTTTTGTCCATGGTATCCCGTATGATGCAACCTAAACATGTATTGGAAATAGGAACTTATACTGGCTATTCAGCATTGTGTCTGGCTGAGGGACTGGCCCCTGATGGATACTTGGATACGATAGAGGTGGATGAGGAAAAGGAAGAGATAATTAGTAGATATATTGGAACGCCACAATATAAGGAGAAAATACGACTCCATATCGGCGATGCACGACAGTTGATACCGACTTTTGACTGTCAATGGGACTTGGTTTTTATTGATGCGGAGAAGCGCAGTAATCGCGAATTTTATGAGATGTTGTTGCCTCGTATGAGAAAAGGCGGTGTTATGCTGATTGACAATATGCTGTGGAGCGGCAAAGTGGTAGAACAGGATGGGCATCTGGACTTGGATACCCAGGCCATTATGGATTTTAATGACTTTGTGCAACAAGATGAGCGAGTGAGTAATGTGCTGCTGCCCATGCGGGATGGGATTATGATGGTGATGTGCTGATAGTGATCAGTGGTCAGTGATCAGTGGTCAGTGGTCAGTGATTAGTGGTCAGGTGTTAGTTAATAGTTGTTAGTTAATAGTTGATAGTTAATAGTTGATAGTTAATAGTTAAAAATGGATCTTGAATTTTGAATTTTGAATTTTAAATTTTGAATTATCCACCTAATAACTGACCACTGAAAACTTGGATTATGAAATTTGAATTCTTATGAGAATAGATATACTGACTTTGTTCCCCGAAATGTTTACCGGTGTCTTTGGCTGCTCCATTATCAGCAGGGCGGTCAAAAGTGGCTATTTGGAGCTGCACACACATGATATACGGGATTATAGCACCGATAAACACCGCCGTGTGGATGACTATCCCTTCGGGGGTGGGGCAGGTATGGTGATGATGGTGGAACCTATCGCTCGCTGTATCGAGAAACTGAAAGCAGAAAGGAAATACGACCTAGTGTTGTTCATGGCCCCCGACGGCAAGACTTTTGACCAGAACTATGCCAACCGACTTTCTCTAATGGATAATATTATGATATTATGTGGTCATTACAAAGGTGTTGATGAACGGGTAAGGGAATTATTCATTGATGAGGAAGTCAGCATAGGCGATTATGTGTTGTCGGGAGGTGAGATTGCGGCCATGGCTATTGTGGACGCGGTGGCCCGAATTATCCCCGGTGTGCTGCATGACGAGACTTCCGCGCTGTTAGATTCCTTCCAGGATGGGCTGCTTTCAGCTCCGGTTTATACACGTCCTGCTGACTATCAAGGACATAGAGTTCCTGACATACTACTTTCAGGCCATCAAAAGAATATTGATGAGTGGCGAATGGAACAACAATTAAAGAGAACTTCCGAACGCCGTCCAGACCTCCTGAAAGAAGAATAGAAAAAATTTTTTTTAAAAAAAACGAGAAAAAAGTTTTTTTTTGCGTTTCGTATAAAAAAAATATGTATTTTTGCATGTTGAAATTGTAGTGTACTGCAATCTCACGAATTATATATAACTATAAAAAAACCAATAAAATAGAGGAAAAAAGAAAGAAAAAATCAATAACAATTAAATTCAAAAACTTATGAAAAAACTATTATCGATTTGCTTCTTAAGCATCTTTTTAATGATGTTTGGCATGCAAGCGCAAGCGCAGGTTGACTGCTGTTTCCAGTTGTCAAATCCCGCTGCTGACACTCTCCACGGCATTGCGAATCTGCCGGGTGGTGATCTGCCTCTGTCTCATTCCATGAGTCCATTGGTATTTGGTCACACTGATGTCTATGACATGATTTTCTCAGATGCCAACTGCTTGGGTATTGATGAGGGCGCGAAAGTCTCTGTTGAACTCGAGCTGTGGTGCGATGGAGAAAATATTCTGGACGGACAGCATGATCTGAGCCGTTACTGCAATATTACGCTCCAAACGTTCTATGAAGAATTGCATTGGGTAGGTACTCCTATGCTCCAGGAAAATTATTCTTTCGTATATGAGTATCCGGGTGCTATTCCGATTTTCAGTGGTACATACAATATTAGTAATATTGCTTATGACTACTTCTACTTCAGATTCCTTACCAATACTCGTTCAAGAATCGTTGTTACCTGGAATCAGATTTTCCGTGATGTTCAGTTGATTGTTCATATCAGAGAACGTATCCATGGTACAGACAATTCTTTATATTGGAATTCTCATGTTGCTGAAAGTGAATACTACCAAATCGGTGGTCACCAGTCTCATCCTGCTAGAGTGCTCGCTTCTGACACTCTGTCAACCGATCCTATTATTGAAAGAAATGACACTATCAAGGATTGCGAACCTGTGACTGTAGGTATGCCTCCTTATACTATGGACACTACCGGTGATTACAAAATCGCTTACGTTGATACTTCATGCGGTTACAGAATCGACAGTATTGTAAATTACAACTATACTCATTACGTACATCCTACTACTCCTACTTTGTCAGATTCCAATATTACTTATTGCCAGAGATTTGGTACTCCTGACACGCTCAGACTGTTTGCTGAACCAAATCCCGCTCTGGCTGACCATGTTGACTCTATCGTTGCTTATTGGTCAACCGATGGCAGCACTTTTGCTGAATCTGAATACCTGATTCCAGAAACAGATGTTCTCTTCTCAGGTCCTGATACAACATTATATTATTATGTAAAACGTCATGACAATGTAACGGGTTGCGAAAGTGAAGTGGATACTTTCGGAGTTAAAATTACTCCTATCCCCGCTGATCCTGATGTGGCAAAACGTATTATTGAATATTGCGTTGGTGACTCAGCAGTAGCACTGAGCTATCCCGCTCCTATTGGACAACTGGTACTTTGGGGCTTGACACCTGACGATGTGATGGATACCACTTACATTCCTTCAACTGCAACTCCTGATACTTTGGTTTACTATCTGAGACTTCAGGATACGACCACTGTTAACCAGTGTGTCAGCGACGGTTACGATTCAGTTATCGTTAGAATCTTCGCTAACCCGGTTGTGACAGTTACTGCAGACAATGACACCTTGTGCTTCGCTGAAAGCGCAACCTTGAAAGCAGAACCCACCAACCTCACTACTTATCAGTGGAAACAAGATGGTACAGCTATCTCTGGTGCAACCGATACTACTTATGTATATACAAATAATGTTACTACTGAAACTACTTTCACTTTCAGAGTTGATGTAACAGAAGCTCATGATTCAGTATCTTGTGCTGCTCATGACACTATCAATATTTTGTCTTATCCTGAAATCGGTGCTCCTACTGCAGTTCGTGGTGACACCTCTATCTGCGGTCCTGGCGATGTGACTCGTGAAGTTGCTGCCGGCACTAATGGTACTACCGCAAGATGGTATAAATCTGACAAAACCACTGTTATCGCAGAAGATACTTTAATTTGTACTATTCATTTCGATTATACAGATAGCGTTTTCGTTTCTTCTTTGAATGAATATGGTTGCGAAACTCCAGATTCAAATTGGTTGAAGATCACAGTTACTGTTGACACTATTCCAACCGTTGTTTTGAGTGCCGACAATAACGCTGAGGTTTGCGCCGAATCAGATATGATCATCCGTTCAACGGTTACTCCTTTATATGCTCCTGTTATTTACGCATGGACTGGTACTGGTTTACATGCTCCATTGAATGAAGATAGCGTTCTTTTCAACCACGATGTTGCTGGTCAGTATATCGATACTTTGACAGTTACAGATGCTCACGGTTGTATCGGTATGGATACTATCCTTGTTACAGTTGACACTCTGCCTGTTATCGTATTGAATGTAAACTACACTATTCAGGACGACAACTACTGCGTTGGTCACAACGGTGAAATTATCTTTACTACTCCTCAGTATGTAAATTACAGCATTGACAGTGGCAAGACTTGGCAGGCTTATCCTGACTCAGCATTCTTGGCACTGCCTGTTGGTGAATATCATTTAGTTGTAGAAGATGGTAATGGTTGCAAGAATAATCCTGTAAATACCGATTCTATTAGAGATGCTAGAGTTGATATCGTTATGACTCTGGAAGCTGACACTAACACTCACTGCCAAGCTCCTTTCGGTGGTTCAATTACCATTACTTCAGTAACTCCTGCTACAGGTGAATATCATTATAGAATTGTTACTCCTGCAAATGACACTACTGCTTATCAAACTGATACAGTATTCACTGAACTCGTTCATGGTTTATATACTGTAATTATTGAAGATACTGTTACCGGATGTATTGCGACAGACACTATCACTGTTCCTACAGATCAGATTCTGCCCACCGCTTCCTTCGTTGGTCCTAATTTGATTTGCTACCTCGACTCTACTACTACATTTGGTCTTACCTACTCAGACACAACTGTAATTTTCAGAGAATGGGGTTATGTTGGTTCAGCAGATTCTTTGGCTGATATGATGAAATATCAAGAAAACTTTGTATTGGGTGGTTTCCCCGCTGGTAAACATATTTTCATTGCTAATTTTGAAGATACTATCACCCATTGTACAAATACTCGCCGTGACACTGTACGTGTAAACAGTGTGAACATTAATTTGATAACAACTCCTGACTATACAGTTTGTGCATACGATACCATTACTGTTTACAGTGTTTATTATCCTCAAGAACCGACCGAAGATACTATTGTTACCTACTTATGGTATAATGGTAACCATGTTCAGTACAAGGCTCCTGGTGTATATGACACTGCTATCGTAATTCCTTCTGTATCCAGCAACTATATTTCACTCGTTGCATACGATAACCATGGATGTCACAACACCTTCGGTAAGACTATGAGCGTATGGCCGCTGCCGACCTTGTCAATAAATGAAGATGAACAGAATTATTGTCAGAATAAGAATATTGATCTCCATGTTGTCGCTTCTTCAACATCTCCTTATACATACGAATGGATGAAAGCTGGTACAGTTGTTGGTACAAGTTCTTCATTGAATATTAATGCAGGTCTTGTTGATTTTGATGTTACTTTGACGGTTACTGATGCTAATGGTTGTATTAGCCGTGACACCGTTCCTGTTAATGTGATTGAAATTCCGGGTGAACCTGTCTTCACTCCTGATACACAGTATTTCTGCGATAATAATGTAGTTGTTAATATGTCACAAGCTGCTCCTGTGATTGCAGGTAACACTCTTACTTGGTTATCTGGTGATGATCCCGAAGTCGCCAAAGCAACGGGTGATTATAGTGCATTCTATACTAACACAGAAAATGGTGTATCTTGTTATTCAGATACAACAAAGCTTAGAGTTGAAGTTAAGGGTGCTCCAAGAGCAGAGATTGGTATCAAGTACAATAGTGATGTTGACACTACTTGGTCAAAAGTAAGATGTTATAATCCTACTGCTGGTGATACTTTGCACATTGTTGTTGATCCGGCTCCATCAGCTTCATTGAAATATTATTTCGTGGTGAATGGTGCTGATACTACAGATGTGATTGTCTTGTCAGATACATTGCCTGGTACTTATACTTATACTATTGATATTTTTGATACTGCATATTATACTACGGACACATGTTATTGGGATACTACAGTTGTGTACACATTCAAGATTGATGCTCTGCCAACAGTTCCGGATAACTTCCCGAATGCATTTGTAACCACTGGTGATTCCACAATTTTCTATTGCGAAGGTACCAATCCTGTACACTACAGCTTCAATTTGCCGATCAATACAGTAGCTACATATAATGGAACTACTACAGTTCCCGATTCTGCTGCAGACAATATTGAATTTGTACTCACAGATACAATTACTCATTGTACCAGTACATTCTATTATGATATCGTTGAAGTACCTACTCCAGAGATTTCTTTGACTTCTGATTTGGCAGATAATTGTAGCGATACTTTGATTGGTAAAGTTATTGCCAATGTTACTCCTACTTCTTATGATGGAACTTTTGAAAGAGTTTACACTTGGTGGAATAACACGACTAATCCATACGCTTCACATACAAGAACTATTAATACTGATACAGTTGATTATACCTTTATTGCTAATGTTGATACAATTGTATATGCTCATGTGACTATTAACACAGCTGCAATTTCATACTCAGCTTCATGTACAAGCAACGATACCAACTTCAGCATCCACTTCCAGCCCGCACCTGACATGCCTAAGTTGGATCCTACTTATTCAATGTATATCGATAGTGCTAATGCAGCTTACTGCTATGACGCTACATTTGATACTATTAAAACAACTGACTTTATCACTACCACAGGTGCAACTGTTCATATTGTTGATTATACAACAATTGATAGTGCTGGTATTTACAAAGTTGTTGCCAACAACGACCTGCCTCCTTATTGCCCGAGTGATACTTTGATTTTCACTGTTACTAGAAATCGTGAGATTAAAGCTCCTGCAAACTTCGCAGATTATGGTGGTAAGATTTATTATTGCGAAGGTACTAATCCAGTATATGATTTCGGTACTGCAGAAAACCCCAACGACAGTCTTGTTTATTTCAAGGGTACTACTGTTTTGACCACTGCACCTGATACTGCTGGCAATTACACTTTGACTATTTATGACAAAGCTTCTGTTGTTACTCCTAAGTGTTCAAAGGACTTCCCATTCGATATCATTGAAGTTCCAACTCCTACCGCAGATGTTGATCCTCATGCTAACTGGATTGATACTACCAAGGTTTGCGAGGGCACAACAATTAATGTTGACTTAGACTTCACTATTACTCCTCATGTAGTTTATTCAGCTGTTGAAACATTCACTTGGAAGGGTGTAACTTCAACTACTGCTGCAGGTCATTTCACTGCTACTCCTACAGCTGATACTGCTGTTTCATTCTCATATCTCTTGGTTGACACTGTTGGTGCTGGTATTCATGGTATTGCTTGTCCGTTCACATACGACAGTACAATCCACTATATCTTCTATGCAACTCCGGATCAGCCTGTTTACACTGGTGACACCTCATTCTGCGCTGGTGATACTGTATTCGTGACTGAGAATGAATTCACATTCACTACTGGTCTTGAATTGACAACAGATGTTACATTACCTGACACTATTTATGCAGCTACAAAGACTATTACTGCTAGTGTACATTATCCTGACTTCACTACATGTAAGAGCAATGATACGATTATCAATATCGTAAGACATGAACTTCCTGCAGTGAAAGTTACTCCTAAGGATACTACAATCTGTATTTATGATACTGTTAAGTTCACTGCTACCGGTGCTACTACTTATGCATGGTCAACTGGTGAAACCACTGATTTCATCATGGCTACCGACACTAATAAGTATATTGTGACTGGTACAGATGACTTTGGTTGTGTGAATACTGATACTGCTGAATTGAAATATTTCGATGTTTACACTATTAAGCTGAGCAATGATACCACCGTATGTCTTGGTGAAGATGCTAATATCGCAGCTACTGTAACTGGCTCAACTGGTCCATTCGTATTGACATGGTACAAAGATACTGCTACTACTGCATTGTTCCCCAGTGCTACAATTCCTTCAGGTGCAACTGATTCTCATGTTGTTACACCTGATACTAGCGAAATTGTAAATGGTATGCCAGTTCCTACTTTGTATAAACTTGAGGTTGAAGATTCACATCATTGTATCAGCAGTGCTGAAAGAAATGTGATCAGAATTGCTTCTACCGACAGACCTCAGTTCGAATTCCGTGCAATCGGTGGTACAGAGTCTATCCGTTATATGGAAGCTGTTTCTGGCGACCAGTCAGCATTCGAAATGTATATCAAGAAGAATTGTTGGGATGATGGTGTTAAGGTCTTCGTTGACTTCCAGATCTACAAGAATGGTGTTCCGATGACCAAAGCTGAATTGGCTAACACTATGGATGATTACATTGGTTCATACAATACCAGCTATTCATTTGACTTGACTCAAAACGCTCCTGCTATTACTTATCAGACTATGGAATCATCTAACTACAATGATGCTGCTAACTTCTTCCCGCAGTCAGAGTTCATGGATGGTACTATGTATGACTACGACTGGTTCTGGATGCACTTCATTTCAGAACGTAAGATTACGGTTAACTTGGGTGCTTGGAAACCTGGTTCAGCTGGTATCTATACATTCCACTATGCAGTAATCGTTGCTGGTCCATTCTCATCACAGAACGGTTCTATTTACTCTGGCTTGCAGAGAATTGGTGGTTACGGTTCACACAGTGGTTTGACTGTAAAAGATACTATCGCATACGATTTCTTCACTATCTATGTTGATACTACTTATGTTGGTTCTTCTACAGACTTCGATTATGTTGCACCTGCTGTTGTTACAACAACTGAAGATGTACCTGCTGAAAAGATCGACATGAATGTATATCCGAACCCGGCTTCTAACAATGTAAATGTTGTTCTGAATGGTGTTAAGGGTCAAACAATGATTACTGTTCACGATATGAGCGGTAAGGCCGTTAGCAACATGAGAGTTGATATTGATGATAACAATCAGATTATCAACTTGCCAGTTGACAACTATTCACAAGGCATCTACTTCATCAAGGTTGTTAATGGCAGCGCTGTGATGACTAAGAAGCTGATCATCGCTAGATAATAAATGTAACTAGCATATAACCAAAAAGGAGTTGCGTCCTACGACGTGACTCCTTTTTTTGTAAAAGCTATTGATCATGGAGAATTTTTACAACGGGCGTTTTCTTCGTTTTCTTTTGTCGACTTATTGGCAAAGGTTGATAGTAGTCTTCGTCTTTAATATTCTTGCCGTTGCTTTTTCCATCCTTTCTTTGATGTTGATTGAGCCTTTTGTTGCTATCCTCTTTGGCATGGACTTATCACGTTTGAGTGTGTTGGGTTCTTTCATGATGAATATGCTGTCTTCATTCATAGATATCCAAGCTGCAAGCCAACAGGTGACAGGACTGGTTATCTTGGCCGTTTTGTTTTTCTTCCTGAAGAATTTCTTCACTTTTATGGCCCAATGGTTTATGGCTCCCGTTCGCAGTGATGTGGTGAGAAATATCCGTAACGCTATTTTTGATAAGATTTTGATATTACCACTTTCTTATTTCACTGACCAAAAGAAAGGTGATGTCATATCATGTGCGGTTAATGATACGCATGAGATTGAATACACGGTTTTGTCTGCACTCAAGCAGTTTCTTACCGAACCATTGACTATTCTGATGTATATGGTGGCCCTTTTCGTTATTAGCCCTCGTTTGTCTTTGTTTGTTTTGGTGTTGCTGCCTATCGCCGGTTTTGTTATTTCATCGATATCCCGTTCACTAAGAAAAAATGCCAAGTATTCAAAGGAATATTTGGGCAGTTTATTGTCCCATGTAGAGGAGACACTTTCGGGTCTTCGTATTATTAAAGCTTTCAATGCTTTTAAGCATGCCGAAAGTTCCTTTAACAGAAGTAACAAGCATTATACGCTTTTGCAACGCAGAATTTATCGCAAGGTGGATTTGGCCTCACCTTTGAGTGAGTTTATGGGTATCACACTTGTTATGATAATTTTGGTGTTCGGAGGTATGTCGGTGATGCGTCAGGGTAGCACGCTCTCACCAGAATTATTCATTACTTATATTGCCTTGTTCACACAGATCATCAATCCGGCAAAAAACTTTTCCACGGCTTTTTCAAACTACCGCAGAGGTTTGTCCGCTATGGACAGGCTTAAAGAGATTCTGAGTGCTGATGAGTTGATTTTAGAACAGAAAGATGCACTCCCTTTGACAGAATTCAAGCATGCCATTACGATTGAACATTTGTCATTTTCTTATGCTCAGCAGGAAATACTACATGATATCAATCTGTCTGTTTCTAAAGGTACTTTAGTCGCATTGGTTGGTGCCTCTGGTGCTGGCAAATCAACTTTGATGGACCTTTTGCCGCGTTTTTATGACCCGAGCGAGGGTTTTGTTGCCATTGATGGTGTGGATATCCGGAATTACAAAATAGACCATCTGCGCTCCCAATTCGGAGTAGTTTCGCAGGATGTCATTTTATTCAATGATACTGTGGCCAATAATATCGCTTTTGGCTTGAAAAATGTTTCTCAAGAAAGTATTATCGAGGCGGCTAAAACCGCCAATATATATGATTTTATCGCTTCTTTGCCGGAAGGCTTTGATACTAATATTGGTGACCGTGGAGTGAGTCTTTCCGGTGGTCAGCGACAGCGCCTGAGCATTGCTCGTGCGGTGTTGCGTAATGCTCCGATTTTGTTGCTTGATGAGGCTACTTCAGCCATGGATACTGAATCGGAGAAGCTGGTGCAAGAAGCTCTGGACAAGGTTATGCAAAACCGAACAGCCATTGTGATTGCCCACCGTTTGTCCACTATTCAGCATGCCGATTGTATCTATGTGATGGAGGAAGGAAGAATAGTGGAGCAGGGTACTCATGATGAGCTGATGGCGGCATGCGGAAGATATGCTAAACTTGTGGAAATACAGAACAGTTGACCAGTTGATAGTTGACAATTGACAATTGATAATTACCAATACTAAATTATACTTCAGAATTTAGAATTCACAATTCAATTCCCCTTCTATTAGGGTTGACGAATGAGCGAGAGCAGAGCAAAGCTTGCTTTGACTATGCCGAGCGAAGAGGAAATGAAGTCGTAAGACTTCAAGGGGTGGCCGAAGCCCGGGGTAGTGACGTAAATCTAAACCAAAATCTAAATTCTACTATAAACTATTAAATAATCCCTAATTCTTATAACCTGAAAATCCATGTCAAAGAACAAGCTGGCTCGTTTTGCCGAGAATGAAACTTTCACAAATTTATTTCAGCATACTTCCTATAACATTCGTGAGGATGGTTTTCCCATGAAAGGTAAATGGGGAAGTGAGTATTTCCATAATGACCATCCCATCGTGTTGGAATTGGGCTGTGGCAAGGGGGAATATACCATAGGTCTTGCCCAGCGTTACCCTGAGATGAATTTTATAGGGGTGGATCGCAAGGGTGCCCGCCTGTGGCGTGGTTGCAAAACGGCATTGGAGATGCAACTTCCCAATGTGGCTTTTTTACGTACCGCCATTGATGACATATTTTATTATTTTGCCGAAAATGAAGTCAGTGAGATTTGGATTACCTTTCCTGACCCTCAGCCCACAAAAGAGCGTAAACGCCTTATGTCGCCTAATTTTGTGGCCAAATACAGGCGTTTTTTGAAATCAGGTGCATCTATGCATTTGAAAACGGATAGCCGTTTGTTGTATGACTATATCAAAGAGATTATTCCTCAGCAGAACTGGCGGTTGATAGAGGATGTGGAGGATGTATATGCGACAGGCGTACAATCTGTTTTGACGGAGATACAGACTTTTTACGAGAAGCATTGGTTGGCCGGGGGAAGCACTATATCGTATGTGCACTGGCAAGTGTAAAAGAAGTTGTTTTTGTGAGCATAAAAAAAAGGTTGGATTTGAATCCAACCTTTTTTTGTGATAAGATATTCGAGTTACCTAACTATTCATTTCTTTTTACACATCTAACGCTCAAACCACGGCCTGCATTTACAGTATTGATGAGCAAAGTGGGGCAGGTGAGTGTGATGGAGCAGCATTTGCCCTTCTTATAAATGGGCTCACCTTCGCAAGTCCAGAAATAAGCTTCACCCAACAGATTGTAATAGTAGAACTCTTGGTTGGTGTAGTAACCAGCACCTACAGCGCCGAAGCCAGAAGCGTCGGTACCGGCAATATCTGGCAACCAGGCGCTAGCGTCACTTGATTTAATGTTATTCACGCCACCAGCTGTTGTTACCATGTTGACGTATGCGTCTGCGGTAGGAAGAGCCCAGCCTGCAGGACAAATACCTTGAACGTAGGGTTTGTTGGTTTTCGGATCGGTGACAGTTGCGGGATCTGTAGTGGCGTCTTCTGCCAAACCTACTGCGGAATACCAGGTGTAGAGTCTTCCGAATTTGGTTTCATTGGCGGGATCGTTTTGATATACATAGCTGTTACCTGTTACACCGGTTACCGTTCTCAGGTTGGTCTTGGTCCAGCATTCGCAACCAATACGTACACTTTCATATTCAATACCATCAGCATCGGTAGCTTTAACATCACCACCGCAAGGAGGATACATCACAACATATTTCTTGGGGAATTCAATATAATTTCCGCAAGGACTTGTAAGTTTCCAAGTAATAGTGTATTCACCACCGCTGATACGACCCAACAAAGTTGTACCTTCGTTTACGCCTGCCTTATCGTTAGATAAGATAAAATCGCTGGTGCTGTATGCACTGCTGCTTGTAGCGGAATATGTCGGTGTATTGACATAATATAAGGTGTCGCATACACCATAATACAAGGTGATGGTGTCGTTTTTGTCGTCGAATTCAACATCTGTAGCGGAAAGTCCTGGTTGTGGGCTGCTTATAACATTAATAGTAATATCCTCATTGGTTGCACAAATAGTTGTAACATGTACGGGAACGGGAGTTGTAGTGTTTGCTGCCACAATAGTTCCGGGTATAGAATCTTGTTTATAGATATCAATAAAGCTGCAAGCTGATTTGAAAGCTTTTTTAACGGTGTCTTCCAGATCGGGAATAGAGAATTCGCAGGCGGCTGAATTGAAGATAGCGTCAACGCTGACGATTGGGGTGTAGTAAGGTGTGGCAACAGTGAAGGAGCTGTCAACCTTTGCGCTGACACAACCGTTCTTATCAACAACTTGCAAGCTGTAGTTATGAGTTAAGCCGCAATTCGGGGTAGCTGATGTTACGATAGTGTCACCATTGGTGGTTCCTGTCCATGCGTAAGAATCGATGCTGGATGTACTGGTAATATCAGGAATGATGGTATAGAATGTTTTGTTTGGGCAGGTGTCGGAAGGAGTAAGTGAGTTGATAACCGGAAGAGCATGTACAGTAACGGTAACTGTGAAAATATCAGTAATAGTTGAACTACCGAGGATTTTTTTCGCAGTGACATCATAAACCACATCGATGTCGGCTGTTGTTTCGTTGGTCAGCGTACCGCTAATATTGCTTGCGTCAGTTCCGCTTGTTGTTCCGGTAATACCTGTTACAGAGGGGGCAGACCAGCTATAGGTTGTTCCATCAGGGATGGTACCCGTAGGAATAACATTAAAGGATTCACCAGAGCAAATCATATCAGTCATGTCGTCAACAATCAATTTTGGAGTATCGTCATAAGTGATGATGACGTAGCCATCAGCGCCTTCGCCACCATACTCACCACCCCAACCAGTACATTCGGCACCGGAGCCGCCACCACCATAGTTGCCGCCTTTGTTGCCTTGACCAATAAGGATTTTGGGGTTTGCTCCATTGCCACCGTAGTTAGCTCTGGCAGCACCGCCAGAACCTTGGATACCATTGTTGCCATTGCCTCCAGAGCCAGCGGCACCACCGCCACCACCAGGCTCTTGGAATCCCCATGCGTGAGTTGTACTGCCACCTCCATTGCCACCAGGGTATTTTACATCTCCAACGCAGTTGCTTGTGCTACCACCTGCAGCACCTGTGGTGGTATTCTGGCCTTTTACAGTTTTTCCGCCAGCAGCTTTAACCACTATGGAACCGCCTATTGTGACATAAGTGTCACCACCGTCTATCTGATTCCCTGAGGTAGCCCATGCATAACCCCCAGCACCAACGGTTACAGTTACTTTTTGGCCTGGTGTAACACCAACATTCATTTTTTTTGCATAGGCACCGCCGCCACCACCGGCACTGGCTTCAAAATAAAAACCACTGCCATGTACATAACCACCAGCACCACCGCCACCAACGCATTCAATGGTGAGCTCTGTCACGTTGTCGGGAACAGTCCATGTATCACTTGCGGTAAAAGATTTCGTCATTATTGTACTTTGTGCAAAAGTCATTCCTGCTATAAGCAGAAATGCCATTGCCAAGGTCAATTGTTTAAATTTTGTGAAATTTGATTTCATAATTTTCTAAATTAGTTAATATTATTGTTTATTTTTCTCTATTATTCTGCTTTAAATACAATATGTTTATGATAATATACACATTTTGCAAAGGTAACACTTTTTTTTTTACAAAAAACACATTTTTTCTTTTTTTTCATAAGAAAAGTTTAAGAAGGCTCAAACAAGTGAAACAACATGCGGAATAAGGGGTTTGAGAAAAGTTATCAACAATTTTTGATGGTTATGAACATTTTTTCTTTGGTTTGGTTGGCTTTATTTTTGGAAGAAATTTTTAGAAAAGTTTCAAAGTGATATTTCATATTTCTCAGTATTTCCAGACTCTTTCTGAAACTTATCATTAGTGTTTTCCGCGATTTATTCCATCGTAACATTTTTTAAGAAAATTATCCTCCATTCAAAAAAAATGTGTAAGTTTGTATGCCTAAATTTTTTGCTGGTTGTTTAACATAATTATTTGATAATCATATATATAACAAATTAAGTTTTTTTAACATATTTAACTTTTTAAGCTTATGAAAGACATTTTTGAA
Organism: uncultured Bacteroidota bacterium; assembly: GCA_902802755.1. Taxonomy (GTDB): domain Bacteria; phylum Bacteroidota; class Bacteroidia; order Bacteroidales; family WCHB1-69; genus RUG11690. The sequence continues at coordinate 48,354 of CADCNH010000003.1, read as the reverse complement.
AGAATTAAAGCAACTCCAGGTCCTCTTGGACAGTATCAGGCTAATGCCGACGGTTACTTCATGTTTCCCCGTTTGGAAGGCGAAATCGGCCCTGAAATGGTGTTTAACGGCAAAAAAGTGCTGAACTGGAGTTTGAATAATTACCTGGGATTAGCCAATATGCCTGAGGTTCGCGAGGCCGACACAGAAGGTGCCCGCCAATTCGGTATGGCTGCTCCTATGGGTGCCCGTATGATGTCGGGTGATACCAAGTATCATAAGCAATTGGAACAAGACTTGGCTCATTTCGTGGGCAAACCATACGGCTATTTGGTTAATTTCGGTTATCAGGCTATGGTTTCCATCATTGATGTGTTGACCAGCCGTCGCGATGTGATTGTATATGACTCTGAATCACATGCTTGCATCATGGATGGTTTGCGTCTGAGTTTTGCCAAGAGATATGTGTATCAGCATAACGATATGGAAAGCTTGCGCAAACAGTTGGCTCAGGCGAGCAAATTGGCCGACGAGCAAGGTGGTGGTGTATTGGTGATCACCGAGGGAGTGTTCGGTATGGCTGGTGACCTCGGCAACTTGGCTGGTATCGTGGCATTGAAGAAGGAATTCCCCTTCCGTCTGCTTATCGACGATGCCCATGGTTTCGGTACCATGGGACCCAAAGGTGATGGTACTGCCGCTCATTTCGGTGTGATTGACGAGGTGGATGTGTATTTCGCCACTTTTGCCAAAAGTATGGCCGGTATCGGAGCTTTTGTGGCTTCTGAGAAGTATGTGGTTGACCACCTGCGTTTCAACATGCGTTCACAGATTTTTGCCAAATCACTGCCTATGCCGATGGTGATTGGCGCTATGAAACGTCTGGAACTCATCAAGACCCGTCCGGAAATACGTGAGAAACTGTGGACCATTGCCAATGCGCTGCAAAGCGGTCTGAAAGCCGAAGGTTTCGATTTGGGCAGAACTCAGTCACCTGTAACCCCGGTTTATTTGAAGGGTGACCCTGGACAGGCCACCAACCTGATTGTTGATTTGCGCGAGAATCATGGTATATTCTGCTCAATGGTACTCTATCCGGTTGTGCCTAAGGGAGTCATCATGCTCCGTATCATCCCGACCGCTGCTCATACGATGGAACATGTCAACCGCACCATCGAGGTCTTCAAAGAAATCAAGAAGAAACTGGATGCCGGCGAATACAACAAGCCGATTCCGCAGATGAGCTTGGTGAGAGAGTAATACGTGAGTATGTGAAGACGGGGAGACGCTCACTGCGTGAGCTCGGGGAGTTATGCTTCGCATAAGGGGAGTTTCGCACTTCGTGCTCAAGGGGAGATTTTTAAAGTGCTAATTAGTTAATGTGCTAATGTGCCAATTGAATAAATTGACAATTGACAGTTGACGATTTGAATTTTGAATTCTCCCCCCAACCCCTAATCACTGACCCCTGACCCCTGTAACCTGAAACCTATTAATTGTCAATTATTAATTCGAATATGAAATACACTATTGTTTGCAAAAAATGCGGGCATGTAACGGAGAATTTCGCCCAGTGGCTGGCACAGGACCAGTGCTGCCCGGAATGTGGCAGCAACCACGCTGATGTCCGCTATACCGCTGATTATGCTAAATTGCCGGAACTGTACAAACAGTCCGCCGACAGCTTCTGGTTGTATTTTGATTATCTGCCTTTGGAGCATCGCGAAAACATTATTTCATACGGTGAAGGTGCTATTCCCATCGAGGAATGGGATTTTATGGAAAAATATGCCTTGGAGAAATTTGGCATTCACTGTAAAGTGATGGTATATCGCAATGATTTGAATGGTGGTACGAATACCTTCAAGGATGTGGCAGCATCTTTGGCTGCTTCAGTCTTCAAAGAAAATGGCGTGAAGGAGTTCTGTGTGGCTTCAACGGGCAACACGGCTACCGCTTACAGCAGATATCTGGCCAAGGCTGGCGTGAATTTCAATGTGTTTGTGCCGGAATGTGTGTGCAAAGACACGGTGGAGGAAATCAAATCGCATGGACAGCATATCCATATTGCTGATGGTGACTATGCATACGCAAAAAAGTTGGCCGCCGCATACCATAAGGATAATCATGTGCTGATTTCAGCTGGCAATATCGATCCGTTGCGTGTGGAGGCCAAGAAGACCATGGTTTTCGAGTTTATGCGCCAGTTGGGCCGTATGCCTGATGTGTATGTGCAGGCCGTGGCCGGTGGTACAGGTCCTATAGCTGTTGACAAAGGTGTGCGTGACATTTCTCCGGTGTTTCCGGAAGTGAAACTGCCGCGTATGTTGTTAGTACAGCAGGATACCTGCGATCCGATGGTGCAGGGTTGGGAAAATGCTGTGAAAGCAGGTTTTCCTGAAGGCTACGAGAAAAATTATCCGGTGATTGACAATCCGCAGACCAAAGTGTCGATTCTTTCCACAGGCAATCCGGGCATGTTCCCGATAGTGGCGCCCATCGTTCGAAAGAGCGGGGGTACCTTCTTGCGGGTGAAAGAGGCTGATTTGATTGAGTTGGCCCGTTTAGTCAAGAAAGAACGCAATGTGGTGTTAGGTCCGGCTTCCATTGTTTGTCTGGCTGGTTTCTACCAGGCTTTGGAACAGGGTGAAATTCATGATGGTGAGATGTTGCTGATGAATACCGGTGAAGGTGCCGCCCGTGCGAAAGATTTCGCTAATGCTTTGTAAATTCATCATTTGCTGTTGTACGAATCAAGATTTTGCCAATAAACTGTAAACTAAATCTTTGCGTATAAGTGGTACGATATTGTCCAACGTTTTGTAAACAAAATTTTTATGGATAAGTGGTTTAAGGATAAGGTAGTATGGATTACTGGTTCTTCGTCTGGAATCGGTGAGGCGACAGCCTACCGTTTTGCGCAGGAATCGGCCAAGCTGATTCTGACCGCCTTGGAGGAGGATATTCTCCTGAAAGTGAAGGAGAAATGCTTGTCATTGGGCGCTCCTGCGGTGGAAATTCTGCCTTTTGACTTGTCGCAGACTGAACAGTTGGAGGACTTGGCCTCCAGAGCTTGGGACAGCTTCGGCAGGATTGACGTGTTCTATAACAATGCGGGCATCAGTCAGCGTGCCACCACCATTGAGACACAGATGAGTGTCATCCGCAAGGTAATGGATATTGACTATTATGCGCCAGTAATTTTGACCAAGGCGGTACTGCCGAAGATGATTGCACAGGGTGGGGGACAGTTAGTGGTAACCACCAGCATTGCTGGCTTGTTCGGTTTTCCGTTGCGTTGCGCTTATTCGTCGGCCAAGCATGCTTTGTATGGCTTTTTTGAGACCGTGCAGGCGGAGTATTATAACCAAAACATTCGTGTTACCATCGTTTGCCCAGGCAGGGTGAGAACCAACATTTCCTTCTATGCTTTGGAGAAAGACGGTTCCCGTCACGGCAAGTTAGATGCGGGCCAGGCAGGTGGAGTTACACCCGAACAGGCGGCCAACAAGATTGTCAAGGCTGTGTATCGGAAAAAACGTGAGGTGCTGGTGGGTAGCAAGGAATTGGTGATGGTGTATATCAAGCGCTTTTTTCCGGGACTGGCGGCGAGGATTGCGAGGAGCATTAAATCGATGTAATGATGGGGGAGTCTCGCACTTTGTGCTCGAGGGGAGTCATGCTGCGCATGAAGGGGAGTCTCACTGCGTTCGAGGGGAGATGAACTAAAAACTAAGAATTAAGAACTAAAAACTATAAACAATTCAACAGTTCAACAATTCAACATTCTTAACTCTTAATTCTTAATTTGATTAGCACATTAGCACATTGAAATATATGAACAAAAACTATTTCTTTTCAGGAATCCAGCAAGTCGGTATCGGAGTGGAGAACTTCGAGCAGGCTTGGAAGTGGTATATCGACATGTTCCAGATGGACATTAAGATTCTGGAAGATGATACCGTGGCGGAGCACATGTTGCCCTACACGGGACAGTCTCCGCAGAAACGCCATGCCTGTGTAACCATCAACCTGCAAGGCGGTGCTGGTTTCGAGATTTGGCAGTATTCCGAACGTAAACCACAACCGGTGTCTTTTGACATCCAGGTTGGTGACCTCGGAGTGTTTGTGGCCAAGTTAAGATGCTTTGATATAGAGGCTTTTCATCAGCAACTTACGTCGAAATACGATAAGGTGGGCCCGATTGCGATAGCTCCTGACGGACATAAGACCTTCTTTCTCGAAGACCCCTTTGGCAACTATTTCCAGGCGGTGGAGGATGATTTCGTCTGTGTGAAAACAGGCTATCCCTCAGGTGGTGTGGTTGGCATGATGGTTGGTGTGACTGATGTAGAAAAGGCCTTGGTGGTATATCAGGATATACTGGGCTTCGACACCATTATGTATGACAAGACGGGAACTTTTGAGGATTTAGCTTTCCTTAGAGCTGGCAATCAGCAGTACAGAAGAGTGTTGCTGACAAACAAGCAGCCAAGGAAAGGCCCATTCTCAAGTCTTTTCGGTCCTGGCTATATTGAGTTGGTGGTAGCTTTGGAGCGTCAGCCCCGCAAGATATTCGAAGGCCGCTACTGGGGTGACCCTGGTTATATCCAGATTTGCATGGATACCATCAACATGAGGGAGTTGGAGGCTTATTGCCAGTCCAAGGGCTTCCCCTTTACGGTGGACAGCTGTGCTGGTCAGAGCCAGTTCGACATGGGCGAGGCTTCAGGTCATTTTACCTATATTGAGGACCCCGATGGCACGTTGATAGAGTTTGTGGAGACCTATAGAATACCTGTTGCCCGTAAACTTCATTTATTCATCGACTTGTTGAAGCGTGACCGTACCAAGGCATTGCCGAAATTTTTCTACAAGCTGATGAGATTCAATCGAATTAAAATGCAATAAAAATGGGAAATTTGCATGATTTACTGATGCAGGATATCCGCTTTGAGGAGGCCTTGAAAGCCTGTATGAACTGCGGTGTCTGCACGGCTATCTGTCCTGCGGCGGAGTTCTATGACTACGATCCACGCCGTATCTGCGATACGGTTCAACGGCAGGATGAGGCGGAAATTGAGAATCTGCTTCGCTCCGAAACTATTTGGTACTGCGGTCAGTGCATGTCTTGCAAGCCGCGCTGTCCGAGAGGAAATATTCCAGGAGAGGTGATATCTGTTTTGCGGAAACGATCACAGGAATTAGGCTATTTCAAAGACAGCGAAAAAGGCAGGCAACAGGTCGCTTTGATGAATGGTATAGGTGGAAATATCTTGAAAATCGGCTATTGTGTTCATCCTGATGTGGTTGACCCGGACTATCATCCTGAACAGGGTCCTATCTGGGCATGGTATCGTGAGAATATCGAAGAGATAGCCCCGAAATTAGGTGCTAACTATCATGGTGATGGTCCCGGTGCGCTTCGTAAGATTCGTGAGGAAAACTTGGAAGAAGTGCGTAGAATTTTCGAGGTGACAGGTGGCATGGAATTACGTAAAAAAGTGTTGGAGGGCGAGAAATGAGAAATCTGAAATTTGGTTTTGCCATCTCAACACCGCGTTCTATCAACATGGATGTGGCGGATAACCGGCTGTTGAAACAGTTGGAGGCAGAGGTGCCATCATTCAAGCGTTGTATGAATTGCGGTGCCTGCTCGGCTACTTGCTCTGCCCGTCAGTTTACCGATTATAACATCCGAAGGATTCATTCTTTGTTCAGAATGCAGCAGTATCAGGACTTGGAAAAAGAACTGAGACCATGCATGTTATGTGGAAAATGCACCTTGGTGTGCCCCCGTGGGGTAAATCTTCGTTCGATGATTATGAATATGAAAAAAATATTGACAGACCCAAAACGGAAAGACAATGAGTAAATATTTCAGTCCCTTTGTGATTCCGTTTGTTATCGGAACAATCCTGCTGTTTGTCTTCAGTATTTGGAAATATATCAGATGGTATAAAGGTTTCGACCGTTTGCAGCGGGCTATTATCAAGAAAAATATCCTCTCTTGGAAGTTTTTGCCAGCTATTTGGGAGATTGTCATGGAGTCGTTACTGCACCGCCGTATCTTCAAGCGGAACCTCATGCTGGGTTATATGCACGCCAGTATCGCCTTTGGATGGTTCCTGCTGATAGTGGTGGGCTTTTTTGAGGCAGAATTTGGCATCCATGGCAGCAAACCATTCTGGGTGGCCATCTTTTACCGTTTCTTCCAGCACGACCATAATACTTTTACCTCTGCGACTGTTTTTACGCAGGTGATGGACGGACTGCTGCTCTTTGTGCTGTCGGGTATCGCTATCGCTTTTGTGAAAATGATTTACAGTCGCATTGTAGGCATGAAGAAGGTCACCAAGCATGTGATTTTTGACCGCTTTGCAAAGGTGTCGCTGTGGTGCATCTTCCCTTTCAGACTCTTGTCGGAGAGTGTGACAGCTGCCATGTATCATAATGGAGGCTTCCTTACCCAGACCATTGGCGATATTTTGCCTTTCGCCAATGTGTATGTGGAATATACCTGCTGGCTGCTGTATTCCTTGGCTTTGGGCGTGTTCTTCACCTCCATGCCTTTTTCACGATACATGCACATCTTCACAGAGCCGTTCCTGATTTTCTTCCGCCGCTTGGGAGTGAAGGAAGATGAGCAGAAGTCTGGCTTCACCATGTATGAGCTGAGTGCATGCTCGCGCTGCGGTATCTGTATTGATGCATGCCCTTTGAATAAACAACTGGATATCAAAGGAGTACAGTCGGTGTATTTTTTGCGGGATATCCGTTACAAGATGCTGAAAGACGAGATTGCCGATAACTGCCTGATGTGCAACCGTTGTGCAAGCGATTGTCCGGTGCAGCTCGATTTGATGTCCATACGCCGTCAGATGCGTGACAAAAAAGAGCTCGACACCAAGAACAATTACCGCTATTTGGACACTGTGCGAGCTTTTAACGCCATGGACCGTGTAGTGTATTTCGCCGGCTGTATGTCGCATCTCACACCAGGTATTCCCGAGGCGATGGAGAAGATTTTCGAGACGGTGGGACAGAAGTACTGGTACATGGACAAGGAGGCCTCCATTTGCTGCGGACGGCCGCTGATGCAACAGGGTTTCCATACGCAGGCATCGGAATTGAGAAGAAAGAACACCCAGCTGATCGTGCAATCGCACGCTAGACTATTGGTCACTTCATGTCCTATTTGCTACCAGTCGTTCACCAAAGAATACAAGCTGCCCATCAAGGTGATGCACCATACCGAGTATATCAACATGCTGATCAAGAGTGGCAAGCTGAAGTTGAGCAAGGACGCTTCGCTGAAGGTAACCTATCATGACCCCTGCGAGTTGGGACGCGGTTGCGGTATTTACCAAGAGCCTCGTGATGTGCTGAGCAGTGTGGCCACGCTATTGAAAACTCCAGAGGAGCGAGAGCATAGCCTGTGCTGCGGTTTCAATCTGGGCAACACGGTGATTGAGCTGGAACAACAGGAGAAGATTCGCAACGCCGCTTTGGAGAACCTGCAAACGGGTAATCCGGATTTGATTTGCACGGCCTGCCCGATGTGCAAAAAAGCCTTCACCCGCGCCACCGAAGCGAAGGTGATGGATATTGCCGAGCTGGTCGTTAAACAAACTGAAAACTGAAAACTAAAAACTAATAATTATTCATTGTTAATTATTAATTGGAAACAATAATGAGTGAAATTCCAAAACGTTTCTGGAACGAATATCAGAAGGAAATAGCGGACGACCATTACTTCTATGAGAGGAGTTGTATCCGTCAGACTTTTTTCCCTGGTTCGGAGGCCGCATTTCTGAAAATACTGCGCGAAGAATTGGGAAAAGATATCAAGGATGAGGCCAACCAACACACCTGTACGGGTATCGGCTATCACTCTGATGTGGTGCCGATTGAGACCACGATGACGGTGGTGGCCCGACTGTTCTCGCTGATGACAGAGGACGGCTACGAGAACTATGTGCCCTCGTGTGTCACCTCGTTTGGCGTGTTCACCGAGATGGTGGAAATGTGGAAGCATGATCCGGCATTGTTGGAAAAGGCGAGAAAATACCTGCGTGAGGCCACGGGTCGTGAATTCGAACTACCCAAAAATATCGCTCATCCTTCTGACATTATTTTTAAGTTCAGAAATGAGCTGAAACCTAAAATGAAATACCAACTGTTGAACCGCTTTACTGGCAAACCCTTGCGTGCTGTGGAACATGTGGGTTGCCATTATGCCAAGATTTTTCCGGAGAAAGGCGTGGGTAAGTCGGAGTTCCCGCATGTGCTGTCGGGTATGATTGAGGCCTGGGGCGGCGAGGTAATCGACTACCCAGAAAGACGCCATTGCTGCGGCTTCGGCTTCCGCCAGTACTTGGTGCAGGAAAACCGCGGCTATTCGGTGGCTAACTCCAAGAAGAAGTTCGAGTAGATGGAGCCCTACGAGCCTGATTTTATCCTGACCAACTGCCCGGGTTGCGGCATGTTTTTGGACAAGTGGCAATATACTATCGCTGAGTTAGAACATAAAACATACGACAAAGAAGGCTATGGTATTCCCGTGCTTACGTACGAGGAGCTGACGGGCTTGTTGTTAGGCTACGATCCGTGGACTTTGGGCTTGCAGCTGCATCAGGTACAGTGTGAGACACTGCTGAACAAAATCGGCATCGCCTACAATCCTGATGAGAAATACAAAGGTGTGTCGGGCAAGGTGCTCTCCATGCCGGATAAGCCGACGGTGCTGAAAGTATAATGTGTCAATTAACAATGTGCTAATGTGCCAATTAATAATTAGCAAATTAGTTAATTAGTAAATGTGCAAATGATTTTAATGTGCTAATGTGCCAATTAAGATGAAAATTGAACGCAGAAAAACTGTAAACACTTTAACAATTCAACAACTCAACAATTAAACATAAATGAAAACCATCGCAATCATAGGTGCCGGACCGGCCGGTATAGAAGCAGCTTCGATATTGGCTGCCAAGGAAGAAACCGAAATCCTGCTTTTCGAGAAATCGGCCTCTACGCTGGATAATCTGAGGGACAAAGCGTTCCTTTTCCCTGATTTTTCAGCAGCGGACGATTTAGTGGAAATTTTAGAGGCAAAACTCAATAGGGATAATATCAAGTTGTTGTCGGGCAAGGAGGTGAAGTCGGTGACGGAACAGGATGGTGGCTGGCAGTTGCAGGATGCTGAAGGAACCAGCTATACGGCTGATGCGGTGTTGATGACCACTGGTTACAAGGTGTTCGACGCCCATCGGAAAGAAGAGTTGGGTTATGGCATTTATCCCGGAGTGATTACTTCCATCGATATGGAAAAGAAAATCAAGGAAGGGAAAATCCTCAATGCCGTTGGCGATACCCCCAAGAAGATTGTTTTTTTGCAGTGTGTGGGCTCGCGTGATGAGAAGTCGGGCAATCATTACTGCTCGAAAGTTTGCTGCGTGACGGCCGTAAAACAGGCCATAGAGCTGAGGAAACTTTTGCCTGAGGTGGAAACCTATATTTTCTACATGGATTTACGTATGTGGGGCGGTGGTTTCGAGGAAATGTACCGCGAGTCGCAGGAGAAATACGGAGTGCGCTATGTCCGTGGCCGTATCTCCGAGGCGGCATCAACCTATGATGGCAAAATCCAGATTAAGTCGGAGGACACGCTGGTGGGCTTGCCGCTGAAGATGAGTGCCGACTTGTTGGTGTTGATGGTAGGCATGGAGCCCTCGTGCGGTACGAAGGAGCTGACGAAGCAGTGTGGCTGCAGCGATGCTTACGGCTTTGCCACCACGACCAATCCCCATGTGAGGGACAATGAGACCTCGCAGCCCGGGTTGTTTGTGGCGGGCAGTTGCAAGCGACCCATGTCCATCAACGACACCCTCAATGATGCCCGCTCCGCCGCAGTGAAGATTGCGGAGTTTTTAAAATAAGGGTTGTACGTTTGCTTGTCCTGTCACTTTGATGCGGATTCTATCCGCTAGAAAAGCCCAAAGTCCTTGTCACAAGCAGTTTCCCTATTTCATTGAGTGCAATGAAATGGTAACGTTGCGTGGATGTGGGAACGGGCATATAACTGTGGTGCTTGTCAATGGCTTTTTGACGTAATACTTCTTCTGTTGCAGAGATGATTAAGGGGGAAAATAATGTTTGTTTAGTAGGCTCTAGAAGTAACAAATTTCCTTTAGAACATGCCTCAAAATAGACACCACCAGGTTTGTAGAAATGTTCATGCGGTGAGCCTTCTTCGGGGAATCCGTTATTGAGAAGTACAACTAGGGGAAAGCCATTCTCACGTATAGTGCGGGCGATAAGTTTTTCCCCTTTGCTGATAGCCGCTGTGTAAGAGACTGCTCCATTGTGTGCTGCTGTCAGTGCCTCTCGCAACCGTTGTTGAATTTGCTTTTCTGTAGTATTGCGTGACATTTCAACCAATTGACGTTCGGGCCAGTTGAGTAAGAAATGATTACCTAAAGATGTGAAATAAAGACCATTTGCTTCTGTGTTACGATGCATTCGGAAGAGATTGGGGTTCTGTTTTTTCTGCCAAGCACGTTCAGTATTGGCATATACGTAGTCAATCATTGCTTGAAGCTGCCCTTTGTGTGTTAGTACACGGTAATATGGAGGAGCATCGTACAAGTTCTCAGTAAAGCCTAATTTGCGAGCTTCAGCCTTACAACCTTGCATATAACCCCGCACAACCTCTTTGATACTACGGCGCATGGTTCGTTGAACTTGCAGGACAATGTGATGATGGTCGGGCATAACCTTATCAGCAAGTATTTTCATTTCCGGACAAAGTTCAAGCATACGTTGTTGTTGGTTTATGAGTATCCATCCAAGGGCTGTTTTTTTTACTTCGGCATTTGTCCCATTATGGATGAGTGTGCCGAAAAGTGACTGACGGTTGTTGGCAACCATTGTCGCATGAACAATACATGGTTTACGCCATGCTCCGGGTTGTTGCCAAGTGAATGTTTCTTTTTCCATAGTTTCTTGTTTTTATTGTCGGGAATGGAATTCCCGTGGGAATAGACTGAACCTGAGTACATGTGAATTTATATTTATTGCGGCATGCTAAAATGAGGTTGTAGAGTGGAGTTGTCTTTGGTAACCATCCCCCCCTCAGAATTCTACATACCACACCAGCTTCTCCTCTAATTCGGTATAGATATGGGTGATTTCGCGGAGGTGGGTCATGTCGCGGATGGGGCCGTTTCTCTGGCGGTGGTTGAGGATGGTCTTGGTGAGGTAGCTGTCGAAATAAGGGTGTGAAATCAGCGTCTTATAGTCGCACTGGTTGAGGTTGATTTTCTGTATCAGCTTGCGGTCGGCAGTGAAATATTTCTCAACGTATGCTATATTGATGTTTTGCAGAATGTAAATTTCCTTCAACTGCGACAAATCATAAAAACCACCTAATTTGTCGCGATATTCCACGATTTTCTGTGCCCGCTTGCTGCCAAACCCCGGAATCCGCATGATGTCGCTGGTATCTGCCCGGTTCAACTCCACCTTGACGATGGCGTATTGCGGTTTTTGGGGATGACTCTTCAAACTGTCTTCTATGTGGGGGTTGCGGTTCCACCGCATGTCTGTCCCGTCAGTGTAATACGTGTGATTTTTGCCCTTGGGTTCCGCCATTCCGCCAGCGGAGCTGGCGGAACCCCCATCCGTTCCCCACCGGCTATGATATTTTGCTTTCCGTGCGGCTTCTACCGAATCCGCCAGCCGTTGCTGTTCTAGCTCAAATTGTGCGAACATCTCTTGGTATTCCGTGTAATCGGTGTGTGCTACAGCGGAGTTTTCATACAAAAAGTAAAATAAAATGCCTGCGATGATGAGCAATGCCATCAGTGCAGACGCCGTCCACTCACCGGCGGTGAATCTGAAAAAGGATTTCATCGTTTCAGTTTTTATGATTGAGAAATGAAAAAATGGACGAATTCCGTAGAGATGTTTCAGATGTTTTTTTTGACCGTATGGTGCTAAACGTCTCTACTCATCCTTTGTGTTTTGCCTTTTGCAGATGGCGGAATAGTCGCAATAGACGCAGTGGTTCACATCATCGGTCTGACAGAAGGGCTGTTTAGGATTGATGATGTCACGCAGCAGATTAATGAGGTGTTTTTCGAAAAGTCGCAGTATTTCTGGTGTGATAAGATTAGTCGAGTTGACAGTTGATAGTTGACAGTCGTCAGGTTTCAGGTTACAGGTTACAGGTTTCAGGTTACAGGTTTCAGGTGACAGATTATCAGCATTGTACATTGTGCATTGTACATTGTGCATTGTGCATTGTGCATTGTGCATTGTCCATTGTTCATTGTTCATTCCATCATCTGACCCCTGATCACTGACTCCTGTCCCCTGGTTATTGTCCCCTGACCCCTGAAAAATAGGGTAGAGCTCATGCGTTTTTTTCTGGTACATTCGCTGGAAACTGATAATCCCGCACAGATAGTTGACAGTTGACAGTTGACAGGTTTCAGGTTTCAGCTTACAGGTTTCAGTTGACGGTTGACAGTTGGCCGTTTCGGGCTCACTAGTATTTTGAATTCTGAATTTTGAATTTTGAATTCCATGAACAGTCTCCTGATCACTGGTCCCTGTCCTCTGGCTCCTCTCATATAGGTAGGCGTACATCAGCAACTGCAACAGTTGCTTGTGTTCGGTGCCAGTGAATATATCGTTGAATTTCTCGTAACTCAGCCCTTTGTCATTAACATAGCCTGTTTTATAGTCCAGCAGGGTGACAAGGCCGTTGCGGAAGTCGATACGGTCGGCATAGCCCTTCAGTTGTATCGGTTTTTGGTCAACGTTAATCGTGCAGGTCATTTTCTGCTCTGTAGCGATGATTTTGAAGCTGTATTGTTGTTTCTCGGCCTTCTCGAAATCAGCTTTCATACTCTTCAGGTAGGTGGTGATAGCTTTCTTGACGACCTCATTGGCCAAATAGCTTTTCCCATGAGTCAAATCGATGTGTATTTTTGGGTTGACAGTTGACGGTTGACAGTTGGCAGTTGACAGTTGACAGTTGACAGTTTCGGGCTCATTAGTATTTTGAATTCTGTATTTTGAATTTTGAATTCCACGGACGGTCTCCTGATCACTGACCCCTGACCCCTGCCCCCTGTCCCCTAAAATGGCTTCCTTCATGGCTGCTTCGACCTGACTATCAATGTTTTTCAGTGTGTCCTCGATGATTTGCGGATAGGCTGACGGTTGGGCAATCAGTTCCTGTCCGATCTTATCCATCAAGTGGTGTATGGCGTCGCCAATCAGTTTTTGTTCCACACTTTCGGAAATGTCATCGGCGGGTTTGATTTTGGCGATGTGTTTGAGATAGAATTGAAGTGGGCAGTTGAGGTAGTCGTTCAAGTGGGTATAAGAGTATTGCTTTTTCTTTAGCTGCTGAAGGATGGTCTCATTCTTTGTGATGCTGATTTCCGTTGAATTGCGCTCAGTGTTTACCAGAGTGGGCAGTACCAATTCCTTGATATTTATGTTACTGATTTCCTGTGATTTAACTTCGAAGTCGAGTTGGTTGAGGAAGCGGCTTTTTTCGGCCAGCGAGTTGGTTGAATCGTTGTCGTAAATCAGGTAAATCTGTTCGGCTCGTTGTAACAGGCGGAAGAAGTGGTAGCCGTAAACTGTGTCTTTTTCTTGATAGGTGGGTAGGTTGAAGTATTTCTTGACCTCATGCAGGATGAGTGAGTTGCTACTCCGGCCTGCCGGCAGGGTTCCCTCGTTGACCGACAGCATAATGATTTTCTTGAAGTCCAAGGCACGCGTTTCCAATAGTCCCATGATTTGCAAACCTTCTGAGGGACTGCCCTTTAATGGGATGGAAATATGCTGGATAAGGTTTTTGAGAATGAAAAAGGAAGATTCGAGGTCGATGAGTTGGGTGTCGAATTCGCGAATATGGTTAAGGGCTTGTTGCAGTTTGTCGAGTATAAGGTTGAGACAGTAATGGTCGAAATACTTGGCTGTATCATCGGCGGTTTGTGTTGTCAGTAAAGTGAAAAAGTTGAGGGTCTCCTCCAAAATCTCGACAGGATTTCCAGAAAGATTCGGAAATGTGTATTCTGAAAAGTCCAATGTCTGTCGCGGAAAAAATATGCTGTTGAGGTCGGTGAGCCCTTTCAGGAATTGTTTGTTGGTCTTGCTATCTGGAAACAAATATTTTACAATTAGTGGATTTCTGAAAAAACTGAACACATCCCTATGGTAATACAAAAATTCTCCTTGCTGCATACTCTGGAATCGTTGGCTGTTTCGTGCTGTTTCCATGAGTGTGGAGAGCAAGGCGTATGCCGGTGTGGCATTCAGCGGATACCCCATGGTCAAATTGGCCTTGCCACAGTCGTAGCAGTGGATGAACGGGGTGAGCAGTTTCTCGTCGGCGAAGACGAGAACCGTGTCGTTCAGGTTCCCTTCCTCCTGTTCAATGCGGTTCAGCTGTTCGATGGCGTATAGAATCTGATTCATGGACTTGGAGGCACCCACAATGTTGATTTGCTTCGGGATGCTGGCATAGTCGGTGTGGATCCATTTCAATTCTTTGATTTTCAGTTTATTCTGAAGGATGGTAATAAAGGGAGTATAGTTTTCCTGATAGAATTTGTCTATGTCGAAGTAAAATTCGGCCTGATGTTCCTGATGGTAATACCGTACAATTTCCATTTCGGAAGGGGAGAGTGTCTGGAAGCCGGCGAAAATATATCGCTTGAAGTTGAACTTTTGCGCATAGTGTATGATATTCTCTGCGGTCTCTTTGTATATTTTGCCTTCGTAAGCCAACTTATCTTCGTCTAAAAAACTGTTAAATTGGCGATAGAGATTGTGCAGTGTGGCATAGAATTGCAAGTAGCGTTGCTGGCTGTCGGTAAGATTTTCACGGCCAAAAACGGTTTCCAGTTCTTTGATGTCCGACAGATTCCCGAAAACCTTGGAGGCATCGGCCAGTTGCATGTCTATCTCGCTGATATCGTGGATGAAAGTCTCGGCCCATGACAGGAAAGCCGACAACTTTTCGCTTTTGGCATGTTCAAACTCTTGGTATGCTTTGAATAAGATATGCAGCAGGTCGATGTCATCGCAGAGGGTGTAATCCGACAGTTTGTGGATAAATTCGTCGATAGAGAAGATGGTGGGGGAGAAGCAAGGCTGCGAGATGCCGGCGGCCAGTTCCTTTTGCAGCATCCGCCGGGCGCGCTTGTTGGGTAGCACTATCAGCGTGTCTTTCAGTGGGATGTCATCACGTTGCAGGATGGCTTGGGAGAGTTGTTGCAGAAAAGTCATTTTTGTTTTTTTCTTTTGCAAAGATAATTCTTTTTGTTGAAGACGCAGGAGTTACGTTTTTATTTTTGCAAAAAAAAAAATTTAGTACATGACAAAAATTTGAAATTTAAGCCTAACGTGTTTATATTTAGCGAAATCCAATTTTTGTGCCATTAATTCCTTGTGGATGTGGTTGGAGATAAAGAAGTTGAGAAGTTAATTATGGGCAGGCTATCTAAGTAGCCTTGCCCATAACTGAATATTAAAAGGGAAAGTGATAAATAGCAAAGCACAATCGTTTGTTTCATTGTTTTTACTTCCTCATATCAAAATTCACGTAATAACCGCTGATCTCCAAACTGTCTCGCTCCATGGTTTTTACCAAAGCCTCTGCGGCACGTTTATTGTTGGGTTTGTTGAAAACACCTTCGAATGTTGCCCAATATATCAGTACCAAGAAATCCGAATGGGCGGTTTTAGCATAAAACTCCGTGCTGTCGAAATTGATGATACACTGTGCGTTAATGTATTTTGTTAAGGGTTCAGAGGTGACAAGCTGGTACGATAGACTGTCTTTCAGGGAAGAAAACAAAGAAGTGCTGTAAGAGGTACAGATGTCTTTCTGAACAGGCTCGACCAAATAGCCTTGCTTGAAAACCAGCGGTAAAAATTTATGACTTGCCGAATCTGTCGTGCGGGTGCGGTCTTTGGTGAAGTACCTCAAACTCCCTGTGTCGGTGGTGAAAAGAATAGGAAACTCATCAAAATGAAACTTGCGTGCTTTTCTAAGAACTTGTTTTTCCGTTTTTGGAGATGGGTAACTAACGCCTAATATCCAATACGTTAATAAACACGAAGAAAAAAGTACGGATAGAACTATTAATATGAAAATATGCACTAAATGCCGCATAGTCTATTTTACTTCTATATCAACAATAACATAACCGTAAGAGGTCACTTTATTTTCATCAAAAACAATCTGTTGCACCTCATTTACAAAATTATAGACACCTTCTTTTACTGTTATATCAATATCCGATAAATATGCCTCTTCAAGAGCTTCCTTTGGAACTACCAAGGGAATATCTATTCCGAATTCTTCTTCGAAATATTCCTTATTTTCAAGGATATACATAGCTGCTTGTTTTTCGTTTATTATTTGCATCAAAATGAGGCTTTGGTCTTTATTACTCGGATTATCAACAATACTATGTACGGATTTTTCATGCCAGGAAACCATTCAAAATCACAAAAACCAAAACACTCCAAACAACCGCAATTTTTGTGATCTCTTGGACGATCAGTTGTAGCTCTATGTAATGTGACCTTGAAAATCAAAATATTTACAGTTCCTGGATTTTGTGGTTTTTTCTTAACGACGGAACCACCATCAATACTAAGAGAACTTGGGTTTTCATTGTATCTTTTTTCTTTTTCACATCCTGCTGAGAAGAATCCCAACAAAACGGCTATCAAAGCCAAATATATTATCTTTTTCATTTTTTTATCTTTTTGTTCGTTATCAATATTTTTTTATTGTCACCCTATCAAAAAATTCATTATTTTTGCATCAGATTTTTTGTGCCATCGCGAGACAAACATCACGATATATACAACCTAAGGTGCTTGGTGGCAGGGAACATCGCTAATGGTCTGCTAAACTCAATTGCGATGCCCCTGCGGTGCACCTTTCTCAAGCTCCGCTAACGGCCTAATGCACTCCTTAGCGGAGTTTTATTCAATGAAGTTGTTCTTTCCCAACCAAAGGAGGTCGGGCGTGTTGTGTGATTGGCTTTTGGGTTTCATAGAGGTTCTGTTGTTTGTTTGTTACAAATGCCATGCAGAATGTGTGAAATCCTGATTTACGTCGGTTTGTGTTTGTAGGAGCAAATAATTATTCGCCCCTACAAACATTTCCACCAATGCAAATATAAAGTTTTTTTTTAATATCTCAATAAAAATAATGCATTTTCGGGGGGGGTAAACACCTGTAATTCAATACGTTATATACAACAATCGTATTTTTGCGACAAAATGCAAACCGAAAATGATGGAATTTTTGGAAGAAAACCGGAATTTTTTGCACATTCGCTTTGACTGCTTTTCCAAGAAGAGTAAAGTCACAAAAAAATAAATAAATAAAAATTTCATGCGGTTACCGTGGTGTGATGAAAAAACACAGACTATATATTGAATATTTTTCGTATTTTTGCGCACTTAAAAAATGTTAAAACCAAAGGGATATGGAATTAGTGGACATGTTTTCGGAAGTGATGATTCCGGCACGTAAGAAAAAGACCAGAATGCGTTACAGAGTGGCGGTAATTGGTGGCGGCAGCTGGGCTACCGCTATTGTGAAAATCTTGTCGGCTAACTTGGAGCACATCCATTGGTGGGTGCGTGAGGACGAGATCGTGGAGGGTATCAGCACCTATGGGCACAACCCCTTGTTCCTGAGTTCCGCTTATATCAATCCCAAGGACGTGAAAATCAGCACTGATTTGCGGCAGGTAGTGGCCAAATCAGACTATGTGGTGATAGTTACCCCGTCAGCTTTCTTACATAAGACTTTGGAGCCGTTGAAGAAGAGCAAGTTGGCCAACAAGAAGATTATCAATGCGGTGAAAGGTATTGTGCCGGAGACCATGCAGGTGATTACTGAATATTTGAAAACAGAGTTCAAGATTCCTGCTTCCAACCTGGCGATTATCAGTGGACCGTCACATGCCGAAGAGGTGGCTCAAGAGAAATTTACTTTCTTGACTGCCGCTTCGGAAAATGAGGAATTGGCGAAAATTGTGGCCAAGTTTTTTACCAACAGATATGTACGTGCTTCTGTCTCCAAGGATATCATGGGAGCGGAGATGGCCATTGTGCTGAAGAATATCTATGCCTTAGGTGCGGGTATTTATAGCGGTTTGGGTTATGGCGACAATTTTATCGCCGCCTATATCGCCAACTGCCTGAAGGAGATGAAAAGCTTCGTGTCCAAGATTTATCCTGTGGAGGAACGCCATATTTCCGACTCGGTATATCTTGGAGACTTGCTGGTGACGGCTTATTCAAGATATAGCCGCAACAGGATGTTCGGTAACATGATTGGCCACGGCCTTTCGGTGCGTGTGGCCCGCTTGGAAATGAATATGATTGCGGAGGGTTATTTCTCATGCCGCTGTATTCACGAGATGAACAAGGAATTCAAGGCGGATATTCCTATCGTAGAAACCATCTATGGCATTCTGTATGAGAGCAATAACGTCTCGTCAGAGATGAAGCGCATCGCCGAGCATTTTGTTTAGACGTTGAGTCATGCACTTCGTGCATTCGTGGAGGCGTGAAGACGTGGAAACGAGGAGAAAATATCGTATAACCGAGTGAACGAAGTGAACAACTCCACGAGCGAATGAAATGAGCGTCTTCCCGAGTGAGCGTAGCGAACGTCTTCCCGAACGAACGTGGTGAGTGTCTTCAAGTTCCTATTCTGGCAAACGTACCACCCTTACGGTCAGCGACTGGATATTATAATTGTCGAATTTTTCCGAGTGGCGGTTGAGTTGGAAATGATAATCTCCGGAATGGTTAAAGTATTTCTTGCTGTATAACACGCGTGTCTGGGTGTTGCTGAGTTTCTTGGCTTGTTGTGTCATGCTGGATTCGTTCTCATCCTCGACAAACACAAAAGCGGAGGAAACGGATGATTTTCCCCCATCGGGTGCGGTAACGGAAAAACTGACCTCCATTTGGTCCACACGTTCGTCATCAGGACCGTATTTCAGTTCCGCTTCGATACGATGGGGTGAAATCGTGTCGGTGATATGTGCGGTGAACTCCAGCGTTCGTTGGGTGAAGTCCCAGTTGGCGTTGGCGAACTCAACGGTTTGTTCAAAAACAATGTCGTTTTTATTTTTGTTGCAGGAAGCCAGTAAGATGAGGCAGATCAGGAGGGTTGAAAAAATGTTGATAAATTTCATCGGAAATAATCTTTTCATACGTTATAGTTTTATATTTTTGGCATATCGATTTTATGCGTATACATTTTGCAAAGTTACGCAAAAAAATTGAATGGTATACAGGCGAATATAAAATGATTCAGAGACGTGGAAACGTGGAGACGTGGAGGTGCTCACTTCGTTCGCTTGGGGAGTCTCGCACTGCGTGCTCGAGGGGAGTGATGCTTCGCATCAGGGGAGTCTCGCTGCACTCGAGGGGAATATACTTAACGTCTTGACGCCTTCACGTCTAAACGATTAAAAACAAATATGGCAGGAAAGAAAAAATACTATGTGGTTTGGGTCGGTCGCATTACCGGCGTGTTTGAGGATTGGGCGACCTGCAAGGCTCAGGTTGACCAGTTCGAGGGGGCTAAGTACAAATCGTTCGAATCGAAATTGGAAGCCGACAGGGCCTTTCAGGAAGGCTATGAGCAATACAGAAAACAGCAACTGGCGACCACTAAACCAGCGGGACTGAGTTTCCTCAGCAGTCAGGATCCGGTGCCAGTATGGGACAGCCTGTCGGTTGATGCTGCTTGTAATATGGTGACCAAACAGATGGAATACCGTGGCGTGCATACCACGACCAAGAAGGTGTGGTTTCATCAGGGACCATTCCAAGGTGCCAGCAACAACATCGGCGAGTTTTTGGCTATCGTACATGGTTTGGCTTTGTTGAAACAGATGAACAGCCCCATGCCGATATATACAGACAGTATCACGGCCATAGCTTGGGTGCGGCACAAGAAACACAAGTCTGTGGTGTTGCCTACCGAAGAGAACGAGAAGATTTTCGACTTGCTGCAGCGAGCGGAATTATGGTTGCAGAACAATACCTACACCACGAAAATCATCAAATGGAATACCCGCGTATGGGGAGAGATTCCCGCGGATTTCGGAAGGAAATAAAAAAAACGGGCTTTTGCCCGTTTTTTTTTAGGGGTCAGGGGTCAGGGGTCAGTGATCAGAAATTCAGAATTCAAAGACTTCCCTGATGCGAAGCATCACTAGCGAGACTCCCCTCGAATGCGAAGCATGAGACTCCCCGAGTAGAGACGGGGTATGTGCCCCGTCTCTACGTCTCCCCGTCTTAACGTTTGATAAACTTCTTCGTTGCGGTCACACCCTCGCCGTTCACTCTCACGAAATACATACCGGCGGCCATGTTGCTGAGGTCGATGCGGGTATGGTTGTCGGTGAGTTGTACGGTCTGGATCAGCTGGCCGAAGGCGTTGTAAACCAAAGCTTCTTTCACGTTTACATTGCTGTTTACCTTCAGTTCGATGAATTTATCAGCTGGGTTCGGCAGCAAGCTGATGTTTTGTGCGAAGTTGAGGTCTTCAATACCCACACCGGTGGTGAAGGTGGTGCTGACAAACTCGCTTTCGAGGTAGGGGCCACAAAGAGCTTTCACACGTACATCGTAATTGCTGCTGGCTGCCAAACCTTGAATGGTGAAAGTGGTTTGTGCCACTGTGGTCTGTTGCCATTGGCTTGCGCTGTGCAGCTTGTATTCCACATCCCATGAGGTCTCGTTGCCACCCGCTGTCCAAGTAACTGTAGCGGAGTTGTCGGAGACATTGGATACGCTCAAATTCGTAGGAGCATCGCAAGTAGGTGGCACAGCGTTGCAGTCGGTGGTGAAGGTCAGCAGGTTGGTGCTGCTGATGGTGGACATGTCTTCTTGGTTATAAAGCACAACTCCATTGGGTGCCAATACAGCCAAGCTGGCTTCGTCGTCGTATAAGCCTGAGCTCCAAATGAATGTTGTGCTGACATTGTCGCATAACATCACACGGATGGTATCTACCGTAATAGTGCTGCTCATTCCGTGGTCAAGGGCTTCGACAGTGGCGACTGTCACACCATTCTGTTGTACACTTACGTATGCGTCATTCCATCCATCACCATAGCCGTCGGTGCATACGAAGCGGTATTCGCATTGGTCGGTGCTTGCACAGAATGATGTCGTGAATGTGGCGTGGTTGAGAGACCAGTCGCTGAGGTCGCCTGCACCGCAATTGGCACGTACATATACATCATACTGGGTGCCAGCGGTCAGACCTGTCAAGGTGAATGGATTGGTAGTGGCGGGAACAGTTGTACCTGCACCGTGTGAGAATCCGGCAGGACCGTATTCAATCTCCCATGCGGTGGCGTTGCCTCTTTCGGTCCAAGCAACTACTGCAGAAGTCATGTCAATGTTGGAAACTGTGACATCACCAGGACGCTTGCAGCTTGGAATCAGATTGATGTTGAGGTCGTCCAGATAAAGTGCTCCGGAAGCGGTCATGTAATTTTTGAAGGCAATATATTTGCTTGTTCCGCTGTATGTGTCTAAATCTACTTCAGCATACTCAAATACGCCAGCAGCAGAGCAGAATACAGTGTCAACGGGCACAAAGCTGTCGTAGTTTTCAGGATCGGTCATCACGCCCACGATCATGCCGTTGGTGGCAGTACCCACTCGCAGGTAGAAGGAAACTTCCATAGTGTTGACGTCGGTGCTGAATTCCGGAGTGACAGCTAGGTCATAGCTGGTGGTGCTGCTGTAGAAGTAGAGAGAACCACCGGTGCTTCCGCTATTATTGGTAGTGGAAATATATGGATAAGGAGTGGTGGTATAAGTGTTGTGTCTGCTCCAGCAGTCGGGGAAGGCACTGTTGCCGCTGCCATAGCTGTTGAAGTCTTCGGTAAACGGAATAGTGGTCTGTCCGCATTCGGTTCTGAAGTCAACAAATGCCCATGCACTTACATCACCGCCGCCGCAGTCAGAACGCATTCTCACCAAGTAATGGGTGTTGGAGGTCAGCGGGTCAAGGGTGATGGTGCCGCCAGCGGGACTGGCGATAGGAGTCCAGTTGTTCGTATCACCATAAACAGTGTATTCCAATTCCCAATCGCTTTCGCCATAACCGGGAACCCAGTTGATATCGGCTGTAGTGGTGGTGATGTTGGTTACATACACATTGGGAGCGAAGCAAGTGGCGGTGCTGTCGCAGTTGCCACCGAAAATCACGTTGTTATTAACGCTCAATGCGGTTCCTGTAGAGGTGGGAACACTGCTAATGCTATAGGGAGCACTGTCTGTATAGATGTATCTTGCACAGTTTGTGGTGGATGCATGTGTGTACCAAGAGTTGCCGCTAACGTATGAGTCGTTATCGTCAAGCACAATCAGAAGCAGGTTGTCAACACCGTTATAAGCGAATGGTGTATTAAAGTTAAAGGTGTTCCATCCTGTTTGGAAAACATGGTCGCCGGAGTACACCTGTTGTGCGTTGGCAGCGGGTATCCATGCATTGATAGCACTTTCGGTAGTGTGCATCAAGTAAATTGTGAAATGTCTCTGCTGGCTCAGGTTAGCCATGTCAAAGGATACTGAAATGATGTTGGCGGCGCCACCCATTTCAGCAGCGGTGAATATCTGCTGGGTATAACTGTGTTTATAGAAACTGTAAGAAGGAAGATAAGTGTTGGTAGTGGTACCGTTGCCGATAGCAACCTCGCCGCCAGCCAAACATCTGGTGAGGAAGGTCTCGACGACTCCGTCACTTTCTTCACCGTCTTCACAGTTGACAATTACGCGTACATCATACTGTGTCAGGGGTTCCAAACCGCTCAGCATGTATGAGGTGGTGGTAATGTTGTTGGCTGCAGTCATCCAGTTGTTTTGTCCGGCCTCGGAGTATTCCAGTGTGTAGCTGCTTACCGTTCCGAAGTGGCCGTTTGACCATGATACCAAGGCTGAAGAACCGGCAATATTGCTGACGTTCAGTTCGCTCACTGGTGAACAGCTTGGAATAGCACTCAATACGATGTCATCAATATAACCATAGTTGTAGTTGGAAGTGGGTTGAGCCACCTTCAAAGCGATAAAGTTGCCGTTACCGGTGAAGTTGTCGAAATAGGCTTCCTGCTCAACGTAGGAGGTTCCGCTGACCGTAAGGGTCTGTACCAATTGGAAGGTGCTGACATCGTTAGGATCTGACATCACACCAACTTGTACGTTGAAAGGATAAGAGGTGGAGGAGGAACGCATGAACAATGACAGCTGTAAGGTGTTGATAGGTATGACAGTGGTGTCGATTTCCGGCAGAATGGCGATTTGGTCGGAATAAGCAGTGGAGCTATAGGTATAGAAATACATGCTGTTACTACCACTGTGTGCAGCGCTGGCATATACGGTGGGCAAACCAGTATAAGAGGTACCTATGTTATAACGTGACCAGCAGCTGGGCAACACATTGGTGGAGGTGGAAGTGGTGCCAGCAAAACTGTCGAAGTTCTCTTCGTAAGGTAGGAGAGTCATAGGTGCACATTCGGTGCGGAAGCTTGTGCTCATCCAGATACTCAGGTCGCCATCGCCACAGTTGGCTTGTACATATATGTCATACAGGGTGTTGGCGGCAAGGTCGGTGAGGGTAATAGTGTTGGCATTGGCGGTTATTGGTGTGGCGTCGTCAGGATCCACTGTGCCAGAGGGACCATAGACGTAGTTCCATTGTGTTTCGCTTCCGTTGGCTGTCCAGCTGATGTCAGCGGTGTAAGGGGTGATGGCCGTTGCATGAATGTTGACTACATTCAAACAAGAAGGAATGTTGTGAATGTTGATGTTATCTACATAAATATTGTTGGCATACCATTGTGGTACTCTGAAGGCAACATAATGACCTTCACCGGCATAGCCTCTGGAAATTAAAGAACCTAATTCCCAATTGTTGATGCTGGACGGATTGAATTGTCCCAATGAGGTGAAACTATTCAAATCCTCAGGATCTTCCATGATACCCACTTCGATAAAGTAACCAGCGGTAGCGGTATAAGCGAAGAACATGATTTCCAAGCTGTCCATTTCCACACCGTCGTCGATGCGCGGGCTGATAGCGTATGCATAATTTCCGTTGGAAGGACAATAGAAATACAGGGATTTAGTGCCTGAATAGGCTTGTGCGGTGGTGATAGATGGAGTTGCGGTAGTACCGTTATATTTCATAATCCAGCAGGATGGATTCTCGTTGGCGTTGTAGCTGTCGAAGTTCTCTACAATAGGCAGTTCAACACTTTCACAGGGAACGTATGCGTAAGTGTAAACCCATTCGCTGCTGTCACCGGCATCGCAAACCGCTTTGAGTCTGAATTCATAGTTTACGTCGGTGGTCAGGTTGGAAATAGTGTACGGAGTTGTCGAAACAGTGCCTTCTGAGGTCCAGCTGTTGCTGCCTTCGATTCTGTATTCCAGATTCCACTCGTTTTCGTTGCCGTTGGGGTTCCATGCCAAGGTGACGTTCTCAGCTTCTGTTTCTTCCACATATAAGTACGGGGCAGGGCAACTCATAGGTGCAGTCTGATTGCAGAGGAAGAATTTGACATCACTACGGGTATCGGTACGAGAGGATGCTGTGGGTGGACTGGCGGGATCCGGATTGGAGCTGTCGCTGTAGTAATACATGCTGGCATTGCTGGTGGCGGTGTGTGCATTGAAAACGTATGCACTACCATTGTAGGCGTATGAGTTGTCATCCACAATCAATACTAAGTTATCGCTACCATTATAGGAGAAGTAGGTGTCGAAATTGAAGGTGTTCCAACCCTGAGAGCAAATCAGGTTGCCTTCATATACCAAAACGGCATCGCTGATCGGTGTCCAGTCGGTGGTGGAAGCAAAGCTGCTACTGCTGCGGTGTGCCAGGTAAATCTTCACATCCGTTTTATCCGTGTTCTGAGAGGTATAACCATAGTTGAAAGCGATACCAGTGATGACGGTCGGAGTATGGGTAGGGGTGATTTCGTCAGCAGTGTAAATCTGTTGGCTGTAAGTGTATCTGTAGAAATTGTTGACAGGTAACAAGTAGGTAGTGGAGGCAGTAGCAGCGTCGGTGACGGTAGTGCCTACGTTATCGGGTTGTGTACATTCAAGGAATGCCAAAGTGGTGAAGCTGGCGGTTAGGGTGTCGGCTTCGCCATTGTCGCAGTTCGACCACA
The DNA here is from genome assembly GCA_902802755.1 of uncultured Bacteroidota bacterium. Lineage (GTDB taxonomy): Bacteria > Bacteroidota > Bacteroidia > Bacteroidales > WCHB1-69 > RUG11690. The sequence continues at coordinate 23,107 of CADCNH010000003.1, read as the reverse complement.
GCATCACCTCATATTCGGTGCCTTGTGTCAGACCTGTGAGCATGTAATCGTTGTCGTTCACAACGATGGTCGTAGGAGTTTGTCCTACTGCACCGAAGGAAAGGGTGTAATTGTTGGCGAAGAAAGCGGCTTCGTCCCAGCTTACTACAGCCGATGTGCCGGAAACCTCGGAGATGGCGAGATTGGCGGGTGGCATACAATTGGGAGCTAAATCTACTTTGACACGCGACAGGTGAGTGACATTCGTGCTGTTATTACCGCTGATGGGAGCGAGGAAAGCTAAGTAAATTGGAGAGGGGTAGCTTTCTGTCAGCAGAATATAGTCTTCCTGGAAACGGCCTGTTTCAACATAATCAGTAGGATAATAAGATCTCAACAAAGTAAAAGTGCTCAAATCTTCAGGATCGGTCATAATACCGATATCCATTCTTCCGTAATAGGTTTGTGACTGTGCGATCCAATAGCTCAATGCCAAGGTCCCAGGCTGGTAGGCCGAGAGGTCCAAAGCCTGAGAGGTGGCTAAAGAGTATGTGGAGGCATTTGAGAAGAACAGCATCTGTCCGGTATTGCCTGAAACGGAAATAATGTAAGGATAGTTGTTCTCTGGGTTATTGGTGGAACGGTGCCAGCAGTATGGAAAAGCACTTGTACCGGTACCGTAGCTAGTGAAGTTGTCGTTGTAAGGAACACCGACAAAGGTGGAAACGCAGTGAGTCCTGAACGGAGTGGTGATCCATGCACTTTGGTCAGCGGAAGAACATGCCGTGCGAACATAAAAGTCATAACCCATGTTCTCTGACAGGCCGGTGACAGTGTAGAAAGTGTCACTTACCTGAATCGGGGTGCCGTTGTTGACGGGAGTGCCTTCAGGAACCACTACCACTTCCCAGCTATTGTCTGTGCTGCTGTGTCGTTGCCATGAGAAAGAAGCTGACACATCGCTGGTGTTGAGAATGGTCAAATGGGTGGGACGATAACAGGTGGGTTCGGGACCGAAACAGAACTGCATGTTGTCTCTTTCGCTGCTCAGGTTGCCGCTTCCGGGAGCTTGGATATCATAAGCTCCATTGTCGTTGTATGCATGCAATACCGTGCTGCCTGAAGTGGTGTGGGTGTAGAAACGCGGGTCACTGTCAATGTATGAGCCTTGAGCATTGGCGATTGCCACCACAATATTGCTGTGACCATCCCATTCAAAGAAATCGTTGAAGTCAATGGTGACCAGGTTGTTATTGGTGTTGGAGCAGTTCACTGAGCCATGGAAAACCTGGGTGAGCTCGGAGCCTGGAATCCAATCGGAGGTGGAAGCGAATGTCTCTTGGTTAACATTGGCCATATAGATGGTGACATTGTTCAAGGTGATAGGCGTGGCGTGATAGTAGTGGAAGGAAATCGATGCAATGGTTCCCGCCTGAACGCCCAATTCCGTGGCTTTATAAATTTGTTGGGTGTATGAATAGCCGTAAAAGGTGTTGAAAGGATGGGTGTAGCATGTATTGGTGCCGTTGCCGATGACAGGTCCGCAGGTGGGTTCTATAGGTGTGGTGACACATACAGGAGTGGAGTTGTTGGTGGTGTTAGCGCATACCGACTGAATGGTGTAGCAATATTGCGTCGTGCTTGTAACGGTGGCATCGGTATAGCTGTGATCAGTAATAGGTGCGCTGGTTAGCAACACATTGTCGCGAAACACGTTGAACCCTGTAATGTCTGCTGGTGTTGAGAAGTATCCCGAAATACACCACGCATAGCCGGTAAGACCGAAATCGGGAAGAGCTCCCCATGTGCCATTCAGCTGGAGCAGGTCGTTTGTCCCGGATATGACGTTCTCATCACCTCCTGCGGCAGGATGGTCGCCAGTGGCATTGCATTCATAGCCTATCCATAATTCTTGTGAAGAGTTGACCAAAACAGGAGTGCTCAGTCTGACGACGTTGGGTACGCCAGCTGTCACTTGTTCCGGCATAAGAACGACAGAAGAAACCAGGGTTCCTTCGTTGTAAGTAGTGCCGGAATGACTGCCGCCCACCCACACTTTGACGGTGAAAGTGTTTACCGTCAGGGAGGCGGGAGTGAAGCAGACATGGGTCAGGTATTGGCCGTTTACGCCGACAAGGCTTTCAACGGGGAATCTTACTACCACATCAAAAACTGCGGCTGAGTTGGTGCCGATACCTGTGGAGTAGGTGTTGCCATACGTTAAGCTGTCGGTGTACTCAACGGGGGCAAGCAAAGGAGACTCCCAGCTGAGGTTGACATGGTTGTAGAAAGCGTTTGCTTGTACATTGGACGGTGCATCGCATTGTGCCATTACACCGAAAACTGTCGTACATAACAGTGTCAACAAAAGTAGAAATTTTTTCATAAAAGTGTGTTTTTTGTTAATATATTGATTTATAGTTTTTTAAGTTGATATTTTTGCCATTTTAAAAACGATTTTCAAAGGTACGAAAATAATTTAAATGATGACGCGGAAAATGAAAAAAACGGGAGAATTTTTTCTCCCGTTTTTTTTAGGGGTTAGTGATTAGGTGTCAGGTGTCAGGTGTCAGGTGTCAGTGTAGAGACGCACGGCCGTGCGTCTCTACATCTGTAACCTGTTACCTGAAACCTGTAACCTATTTGCGAATAAATTTCTTTGTCGCACTCACACCCTCGCCGTTCACTCTCACGAAATACATACCGGCAGCCATGTCGCTGAGGTCGATGCGGGCATGGTTCTCAGTGAGCTGTACGGTCTGAATCAGCTGGCCGAAGGCGTTGAAGACCACAGCCTCTTTCACTTCAACATTGCTGTTGATGCTCAGTTCTATATAGTTGTCGGCGGGGTTCGGCATCAGGCTGATGCTGTTAGCCAATGTGATATTGTCGATACCAACACCTGTGGTGGTGAAGGTGGTGCTGACAAAGTCACTCTGGTTGTCGGCGGCGCAAACAGCTTTTACACGTACATCGTAGGTGCTGTTGGCAGTCAAACCCTCAATAGTGTAAGTAGTTTGCTGAACGTTAGCCTCTTGCCATTGGCTTGCGCTTTGCAATTTGTACTGAACGTTCCAAGCGGTTTCGTTGCCACCTGCGGTCCAGGTTATAGTGGCGCTGGTCTGGGTGATGCTGTTTACTTGCAGGTTGGTAGGAGCGTTACACGGATCAGCGGGAGCGGCGGGAGTGGTGAAGCTTGCGGTAACCCAGTCGCTGGTCTCGCTATTGCTGCATACAGCTTGTACACGTACTTGGTAAGCTGTTTGAGCGGTCAGACCCGTAATGTGGTAGTTGGTAGTATTCACAGCAATACTGCTGCTCCAGTTAGCGGCGGAAGTGGCCTTGTACTGCAAGTTCCATGCTGTTTCGCTGCCACCGGCAGTCCAGGTCACGTCTGCGGCGTTGTAAGCGGTGGCTGAGGCATTGAGGTTGGTGGGTACATTGCAGGTGGCAGGAGGAGTGGCACCGCTACAGTTGGTGGTGAAGCTATAGATAGTGCCGCTGGTCAAGCCGCTGGAGGTATAAATAACAGCTCCAGTTGGATCTGTAAATGTAAAGCTGCATTCTGAATCGTAATTGCCGCTAGTCCATACCAAGGTAGAGGGAACATTGTCGCACAACGTGACATTGGCGGTATAGCTGGATCCGTCGCTTATGGTCACGGTGGCAACGGTTACACCGTTCTGTTGCACAGCGATAGAAGCACCATTCCAACCGTCACCAAAGCTGTCTTCGCAAGTGATGATGTATTGGCATTGGTCGCTGACATCGCAGCCCGCGGTATTGAAGGATACGGAAGTGGACACCCAGTCACTGACATCACCGCTGCCGCAGTTTGCACGTACATATACTTCGTAAGCAGTCAAAGCGGTTAGGCCAGTCAGGGTGTATGGATTGCTGCCCACATTCTGGATCAAAGTGCCCGCACTTTCAGGGTTGAAACCAGGAGTACCATAGATAATATCCCAATCAGTTTCACCACCCATGGCTGTCCATGACAAGGTGGCTGAGTTCTGTGAGACATTGGAAACGGTCAGATTGATGGGCTTGCGGCATGTAGGAGCAGGTACACAAGTGACGGTAGCTACAAATCCCGAATATACAACAGAACCGTCGGAGTGGAACAGGAGGGTGATAGGACCAGCGTCGGAAGTAAGCGGTCCGAAATTGACGGTTGAACCGGAAGAACCACCATTCATAGAGGAATAGATTTTCATGATTAAGTTGGCCTCTGTAGCTGTTGTGCCTTCATATACGCTCAAATAGTCTATTGAACCTTCACCTGCAAAGGTACCGGAAATGCTGGCTAAACTGCTTGGGTCGTCGGGATAGATGGTCAGGGTATAATTGCAGTTGTTGCTGTAATTGCCGTTGGCACCGCCATCATCGGTAATGGTGAAGTCACAGCTTGTGATGGTGCTCGAACCGGAAATGCCCATTTGGATGGTAAAGGGTGCTGCTGATGCCGGAATGGAGCACCAGGGGCTGACATCGCCGCCACCGCAGTCGCTGCGTACGTAGAAGTCATAGACAGTACCTCCTGTGAGTCCAGAAACAATGTATGGATTGTCTGTAACACCTGAAATAATGGTGGCTGAAGCGGAAGTTTCAGGGTTGAAGCCAGTGGGGCCATAAATGATATCCCAAGTGGTTCCCGTGGCGTCAGTCCATGCGAGGGTGACAGAGTCGGAAGCACTGGAAGCTGCAGTCAAACCTGTGGGTTTCGGGCAGGAAGGAATCAGGTCAATCACAAGATTGTCAATGTAGCCGTATGCGGTAGTGGAAGTATAGGCATTTTTGAAAGCGATATACTGACCGTTACCTAAGTATTGGTCGAAGCTGACAGTTTTTTCCACCCAGTTGGCAGCAGTGGCATCGGGATATACAGTGTCAACAGGTACAAAAGTGCCAGCACTTGCGGGATCGGTCATCACACCCACAATCAACATGTCGGTGTTGTACGTTGCCCTGTACATGAATGAGGCTTGCAGCGTGTTGATAGGAATAGAAGCATCGAATTCAGGGGTGATGGCGATGTTGTAGGTGCCGCTGGTGCTGGTGTAGAAATACATGGAGCCAGGAGCACTGTAATTGGTGGAGATGATGTAGGGTCTGTCACCACTGGTGTAGGTGTTGATTTTACCCCAGCATTCAGGATAAATGTCAGTTCCTGTGCCATACGTGTCGAAATCATCGGTGAATGGCAGTGTAGTGGTAGCACCGCAGTTGGTTCTGAAATGTCTTATAACCCATGTGCTCTCGTCGCCAGGGGCACATACTGAGCGCATTCTCACCGTGTAAAGGGTGTTGACATTCAGCTGGTCGATGGTGACGGTGCCGCCGCTGACATTGGCGACGGGTATCCAAGCAGAATCTCCATAGAATGTGTATTCCAGTTCCCAAGCACTTTCATCATAACCAGGAACCCAGATTACATCAACGGAAGTGGAAGTGATGTTGTCCACATACATGTTAGGAGCAAAACAGGTGACAGTCTCGTCGCAGTCGCCACCAAAGATGACATTGTTGCGTACGCTGAGGGCTGTGCCGGTAGAAGAAGGCACGGAAGTGATGCTATATGGTGTGCCGTCATTATAGATATAGCGGGCGCAGTTGCTTGTTGAATTGTGAACATACCAGCTGTTGCCGCTTACATAATCGCCGGTTTCATCTACGAAAATCAAAACCAAATTGTCGGTTCCATTGTATGCGAAAGGTGTGGAGAAGTTGAAGGTGTTCCAATCTTGACCCACTAAAGTTTGAGTGGCATCAAATACCAATTGTGCACTGTCGGTGGGCAACCATGCGTCAATAGCGGTGGCGGTGGTATGCATCAGGTAGATTTTATATCTTCTTTGCTGTGACAGGTTAGCCATGTGAAGTGAAACAGAGGTGATATCGGAGGCACCATTCATTTCCGCTGCTGTGAACAGCTGCTGTGAGTAGCCGTAGTTGTAGAAACTGTATGAGGGAATGTAGGTGCTGGTGGTGGTTCCTTCGCCAATGGCGATTTCACCGCCGGCAAGACAATGGGTGATGAAACTTGCCACAACACCGTCACTCTCGTCTTCGTCGCAGGTCACGGTAACTCTAACGTCGTAGGCAGTGACAGGATCCAAACCGCTCAAAAGATAAGAGGTTTCTGTAATGCCGCTGGCGGCAGTGGTCCAGTTCTCCAGTCCGGCTTCGCTATATTCCACAGTGAAGGAGCTGATTGTTCCAAAGTGTCCAGTTCCCCATGAAACCATGGCAGAGGTGCCGGCAATATTACTTATGGTAAGGTCTTCGACAGGTGAGCATTCAGGAGCGGCTACACAGGATACGGTGACCACGAAACCGTCATAAACCACAGAAACGTCAGAATAGAACTTCAGGGTTATAGGACCTGATATAGAGGTCAGCGGACCGAAGTTGACGGTTGTGCCGCTGGAGCCGGAGGTGACCTTTTGAAGGAGACTGTCCTCATTGACGCTTGTGCCGTTATAGATGCTCAAGTAGTCAATCGTACTTTCACCAGCGAAGGTGCCGGAAACAGTAACCAAGGAACCGGGGTCGTCGGGATAGATGGTTAAGGTAGAGTTACAGCTGTTGCTATAAGTACCATACATGCCACCGTCGTCATAAATAACTGTGCTACATGCGGTTATGCTGCTGTTGCCGGTGGTGCTCATGTTGATGGAGCCAGGGGTGGCCGTGATGGGACCTCTCCAGCCACTAACCTCTGTTCCACAGTTGGTACGGACGTAGAAATCGTAGGTCTGTCCGCTGGTCAGTTCGGTGAGGGTGATGCTGGTGTCCTGGGTGTTTTCAAGGTCGTTTTCATCGATAGTAAATCCTGTGGGACCGTAAGCTATATCGTAATTGGCAGCATTGTCATTACCCTGCCATGACAAGCTGACCGTGGTGCTGGTGTTGCCGGTGACGACAAACTGGGTGGGACTGCTACAGTTGGAACCGGTGATGGCAATATCGTCGATAGCAGCCGGCGGGTTGGTACCCATGGAAGCATCGTTCCACCACAAGAGATAGAGGCGTTGTACGCCAGAGAATGAAGACGGAATGTTGACAGAAACAGGAGTCCAAGTATCCACATTTGCCCAAGAGCCTACCAAGGCTGCGCCCTGAAGGGTGGAACCGGTACTGGAGGCACTGTTCTGTACCTGGGCGGGAGGTCCAAGATAAATCTTCAGGTAGTCGTAGGAGGTGCTTTGACCCATATTCTTCACATTGAACGTCAGGTTGTATTCCTGATAAGTGCCGAAATCAATGTCGCGATAAGCCCAAGAAGTGGATTCGCTACTAACATCGTAGTTGTTGCTTGTGCCATTGTCGTCTGAAATGTATAGGGCAGTGGAACCATTGTCGGTGTTGTTGACAGCGGTGCCTATATTCCATTGGTTCACACCGTTATGGTAGAAGCACCAGCTGGCATTTTCGTTTGCGTCTTCAAAATCTTGTGTATAAGGTATGCTGCCCATCATGATGGCCCGGCCATTCAGCGTAATGTCGGTGGTGGCTCCTGTGCTGGATAAAGTTACAGTGCCAGCGTCAGTTCCGACGATAGAGGGATTGTATTGCACATATAGCGTGCCTCCAGTGGTGCCCAAGGTAGCAGTGGCTCCGAAGTTGATACTATCGGTAGAAACTGAGAAAGGAGCCGCTGTAGTGGCGGTAATGGAATTGGTAAGGTTGATGGCGTTGACTGTAGCAGCTGCTGTGGAGGGAGTGCCAATAGCTGTATAAAAATTTATGGATGTTGGGGTCGCCTCAATGGTGGCGGTGGAGGGTGCCTCGGTGATTTCAACGTCATCCAGATTCAGTCTGAACATATCGCTGATGTTATGGTGGCGGAAGGCAATATATACGGTCTGACCCGTGTACTGAGTCAAATAAACAGTATATTGTGTCATGGTACCTGTGGCCACCTGATCATACAGTAAGGTCTCGGTGAAGTCAGCCACTGTGGTGCCTGTAGTGGAAAGGTAAACAGAAAAGTGTTCTGCTGCCCAGGCTTGGTCTTGTCCTGCTACCCAGAAGGTGAGCACTGCGGCGGAGTTGAGTACCACAGCAGGTGTAATCAGCCAGTTGTCGGGGGTTAATGCGACACTGGCGTATGAAGCGGAGGTGATATGGCCTTGGCCAGAATGTACCACAAAACCGCCTGACGAACTTTGGGAGTTGTTAAGTACATACCAGTTGTTGCCGTCTCCGTCATTGTCGATGAGGGTCCAGCCCGTAGGTAGTTCTGTTCCCTCAAATCCCTCCTGAAGGAGAGTTTGCTGCGCATACGAACCTAAGGTCATGCAGCAAAGCAAAAGGATAAAGAATAGAATTTTTTTCATAAAAATGATTTTTTAGTTAATATATTGATTTATAGATTTTTAAATTAAAAATTTTGCCATTTTAAAAACGATTTTCAAAGGTACGAAAATAATTTGAATGATGATGCGGAAAATGAAAAAAACGGGAGAATTTTTCTCCCGTTTTTTTCATTAGGTTACAGGTTACAGGGGTCAGGTTACAGTAGAGACGTGCCGCAGCATGTCTCTACTTTCGGTTAGGCGTAAAGACGTCAAGGCGTTAAGAAAAACTCCCCTCGAGCACGCAGTGCGAGACTCCCCTTGAGGACGTAGTCCGAAACTCCCCTCGAACGAAGTGAGACTCCCCTTTGGACGAAGTCCACTCCCCTCGAGCGCAGCGAGACTCCCCTGCGAAGCACTCCCCGTCTTAACGTTTGATAAACTTCTTCTTCGCGGTCACACCCTCGCCGTTCACTCTCACGAAATACATACCGGCAGCCATGTTGCTGAGGTCGATGCGGGCATGGTTTTCAATGAGCTGTACGGTCTGGATCATCTGGCCGAAGGCGTTGTATACCACAGCTTCCTTCACTTCAACATTGCTGTTGACGGTCAGTTCGATGTGGCGGCATCAGGCTGATGCTGTTAGCCAGCGTGATGTTGTCGATACCTACACCAGTAGTGGTGAAGGTGGTGCTGACAAAGTCGCTCTGGTTGTCTGCAGCACAGACAGCTTTCACACGTACATCGTAAGTGCTGTTGGCGGTCAGACCTTCAATTTCGTAGGAAGTGGTCTGAACGGTAGCTTCTTGCCACTGGCTTGCAGTGCTGAGTTTGTATCCAACTTTCCATGAGGTCTCGCTGCCGCCAGCGGTCCAGGTCATAGTGGCGCTGTTCTGAGTGATGTTGTCCACCTGCAGGTTGGTAGGAGCATCGCAAGGTTCAACGGGTTCGGCGGGAGTGGTGAAGCTGACGGCTGTTGTCCAGTCGCTGACCTCGTTGCTGTTACAAATAGCCTGTACCCGTACTTGATAGGCGGTTTGGGCTGTCAAACCAGAGATATGGTAGTTGTTGGTGTTTACTGTGATGCTGTTGCCCCAGTCGCTAGCAGAAGCCAATTTGTATTGCAGGAACCATGCGGTCTCGCTGCCACCAGCGGTCCAATTCACGTCAACGGCATTATACGCGGTGGCTGTAGCGGTCAGGTTGGTAGGTGCATTACAGCTGGGAGGAGGTGTGCTGCCGTTGCAGTTGGTGGTGAAAGTATAGGTTGTATAGTAGGTCATGTCATTCTGGGAGAACACGAGACTTCCGTCAGGAGCATAAAGGCTGATGGCACATTCGTCATCATAAATGCCTGAATTATAAACTAATGAAGTGGATATTCCATCGCATAAGCTGAGGTTGATGTTGGCTGAATAGTTGCCGATTTCAGTGATGACAGCGACTTCAATACCATTTTGTTGAACAGATAAGGAGCTATAATCCCAGGAATCGTCGTATTCACCAAGAACAGAAAGGGTATAGGTGCATTGTTCAGATACTTCGCAGAGTGAGGTGTTGAAAGTGGTTTCACGGTAGTCGGACAGGTCTCCGCCGCCGCAATCTGCTTGCACACGCAAATCATATATTGTGCCGGCATTCAGTCCACTGAGAGTGAGCGGGTTAGTGGTTGTATATTCTACCGTCCAGGTATTACTGTTGGCTTCTTTGTATTCGACATTCCAGGCTGTTTCCGTGCCGGCGGTTACCCAGCTGACCGTTGCGGAGGTGTTGCCAATATTAGACACTGTGACAGAAGAGGGCATCGGACAAGTGGGAGGTGTGCAATGGCTTGTAAAGGTGGTGAGGGTGCCGTAAGCTGGATTCGAACCAGTGTAGATGGTTTCTCCGTAAGGAGAGGTTACGGTAAAGCTGCATTCATCATCATAGTTGCCTGAATTCCAGACCAATGAGATGGGAAGATTATCGCACAAAGGAACTTGTACGGTGGCGGAACTGCTCCCGCTTTCGATGGTCATTGTGCTTACAGTGATTCCATTCTGCTGCACAGAGAGGGAAGCACTGTTCCAACCGTCACCGAATGAATCATAAAGGCTAAAGGTATAATTGCATTGGTCAATGAGATCGCATCCGGTGGTGGCAAAAGAGGATTCGCGCCAGTCGGAGACATCGCTACCGCAGTCAGACTGGATACGGATGTCGTAGGCGGTGGACGGTGTCAATCCCATGAGGACATGCGGGGAGGAATAGACGGTTTCAAGAATCCAGTTGCTGCTATTAGCCGGTTTGTATTCGATATTCCAAACGCCTACTGTTGTACCGAAGCTGGTCCAACTGATGGTGGCGGAAGTGGATTCGATGTCTGTGACGGTAAGACTGGTGGGTCTTGGACAGTCGGGCATTGCACAGCTGGAAGTGAAGGTGAACATTGTGCCGGAGGAGAAGCTGCTGGCGGTATAGATTAACGAGTCGTTGGGGTTATATACAGAGAATCCGCATTCGGAATCATAGTTGCCAGAGGTCCATACCAAGGAGGTGGGGAGGTTGTCGCAGAGCATGACTTGGAAAGTGGCGGAAGCTTCACCAGATTCGAGGGTCATGGTGGTTATGGTTATCCCGTTTTGTCGTACAGCAAGAGATGCTCCGTTCCAACTGTCACTATATATGTCGGTAAGGACAAACTCGTAGGGGCACTGGTCCTCCAACTCACAGTTGGCAGTACTGAATGTCCCGTCTCTATAGGCAGACACATCGTAGCCGCAGTCGGTCTGCACGCGGATTTCATATTGGGTGCTTGGTGTCAAACCTGTCAGATAATGGGGATTGGATGTTGTCGCTTCCACGGTCCAGATGCTGCTGCCGACAGGTCTGTATTCTACATTCCAATTTGTTTCGGTGTTATCGGAACCCCAGCTCACGGTAGCGGTGGTGGTGCCAATCTCTGAAATGGTGATGGAGGTGGGTCTCGGACAATTGGATATAACACAGCTGGCGGTGAATGTGGTCAGCGTGCCCGCAGAAGGTTCGGTTACAGTGTAGAAGAGGTCTCCAGTTGGGTCAATCACTTGTATGGTGCATTCATCATCATAGTCTCCGGAAGTCCACGACAGGGTGACGGGAACGTTGCCGCACAGCATCACATGTACGGTATCTATAGTTAATGTCGAGGTCATATTGTGGTTAGTGGCTTGTATTGTGCTTACCAGTATCCCATTTTGTCTGATGGAAAGAGAGGCACCGTTCCAGCCGTCGCCATAATCATCCATCAACACAAAGCTGTATGCGCACTGGTCGGAAATGTCGCAGGTGAGTGTGGTAAAACTCCTGATGGCGGTTGCCTCACTTTGTTCTGATCCACAATCGGCTGTTACCCTTACCTGATAGGTGGTGGCATTGGTTAGTCCGGTGAGTGTGTAGGGGTTTGTATTGGCGGATGCGGTCAACCAGCTGTCTTCACCATTAGCCCTGTACTCAATAATCCAGGCATTCTCGCTGCCATGGGATTGCCATGCAACAGTGGCTTCGGAGGTGGTGATGTTGCTGAAAGTCACATCAGACACCATGCGGCAGTTGGAAAGTTGTCCCACGACAATGTCATCAACATAACCGCGGTTGTTGGTGGAACCGCTGTTTTTCGGGGCTTTGAGTGCAATACGGTTGGCGGTACCGTCGTAAGCGTCGAAATAAACGATATAGGTTGAGTAGCTAGTGCCGGTGATGGTCAATGTGTCCACCGGCTCGAAGCTGTTGGTGCCACCAGACATCGCACCCACAATCAATGTGAACGGCGTGTTGGCGGCGTTGGAGCGGGCCTTGAATGAAATCTGCAGTGTGTTGAGTGAAGTGTTGGCATCAAAGGCAGGCAACACAGCGTACTGATCGGCATAGTTATTACCGTTCTGGGTGTAAAAGCGCAAACTGTAATTGCCGTTGTATGCGTTGTTATTGCTGTAATAAACGTATGGGTAGGCTGTATAGTTGCTGCTACCAGTGTTATAGGCATCCCAGCAGTTGGGAAGGTTGTTAGCTCCATTGCCGTTGTTGGGGTTGCTGGTATGGGTGTATGTGTCGAAGTCCTCTGTGAAAGGTATTGTGGTTGGCAGGCAGTTGGTGGAAGCGGTGATGCGGTTGGTGGACCATCCGCTGGTGCTGCCACCGCAGTCGGCGCGCACTTGGAACTGATAGGTGGTGCCAGGTGTCAGCCCCGTAATGGTAAAGGGATGATTGTTGGCGATGACAGTCGTGCCGCTGCCTGTGGTGAAGCCTTCAGGACCGTACTCAATCTCCCATGAGGTGGCGGTGCCAAGTTCAGACCATTGAAGGGTAATGCTGTACTCGTCGGCAACTGTCATCGACAGGTTGGAGGGGGTGGCGCAGAGGTTAGTACCTAACACAATGTCGTCAACATGACCACGATTGTTGCCGCTGCCCGGCTTGAAGGCCTTTAAGACAATACGGTCGCCATTGCCGACATAGTTGCTGAAAGAAACTTCTTTATATGCGTATGTGCCACTGTTAGTGCTTAGAGTGTCCACAGATACGAAGGTGCTAAGGTTCGTGCCTTCGGTGACTCCAACCACTAGTCTGAAGGTCCCACTATTGCCTTGCCGACGCATGTACAAACCTAATGAGAGGTTGGCTATGTTGACAGCAGTAGGGTCCAAACTGGGCAGGAAAGCGTATTGGTCAGCGTAGCCTGTGCCACTACCCGTGTAGAAACGCAGACTGTAGCTGCCGTTGTACGCGTTGTTGGCGGCGTAATATACGAAGGGATGATTGCTCGATTGGCTTCCGGTGTTGGTATAGTCCCAACAGTTGGGCAGGTTATTGCTCCCGTCATTGTTGGTATGTGTGTAGTAATCAAAGTTCTCTTGTATGGGCAGTAGCGATGTCGGGCCGCATTGGGTGGTGAAGCTGGCCGAGGTGTACGTGCTGACCTCGTCGCCACAATCGTTGGCGACACGAACATTGTAGGTGGTGGAGGGGTTAAGCCCGAAAACAGTGAAAAAGGTGTCGGTGGTGGTGTATATCTCCACGGCAGGGTCGTTCCATGTTTGGTTGGCAGTCTTTAGCTCCACAATGTAGGACTGGGGATTAAAGCCGGGAGTCCAGGATATGGTGGCTTCAGCGGTGGTGATGCCTGATGCTTGCACATCAACCACTCCTCCGCAGAAGTTGGGGTCGGAAATGATACTTAATTTGGTGTTTGGACGGTAAAACTGACGGGTTCCGGAATTACTGCCGGGATGCTGGGAGTAGGTTTCATCATCATCCATATATCTGTAAAGACTTGAATAAGAGTCTGTCGAGGAGTAATAGTAGTTTAAGTCGGAACTATAATTCGTGGCATGTTTAGCAAAAACAATTACCAGGTTGCCAGTGCCATTATAGAAGAAGGGAGTGGACAAATTGAACGTTTCCCATCCACTGGTATTTCCACCAATGTTCATGTTGGTGCCGGAATAAACTAGTGTAAGGTCCGACATGGGTGTCCAGGCACTGGTCGAACCGTATGAAGCCTGTGTGCGGTAACCCATGTAGATGCGTACATTCTGACACATTAGCGTGCCGCCACCGTCATGTTGCAGTGCCACGCTGGTGATGTTGCCGCTTACTCCTATTTCAGAAGGTGTGTATACACTCTCCCACCATGAATCTTCGTAATAGGGGTAAAAAGCAATGTCATAGTCGTTGCTGGTTCCTGTTCCAATGATGACATCTTGTGCCTTTAGTGAAAAAGACAAAAGAAAGGTCATAAGACAAAAAAATAAAACTCTTTTCATATTTTTGTTTTTTTTGGTTAATATTTAATGGATGATAGATTGTATTAACACTTTTAAATATATGGTATTTAGTTATTTGTGTTTATTACTGGTGATGTGTGTTGGGGTTGTTGGGTAGAATATGTACTTTGCAAATATATAATAAAATTTTTTATTTTCAAAGACGCAAAAAAAAAACGGACGTTGACGTCCGTTTTTAGGGGTTTGTGATTAGGGGTTAGTGATTAGGGGTCAGGGGTTAGTGTAGAGACGCACGTCCGTGCGTCTCTATATCTGTAACCTGTTACCTGAAACCTGTAACCTATTTTCTGATAAACTTCTTCGTCGCCATCACACCCTCGCCGTTCACTCTCACGAAATACATGCCGGCGGCCATGTTGCTCAGGTCAATGCGGGCATGGTTTTCAGTGAGTTGTACAGTCTGGATCATCTGGCCGAAGGCGTTGTAAACAATAGCTTCCTTCACTTCAATATTGCAGTTGACGCTCAGTTCAATGTGGTTGTCAGCCGGATTCGGCATCAGAATGATGTTCTGTGCCAATTTTACATCGTTGATAGCGTCAACAAGTGTGGTGAAGGTACTGGTAACGAAGTCGCTCTGATTGTCGGTAGCGCAGATGGCTTTTACACGTACATCGTAAGTGCTGATCTGAGTTAGATTTTCCATTACGAAAGTGGGTATCTGAACAGTATCTTCTTGCCACTGGTTATCGCTCTGTAGCTTGTAGCCCACTATCCATTCAGTCTCATTGCCACCGGCAGTCCAAGCTACAGTAGCGGAGTTTTCGGTGATGTTGCTCACTTGCAGGTTGGTCGGTGCGTTGCAAGGCTCAACAGGTTCAGCGGGTGTGGTGAAGCTTGTGGTAGTCCAGTCGCTGGTTTCGCTGTTGCCGCATACAGCTTGTAAACGTACCTGGTAGGTGGTCTCGGGGGTAAGGCCGGAAAGGTGATAAGGGGTTGTTGTCACAGGAATGATGGCTCCCCATTCGCTATCAGCAGCAGCTTTGTACTGCAGATTCCAAGCGGTTTCGTTGCCACTGGCAGTCCAACTAACATCCACAGCATTAGCGGTTACATTAGTGGCGTTAAGACCTGTCGGTACGTCGCAGTCGGGTAGGGGCAGTGTGTCGTTCATATATCTGATTATCACATCATCCAACCAGCAACTTTCGGAAACGGAATTAGCATTAAAACGGAAGCCAATATATTTGTTTGTCCCAGAGAAGTTGGTGCTATCAAATGGAATGGTGTATTCAGTCCAGATGTCGTTATTGGAAGACGGAATAATCCGCACGCTGGTATGGAGGTTGACATCCTCATAGTCCATGAGACCCACCTCGAAGGAGCCTGTACAGTTGCCTGAGAATTTTATCCAGAAACTTAGTCGCAGGTTGTGAATGTCTTCTGCTATTTGGGGTGTCATTGCAATGGAGGGCGAAATTGGTAGTGAACGAAACCACACACAATTTGGCTCAGAATGGGGAAGTATGTTCTGTACAGAGGGTGAGTTGGAATAAGTGACGGGTGTTGACCAGCAGTTCGGCATGGTGTATAAGGTGGTATTGTCGAACTTTTGAATAAAAGGCAGCGTTGTTATAGCGGCACATTCGGTCATGGTAGAGAATACGGGACTCCAAAGGCTGGTGTTCCCGCCACCACAGTCGGCCTGAACGTAAAAGTCGTAATCGGTACCCCATGACAATCCGGTGACGGTGAAAGGATTGGTGGTAGCCGTTACAATCGTACCTGTACCCGGAGTAAAACCGGCACGGCCATATTCTATATTCCAGTTGCTTTCATTTCCGCCGGGAGTCCATGACAAGGTGACAGAAGATGATGTGGTGGCTGTTGAGCTCAGATGCAATGGTATTGGACAAGTGGCAGTGACGTCCAAGGTGATGTCATCAACATACAAGTAGAAAAAGTCTCGGCTGCTTAAGTATTTCATCGCCACGTATGCGGCATCACCGGTATAGCTGCTTAATGGGATTTCATAGTATTCAAACGTCAGCAAAGGATCGGTAATGGTGTCAATAGGGATGAAACTGTTGATGTCATTGGGGTCGGAGATGGCACCAATGATAAGTATGGCATTTGAGATGCCAGAATTTGTTTTCATGTAAAAGGAGAGCGTTAGATTGCCTATGGGATTGATGTTGGGATCGATGGCTGGAAGAACGGCCAAATTGTAAGTGGTGGAAGAACAGTTGAAATAAAGTGAGCCATTGCCGCTGTGATGATAAGAACTGTTTACATACGGATATTGTGTGCTGGCGGAATAGTTGTCGGAACGTGACCAGCAGAATGGATAGGCGTTGGAGCCGGAGCCAATGTTATCAAAATTCTCAAAAATGGGCAGTGAGAGTGTTCCACAGTCTGTTCTGAAATTCAGAACCTCCGACCATGCGGACTTGTCATTAACGTCGCAAGAGGTCCTTACGTAGATGGTATAAGCGGTATTGGGAGTGAGACCTGTCAAATAGAGGATGTTGTCCGTGATGGACTGGATATTCATGGCGTTATCAGGATTGAAATTGCCTTCTCCATAGACATATTCCCATTCTACGTGGTTTGCGCTCGCAGGGGTAAAACTGATGATGGCGGTGGTGGAGTCAATGGCATCTAATGTGAGGTTGTTAGGATGTTGGCAGTTGAAGGCCCTGATTTCAACATTGTCAATCATGGCGGCGGGTGCTGCTCCCGAGACATGGTTGTTGCGCCATAAGAAATAAAGACGCTGGGTGCTGTTGGCGTAGGAATGGTCCAGATTCATGGTAAAATGCCGCCAGGAATTCTGATTACTGAAGTCACCGCCTAATTGAACCGATCCGCTCGGAGTAGTCATTGAGCCTGCTGTCGGATTGACAGGGGTTCCGATAAAGACATTCAGACAATCATAGCTATTGTCTCCCTGGGCCTTCCAGTCAAATGAGAGTGTGAAATCCGAGGCATTCCCGAAGTAAAAGTCGCGGTATGCCCAGACATTGGAGCGGGAGGTGAGATTATAGTCCGGGGTGGTGCCGTTCTGTGAGATGAACAGCATAGAACTTGTTTCACCAGAGGGCTGGCCAATATACCATTTGTTAGTCTGGTTGCCATTCACCAAAAACCATTGTCCGTTTTCTGCAACATCTTCAAAACTGTGGGAATAGGGGATGTATGCAAAAGCTGTGGAAGTCATGAAACTGCCAATATCAGACCAGTCTCCCACTTCGTCACCGCAATTGGCCCGAACTGCATAATAATAGGTGGTGTTGCTGTTCAGGTTGGTGAATTGGTAGGTTGTATCGTAAGCAACGAAGATGTTCGGGCAGGTGTTTGGGTTGAAGTTCGCTGTGGTGGATAGGGCAAGGTAGTAGGTGTTGGCATGGGTGGTGCCTTTCCAGCTGACTGTGGCCTCGTTGGCATTGATGAAGTCGGTGGCGAGGTTTCGAGGTCTGGGGCAGAAGGGAGCTGGAACGCAGTTCACATGGGCGACAAATCCAGAATAGGCGACCGAAACATCAGAATGGAATAAAAGGGTCAAAGGTCCATACTCGGGAGTGAAAGGTCCAAAGTTGACAGTCGTGTCAGAAGTGCCGGAAACAACCTGCTGGAGAAGCGTTCCACTGGTGCTGGCTCCTTCGTAAATGTTGAGATAATCGTAAGAGCCTTCACCCGTGAAAGTTCCGGAGACAGAGATTCGCAGGGTGTCATCGGGAGGATAGACGGTGAGGGTGTAATCGCAATGGTTAGAATAGTTGCCAGCAGGGCCGCCGTCATCGGTAACCGTGAAACCGCAACCGGTCAGGGAAGCCGAGCCGTTAATTCCCATCTGGAAAGTATAAGGCGATGCGGAGGCTGGTGTCAAACACCAAGGACTGACATTGCCATAGCCACAGTCAGAGCGTACATAAAAATCGTAATCGATGCCTCCTTGTAAACCTGCAATGACACAGGAGGAGGTGGTGATGCCATACACTGTTTCTGCGTCAGCGGAAGTGTTGGGGTCGAAGCCGGTGGGTCCATATATCACATCCCATAAGTTCCCGTTGGCATCGTCCCACGACAGAACGATAGTATCGGAAAGATTGCTCATGGCTGTCAGACCGGTGGGTCTTGCACAGTCAGGGGTCAGGTCAATGAAAATGTCATCAATAAAAATATTGGAATAATTGGTGATGCTTTTGAAAACAATATAGACACCAGAACCTGTGTACGAGGAAAGCGGTATGTTAAAGGCTTGCCAGGTATCATCGGCAGTGGCATTAGCAGTACCCACCTGCACGTATGTGGAGGAATCGTTTGGATCTGTCATCACACCAATAAAGAGCTTGCTGTCGTTTGCATTGTTTGTCCTCATCATAAAACTCACTTGCAGGGTGTTGACGGCAATGTTCTGATCGAAAGGAGGGGTGGCAATCAGGTTATAGCTGTCACCACTGCCATAGAAATACAGTGCTTTGGTGCCTGAATAGGAGTAATTGTTACTTACGTATGGATAATTTGTAGTGGCAGAAAAAGTGTTATGGCGGGTCCAGCAATTGATAGGGCTGGAGGAACCTGTGGCGTACGATTCAAAGTTCTCGGTAAATGGCAGGTCTGTAATCTCACCGCAAGCGCTTAGGAAGGAGTATGAAATCCAGATGCCGTGTCCGGTTTCGGAGCAAAATTCCCGGACATACACGTCATACAAGGTGTTGCCACTTAGGTCAGTAAGTGAAACGCTGGGCGACTGTACAGTGATGGCTGTCTCATTGTCTGGGTCAGTGATGGTGCTCGCAGGACCATACACCACCTGCCAGGAACTTCCTTCACTCCCCGGTGTCCATACAAGGGTGGCACTGTGGGCGGTGATGGTGCTGTCAACGGCCTGAATATTGGATACATGGTCGCAGTCTGGAATATAGTCTATTTCAACATCATCAATATAGAGGTAATTACTGATATCAACAGGAATTCTGAAGGCGATATAATGACCATTGCCGGTATAGTTGTCGGTGTTGACCTCCATCAACTGCCAGGTGGCAATCGAATCAGGAGAGAGATTTTGCCCGACTTGCTGAAAAGTGGAAGGATCGTCAGGATCCGACATGATACCTGCCTGAATATAGAAAGTGGAGTAGCTTTTATAGGCCCAGAAACGTATCTGCAAATAGTCCATCACCACATTATCATTAAGCAGTGGTGAAACCAAGTAGGAATATTGGGAACTTGAACCCGAAAAATAGACGGAATAGTTGCCCGAATGGTGGCGGCTTGAAGAGGTGTAAGGATAGGCTGTTGAGGTATAACTGGTTTTGGCATACCAGCAGGGAATCATGTTGCCAGAGCCGGAACCAGGTGCGTTTTCGAAGTCTTCTGAATAGGGAACTCCAATAACAGAACAGCTTGTGGTGTATAGGATATTATTCCATTCACTGTGTTCTGAACCGCAGATGGAGCGGATACGGATGTGGTATGGCGTGTCATTGTTGAGACTGGTCAGCGTGTAAGGATGGTTGGTGATGTTGCCAACGGAAGTCCAGTTGCTGTCGTTGTCAGAATACACTATCTCCCATGTGTTCTCAGCATTTCCTGGCGCCCAGTCCAAGGTGACACTTGACTCATTGCCGGAGACAATATATACGTTCGGAGCAATACAGGAAATGCTGTCATTACAGGCTATGCCGAAGATGACATTGTTTCGGAGGCAGGAGTTATAGTTTGAGTTGATATTCGTTGAATTGGGATTGCTGGGGTCGGGATTTGCAAGACTGCTGTGATACATCAGGGATCTGCGCTCGTTCCCTGTGCTGTGTACGTTGAACACACATTCGTATCCGCGGTTGTTGTATGCTCCGGAGTTGTCATCCACTGCCACCACAAGGTTTTCCGTGCCGTTGTATTGGAAAGGAGTGGTGAAAGTGAAGGTGTTCCATCCTTGTGTGCAGTTCAGGCTTCCGCTGTAAACCAGCTGCAAATCCGACAACGGGATGTATTGTGAAGCGTTGGAGAACGAATTCTGCAAGGTATGTCCTAAATAGATGTTTACATTGGTCTTGGCTGAAGTGGCGGTGTGATGGTCGTATTGGAAAGATATATTGCGAATTTCGGTAGCACCATTCATCTCTTCGGCAAGGAAGATTTGCTGGGTATAGGAGTATTCGGTGAAATTATGGAGGGGCAGCTGCTCGGTGGTGGCAGTACCATTGCCGATGGTCCAGTCATTGTTGAGTAAACAATTGGTAGAGAATGTTTTATGTATGGTGTCGGAGTTGCGGATTCCACAGTTGCTGTAAACCATCACTTCGTAGTTGGTGGTGGGCATAAGGTCTGGAATCATGTATTGAGGACCATTAACCGTATGCGTCATCCAGATGTTTTGTCCCGCTTCGGAATAAAGAACTGTATAGTTGTCGGCTCCGGAAAGGGCATGATTCCAACTGACCAAGGCGGAAGCCCCGACAATCTGACTGACCGTCACATTTAGGGGAACTGTGCAAAACGGCAGGGTGGTGCCATGGGCGGGATTTGACCAGTAGCTGTATTGTGCACTATCGCAGATGGCTCTCACGTAAATGTCGTAAGAGCTGGCATCTTCCAAATCAGACAGTGTAAAAGGATGGGTGTTAGTTAGTGCAGGCAGCCCGTAGGTTACATCTTCTCCGGCAGGCACCGCTACCACTTCCCATTCACTTTCGTTACCCTCTGGGGTCCAGTCTATTTCGATGCTGTTGCTGGTGACGTTGCTCACCTGCACGGAGCTTGGCCTGGTGCAATTCAAGAGGAACTCGAGGCGTAGATTGTCGATAAATCCGTAGGAGGTAGTACCGGTATATTGGTTTTTGAAAGCGATGTAGCGGGCATTACCAGTGTATCCGTTGAATAGAACAGTCTTTTCCTGCCATGATGTGGGTACTATCCCAGGTGTAATCGTATCCACAGGGATGAAGGTGCTGGCATCCGTAGGATCGCTAATAAGACCCACAATCAGCTGGTCTGTAGTGCTGCTGGCTTTGTACATGAAGTTGGACTGCAAGGTGTTTATCACGATGGAAGCGTCAATTTCAGGGGTAATGGCTATGTTATAAGTTGCCGGCGCATTGGCGTAAAAACGCAGGGAACCATCACCTTCGTAAGGACTGTCATAAATATAGGGCACGGTATCTGTGTGGGCGTTGCCAGAGATATATGTGCTGATTTTGCTCCAGCAGCAGGGGTAGGCGGTAGAACCTGTTCCATAATAGTCGAAATTTTCGGTGTGGGGAATGGTGTTGATGGTGCCGCAGGTTGTGTGACTTCGGTGAATGGCCGACCAGGCACTTTGTTGGTCTCCGCCACAGTCGGCTTGCACATAGAAGTCATACATGGTGCCGGAGGTCAGATTGTCGATTGTATAGGGGTTGGTGGATATATTGGGGATAAGAATGCCGTCGCCTTGGGTAAAACCAGCTGGACCATACTCAATATTCCAATTGCTGGCCGAGCCTGTCTCGTTCCACGACAGGGTGATAGAAGTAGGGGTGGGGTTGCTGGAACTCAGATGATTCGGTTTCGGACAGGTGGTGATGGGCTTCACAACGATGTTGTCCACATAGCCGTGGTTATAGCCTGAAACAGGACGTTCGGCGATAATGGCTATACGGTTTCCCAGCCCAGTGTATTCGTTGAACAGGATTTCATAGCTGCTGAATGTGGAGGTGTTGATATCTATGGTATCGATGGGCACAAAATTGTTTTGGGATGCGGGATTAGTGCAGATGCCCACAATCAAACGGAAAGTGTGGGTGGCGTTTGCTACTCTGGCATCGAAGGTCAGTTGCAGGGTATTCATGGGATAGACAGAAGCGTCAATCGGTGGCAAAACGGCTCCTTGTATGCTGCAAGGATTTTCATAGTATAAGTTGTAGAAAAGGGCGTTGTTGCCGGAAGCGGCGAAGCTGGCGTTATGGTATAGAATGGGATAGCCGCCTGTTTCGATATTGGAAGAACAATCGGTAATTTGATCCCAGCAGTCTGGAAGATTGGAGGTGGATAGAATCGTGCTGATTGACCCCGTGTAATTATCCAAATTGTCGGACCAGGGTAGGGTGGTTATGGCATTGCAAGGGGTTGAAAATGAGATGCCTACCCAGTTGCCGATAATTTCTGTTGTGCCATTGCTGGCCCTGACGTAAACAGCATAGAAGGTATTAGGAGATAATGAATTCAGGGCATACAAGGGATAGTAGGCATGGTCTGTGGGGGTAGTGTTGGGACTTGGAATGAATGTGCTGGAGGTGGATACATAGATATCCCACATGCTCTCAGCATCAGCAGCTGACCAGGTCAGTTCAGCAGACGTGGGTTCCAAGTTGGTGATTTGGAGATTGGTGATTTCCCCAGCCCACTGTGCTGACAAGGGAAGCATGGCAAAACTCATGCACGTTGTCAGTAGTATGGTCACAATGTTTTTTATCACAAATGTAATCAAACGGCATGTTTTTGGAGTGCGATTGTTTGTTTGAAAGGGTTGTTGGTTTTTCATAATTATTTTGTTTTTAGGGGAATACATAAATAAGATGCTGATTGATAAAAAATTCTTTTATAAAAAAGACGAAAAACCCTTCAAAGTGTTGCAGCGAAAAATAAAAAAAAACGGGAGAAATTTTTCTCCCGTTTTTTTAGGGGTTAGTGATTAGGGGTCAGGGGTTAGTGTAGAGACGTGCCATGGCACGTCTCTACAACTGTAACCTGTTACCTGAAACCTGTAACCTATTTTCTGATGAACTTCTTCGTCGCCGTCACACCCTCGCCGTTTACTCTCACGAAATACGTGCCGGCGGCCATGTTGCTGAGGTCGATGCGGGCATGGTTGTCGTTCAGTTCAACGGTTTGAATCATCTGGCCGAAGGCGTTGAAAACTACAGCCTCTTTCACCTCAACATTGCTGTTGATGCTCAGCTCGATGAAGTTGTCAGCGGGGTTCGGCATCAGGTTGATGCTGTTGGCCAAGCTGATGTTGTCGATACCAACACCTTGGGTGGTGAAGGTGGTTCTGACAAACTCGCTTTCATTGTCAGCGGCGCAAACAGCTTGCAC
>CADCNH010000002.1:72007-165214 GCA_902802755.1 uncultured Bacteroidota bacterium | reverse complement strand
TCTCTTTTTTGTTAAGGTTCGACATTCTGCACAAATCTATGAATTCTTTGAAAACTCCCGTCTCGTCTCGCACATCCGCTTCGGTCAGTCTCTCCATGTTTTTCATGTAAAAACCCCATTTCTCCTTCGGCTCGGATAGATTTTCCTTCCCTTTTCCGTCTGCAAATATACATAAATTTACGAAAATATACATCATTTCTTCAAAAAAAATTTCATTTTCGTCGTTCCTCAGCATCACACGCTGGATATACCTGTCTGGCTTGATTATTGAGGCGTCCTCATAGTCCATAAAGTTCAAAGACAAAATTTCCGGAAACTCATACTCCAGGTCCCCCTTCGTCAACGAGTTGTCAACGGCACGGCTCATGTAGGCCACCGCACGGCGTATGTAAAACCGGAGTCTCCCCCGCTGCATCTCAACGATAAAACGGCGCTTGTTCCATTCCTTGCCATACAGGTCATACGACATCCGCTTATGCTCTTTGGTAATCCCCAACTGCTCTGTGTTTAACAACTCAATGTCTTCGATTACACCGATATAGTCTGTAAGAAAAGCATTGAGCATTGAAAGCAGAATTTTTTTGTTGCGGATATCACCGAAGACACGTTTGAAGGCATAGTCGGTACGAACATTCATGAAGGGTGTGGCTGCAATTTCGGAGTTGTTTTGGGTTGAACTTTGCATGGTGGTGAAGAATTAAGTTTTTCTAAATCAGCAGTATGGAAGACCATAACCGCCAACAATAACAGTATGCAAAGATATAAATAGATTTAATACAAAAATAATTTGTTGATAATTATTTTTAAATATAAATAAATTTTTACTATAAAACGTAAAAAATGCAAGCTACAAAACAAAATTAAAATATTATAATATACATTAAATTATTTTTCGTATCTTTGCAAGCTAATTATTAGGGATTAGGGCTTAGGTTACAGGGCTTAGGTTACAGGGCTTAGGTTACAGGGCTTAGGTTACAGGGCTT
Organism: uncultured Bacteroidota bacterium; assembly: GCA_902802755.1. Taxonomy (GTDB): domain Bacteria; phylum Bacteroidota; class Bacteroidia; order Bacteroidales; family WCHB1-69; genus RUG11690. The sequence continues at coordinate 164,228 of CADCNH010000002.1, read as the reverse complement.
AGGTTACGGGGGTTAGGTTACAGGGGTTAGGTTGCAGGGGTTAGCAAATTAGAAATAAAATAAATAAATCAACAAATAAATAATAAGATAAAAATGGCAAGCAGAAGAAAAGAAATGTTCCCGAACGTGACTGACGAACAGTGGAACGACTGGAAATGGCAGGTGAAGAACCGCATTGAGACCTTAGACGAATTGAAGAAATACATTGATCTGACTCCCGAGGAAGAGGAAGGCGTAGCCCAATCGCTCAAGACCTTGAGAATGGCTATCACCCCTTACTACCTGAGTTTGATTGATCCTACCGACCGCCACTGTCCCGTACGCCGTCAGGCTATCCCGACTATCGCCGAGACTCACCAGTCGCCCGCCGACCTGCTCGACCCGCTGCACGAGGACGAGGACTCTCCCGTTCCGGGCCTCACCCACCGCTACCCCGACAGAGTGCTGTTTCTGATTACCGACATGTGCTCCATGTACTGCCGCCACTGCACCCGTCGTAGATTCGCCGGCCAGAACGACTGCGAATCTCCCTCAGAGAGAATCCAGAAAGCCATCGATTATATCGCCCGCACCCCGCAAGTTCGCGACGTGCTGCTTTCCGGCGGTGACGCCCTGATGGTAAGCGACCGTATGCTGGAATCCATTATCCAGCGTCTGCGCGCTATCCCTCATGTTGAGATTATCCGTCTGGGCACCCGTACCCCCGTGGTTTGCCCGCAGCGTATCACCGACGACTTGGTGAACATGCTGAAGAAATATCATCCTATCTGGGTGAACACCCACTTCAACCACCCCAACGAGGTTACTGAAGAATCCGCTGCCGCTTGTGCCAGACTGGCCAACGCCGGTATTCCATTAGGCAACCAGTCGGTGTTGCTCCGCGGCGTGAACGACTGCCCTTACGTGATGAAGAAACTGGTACAGGAACTTGTGAAAATGCGTGTTCGTCCATACTATATTTACCAATGCGACCTCTCTATGGGTCTGGAACACTTCCGCACCCCCGTTTCCAAGGGTATCGAAATCATCGAATTCCTGCGTGGCCATACATCAGGCTATGCCGTTCCCACTTTTGTGGTGGACGCCCCCGGCGGTGGTGGCAAGACTCCTGTTATGCCGAACTACGTCATCTCACAGAGTCCGCATAAGGTTATCCTGCGTAACTTTGAAGGTGTTATCACTACTTACACTGAACCCAGAGAATACCACGAAGAATGCCAGTGCCCCGAATGCCAGGCCGAGAAACACAACACCGAAGGTGTCGCTTCCCTGCTGGCCGGCAACCAGATGGCCCTCGAACCGAATGAGTTGGAAAGAAAAAAGAGACACAGAAAATAGTGATCAGTGATCAGTGATCAGGGGTCAGGAATCAGTAATTAAGAATTAACGATAGTAGATAGCTATCGCAATAAAAAAACAAAATTCAACAACAACCCCTATTCACTAATTCTTAACCCCTAATTAATTAGCACATTAGCACATTGTCAATTAGCACATTAAATTAATGGACCGACGCATCATCGAAACGGCTAAGAAGGTGCTCCAGTTGGAGTCGAAGGCAGTGCTGGACTTACAGCAGTACCTTGACGATGATTTTGTCCGTTGTCTCGATGTGATTCTCCACTGCAAAGGCCGCGTGATTGTTACCGGCATCGGAAAAAGCGCCATCATCGCCCAAAAGATAGTGGCTACCTTTAACTCCACGGGCACACCAGCGGTATATATGCATGCCGCCGACGCCATCCATGGTGATTTGGGTATCATCCAGCCCGATGATGTGGTCATCGCCATCTCAAAAAGTGGCAACACACCTGAAATTTCCGTGCTGATCCCCTTCCTCAAACAAAGCCAGACAACACTTATCGCTTTGGTAGGCAACACCCAGTCGTTTCTGGCTTCCGAAGCCGACTATGTGCTCAACTGCACCGTCGATAAAGAAGCATGCCCCAATAACCTGGCACCGACATGTAGCTCCACCGCACAATTGGCTATGGGTGACGCCATCGCCAGCTGTCTAATAGAGCTCCGCGGCTTCAGCTCCAACGACTTTGCCAAGTTCCACCCTGGCGGTATCTTAGGCAAACGCCTGTACCTGAAAGTGGCAGACTTATACAAGTACAACGATGTACCCCTCGTACATCCCGATGCGGCTATGCCACAAGTAATTCTGGAAATTTCCGGCAAATGCTTAGGCGTAACCGCTGTCACTGTTGACAAAAAAGTGGTGGGTGCCATCACCGATGGCGACCTGCGACGCATGTTGGAGAAAAATCCCGACTATGCCCAGTTGACCGCCCGTGATGTGATGACCGTGAACCCAAAAACCATCAATGTGAACGCCCTCGCTCTCGACGCACTAAACCTGATGAAACAGAAAAACATCACCAACCTGTTCGTCGTCAACGACCAAGAAGAATATCTGGGCGTCATCCATATTCATGACCTCATACGAGAAGGAATCTTTTAAAATGACTATTTTAAGCTATGAAAAGCACTAAATTAGCAGGCCGATACGCCAAAGCACTGTTCGATTTTGCCAGCCAACAAGATGAAATAGAAGCGGTAAACAAAGATTTAGCCCTTATTAAATCCGTGTTGAAAGATAATTCGCAACTGAAGGCTATCATCGAAAGTCCTGTTATCTTCCCTGACAAAAAGAATGACATCTTTGCAGACCTTTTTTCAGGCAAAATCAGCAAAACCACCTTTGGTTTTCTTTCACTGATTATCAAAAAGAAAAGAGAGCCTTCTCTTTCTATCATTTGTGACGAATATTTAAGCTTATATAATATTCACCATAACATTAAAATCGCTCAGATTACTACCGCTGTACCGCTTAGCGAAGAACTTGCAACTGCCCTGAAAAAACTGCTGGAAGAAGAGACTCATGCCACCATCCAGCTTCAAGAAAAAGTGGATAAAAACATCATCGGCGGCATTCTCGTCAGAATTGACGACTTCCTCTTCAACGCCAGCATTTTGGCTAAAATCAACAAGCTCAGGGCCGAATTCTCGCACAATGTATATCAAGCGGCGTTCTAGAACGGATAAACGGGAAGTCGTACACTTCGTGTACTCGGAAATACGTCAAGACGACATACTCGTCTTCCCGAACGAGCGAAGCGAGTGTCTTCCCGAGCAAACGAAGTGAGCGTCTTAACGTATAAACGAATAAACGAATAAACAATTCAACAATTCAACAAACATAATATGGCCGAAATTAAACCATCAGAAGTGACCGCGATATTGCGGCAGCAACTACAAAACTACGATGCCAAATCCGAGCTGGAAGAGACAGGTACAGTCTTGGTCGTCGGTGACGGCATTGCCCGTGTTTACGGACTATACAACGCCTGCTCCGGCGAGTTGGTGACCTTCGAAACCCAGGAGGGAGAGACCATCACCGGCATTGTGCTGAACCTGGAAGAGGACAATGTGGGTGTCGTGCTCCTCGGCGACTCCAAAAAGCTCAACGAGGGTGACATCTGCAAGCGAACCGGCAAAATTGCCTCCATCAATGTGGGCGAAGGCCTGCTCGGACGTGTCATCAACACCCTGGGCGAACCCATCGACGGCAAGGGCAAAATTGAAGGAAAACTGTACGAGATGCCCATCGAGCGTAAGGCTCCTGGTGTTATCTTCCGTCAACCCGTAAAAGAGCCGCTCCAAACCGGTATCAAGGCCATCGACGCTATGATTCCCATTGGCCGTGGCCAGCGTGAGTTGATTATCGGTGACCGTCAGACTGGTAAGACCGCTATCGCCATCGATACCATCATCAACCAGAAGGAGTTCTACGAAAAAGGCGAACCTATCTACTGTATCTATGTAGCTGTTGGTCAGAAAGGTTCTTCCGTGGCCGCCATCGTCAAGACACTGACAGAAAGAGGTGCTATGCCCTACACTGTTGTGGTGACCGCTACCGCCTCCGACCCCGCCGCCATGCAGTTCTACGCTCCTTTTGCCGGAGCAGCCATCGGCGAGTACTTCAGAGACAGTGGACGCCCAGCGTTAATCATCTACGACGACTTGTCCAAGCAAGCTGTGGCTTACCGTGAGGTTTCCCTGCTGCTCCGTCGTCCGCCTGGACGTGAGGCTTACCCTGGCGATGTGTTCTACTTGCACTCAAGACTACTGGAAAGAGCCGCCAAAATCATCGAGTCTGATGAGATTGCCGCCAAGATGAACGACCTGCCCGAAAGCATCAAGCCTATTGTCAAAGGAGGTGGTTCACTCACCGCTCTGCCCATCATCGAAACCCAAGCCGGTGACGTGTCAGCTTATATTCCAACGAACGTTATCTCCATCACCGATGGTCAGATTTTCCTGGAGACTGGCTTGTTCAACGCAGGTGTGCGCCCCGCTATCAACGTGGGTGTGTCCGTATCCCGTGTAGGTGGTAACGCCCAGATCAAGTCCATGAAGAAAATCGCCGGTACATTGAAACTCGACCAGGCACAATTCCGCGAGCTGGAGTCTTTCACCAAGTTCGGTTCCGATGTGGACCAAGCCACACAAAATGTATTGGACAAAGGTGCTCGCAACGTGGAAATCCTGAAACAGCCCCAATACTCACCCCTTAAGGTGGAAGAACAAATCGCCATCATCTTCTGCGGTGTGAAAGGTCTGCTGCAAAAGGTTCCCACCAACAGAATCAAGAATTTCGAAACCGAATATATCCAAACCATGCACGACGAGCATCAGGATGTATTGGACACCTTGCGCAGTGGAAAGATTGACGACAGCATCATGCAAACCTTGGAAGCTGCCTGCAAAGAAGTCTGCAAAAAATACGAAAAATAATCTATGGGAAATCTAAAAGAAATACGAACCCGAATTTCCTCTATCGAGTCCACGGAAAAGATTACCAGCGCCATGAAACTGGTGTCAGCCGCCAAGTTCCGCCGCTCGCAGCAGGCCATCATCGCCCTGCGTCCTTACTCTAACAAGCTGAGTGAAATCATGCGGAATATCTCCGATGCCGCCGACACAGTGGAAGACATGCCCCTGTTTGTACAGCGTGCACCCGAAAAAGTAGTGGTCATTGCCATCACCTCCAACAAAGGACTATGCGGCAGTTTCAACTCTTCCATTGTCAAAGAAGCTCACCGACTGGTAAAGGAAAAATACAACAAACAGCTGCAGGACGGCAATGTGCAGTTCATTTTCCTGGGCAAGAAAGGAAAGGAGCAACTTGGCAAGTCCTACCCTGCCCTGCTCACCAATGAACAACTACTGGACAAACCCGAGTTTTCAGAAATTGCCAGCATCGCAGAGGACTTGATGGACAAGTTTGTAAAGAAAGAAATCGACAAGGTAGAAATCATTTATAATCAATTTGTTAACGCTGCCACCCAAAGAGTGACAGTGGAACAATTCCTCCCGGTAGCGGCTCCTGCCAATACGGAAGGAAGCAAATTGAAGAACGACTATATCTTCGAGCCTTCCAAGGAAGAACTGTTCAGAACGCTGACTCCCAGAATCTTGAAGCTTCAGCTGTATAAAACCCTCATCGACTCCATCGCTTCGGAACATGGTGCACGTATGACCTCCATGTCCAAGGCTACCGACAATGCCAATGAGATGCTGAAAGAGCTGAGACTCAAATACAACAATGCCCGACAGTCGGCCATTACCAACGAACTGATAGAGATTGTGAGCGGAGCGGAAGCCCTGAACAATTAACAACGTTTCCCCAAAATACATAAGTCGGGGTAACTCCCGACTTATTTTTATATATATATACAAAAACTAATAGCGAATGGGTATCATCATCCGACAAAGTATCAAAGGAACCATTGCCAATTACATAGGCATCGCCATCGGCTTTGTCACCACTTTCTTCGTACTCACCAAATATCTCAGCACCGAGGAAGTGGGCTTGACGCGTGCGCTGCTTGATATCGCCATACTATTTTCCGGTTTGGCACAGTTAGGCACCACGGCCTCCATGATGCGCTTCTACCCCTATTTCAAAGACGAAGAACACAAAGACCATGGCGTGTTCTTCTGGAGCATTGTCATTCCGTTTATCGGTTTTTTTATTTTCCTTTCTGTCTTTTTGTTATGTAAAGAATGGATTATCAGCAAATACATCGACAATGCACCTTTGCTGGTCAACTACTACTATTTTATCATCCCCTTAGCCTTCTTCATGCTCTACATGTCAGTCTTTGAGGTCAACTCCAATGTACTGATGCGTATCACTATACCTAAATTCATACGGGAAGTCGTCATCCGAGCCTCACTCCTTATCGGCTATCTGCTCTTCGGTTTCAAATACATTAGTCTTGACGGTTTAGTAATCTGGTTCTGTGCCACTTACGGCTTAGCCACCATACTCAATATTATCTATTTGTTGAGCTTAAAAAGAATCTCTTTCAAACCCGACTGGCAGCATCTAACGCCTCAGCTGAAAAAAGATTTCGCGCTTTACACCTTGTTTTTGATTACAGCAGCATTGGCTGGCAACATCACTCCCACACTAAGTACACTTTTCGTGTCAGCGAAGATGGGCTTGGCCTATATGGGCGTCTATGCCATTGCCACCTATATTGCCACTTTGGTAGAAATCCCCTATCGTTCGCTCGGTGCCATTGCTCAACCGCAAATTGCACAGGCCATGAAAGACAACGACATACCTGTGGTCAACAACCTGTGCCAAAAAGTGTCGCTGCATCAACTGTTGGCAGGCTCATTCATTTTTGCGATGATATGGATAAACATTGATCTTGCCTTCCAAATCCTTCCTAACGGGCAAAATTATGCAGCTGGAAAATGGGTGGTATTCATCTTGGCCCTTTCACGACTCTTTATTTCGACCTTCGGCGTGGGCACTTCAGTTCTCGGATACTCCCGATATTATTACATGTCACTGATTTTCACGGTATTTCTAACGACCTCGGCCATACTTCTCAACATCTATTTAATTCCCATCTTGGGCATCAATGGTTCTGCCCTCTCCAACCTGATTTCATACGTCTTGTATATCAGCATGTTATTAGTTTTAATCAGGTGGAAAATCGGCACCAATCCACTCTCTTGGGCACAATTAAAAGTGGTTGTTATCATTTCTACAATATTCATAGTCAATATTTTATGGATTAAAACTCTCTATCCCATTTTCACTTCCCTACCCTTTAAACCCGTGATAAACAACATTATTGACGGTATCATAAAAACTGTGCTATTGGGAGGCCTCGGCATCGCCACCATCTATTTCTGGAGAGTATCGGAAGAAGTGAACGGTATGGCGAGGAAGGCGATAGCGAAGCTACGCAGGTAGCAGGTAGCAGGTTACAGGGGACAGGGATTAGGGATTAAGGGATAGAATTCAAATTTCAGAATTCAAAAAAATTGCGGTGGAACCGCAACCCCCGCATAGAGATTCAGTTTTCAGTTTTATTAATTTGCATCTTTGCTAATTAATTCGTATTTTTGCAAGTTAAAATGTGACGAATGAAAAAAATTGGTGTTTTCGGGGTCGGGCACCTCGGACAAATACATTGCAAATGCATTAATGAAAGTGATAAAGCCGAATTATGCGGCATATATGATGTGAATATCGCCCACGCTAAAGAAGTTGCCGAACAATTGGGAGTACCTTTTTTTGAACAAGCCGAGCAACTGCTGGCACAATGCGACATCGCTGATATTGTGTGCACCACCACACACCATTACGAGATGGCAAAATTAGCCATGCAACACCGTAAGCCAGTCTTCATCGAAAAGCCTGTCACCGCCACTGTTGCGCAAGCCGAAGAGCTACTGCAACTTGGTCGCGAGTACAATATCCCCGTGCAAGTGGGCCATGTGGAACGCTTCAACCCCGCTTTCCTTGCCGCCAGATCCAAAATCAAACATCCTATGTTTATTGAAGGCCATCGTTTGGCTCTCTTCAATCCCCGTGGAAACGATGTTTCCGTCATTTTAGACCTGATGATTCATGATATCGATATTGTGCTTAAAATCGTCAACAGCCCTATCATTGACATCCAAGCCAGCGGTGTAGCTATCGTCACCGACACCTTCGATATTGCCAATGTACGCCTTACCTTTGGAAACGGTTGTGTTGCCAACCTCACTGCCAGCCGTATCTCGATGAAGAACATGCGGAAAATCCGTCTCTTCCAGGATAACGCCTATATCAGCATGGATCTTTTAGAAAAAAAGACTGAAATGATTCATATAGAAAATGTTACTGGAGAAGTAGATGATCCTTTCGCCATGATTCTTGATTTGGGTGAGGAAAAAGGCAAAAAACGAATCATTATCGATATGCCCCAGATTGAAGCCAATAACGCCATCCGCTGCGAACTGGAGAGTTTTATTCATTCTATTGATAATCAACTTATTCCCGAAGTCAGTCTGCATGATGGATACCATGCGTTGAAAACCGCATACCAAATTATCGAAAAAATGAACTGCAACATAAAATAAAACACCACATTCAACGTTATATATAGGATGAAGAAATTTTTACTTTTACTTACGGTATTATGCTGCTGTTTTTGTTCATGCAAAGACAAGCATGACTATACCCCTGCCATGCTGGAATTCAGCAAAGACGCTTTTGACGACTGCTTTGACGTATCCAACTATAATGTGGAACATGATGAGCAGATTACTGATGAAGACAAATTGTACGTGATGGGGCAGCATAAATTCACCCATGTATTTGTATCATACGGAGGCAAGGCCTTAGGTGTATGGGAACTGCCTTGCACGGTTCCTATTTTGGACGTAAATGACAACGACAGCAGCTATGTGGACATTGTACCCTGCTTCAAGAAAAACGGACTAAGCAGCACCATCAAAGGTTATAGCTATGTCAAAACATACAAAAAGAGAGTGCTGCTGCAAAAGGGTAAGACTACATATATCAACAAAGAAAGCATGCACAAATTTTATGAATACCATAAGTATGCTATTTTCAAATTAATAGAGCCTTTCACCTCGCAGAATTCCTTTTCCCCACACAACACGTTGATGTCCATTGTCAATTTCAACTGTGTGATGGATCCGGAAGACAACACCAACAGAATCGGTTTGCTGTCTCTCACCAACGACTCCCTGCGTAACAGTTTTGAAGTGGCTTCCTCCGAAATCAGTTTGCCTGTCAACTACCAGACCTACTTGGAAATCAGATACAAATGCGATAATGATTTAAACATAGAAATATACGCTCCCAGCTATTTCAACGTATATCCTTGCGGCGGGTTGTATGCTACCGACAAATGGCAGACCGCCTATATCAATTTGGATGAAAACCTGACCAACATTTATAACTCCGGAACCATCTTCCCCGGTATTATCAACATCAAAATACTGCTGAGTGGAGCCCGATTGAGTGACCGTGACACCCATTACTACATTGATTATGTGAAGGTTATTACCGGACCGCAAGCGTAAGCAGTGGTCAGGGGTCAGTGATTAGTGATTAGGGGTTAGGGATTAGGGGTTAGGAGGTTTCAGGGGACAGGTTTCAGGGGACAGGGATTAGTGATTAGGGGTTAGGGGTTAGGGTGGTTAGATGATTATAGGATTATAGGATTACAGGATGATGGGATGATGGATGATGGATGATGGATGATGGATTATGGATGATGGATGATGGATTATGGCTTGTGAATTGTGAATTGTGAATTGTGAATTGTAAACGGATGAAACGAAACAAAAATTTACTCATTGGCTATCACGTTGTCATGGACATTCTGGCGGCGATTATCACATGGGTGATTTTTTTCATCTATAGAAAATACAATGTGGACTCCCACGTGTTCGACCAATTCTCCGCTGCCATTCTGCATGACAACAAGTTCTGGCTCGGCATCTGCCTACTGCCCATTTATTGGATGCTCCTGCATTTGTTTATCGGCTATTACCATAATATATACAGGAAATCACGTCTGAAAGAATTGGGACGAACATTTTTTGTCAGTCTTTTCGGTGTCATTCTGTTTTTCTTTGTTTTCATCTTGGATGATATCGTAAACACTCCCTCCGACTACATTAAATATTTTCTGGTGCTTTTCGGATGCCAGTTTATGCTGACATACATACCGAGGGTCTTGATGACCACCCACATCAACCGCATGATCCATAGCGGTGAAATCGGTTTCAAAACTCTGATTATCGGCAGTGACGAAATCGCTTTGAACACCTATCAATCGGTAGTAAAACAGAACATACGCTCCGGCAACTACATTGTAGGATACATCTCATTGCCCAACAACGATGACCACACGCTCAGCTCTGCATTACCCTGCATGGGCGGTCTTAACGATATGCGCGACATCATTCAAAAAGAACATATCGAAGAAATCATTATCGCCATTCATAATGGCCAACGGAAATACATTGAAGAGATACTGTCAACCATCAGAGAGATTCCCGGACTGACCTTGAGCATACTGCCTCAAACACAGGACTACCTGATGGGCACCATCAAAATGTCGTCGGTGTTTTATGAGCCTTTGATTTCCATTGACTCCGAATACATGTCACCCTGGCAACGCTATGTCAAACGCATGATGGACATCGTCATATCCTTTTTTGCCATCATTCTCTTGTTGCCCTTATATCTCTTTTTGGCTATCGGAGTCAAATGTTCATCTAAGGGCCCCATTTTCTACAAGCAAGAGAGAATCGGCTATCAAGGCAAACCCTTCAACATCATCAAATTCAGATCGATGTATACGGATGCGGAGAAAAACGGCCCCATGCTGTCGAGTGAGGAAGACCCCCGCATCACCAAGTTCGGCCGTTTCATGCGTCGTTCGCGTTTGGACGAGACCCCCCAGTTCTTCAATGTGCTGAAAGGCGACATGTCGTTGGTAGGACCAAGACCTGAGCGTCAATATTATATTGACAAAATTGTGGAGAAAGCCCCCTACTATCGATTGCTGTTGGGTGTCAAGCCCGGTATCACCTCCTGGGGGCAGGTGAAATTCGGCTATGCCGAGAACGTGGATGAGATGGTGGAGCGTATGCGTTTCGACCTCCTGTACTTGGAAAACATGTCGATTCAGATGGACATCAAGATACTCATATATACCGTGCTGATCATCTTGAAAAACGAGGGCAAATAATCCCAAAGGAGAAGCCGTGAATCACCTCTTTCCGAAGCAGTCAAATCCAGGCAAATAGAAAAAGTTGAAAAAAAATCTATTTACCTATCTATCAATCAAAAAAATATGTATATTTGCACTCCCTAAAATGAGGTAGAGGAGTATGGAATTTTTGCATATAAACATCTCATTATAAAGGAATTACGAAAATGAAAGAAAAATCGGTTTGCGAGAACCGGAACTAAAAACATTATAAAATTAAACAAAATGTCTGGATTATTAGGAAAAAAAATTGGGATGACTAGCATCTATGATGCCTCTGGCAAGATAGTGCCATGCACGGTATTGGAGGCTGGTCCTTGCGTAGTTACGCAAGTCAAGACCGTTGAGAAAGACGGTTACAATGCAATCCAATTGGGTTACGATGAAAAGAAAGAAAAACGGACGACCAAAGCGTTGAAAGGACACTTTGCCAAGGCCGGCACAACCCCGAAGAAACTGTTGCGCGAGTTCACACGTTTCGAGGAAGGTCACAAGAAACAGTATGGTGAGATTTTGGATGTCACCGTATTCGAGGAAGGTGAGTTTGTTGATGTCATCGGCATTTCAAAAGGTAAAGGTTTCCAGGGTGTCGTCAAACGTCACGGCTTCGGCGGTGTCGGCGACAGCACGCACGGTCAGCACAACCGTCTGAGAGCTCCCGGTTCTCTGGGTGCATCCTCCTACCCTTCAAGAGTATTGAAAGGTATGCGCATGGCTGGTCAAACCGGTAACAAACAGGTGAAGATGATCAACCTGCAGATCATGAAGATCGTGAAAGAAAAGAATTTAGTTTTAGTAAAAGGTTCCGTACCAGGACCTAATGGTTCATATATAAAAATTGAGAGATGGAGTTAAGAGTATATAAAATCGACGGAAGCGAATCAGGCAAGACAGTCACATTAAACGACAACATCTTTAATGTAGAGCCTAACGATCACGCTATTTGGTTGGATGTGAAGCAATATCTGGCCAATCAAAGACAAGGAACGCACGACACTCTGGAAAAATCAACCGTTTCCGGCAGTACGCGCAAACTGAAAAGACAAAAAGGTACGGGCGGCGCACGTGCAGGTAGCATCAAGTCTCCGACCATCCGCGGTGGTGCCACTGTCTTCGGACCTCACCCCAGAGATTACAATTTCAAACTGAACAAGAAAATCAAACGCTTGGCCCGTTTCTCAGCCCTGACTTACAAGGCTAAAGAAGACAAGATCATCGTAGTGGAAGATTTCTCCTTCGAAGCACCCAAGACCAAATCTTACTTGGATATTCTGAAGAAATTCAACCTGCAAGATGCCAAAACGCTGATGCTGGTTAACGAAAGCAACAGAAACGTTTACCTGTCAGCTCGCAACCTGAAACGCGCCAACGTGATGAGAGCTAAAGACGTGAACACTTACAATGTGCTGAACGCCAACAACCTCATCATTTGCGAAAACAGCTTGAAAGACATCGAAAACATGTTGGGCGAGTAATATTAACAGAGTCAATAACAAGTAATACATACAAAAATGAACGTAGTTATTAAACCCATCATCAGTGAAAAGATGACAATGGTTGGCGAAAAATACAACCGTTATGGTTTCATTGTTGACAGAAAGGCCACCAAACCTCAGATTAAAAAAGAAATCGAGGACCTTTACGGTGTGAAAGTGCTGCAGGTGAACACCCTCATCCAACGCGGTAAGTCAACCTCACGCTACACCAAGGCCGGCATGATCCAAGGTCAGAAAAATACCTTCAAGAAAGCCATGATTTTCGTCAGCAAGGAAGAAAAAATCGATTTATACAGCAATATTTAATAGCAATAAACAATGGCATTAAAAAAGTACAAACCAGTAACGCCAGGTCAACGCTTCAAAGTTATCAGTGCGTTTGACGACATTACCACAAGCAAGCCGGAAAAGAGCTTATTATGCGCTCATCCGAGCACAGGCGGTAGAAATAATTGTGGTAAAATGACGATGCGAAACCGCGGTGGCGGTCATAAGAAGATGTATCGTTTTATTGATTTCAAAAGAGAAAAAGATGGTATCCCGGCAACCGTTAAGACCATTGAATACGATCCGAACCGTTCGGCCCGTATCGCATTGGTTTTTTATGCCGACGGCGAAAAGCGCTACATTGTTGCTCCTCACGGCCTGAAAGTAGATCAAGTGATCGTTTCAGGAACGGGTGTATCTCCCGACTTGGGCAACACGCTTCCACTGGGCGAGATTCCTTTCGGCTCCGTAATTCACAACATCGAATTGCGTCCGGGCCAGGGTGCTAAGATCGCACGTAGTGCCGGTTCTTACGCACAGCTGATGTCTCGTGAAGGCAAGTATGCCGTTATCAAAATGCCATCCGGCGAAACCCGTATGATCCTCTGCGCTTGCAAAGCTACTATCGGTATGGTTTCCAATATCGACCACAGCCTCGAAGTCTCAGGTAAAGCAGGTAGAAGCCGTTGGTTGGGCCGCAGACCCCGCGTCCGTGGCGTTGTTATGAACCCTGTTGATCACCCCATGGGTGGTGGTGAAGGTCGTGCCTCCGGTGGACACCCGCGCTCACGCAAGGGCTTGCCAGCTAAAGGTTACAGAACCCGTCATCCGAAGAAAAACTCTGATCAGTACATCATCGAAAGAAGAAAAAAATAATCTTAAAGTAGAATATTATGAGTCGTTCATTAAAAAAAGGTCCATATATCCATTACAAATTGGAACAAAGAGTACTGGAAGCTCAGGAATCAGGCAAGAAAACCACTATCAAGACCTGGTCACGCGCCTCTATGATCTCCCCCGATTTCGTCGGACTTACCATCGCAGTGCATAACGGCAACAAATTCATCCCCGTTTACGTTACTGAAAACATGGTAGGCCACAAATTAGGCGAATTCGCTCCGACACGTATCTTCCGTGGTCACGCTGGTCAAAAGGACAAAGGTAAGAAATAATCTCTTCACCTTAAGCCTTATTTCTTATAAATTACAAAGCCTCTCCCCTATCGGAGGGGCTTTTTTTGTTGTTTTTTTATAACTATATAAATTATTATATTATATTTGCAAATTATTTTAATTATGCAAAAAGTATGAAAACAGCAAATCAAGAATTGGGACAAAAAGGCGAGGTTTTGGCAATGGAATATTATCGGAAAAACAACTACGTCATCCTGGAACGGAACTGGAAATGCTACCATCTGGAAGTGGATCTGATCGCTCTCAATGAAGACTATCTTGTATTTTGTGAGGTAAAAACACGCAGTTATACAACCCTCGGAGAACCAGAGACCTTCGTCACCCCTCAAAAACAAAAGAACCTCATCCGAGCGGCAAACCTCTACCTTACACGCAAAAACATTTCCAAAGAAGTACGATTTGACATTGTCTCTATCGTGCAGAATGGTGAGAATTTTCAGCTTCATCACATCCCAAATGCCTTTCTACCAAAATGGTAAATATTTTTACTATTTTTGATTATTATATTATTATTTTGTTTATCTTTGCAGCGTCAAACTTGTGTCAAAGACCTAATTGACAAAAACAAAACAAAATTATGATTCGATAAAATATTGATATTAAGATGCTTATAAAAACACACAGCTGTGCATTGATGGGGGTTGCAGCCATTCCCATCACCATTGAAGTAAACATCGAGAATGGTATCAGTTTCTTTTTAGTGGGGCTTCCCGACAGTGCCATCAAAGAAAGTCAACAAAGGATAGATACCGCATTGAAAAATAATGGTTACAAAATACCTGGCAAAAAGATTGTTATCAACATGGCACCTGCCGACATCCGCAAAGAAGGCAGCGCCTACGACCTCAATTTAGCCATTGGCATCCTAATTGCTTCCGAGCAAATCAAAGGCTATGACAAAGTGGGAGATTACTACATTATGGGCGAATTATCTCTGGACGGTCACCTCCAACCCATCAGAGGAGCCCTTCCCGTCGCCATAGAGGCACGAAAAAGAAAAATGAAGGGAATTATACTGCCGGCACAGAACGCCCGCGAGGCGGCAATTGTGAGCGATATAGAGGTACTTGGTGTGGACAACATCCGACAAGTCATCGACTTTTTCGACAAAGGAGTCCCTATTCCACCCACCATCGTCAATACCCGCGAAGAATTCCAGCGCAGTCTATGCAACTACGAATTTGACTTTATCGATGTAAAGGGACAGCAGAACATCAAGCGTGCCATGGAGATTGCCGCCGCCGGCGGGCATAATCTTATTCTGATTGGTCCACCTGGTTCAGGCAAGTCCATGCTCGCCAAACGCTTGCCCTCCATCTTACCACCCTTAACCTTATCTGAGGCTCTCGAAACGACGAAGATTCACTCCGTTGCCGGAAAGATGAATCGTTATTCGTCACTAATTTCAGTAAGGCCCTTCCGCGCGCCACACCACACCATAAGTGATGTGGCGTTGGTCGGAGGGGGTTCTAATCCACAGCCCGGAGAAATATCCTTGGCTCACAATGGTGTGCTCTTTGCAGACGAGTTGACCGAGTTCAAACGGCAAACCCTTGAAGTACTTCGTCAACCCCTGGAGGAACGCAGTGTCACCATATCACGTTCCAAGTACAGTGTCACCTTCCCCGCCTCCTTCATGTTTGTCGCCGCCATGAACCCCTGCCCTTGCGGCAACTACAACCACCCCAAAATACCCTGCACCTGCGGACAAGGCGTGGTGCAAAAGTACCTTAGTAAGATATCAGGACCTTTGATGGACCGAATTGACCTGCATGTTGAAGTGTTACCATTATCCACCGATGAGCTTACCAGAGCCCCCTTAGGCGAGACAAGCGCGATGGTGCGCGAGCGTGTGGTACAGGCCCGCAAAATCCAAGAAGAACGCTACAAAATCTATCCTGACATCCACTGCAACGCACAAATCAACACCAAACTATTACGACAGTACTGCGTAGTGGACAGCGAAGGACTTGAACTGCTGAAAAACACCATGGACAAATTAGGCCTCTCCGCTCGAGCATACGACCGCATCTTAAAAGTGGCCCGTACCATCGCCGACCTGGACGGTGCCGCTGACATCAGCAACGAGCACCTCTCCGAAGCCATCAATTTCAGAAGTCTGGATAGGGATAATTGGGGGAAGTGAGGTTACAGGGTACAGGAGATAGGGATTAGGGGATAGGGGTTAGAATTAAGAATTAAGAATTAAGAATTAAAAAACGGAATTATCCCTTTTAGTCTTGTAACGCCACGTTATGCTCCATGCGGGTCTTCTGCCAGCAATATTATCCGGAAGATTTCATCATATCGGGGTTTTACCCCGTACTGAATTCTTACACGGCTTTCAGCCGTTGGATAACTTACCCGATAATTTGACTGCGACAGGTGCGTACCTCTGGCACGCCGTGATACATTTCCCGTTCATCGTGCTATGCGGGGGTGGCCGCGATGCGGCCAAAATTGCGGTGGAACCGCAACCGTCTCATAGGGACGAGTTACGGGTTGTGTATTCGGTCGCGGCGAGCAGTTTCCATGCACCGAAGCACTTTATTTGCCGCCGCGAGATGGTGTGACTATAGCTGATGCTATAAATTTCTCTCCATTAATCTAAATCTTAACAAGACGGAAAAAGATAATCACATTCAAAAAAAGGAATTAAACCCTTAGAGTATGTGTGTTTTGAACGTTAAAGCGTCATTATAACTTAAATCTAATAGGAATATTAAAATAACAACGGACAGGCTTTCCGTCAATTGTCCCTGGTTTCCATTTAGGCATTTTCTTAACCACACGTATAGCCTCCGCGTCACATTCGGAAGAGAGAGGAACCAAAGGATTTACATTCGTGACTTTCCCATCTTTTTCAATCACAAACTCAATAATGACTGTACCCTCAATTTTTTTATTGATAGCCGATTTCGGATACTTTATTTCTTTTTGTAAATAAGCATACATTGCCTCCATGCCGCCAGGGAACTCAGGCATGGTTTCTGCATAACGAAAAGGTGCCTCCGTATCGGGTTCTCCAGTCTCCGCTTTGACGGATTTTTTATGATTGGGTGAATTCTGTGCCGAGACAACGCATGTCAATGCCAAAATGACAATTAAAGAAATAAGTTTTTTCATAATCGATATTTTTTATTGCAAGGGCATAGATACTCAAATTATCGGAAATATCGCATTATGGAGTATAGATTTTTATGACAGGAACAAAAAAATTCACAACACCATTAATTTAAACATTGTGAATTATGCATTGTGAATTAAAAAAAAGGAGCTCTCTTCTGAGAACTCCTTTTTTTTTCATTTACTACACCTCCCAGGTGTCGCCGCTGTTCAGCAGGTCGTCAACGCATTTGTATTTGCCGTGGGCCATCTGCTCTTCCATTTGGTCTTCATATAGCTGGGTGTAGGAGGTTTTCTTCACGTTGCGAATCACACCGATAGCCACGGGAAGGTCGCCGCTCATGCGAGCCAGCATCATGTGGATACCTGTGTCTTCGGTGGTCTCGTCATGAATCATGATGTCGTCCATAGTGATACCATTCTCACCGATGGTGACAGCCTCCAAGCAACGGCCATTGAAACGCAGACCCTTGTTTTTCTCCTTGCCGAAGATCATGGGCTTGCCATGCTCAAGGATGATGGTGCGATCGTCACGCACTGCGCGGTCGGTAATGGCCGCATGGGCTTTGTCGTTAAAAATCATGCAGTTTTGCAGCACTTCCACCACGCTGGTCCCGTCATGCTTAGCAGCACGGGTCATGATATCGGTGGTAAGTTGCGGCAGACAATCCAATGCACGTGCATAGAAAGTACCCTGTGCACCCATCACCAGCTCGCCCGGATTAAACGGGTAGTCGATGGTGCCATATGGTGAGGTCTTAGTCACCTGACCAAACTTGGTTGTAGGACTGTACTGACCTTTGGTCAAACCGTAAATTTCGTTGTTGAAGATGGTGATGTTGAAATCCTGGTTACGACGCACTGCGTGAATCAGGTGGTTGCCGCCAATAGCCATGGAGTCGCCGTCGCCCATGCTCACCCATACGGAAAGAGCCGGGTTGGCCAATTTCACACCCGTGGCGATAGCACAAGCACGGCCATGGATGCTGTGAAAACCGTAAGTGTCCACATAGTAAGGAATACGGGATGAGCATCCGATACCGGACACCATACAGATGTTTTCCTTCTTGTGGTTGGTTTTCGGGAAAGTGTTCAACAATGCGGCGAGGATGGCGTGGTCACCACAACCAGGACACCATTTCACCATTTGGTCGCTGGTAAAGTCAGCTTTTGTATATTCGCGATCCGCTTTCGGAACAAAATGTTTTTCTGCCATAATTATCTGTAATTAAGTGGTTCTTGATTGAGTTATTTGGCAAGCAGTCTTTCGAATTCAGCCTTTAGTTCGCCCACCTCGAACGGGAGACCCATAATCTTGTTGTATTGAGTCATCGGGCATTCGGGGAACTGGGTGCGAAGGTATCCGGCAAACTGTCCGTTGTTAAGTTCGCAAACGACAATCTTCTTGTATTTTTTGAGGATGTCGCCAGTGTTCTTCGGAAGCGGGCAAATATAGTTGAAGTGGGTATAAGCCACTTTCTTACCTTCTTTGTTCATTTCTTCCACAGCGAGGGTGAGTGCGCCAGAGGTACCACCCCAACCCACCACGAGAAGTTCGGCATCAGGATTGCCGGTCACTTCCTGGTCAGGGATGTAGTTGGCCACACGGTTCACCTTCTCCTGACGGTTAGCCACCATCAGAGCGTGGTTTTCGGGATCGGTGCTGAGAGGTCCATCAGGACACTTCTCCAGACCACCCACACGGTGACGAAGTCCTTCCATGCCAGGCAGAGCCCATTCACGTGCGAAGGTCACGGGGTCGCGGCGGAAAGGTCTGTAGTTAGGATCATTAGGCGTAGCCAAACGTGGTTTGATTTCCGGCATGTCGGCCATCTTGGGAATACGGAACAACTGTGAACCATTGCCAAGGTAACCGTCGGTGAGCAGGATGACAGGGGTCATGTGCTCCAGTGCAACTTTAGCGGCATTGTATGCCCAATAGAAGCAGTTGGCGCTGGAAGAGGCAGCCATTACCACTAATGGGGCTTCACCGTTACGGCCGTACAGAGCCTGGTTCAGGTCGCTCTGCTCGGTCTTGGTGGGCAGACCTGTGGAAGGGCCACCACGTTGCACGTCAACCACCACCAAAGGCAGTTCCACCATCACTGCCAAACCAAGAGCCTCGCTCTTAAGGGAGAGACCTGGACCGGAAGTGGAGGTGCAAGCCAAAGCTCCAGCGTAGGAAGCACCAATAGCAGAACAAACGCCTGCAATTTCATCTTCTGCCTGAAAGACACGTGCACCTAAGGATTTATGTTTAGCCAACTCCACCATCACGTCTGTAGCAGGGGTGATAGGATAAGAGCCTAAAAACAGTCTGCGACCGGATTTTTCGGATGCAGCCAAAAGGCCCCATGCGGTAGCGACATTACCTGTAATATTGCGGTAACGACCCTTGGGCATGTTATCAGCATGTGCAATTTCGAAAATATGGGAGTGCATCACTTCCAATTTGTCGGCATATTCATAGCCTTCCGACAAAACAGCCTTGTTCAAAGCAACCACTTCGGGTTTCTTGGCGAACTTGCGTTCAAGATAAGCGAATGTTTGGTCGAGTTTCTTATGGGTAGCGTAAAAAATGATACCTAATGCAAACATGTTGCGGCAGCGGTCAGCAGTTTTCTTGTCAGCACCTTTTTCATTGCCAATACGTTGGGTGAATGAGGTGACCGGAGCCTTGATGATGGTGTAGGCACGCTCCATCTCATCGGTAAAGGGATGATTGTTCTCGTTGTAGCCTGCTTTCTCAAGAGCCTCATCGGTGAAGGTGTCAATGTCCACGATGATTGTGGCACCTTTCTTGGCCCACTTAAGGTTTGATTTGAGGGAGGCTGGGTTCATCGCGACAAGGATGTCGCATTTGTCACCGGAACTGTAAATGTGGTTTCCCACGTGCACCTGATAGCCAGACACACCAGCAATGGTATTGTGAGGGGCACGGATTTCAGCTGGGTAGTCGGGGAAAGTGGCGATGTCATTGCCAGTGAGGGCTGAAGCGTCCGAAAACAAGGTTCCGGAGAGCTGCATACCGTCGCCAGAGTCACCTGCAAAACGAACGACGATGTCGTCAATTTTTGTGATTTGCTCTGTTGCCATAAAAGTTTTAGATTTTTAGTATTATTAATTTAGTGAATAAAAATAATTTTCAATCTTTATTTCTGAATGATCATCTTCTTGCTTAACACAGCATCCTCGAACTGCAAAGTATAAATATACATACCTGCAGCAAATGATGATGTCGTTACGTCAAGATAATTTTCACCGTATTGTGCGTTGATAGTCTCGCTATACAGTTTCTGTCCTGTCAAGCTGAAGATTTCCACCACAGCCTGTCCGGCACGCGGAGTAATGAAGCTGATTCTGGTCTTGGTTTCAGCAGGATTCGGCACATTCTGCTGCAGCACAAGACCGTCTTCCTTCACATAATCTTCAATATCAGTTGTAGCACATGGGTGTACTGTTGACTTGTTGTTCCTTGGATCATTATCCATCGGGAGCATTAACTCAACCGTGAAGTCACTGATGCTGGAAGAGGTAAAGACTGTGAAAGTATTGGTAAATGTATATTCCATAGTATCACCAGGCATGAACGGCTGAACAATGCCATTAACAGTTTCAGCTTCCCAATGCTCCTGATGTTCAATAATTTCATTACCAGTTTTCCATGTACCCTTAATATCAAATGCCACAACTGGTGTAAGACCGGAGTTGACAATGGCCACAACCGGATGTACAGTGTCTCCGTAAATCATACAAGAGGTGGTATTATCATTGAAATCTGTCGGATACAATATACCCATATAACCTCTCTCCTCAGCAATACCGATATCGGGCAGACCATAACCGAAGTTCACATCATCCACTGCGATATCCATCATACGGGTATGAGCCTTGGTTCTGAATCTTACCTTAGCCACCTCGTCATTATCACTAAACATGACAAGTTTATTTTTCCATACTGAGCCACATTCCGTTTGAGTAGGTCCAACCACAGAGTCGATGGTTACAAAATTGTCACCTGTACCTACCTGTATCAACAAGGTACCCGTAGCATTGGTTTGGCCAAACATGTGTTCCCAGAAATCCATCTGAATAGGATAACCATTGCGATAATGCAAATCAAGACAGTTGGTCGTCAAAGCAGCGTATGCGGTTGTAGAGGTTTGGTTAGTCTTACCAGCAACCAAGGCATACTGATCCATCATATTCGTGGTGGTATGGTCCTGATTTGGTCCGGCATTCGGATTGTTAGCAGATGGGCCCTCATGAATATCCCACTTATAGGATGAAGTTGATGACTGAAGATGCCAGAATGAGGTAAATGGATTATCCGGATCCACAATAGTTTCATCAAAGGTTTCCACACGAGGAACCGTGTCAACTGTAAGATTGCCAATGGTAAAGTTAGTTTTCCAGAAATTATTCACGGGATATTCATCAGCTGCATAAGCCAAGGTCGTCGTCACCGAATAACTACCCGCTGTACTCAGGTTTACACCTGGGATAGTATAGGTTCTGGTTTCACCAACAGCAATACTACCTGTAGAGATAGATGTCGTGTAAGTACCTGGAATAACTCCGCTCACCACAGCTGTCAATTCTAAGGGATTGGATGCGGTAAATGTCAAAGCATTAGTACCAATATTCTTAACGTAAACCTTGATGTTGGCACTATTATCGGGACAAGATGAACCTGTAGGCTGCAGATAACCCACAACAGCCAAATCATGGTCAAATCCGCCTCTGATAAGAACCGCATAATCTTCGGTCTCACCTTGTGCATAGTAACCACAACCCGTTTGGGCTTCTGCTGTAGCGGTAGATGCGACAACTCTCATCAAAGTGATACCTTCGCTTGCGTTTGCAGGAACCGTAATAACGGCCTCTGTTGTTGCATTTTCAGGATGCTGGTTGTTGAAGTTGCTTCCTGAGGTGTAATTGACCACTCGCTCACTGTTGGCACCCGTAAGGGTAAATGAGCCATTGCGGTCAAAGTCGATAAACACATATTTATACAGTTTCACACCGCTATTGCCAGTAAATGCGTTAGTTATACTAAACGGATAGGACTGACCTTTCACCAAAACAGCGGGTGCCACAGTTTGTGTGTAATCTGTATATGAAACCGTATCAGCAGAGTTGAATGGACTCCAACCGGCTGGCAACGGCAGATTGTCGATACCACCAAATTTCACATTGGCAATGCTCGGACTTGCGGCAGTCAGAGAACCTGACACACACAAATCTTTGGTCAGCACGATAGTAACTGTATCATTGTTGTGATTATTGTCAGCCGTACATGTCACATAAACCTTGAATGTACGCGGGAAATAAAGGGCTGACAAATCTATCGGGGTGGTGAATGAATAGGTCACCGTATTGCCACTGGTGATATTCACTGGGTTGGTAACGGTAACAGGTGCCTCACCCTCCAGCTGATAGCTCAAGCTATAATTGTTGGCCGTATTGCTACCATGGTTGGAAATTTGAATAGTAACAGTCTCGTTGTTAGTATATGCATTATTAGGTGTTACAGGAGTCGTGATGCTTTCCACATCCAAATCAACATTCGGCAGTACTGTACTCACAGTAATAATACCTCTGCCCGCAGACTCACAGGTATAACCAATGCTGAACTTAGTGTTGAATCTGATTGTTGCCTGAGTATAGGTTACAGAAGTTGCCGGGTTGAAAGCATTATCCGTAGCGTATGAAAGCACTCTCTTATTGTATGTTGAATTCGGCACATTAGGAACAGCTGTTGATCGGAAAACAGGTGCGGTATAACCCATTGAAGTGTTTTTACCATGATGTTCAGCCAACAACAACAGACTATTTCCAGTATAATGGAAACCGCCAGGAATAACGAAAGCATACCAACCGGTCTGGTTAAACTCTACATCTTCCGCAATCAATACTGCATCATTAAGCGCGTTGTTCCATTTATTCTGATAAACAGTATTCATTAATGCCGGAGTCAAGTTGGGATACACAACACCACTTGCCGTTTGAACGAACGAAGAGTCATTCTTCAAGTACAACTTCATCGGAATATTTCCATTACCCACAGTATGCACATATAAGAATACAGTATCGATAATACCCGCAGAGAATCCCAATTCATCCTTAGTATACATGATAATACCCGCTGAATGCTCTTTCGTGAAATCGAAAGGTTTGGAATTATTGTTAACAGAACCTGTACCAACTGTCGTACTGGCATAGAAGTTCTGTGAATCCGTTATTCTACCACTGTAATAGAACTGCGTGGGGTTAGCCACAATTGGAGGAGTCGTGAAAGACATACCCTGTGCCAAGGCGGTTCCACCTGTCGGCTGATCATAGAAGTAATACTGATTATATGCGCCACCCGTCGGTGTCACTGTTGCAGTACCACCGTATGGAGCTGACGTTGTTATGTTCGCCGGAGTAGCAGGAGTTGCCGGCACATATAATGTTCCACTAATGGTATCATTATTCCGATACACATACATGCCAGTATTCACCGGGGTAGAATATATAGTATAATTGTATATATTATTTTGTGTGGCTGAACCCAAAGTCATCGCATTGCCAAATACAACATCCACACTTGCGTCAGAAGTGACTGGCTGGCTAATAGTATGTTCAGAGTTCAAAGTGGAAGATCCGGTAAAGTTGGCTTTCAATTTGAATGTATTTGCAGGAATGGTGTTTGCAGTTGGCCAGGTGTTCGACACATTCACTTTCAAATTGGCGTTGGAGATACCACACTGATAGGAAACAGGGGCAACCAACTCATTTGTACTGAGATCGTACATTGGTGTAGCCACATTAATTTGGTATCTCATGTTACGAGTAGTACACGAAGTTCCAGGTGTAAGACCACTAATATAATACACAGCCGTGTCATACAATACGGGAGTCGTGAAGCTATAGGGGTTTGCCTGTACTGTGGTCACATTACCTGTAGCAGCATCCTCATAAAACCACTTGGTGATACGTGGTGTTTGCGTATTCTGACACGTGATAGTGTAGGTATGTAAATACTCACCTTCCACTACGGCATCAGCAGGCATAGTGTATGTTTTCTTTGAAACGATTGAACCTGTGATAGTATCATTGCCACGATAAGCGGGTGTTCCAATCAGGTTGGTCACAATCACATAATTATAGGTAACATCAGCCGTAGGAGCACTTAAATCGACCGTGTTGGTAAAGGTCACCGTTTTTACCTCGTTCGGAGCAAATGGCTCATCAACAATATGAGATACAGTATTGTTATTGAACTTAGCCACCACTTCAACTGTATTAGCAGGAATAGTATTGTTAATCAGGTTTCTCACAGACACCTTGATATGCTCATCCAGCAAAGTACAAGTGTTGGTCAACGGGGTATCCAGAGCTACAGGTTCCACATCATAGACAGGAATATTGTCGGCAATCACCTGAACAGGCACCTTCTCACTTTGACATTCAGCATCCACAAACTGGAACTTCATCACCAAACGTTTGGGGTGGGTGGAATAGTTACCCGTATATGCCGTTTCGGAGTTGTTAACACCCTTATACAACACACAGTTGGTAGCGGCTGCAGAGTTGAACTTAGGATAGGTCGTTGAACCAGTTGCAGTTGAGCAGTTGGCACCGCCACAATAGGTTTCGGTTAAAATCAACAAGTTACCACCTGTATATTCCATAGGAACAGGCAAGTTGAAAGATACCCAACCTGTATTATCAAACAGGTAGTTACCATCGTAAATCAATGTTGCTTCAGCAATCTCATCATCCCAAGTGTTCACCGGAGTTGCACTCAAGGAAGTTAAATCAGTGTTCATCGCATACAGTCTCATCGGAATACCCTGATCACCACCAGCGGCATTGGTAACATACAAGCTAATTTGCATCAATTTTCCATTGGCATTGAGTTCATCAGACTTATACAACAATTTACCACGAGAGAAACCATTGGTATACAAGAACGGTTGAGTAATGTTATTGGCAGTTGTTGATGGGGTTAAAGTACCCACCTGAGGTGTATAGAAATCAGCAGGGGCAGAAGCCACATAGTATGTTGTATCGTAATATACAGCCGGAGTCACAAATGGATCTCCCACATACTGCAGCTGCCATGATTCATAACCGGTATTGGTGTACCAGAAATGAGCATTGCCTGTTGTCGCATCAGTTGCAGTCAAGGTAGCAGTCTCATGGTAGTTGGCATGAACCGGACTAGTCACTGTGGGCATCGGTGACTTGCCATACGACTCAATAGACGCACTCAAGGTATCATTGAAACGAACTCTGTCGGCAGCAAGCACATCCACCCATACTGTAATAGTATAAGGCACATCCACATTAATTTGGTTATTGGTAAAGTCATACGGAGTAGCAAAAGTGTATTCTACAGTCTCATGACTTGCAATAGTATTGGTAATAGTGGCATTCACTGGAGTTCCACCATTGATGGAATAATGGATAGGTGTTCCCGGAAGAAGGTCAACACTACCGTTATTGACCATTTTAACCACAATATGTTCATGTCCCAGGTCACAATTGGTCAACGGATGTACCAGTGACAACAAGGCCAACTCATGCTTCATGTGGCTTTCCAAGACAGCATTCACCATCTGACGACCCACTGTTGAAGGAGTATATGTTCCGTTCACCAGCGTGTAATAAGTGGTATCTCTCAAAGGAGCCTCTTCTTGAACACCTAAATAAGTACCGCCATCCATCATTTCAATACCCACATACAAAGGACCATTGGTGCTGGTCAAAGCAAAGTTGTTGATTTCACCTGTCACCCACTGGTTCTCCATAGCGGCAGTCACTGTCATTTCATCAGAACTTTCAATAACATTGCCACTTGCATCAGCAACAATAAAGCGGAAATGACGACCCACATTGCTATTGTTGGCAGTATTAGTAATGAATGCTTTCACATGAGTGGCTATCAAAGTATCCACCATAGTATATTTGTTCACGTATGCGATCTGGTCTGTTCCACCCGTTGACAATGACGAATAAGTGCGGTGTTGGCCTCCAACTATAGAATCATTGGCGTAACCAACTTCAGCAGGTACTGTGGTCATCTGCCAAGTGTGTTCATTATTGTCATTGTTTTGATCATTCTGACAATATACTCGAACCACGTTATCACCAGGATTGTTCAAATGAACACCATCAAAACTTACCACCATGTTGCTTCTGGAGGCCAATGCAGGAACTGTGATAGTGTCTCTATAAGTATTGGCACCCGTAATCTCGAGCATTAAGGGGAAGTTATTCTGCTGGTTACGACCTTCATTGCTGATATTCACACTGATCTTAGGTGAAACCGCATGTTGCGTAGGATTAACACCCAATGCCCAGATGTCGTTGACAGCAATATCTGTGTTGTAGAAATTTCTAACGACCACACGGTCAATATTAATATTGTTCTTAGCATTTGATTTAGCATCGAAGGCAATATAAATACAGCTTTGGTTGCTATAGGGTGCCAAATCCACCATGTATTTTTCCCAACCTGGAGTGGTATATGAGTTATTGTAACGTTTCACCAGAGTTGAAGTGGCACCAGCAGAATTCACCGAGTTGACTGTCGTATAGGTTGTGCCGCCATCGGTAGAAATCTTCACTGTGACACCTTCTGTATTGCTGCTACCAGTATTGTCGTGAGCAAACCAATATTCCAAAATCGGAGTGGTGGCGCCCTGCAGGATGGTTACCGGCATAATGGCACGAGACTCGGTATTGTTGGCAAACTGTTTTGAATTGAAGAACAAACGTCCCAAACCATAGTTCGGAGAGATACTCGGATTGGTACCTGCACCCAACTCCACTCTCCAGTTACCTGCACCATTTATTTGTTCAAATCTCCATGAAGGATACAAGTCATTGGTTGAGAATACCTCTTCATAATACGGGAAAGCGGCCTGAATCTCGAATGAGCCTGTCAAGGTGTCATTCATCGTATTATTGTCTCCATTGACATGGATAACAAACATATAATTATATACCGTATTAATATTTACTGGGAAGTTTGGCACCACTGTTACTTCCTGAGATTGCAGCGGAGTAATAGTTCCCGATGTAACAGTCATACTACCCGTAGTAGTTCCAATAGTATAATATACGGTTGTCGGTTTAGTGGCAAAATTAAGGTTGGCACTACCGGTATTCTTCACCATAACTTTAATAGGATACTGAGTTGAGGGACACTCATTGCCCAACACAGGAGAAGTCAATGCGGTAATAGCCAAATCCGTTGCCGGAATAGCACGGGTATAGCAACCCATGTAGGTAATGAAATTATAACGTTGAGTGCCTCTGATATCGGTAGTAACACCCGTTACAGGTTCACATTCAAGACCTTCGAAGGCCACCGGCATCAGCGAATCGGTGGTTGACACAAAATCAAGAGGCAGATTCACAGAGGTCACATCTTCACCTCTGCTAGCCAAAGCGCCTTGCCACTCGGCAAATGTGTTACGTGGAGCCACAAACCAACCCAAAGAATTACCCACGGTATAATACTCGTTGTTATTCAGCTTAATGGTATTAGCCAAAGCAGTTGCCGTAGTATAATTCAAATAGATAGCATAGTTCTTATTTTCAGCAGATGTACTTGCATTATAGAAAATATTGTTATAAACATTGATGGTATTAGTAGAAGAGGAAGCACCTGTGATATAAATCGGAGCCGACTGGGCAACATCCACCAAAGAATAGATATAACTGCTGTTATGGTAAATATTAACCTGCTTAGTGTTTTGAATCATGATATTATATCTGGCAGTGACAGTAGCCTTATTGATGATTTCATTGTTAGCCATGGTCATCATGGATGTCACACCATTTGAGTTGGCGTAAGTAACCATTGAGATACCTGTACCACCACGCTCATTCATCTTGATGCTATTAGCGGAAACACTTCTGAAATCAGCGCCATTTTGTATGGCAATACCCACGAAGTTCATATCAGAAGCCGTTGCCTGCTGGTTAATACGGTTACCATCAATGGTCCATAATCTTGAATGGATGGCATTGATACCCGTTACAGTGGCATTGATGGTATTACCACTCACCACAAAATTATTTGCTTTTAGTGTGATATTGTTGGAAGTGGCACCCGTGAAATAAACACCAAAATTAGTATTGTTAATCGTGTTATTGGTGAATGTCAGATTGTAATCACCGATTCCACCAGCGGTAGTTGGCGGTGCAGTGATTCTACCGATAGCAGACGAATTGTAATACGGGGTAGCGGTTGAGTTCGTACCCTGGATATAACAGTTGTCGATGGTGATATCATGTGAATACCGGCCAGTGAAATCAACACAACGTCCCACATTGGTATTTCTAATGGTGACATTTCTGATGGTGACGTATGCCATCTCTGTAAATTTCACTGGCGGATTATTACCATCGTTCGTGATAATCACAGCGCTTCTGCTCACGCCAGGTGCAGCCTGGAAAGTAATGGTATTGTTACTATCCAACCCCGGATACTGGTCATCGAAATCGAAGCCAGTGTATGTGCCAGCGTTTATATTGATAGTCACTGGTCCATCGAAACCGCAGCGATAGAAACGCTCCTTCATATATTTCACTGTCGGGAAATCAGCGCCGGGTCCACCCAAGGTGTAAGTTCCCGACAAAGCACTGTCGCAACCATAACCGTCATACTTGATAGTATCATCCGTACGGCGGTCCAAGTTCGTAACTCCATTACGCGATATCAGCCAAACCTTAATATAGTTGGAGTCGCGTAAGGCAGTATGGTAACCCACCACGATGGTATCGGTATAGTCCAGACACAAGTCACCGGTCCATGAGGCATTGGGTTTCACCACACCATTGACGCTCCAACCGAAAGTAGCAGATGTCATGTGGTTGGGATTGGTTTCCGTTGCAAGACCCTTGTTTCGGAAAGAGACCTTAATGGGATAAGTCTGACCTGTAGTCATACGGTCGGGATAAACTGGCAGTTGGAATGATCCCGGTTCCATCTTGGCGTCATTCACCATCAAAGACTGAGTTGTGTTCAAGCTAAAGGTTCTGGTCTCATAGCAGCTGCTTCCATGAACGTCTTTGGCATAAATGTGATAAGTGATGGTTGTTCCATAGCACTGCATGGGGATAGTCCAATTGTATGCTACCTGACCATAGCCAAGTTGGAAGTATTGCATATTGTTGGGAAGAGTATCTGAATCACCATTACTTGTTGTGTACCAGAAACGTACGGTTGATGTGTCAATGGCATCATTATCCGTAAGTGTAGCATTCACCACGAAAGGACCGGTAAAGTCGTTAATCGTTCCGGAGAAAATTCTGTTTTGGGACTGTCCATTATTGTTAACATATTGGGTTTGCGTAATGTTGATTTCAGGCGGAACCAACTCCACATTAGAGTAAATCACTTTCAGGTTATCAAGATACCAACCTGCGCAAACTTCAGTACCAGAACCCGTACCAGACTGATGTGAGGTATAAAAACGGATACGGAAATACTGGTTGCTCTGGCCTACCACAAATTGCGTCATATCGAACAACTCCGTTTTCCACCAAGTGTTGTTCGGCACAGCCGTATTATTGTTCGGAGCCCAAACAGAGTACCAGTTCTGACATACATTACCCTCGGTGATAGATTCAGCATGTCCGTGATAATAAGGGCTTGTTGCAGTAAAATTGTTCAATGGCACCCATTGGCCAAAGTTAATATCACCTTGAGGAGTAACATTATCCTCCACCTGGTAAGAAATTAAACATTTATCGTTATTGTTCACCTTGCAGATATGATCAAACTGCAGATAAACATACGGATAGGTTCGATCCACCGCAATGGCACGGGTCCAGCATGACAACAAACCCGTTGATGGCAACAAAGTCACATGGTACGAAGATGGAGACGTTTCATACAAATTTGAAACGACAGTCCAATGCGGAACATTTTGGGCCTGGTTTACCGTTGAAGTCATCTTGACGACATCGCCATCAAAGTTTTCATAAAAAACAACAGCAGTGTCCATCAACTGGGCTGACAGCACAAAAGGCATCAAGAGAACGAGCAATGAGAATAATAACTTTTTCATTTTCAGAATGTTATATTAATACTTTTTTCTTTTTATTCTTGTATAATAATATTTATAATATGCAATTTTAAGCAAAGGACAAAAATAATAAAAAAAAGCATACGAAACACATTTTTTCGCATGCTTTTTTGATAAAAATTTCAAATAAAAGTTAAGAACTCACATCCCCACTTTCATCCCAAACTTTCAACTTTCAGTTTTCAGTTTTCAACTTTACAAATAAACATCTATCAGTCCCTCCGGAGCTGCAATATGTATCTGACGATTCTCGCGGTCAACATTCCTGAAGACCTCGTCGATTGCCGGAATCAGAATTTCCTTTCCGTCATGGTCGATTTGCATGATGGGATTATGGCTTATATCGATGAAATCCTGACAGACTCCGATGTCACCTTTTTCTTCATCAATCACATGAAAACCAATAACTTCGTGAAAATAGAACTTGTTCCCGGTCAAGGGTGGAAGCTCTGACAAGGGGAGATACATTTCCGCTTTGACCATGCCTTTTGCCTCTTCTTCATCCACATCTTGGAACTTAATCACAAAAGTATTGGCACCCCGATACTGAATATCCTCTATCAGATAGGGCAGTTTTTCACCATCCAAATCCAAAAACACCGCATCCAGATTCACATACTTTTCCGGCTCGTCTGTGTCGAAGTAACAGCACAGCTGTCCCTTGATACCAAAGGGCTTGGTGATATGCCCCAAATAAAAATATTCGTTTTTCATAATAAGATTGCTTGCCTATATTTTGTAGAGTCGAGGCATGCCTCGACTCTACCCCAATTTAAAAACAAAATAGACGCAACCCTTTTGTCGCGTCTATTTTGTAACTCATTGACATGAGGCTTATTCTGCAGGAGTTTCAGCAGCTTCTGCGGGAGCTTCGGCAGCCTCTTCATTAGCGGCTTCCTCAGCGGCCTTGGCTTCTGCTTCAGCAGCCTCTGCCTCAGCGGCAGCGGCATACTTGGCAGCAACCTTAGCAGAGATAGCTTCTCTCACTTTGGTTTCAGCTTCCAGACGAGCCTTCATTTCCTTGCGGCTCTTGTCAGCGTCCTCACGTTTAATGTTGCTGATTTTTGACTCCTTGTCTTGTTTCCAAGCATCGAATTTGCGATCAGCGTCCAATTGGGTCAACGCGCCTTTGGCGATTCCACCTCTCAGATGCTTCATCAAATAAACACCTTCATGTTTAAGAATCGAACGGGCGGTATCTGATGGAGCAGCACCTGCTTCAACCCAATACAACGCTCTGTCAAAATTTAAATTAACTGTTGCAGGATGGGTCAGCGGGTTGTAGGTGCCGATCTCTTCGATATAGCGTCCGTCACGTGGTGCACGACCATCTGCAATTACAATGTGGTAGAAAGGTTGATTCTTCTTGCCACGTCTTTGTAATCTGATTCTTGTTGCCATAACTTTTAATATTTAATACGGTTAAAATTTGAGGGTGCAAAAATACACAATTTTTCAATAGAAAAAATTTTTTTCGCATTTTTTTCTCGAAGTATGATATTGTATTCAATTTTTATGTATTTTTGCAGTCACAAATTCAAACGGCCCATTAGCTCAACTGAATAGAGTATTTGACTACGGATCAAAAGGTTGCAGGTTTGAATCCTGCATGGGTCACCAGCTGAAAATCAAGCACTTGCAAACAATCTCGCAAGTGCTTTTTTCTTTTTCTCGACACCTCTTTCCTGAACAGACACCCCCTCCCCTTCCGAAAACATTTTGCTTGAATTTCTCCATTTTTCTCCGAAATTTTCCGTATTTTTGCAGCCGCTATGATACAGATAAACAAACTGTCGGTTAATTTTACCGGCGATTACTTATTTAAAGATATATCTTTTGTGGCGGGTGACCGCGACCGAATCGGCCTTGTGGGCAAAAACGGTGCGGGCAAGTCAACCCTGCTTAAGATTATCCATAAGGAACTGGAACCCGAATCCGGCAGTATTGTCATCACTTCTGGTTTTAAAACCGGCTATTTGCCACAGGAAATTCTCGGCAACTACAACAAGACCATCTGGGAAGAGACCATGGCCTGCTTTGTGGAGCCACGCCGCTTGGAAGCTAAAATCAAGGAAATCAACGCTAAACTCGCCGACCGCGACGACTACGAATCGGACGAGTACATCAGCCTCGCCCAGCAGTTGTCGGATGCCACCGACCGCTTTCACCATTTAGGCGGCGCCACCATGGAAGGCGACGCGGAGAAAGTGCTTATCGGCTTGGGCTTCAAAGCCTCAGACTTCTCCCGACCCATGGCGGAATTCAGCAACGGCTGGCAGATGCGCGTCAACCTGGCGAAAATCCTGCTGCAACAGCCCGAAATCATCCTGCTCGACGAACCCACCAACCACCTCGACATTGAGTCTATCCAGTGGCTGGAAGACTACCTCGCCAATTATGCCGGTTGCCTTATCCTGGTGTCGCACGACCGTGCCTTTCTTGACCGTGTCACCAACCGCACTGTCGAGATCACCTTCGGCAGCTTGCAAGACTACAAATGCAGCTATTCACAATACGTGGAACAGCGTCTGGAACGCATTGAATCACAGCAAAACGCCTTCGAAAACCAGCAAAAAGAAATCGCCCAGATAGAGCGCTTCATCGAGCGCTTCCGCTATAAGGCCACCAAAGCCAAACAAGTGCAAAGCCGTATTAAGCTGCTTGACAAAATGGAAAAAATCGAAGTGGAGAGCATCGACCATTCGTCCATTTCGTTCAAGTTTCCCCCTGCCCCACACTCAGGCCGGGTGACCGTTGAAACCGAAGGACTCAACCTGGGTTACGGCAACCTGGAAGTGCTGAAAAACATTGATTTTCACTTGGAAAGAGGTGAAAAGGTGGCTTTTGTAGGCCGTAATGGCGAAGGCAAATCTACCATGGTCAAGGCCATCGTGGGCGAATTGGCCCCGCAAGGCGGCAAACTGACCCTGGGCCACCAGGTGGTCATCGGCTACTACGCCCAGAACCAAGCCCAGCTGCTCAACCCTGACAAGACCGTCTTCGAAACTATCGACGACATCGCCGTGGGCGACATCCGTCCTAAAATCCGCACCATCCTGGGCAGTTTCCTCTTCGACACCGAAGACACCGAAAAGAAAGTGCGCGTGTTGTCGGGCGGCGAGAAATCCCGCTTGGCTTTAGCCAAACTCCTGCTCTCCCCTTTCAACCTGCTCATCCTCGACGAGCCCACCAACCACCTCGACATGCAGTCGAAGGACGTGCTCAAAAACGCCCTGCTGCAATATGAGGGCAGCATGATCCTCGTCTCCCATGACCGTGACTTCCTGCAAGGCCTCAGCACCAGAGTCTTCGAATTCAAAGACCATCACATCAAAACCTATATCGGTGATGTCTATGACTTCCTTGAAAAGAAGAAGCTGGATTCGCTAAAAGAACTGGACAAGAGAGTCCAAGTGGCTGGCAACGGCGAGAAAATCGAGAGTTCCAACAAAATCAGCTGGGAGAAGAAAAAAGAAGAGGAAGCAGCTAAGCGGAAACTTAAAAACCGCCTCAGCAAAATAGAAAGCGAAATTGCCAACCTTCAACAGCAGCTTAGCATCATCGAAAACAAGATTTCCAATCCCTCCGACTATGCCGCCGAAATCAATTCGGGCGAACTCTACACCCAGTACAATGACATCAAAAACGCCATCGAGGGAAAAGAGATGGAGTGGCTGGAGCTGCAGGATAGTGATTAGGGAATAGGGAATAGGGAATAAGAATTAAGAATTAAGAATTAAGAATTAAGAATTAAGAATTTAGAATTAAGAATTTAGAATTCAAAATTCAATGTTTAGTGTTTAGTGTTTAATGTTTAATTGTCAACTGTCAACTGTCAACTTCTAATCACTAACCACTATTTACTAACCCCTTTTATTAAAAATCTCCTGTTCACAAATTTATAAGAGAATATTAGATTGCTGTATACCAATTTCATATTTTTGTTCGTTAATTAATATTATTATCGATTAATAAAAAAACGAACATAATGAAATCAATCCTCCAAAACATTCTCATCGCAGCCATCATCCTGTGTTCCGCATCAGTGTTGGCTCAGAAGCCTGTTGCCTATGACTCGCCGCGATACGAATACAAATTAGCCAAGGAACTTTTCCAGAAACAGAAATACGGTTCCGCACAGCAATATTTCAAACAAGTTTACGAATTCAGCGAGGACAAACAACAGGACTTGAAAGCTGAATCCTATTTTTATCTGGGTTTGTGCGCCGCCAAGCTAAGCAATCAGGATGCCGCTTTCCTGCTTAGCGACTTTATCCGCCAATATCCTGTCCACGCCTTTGTACCCCAGGCTCATTATCACTTGGGCATGTACTATTTTTCCACCAAACAGTACAAGAAGGTGCTGGAACAATTCGATGAAATCGATGAAAGAGTGGTCAACAAAGACGACTTAGCAGAGTTCCGCTTCAAAAAAGGCTATAGCTATTTTGCCACTGGCAAATATGCGGAAGCCAAAGCACTGCTGAAACAAAGCAGCGAGGAAAATGGCCCCTATCACTACAGAGCCCTGTATTATTTAGCTCACATGGCCTATTCCGACAAGCAGTACGAGGCTGCCCTTGAAGATTTCCAGAAATTACAGAATGTTCCCGAATACAAGGATGAAGTGCAACAATACCTGATGCAGATCTATTTTCTTCAGGAACAGTATGACAAGGTTGTGGCTATGGCTCCCTCCGTCATGACGGAAAACAACCTGAAAAACCAACCCGAATTGTACCGCACGCTGGCATTATCTTTCTACAACCTCAAGGATTTCGACAATGCCGAGGCTTCTTTCAGACCTATCCTCAACAATGACAAAGTGCAGCTTGAACGCAACGACTATTTCGCCATCGGTTATACTTTCTATCAAAACAAAAAGTATGACGAGGCCGTCAAATACCTGTCCAAGACCACAAGCCAAAAACCAGCCGATGAGATGACGCAGAACAGCTATTATCTGATTGCCGACTGCTACTTACAGCAGAAGGACTATCAGACCGCTTCACAAAGTTTTCTGCAAGCATCAAAATACAACTTTAATACTGATATTCAAGAAGATGCCTTGTATAATCATGCCAAATTACAGTACGAGACATCCTCCAGTCCTTTCAACAGCGCCATCAAGGCTTTGGAAGACTACATCAACAAATATCCCTACTCTTCGCGTTCACAGGAAGCCAACAGCTACTTAGCCTCCATCTATATGTCCACCAAAAACTACCAAAGTGCCATCAATTCATTGGAAAAAATCGACATCAAAAGTCCCTCTTTGTTAAGAGCTTACCAACGTTGCACACACTTCCGCGCTTTGGAAATGATCAACAACCGCAACTATAAGGATGCTCTCAAAATGCTCAACAAGTCACTCACCTACCCCATGGACAAGACCATCAACACAGAAAACCTCCATTGGAAGGCCGAGTGTGAATACCGCAGCGAGAAATACAGAGACAGTTACTATTCCTTCCAGAATTATATGAAGGCCACCAATGCCACCGCTGATGTCAATTACAACAACGCCCAATACTCATACGGTTATGCAGCTCTGAAACTCAACAAATATTCTGAAGCAGCCCAAGGTTTCCGCAAATACCTGCAAAAAAGCGACGACGTTGATATTGAAGCGGATGCGACAGCACGTTTGGCCGACTGCTACTATATGCAGAAAGACTTGAAAACTGCCATCAAATACTACGAACAATGTCAACAGTTAGGGCGGAAAAACGCCGACTACGCCATGTTCCAAACTGCCAAATGCTACAGTTATCTCAATGACTACAACAAGAAAATCGATGCTTTGGAGCGACTGATGAGCAGCTATCCAAAGTCAAGCTATATTGATGATGCGGAATATGAACTGGCTTCCACTTATCACGCTCAAAATGAATATGGAGCTGCCATTGCGGCATACAAAAACTTCATTCTCAAACACCCCAAAAGTCCCTATATCAGACAGGCACACAACAAATTGGCCCAGTCGTATCTGAACACACAAGATGTGGATATGGCTATTTCCACCTTCAAATATGTGTTTGAAACTTATCCCGGTTCACAAGAAGCCAAAGACGCCTTGGCTAACCTGGAAAACATTTACAGCGAGACTGGCAACACCAGCGATTTCTTCGCTTACATCAAAACCCGCAACCTTAACATCTCCGCTGACAAGCAGGATTCCATCAGCTTCAAGGCTGCCGATAACAAGTATATGCGTGGCGACTGCGAGGCAGCTATCAAAGCCTACAATGATTATCTTCGCCAGTTCCCCAATGGGCTGTTCGCTGCCAAAGCACTGTACTGCAAAGGCGATTGCGAATATGGCACTGGCGACTATGACAACGCCCTGGCTTCCTTCGAAAAACTGGTCAACAATTACAACACAGAATACAACGAAACCGCATACCGCAAGGCTGCCAGCATCCTTTATGGCAAAAAAGAATACAACCGAGCCTTGGTTTATTTCAAGAAATTAGTGGAATACGCATCTAACGACAACAACATCATATATGGCAATAACGGTTGCATGCACTGTGCATACGAACTGCGCCAATACAGAGATGCATACAATGCAGCTACTAACATTATGCTGTCGGGACAAAATGACAATGACCTGCAAAACGAAGCTCTGATGATTGCCGGCAAATCGGCCATTGCCTTGAGTGACAACACCAATGCACTCAAATATCTGACATGCCTCTCAAAGAACGGCGACAACGACCAGTGTGCCGAAGCCGCTTATTTAGTGGCACTCATCCATTTTAACGATAACAATCTGGATCTCTGCGAGAAACAGATTAAAGAAATTCTGGCATCCGACTATACTTCCGAATATTGGTATGCTTCCACCTTTATTCTCTATGGCGACGTGTATTTGGCCAAGGGCAACGCCTTCCAGGCCCGCTACACCTACCAAAGTATCATCGACAACTATGAGGGCGATGACCTGAAAAAAGTGGCGGAAGACAAAATCGCCGCCCTCGACAGAGCGGAACAGACAGAGAATAGTGAGGAATAGTTGACAGTTGACAGTTGACAGTTGACAATTAACAGTTAACAATTAATAATTGATAATTAAGCTCTTATACCTCTAAACACTAAACATTTAACATTGAATTTTGGATTTTGAATTAATATAATAGAGATAATGAAACGCATCTTTTTAACAGCAGCCATAATTTGCATTGCCAGTTGGGCTTTCAGCCAGGCGATTGATACCGCCCGTTTCCGTCTGAATTTCAACCCGCAGTTAAGCAATGTGCAAAAAATCAACCAACAAGCGGTCATCAATGACACGGTAAAGGAGAACGTCAAATTCGACTATTACATCACACCGGCACAGATGGATGTGACCTTCTCCCCTACCCCCATCAAAGCCAGCAAGTTGGCCCCGGAAGTCACTGAGAGCATCGCCCGCAATTTCATCAAGGTGGGATTCGGCTATCCACTGACTCCTCTGTTGGAGTTTGCCGCCCATAATGCCAATAATACCAAATATTCGTATGGTATTAACCTGCACCATTTTTCCTCATGGGCAGGTCCCGTGGGCAAAAAACAGCAGCAATACGCATACGCTCCTACCAGCGACACCCGCGTACATCTGTTTTTGACCCGTTTTTTCAAGGATCAAACCCTTTATTCATCCGTAGGCTACAACCATGAATTGGCACATTTCTATGGCTATGGAAAAGACGTGATGCGCGCTTCCGGCTTATATGACGAGGCTTATTATGAGAAAAACTTCCATAACGAAATCAGAAACGACTTCCATCATGTGAAAGCCGAGGTCGGTATCCGCTCCAACCATCTGCCAGGTGTCAAAAAACTGAAACAGGATGTGCGCCTGAATTACAATTTCTTGTACAACCACAACAAGAATATGGAAAACCATGTGGGCATCACCTCTTTCTTCGCCTACGACAGCCGTTTTATAAAAATCTCAGGTAGCCAAAACTACCGCATCGACTTCAATTTCGACTATTACCATGACCGTTTCAACTGGAAATACCAGGAAAACGCAGCTCAAAACGACGTGTTCCATTACACCGATGCCTTCAAATTCGAAATTGTTCCCAATATGCAGTTCACCATTAAAGAATATCACATTAAAGTTGGTGTAGGCATACCCGTATTGCGTTCGAATGAAGTCACCCGTTGCCCAGTTTATCCAGTGGCTGAAGTTCAGTTAGGCATTGTGCCTGGCATTTTAAGCATTTACGCAGGTGTTGATGGCAAAGCAGAATATAACGGTATGAAAGAATTGTTGTATGAAAATCCATATTACAACCCCAGTTTTGACCAATTGGATTTCACTCGCACCCGCATCAACATCTATGGCGGCATCAAAGGAAATCTTGTAAAGAAATTCAATTATCACATCTCCGCCCGTTACGCATTTGTGCAAGACATGGCCTTCTTCCAATTGGACCAGAACGCCCCTCTGCTCAACAAATTCATGGTGGTATATAATGATGTGAATTACCTGAATGTCTGCTTGAATATGGCATGGGAAGTCATTGACCACTTGTCTCTGAACTTCGAAGCCAATTATAACGGCTATTATTTCAAAAAAGATAGCGAACTCCAGTACGCATGGTACAAGCCCGCCTTGGATTTCGGCTTTGACGGAAAATACACCTTGAAAGGCAAATACATTTTCGACCTGAATTTCAAGTTAGAATTCATGCGTTGGGCTTTGGCTCCGCGTGATGAGAAAGGCAACATCCGCTATGATGAACTCGGCAATGTATGCTATGCACCCACCAAGATGAAACCCGTGTTGGACTTTGGCATCGGCTTCGAATACCTTATCAACAAGAACTTCTCCGCCTTCGCCACCATCAACAATATAGGCTGCCAATACTATGCTAAATACTACGACTTCAACAACTTCGGCATCAACGCCCTCATCGGCATAACCTATTCGTTTGGCAAAGAAAGTATCAAGAACAAAAAGAAATAATTATCAATAACATTAAATTTATCAACATGAAAAGATCCATCGTTATCGCTATTCTTTCCTGCTGCCTTATTTTATGTGCTGGCTGCAAAAAAGAAGATTTTGTAAGCAACACTTACAGAGCCTATTTTGAATATCATTTCACTAATCCCAGCGACCAACAGTCGGTTGAAACACTTATTAACAGCTGGAGTTCTGTTTGGACAAGCGAAATCGAACTCACGCTCATCAACACCAAAACCACTGATGCGGAAGCCCATACAAAATTCGAGGCATCCGTTGCCGCACTTGCATTGAAAGCCAGTTCTTGGAAACCCTTCTTCCATGATAACGACTATATGGTATATACTCTGAAAAGAACAACACAGGGTGACGAGAAAATTCTCCGCCAAGTACAATTCGATAAAGACGGACATTTCACCTTATAAAACAAAAAGGCTGCAATTATAGGCAGCCTTTTATTTTACTTGTAGAGACGTGCCATGGCACGTCTCTTTTTTTTCATCATTATAAATTCGAAAGATATTCATCTATGGCCTTGGCGGCATTTTTACCCGCTCCCATTGCCAAGATTACAGTGGCGGCTCCGCTGGCGGCATCACCACCGGCAAACACACCCTTACGGGAGGTCTGACCTTTTTCGTCAACTGCCACACAACGACGTTTCGTCAACTCAAGACCGGGAGTAGTATCGGAAATCATTGGATTGGGCGAAGTACCTAATGCCATAATCACCATATCAGACTCTATCATAAATTCAGAGCATTCAACCGGGATAGGGCTTCTACGGCCAGACGCATCAGGCTCACCCAGCTCCATACGGATACATTTGGCAGCTTTCACCCAGCCATTCTCATCCCCGATAATCTCCAATGGATTGGTCAACAACTGGAATTGTACGCCTTCCTCCTTGGCATGGTGAACTTCCTCCACACGGGCAGGCAATTCCTCTTCGGAACGACGGTACACGATATGTACTTCAGCACCCAAACGCAAAGCGGTACGGGCGGCATCCATAGCCACATTGCCACCACCTACCACAATGACCTTCTTACCTACATAATTCGGTGTGTCATAGCCTTGTTTATAGGCAAACAGCAAGTTATTTCTGGTAAGGAACTCATTAGCGGAAACCACACCACAGAGGTTCTCACCTGGGATATTCATAAACATCGGCAAGCCAGCACCAGAAGCGATAAAGACAGCCTGGAAGCCTTCCTTGTCCATCAAATCATCTACGGTTACCGTACGGCCTATAATCACATCCTTTTCAAATTTGGCACCTAACTTCATCACATTCTCCACCTCGTAGCGCACCACCGTTTCCTTAGGCAGACGGAAGGATGGAATACCATATACCAACACACCGCCATATTCATGCAATGCTTCGAAAACCGTCACATCGTAACCTTTCATGATCAGCTCCTTGGCACAGGTGATACCGGCAGGGCCACTACCGATAACGGCCACTTTCTTGCCATTTCTGGAAGCGGGCTGTTCAAATTGCAACTTATGTTCGCGCGACCAGTCACCTACGAAACGCTCCAGCTTGCCAATAGCCAAGGCATCTCCTTTATTGCCCAACACACAACGTCCTTCGCACTGACGTTCCTGCGGGCATACACGTCCGCATACAGCGGGCAGAGCTGAATCCTGATTGATAATGCGGGCAGCATCCTCAAAACGACCTTCTGCCACGCAATGCACAAAAGCGGGGATATTGATGGATACCGGGCAACCCTCCATACACTGCGGTTTCTTGCACTGCAAGCAACGCTGTGCCTCGGCAATGGCATCCTCGGCACTGTAACCCAAGCAAACCTCATCGAAATTGGTGGCACGTACCTTCGGGTCCTGCTCGGGAATAGGAATACGATGCCAACGGTCGCGGGTTTCCTCGCTGATACCGCCCACATGGCAAACATGTCCCTCCGCTTTTTCTTCCTGCTCCATCTGTTTGTGTCCCTTGATGGAATTGTACATAGCCTGACGCTTCATCGCCAAGTCGAAATCCACTAAGGCACCGTCAAATTCTGGACCATCCACACAAGTGAACTTGGTTTTGCCACCCACCGACACACGGCAGGCACCACACATACCCGTTCCATCCACCATCAGCGAATTCAAGCTGACGGTACACTTGATGCCCAATTCCTTGGCCAACAAGGTGGTGAACTTCATCATAATCATCGGGCCGATGGCAATCACCTCATCATAATGCTTGCCTTCCTCCTTCACCAGCTTTTTCAGCACATCGGTCACCACCCCCTGCATACCGCTGGAATTGTCATCGGTAGTCACATACAAATGGCCTGACACGCTGCGCAGTTCTTCCTCAAAAATAATCAGCGACTGCATTCTGGCGCCGATAATCACATCGGGTTTTACGCCATGCTGGGCTAACCACTTGACTTGCGGATAGATAGGTGCAATACCTACACCACCACCCACAAAAACGAACTTCTTGCTTTTCAGTTCTTCTGGTGATAGATGTATGAATTCTGAAGGTCTTCCTAAAGGTCCCACCACGTCTTCAAACACATCTCCCACTTGGAAGGTCATCATCTGGCGAGTAGATTTGCCTATCGCCTTGAAAACAATGCGGATATATCCCTTTTCAACATCATGATCACTGATGGTCAACGGAATACGTTCCGAATTCTTTTCCATTTTGATGATAATAAACTGGCCGGGCAGTGCGGAAGCAGCGATTCTCGGGGCTAAGATGTCCATTTGACAGCAGTCACCTGGTAATTCTTTTTTGCTTAAAATCTTAAACATAATGAATGGTTTTTATAATTTCATAATTTTGTCAAATTCTTCTTCAGATAAGAGTTGCAAATCCATAGCGGATTCCTTCAAGGTCATATTCTGTTCAAAAGCATGCTGAGCAATTTTCGCCGCATTGTAATAGCCTATGGTCGGACTCAGTTTAGTCACCAGCATCAGCGAGTTTTTCAGGTAATAATTTATTTTTTCCAGATTAGGCTTCATACCCATCAGGCAATGCTGATTAAAGGAATCCACCGCATCTGCCAAAATGCGTGCGGAATGCAGCAAATTCTGCGCCATCAGCGGCATAAAAACATTCAGGTCCAGATGTCCCTGGAAGCCCCCGCATGTCATAGCTGTATCATTGCCAATCACCTGACAGCACACCATGGTCATCGCTTCGCACTGCGTAGGATTCACCTTTCCCGGCATAATGGACGAACCCGGCTCATTGGCAGGAATCGTCAGTTCCCCGATTCCACAGCGCGGTCCCGACGACAACAGACGAATATCGTTGGCAATCTTCATCAGCGACACTGCCAAGCGCTTCAACGCTCCCGAAACTTCCACCATGCTGTCATGGCTGGCCATCGCCTCGAACTTGTTGGGGGCATTCACAAACTGCATACCTGTGAACCGGTTAATGTATGACAATGCCAAACGGTCGTATCCATCGGGCGTATTCAAACCATTGCCCACCGCAGTGCCTCCAATGGGAAGTTCCATCAAATGTTTCAAGGCATTTTTCAGGCACTCCACTCCATGCTCAACCTGCGACTGATGCCCCGACAACTCCTCGCCCAAAGTCAAGGGTGTGGCATCCATCAGATGAGTTCTTCCTATTTTTTTTACACTTCCGAACTCATTGATTATAGACTGATATGTCTTAACCAAGCTCTCTAATGCAGGTATCGTTTTTTCCAATAACAGCTTTGCAGAGGCAATTCTTATAGCTGTAGGGAAGACATCGTTGGTAGATTGCGATTTGTTCACATCGTCGTTGGCCGAAAGCAAACGATTAGAGACATCAATCATACCTTTACTTTTCTGCTCAGCACGATTCACAATCACCTCATTCACATTCATATTGGTTTGGGTGCCCGAACCCGTCTGCCACACACACAGCGGGAAATGCTCATCCAGCCGGCCTGCTGCAATCTCGTCGCAACATGCAGCAATAGCATCCCTTTTCTCTGTAGGAAGGACCCCAAGCTCACAATTGGCGTATGCGGCAGCCTTTTTCACGTATGCCAAGGCATAAACTACTTCCAAAGGCATCTGCTGTCCGCCAATCTTGAAATTCATGTAGGAGCGCTGGGTCTGTGCCCCCCAGAGCTTGTCGGACGGCACCTCAACCGTACCCATGGTATCCTTTTCTTTTCTGTATACTATCATTGTTTGCAATTTACAGTTAATAGTTAATAGGAAAATATTCCCTTGTTTATCAAATACTATTCCTTATCTATTAGTCATTATTCGTCAACTATTAATTATTAACTATCAACTATTATCTCTTTTTCGTTAGTCATAGAATTTCCAATTGATTCCCAACTCAAAGTTCCGTCCTTGTGCCGGGTAATCAGGAGTCAGAAAATAGAACTGCCCTACTACGCTCGACAAAATATGCCCAGCCCTGAAGAAGAAGCTGATACGCTTGATTTTCAGTGTCAAATTGGCATCCCAATATACATAATTACCCACTCTCATTGTTCTTTGGAAATAGAACTGATGCATAACAGGATCGTACCCATCAGCGAAATACAAAGTATTGTACATCAAATCACAGCCTATTTGTATTTTCAGCTTGCCATGCAACACGTTGAAAATATAATAAGGGGATGCTTTGAAAACGAACAAAGGAAGATTCAAAGCCACACTGCTCGAATATTGCAGATAAGCATTGATATCCAGTCCAAAGCCCTTCACCCTGATAGGGGCAAACAGATGGAACTGTATCACATTGGCGCTTTTCGGCAGTATATATAAATCATAATGGGAATCCAAACGCACCAGATTTTGCAGCATAAAATAATTGAACTCCAGCTTGTAATTCATCATGGTCCAGAAAGCATTTACCTTCAGTGTATTCTGCTTCGGCCAATCCTTATGGTGCCATAAATTATGGTTTCCGCAGTAAATATCGTAGATATAATCCGGCGAGTTCCGATAGAAACTGACATTTCCTCCTAAGCGGTGATTCCATTTTTTCTGTATCAACCATTCGACTCCCACCGCAGCTACCACATCGTTATTGTTGTAA
This sequence comes from uncultured Bacteroidota bacterium, assembly GCA_902802755.1. Classification (GTDB taxonomy): domain Bacteria; phylum Bacteroidota; class Bacteroidia; order Bacteroidales; family WCHB1-69; genus RUG11690. The sequence goes on along the minus strand of CADCNH010000002.1, from coordinate 119,950 downwards.
CCGCCAAATGAGTACGCTATGCGTCCTGTCAAATCCATCACCCCAAACAAACGGGTATGAACACGTGCGAAAAGTGTGAACGTATTCCCCTTATAATGCGGAATTCGGGCATTAACATACTCATGCATCAAGCCCCCTGCAATCCTGAGAAAATACTTTTTTGACGAAAGCGTGTCCAACGGCCTATAATTCGACCACTGGATCGTATTAATCAGGCTATAGCATGCTATTGTATCCCGTGTTGTATCAGTTGAATAATAGAAATGATGCTGATAATAAGTCGAATCAAATTTTGTGTCAAAATAATCCGTCCTCAACTGTTTGAATTGGAAACTATGGGTAATCGTGCCATAATATCTCTTCTTTTTGTCTAAGATATTCACATGTTGCTGGAACAGCAAATCATTTGACATGATGACCGAACGACCATTTTCAGATTTCACTGGATATCCTTTCAACGCATCCGCAGCCTTGTGCATAAACAAAGAAGTATCTTGCAAACCGCCATTCTCCTGTGCTTTCAAGCGGTTGAAAATATACGACACAGTAAAGCCATAGATGCCAGCAGGTTCCTCATAATTCAAGAATGCGTTGATACGGATATCCCTCACCTGCTGATTCAAGAAATACCCCGCATTAGAATAGGCATGCATGTCAAAAGCGGCAGTCAAACCTTTGAAATATTGCGTATGTGTAGCGTTGAAATCATACAAATCAACTATTCCGTATGTAAAAGAAAGATCCGTGAAAGAAGTCTTTACATCATAAAACTTAACATCCTTCTGAGTCACCCACAACAAAGGATAGGGCAAGGTAATCATAGAGAAACCAGGCTCCCGATTGTAATCGAAGTTCATAAACTGATGGGCTTGGTCGGGAATACCCAAATCTTGACAAATGTTCTGGGTTTTCAACCAAGGGTTATATTGATGAACTTGAGCCATTGAAGTATCCACGGGTTTCATTACCAATGGCTTAATCCAGTGGGGTTCAATATAATCATAAGAGACCGGCATAAAATCCGGCGAAAAGGCCATCACAGAATCCACTTCATGCTGATGAAAATGCCTGTCATCCTGGGTCTCCTCTTCCTGCGCTTTCAACAGAAAGGGAGTCCACAACAACAAAAGCAGGATAAACAGACGAGTGGCCTTCATGTTTTAGTATTCAATTTTGTTTTCCAGGTGTATCCATTGCTGGAACACCTCCTGAGCGATAGCACGGTCGTGCTGTTCAGCTACAATTTTCCGCTCCATAGCAGGCAAATCCAATTCCTCATAGATAAAGGAATCGTCGAAACCCGCCTGCGATGCGTCCTGACGGTCGGCGGCATAATAAATCCTGTCGGGTCGTGCCCAATAAATCGCGCCTAAGCACATGGGGCAAGGCTCGCAGCTAGTGTAAATTTCGCAGCCATCCAGCTGGAATGTGTCCAGATTTTTGCAGGCATCCCTGATAGCCATCACCTCGGCATGGGCGGTGGGATCGTTCAGCAAGGTAACACTGTTACTACCGCGGCCAACAATCTGGCCGTCTTTCACCACCACGGCGCCAAAAGGACCACCCTTGCCTGTCCCGAGACATTTCCGGGACAGGGCAACGGCATCCTCCATGAATTTTTTTTGATACATATTTCTTTTGTCGATTACGTTAAGACGTTAAGACACGTACTTTGTACGTTCGTGAAGACATGCACTTGTGCATTCGTTAAGACGATATCCGTCTCCACGCCTTAACGCCTTCTCGTCTATACGATTATCCCTTATAGAACGGCATTTTCACGGTAACGGCTTTCACCAGTTTCTCACGGATCTTGATGTAGATTTCCGTGCCTGATTTGGCGAACTCGGGTTTCAGCCATGCGGTACCCACTGATTTGTTGATAGAAGGTCCGAAAGTACCTGAACGGACAATACCAATATGGTTGCCTTCAGCATCGCAAACCTCATATTCCAAACGAGGAATACCACGTTCAATCATTTCGAAACCAGCCAGTTTCTTTCTCATACCGTTGGCCTTCAAATTCAACATGAAATCTTTGTCGATGAAGTTCTTGTGGTCCACAAACTTGGTAATCCAGCCCAAACCGGCCTCAACGGGAGTGATGGTGTCGTCGATTTCGTGGCCATAGAGGCAGAAGCCCATTTCCAAACGCAAAGTGTCGCGGGCACCTAAACCAATAGGTTTGATGTCGAATTCCTTGCCTGCCTCAAAAACAGCGTCCCAAACCTTGAGGGCGTCCTCGTTCTTGAAATAAATTTCGCAGCCACCGGCACCTGTATAACCTGTGGTAGAGAAAATGACATTAGGAATACCAGCAAAGGTGATGGTTTTAGTGGTATAATATTCCATATCGATGACATTGGCATCGGTCAGTTTCTGCATAGCTTTCAGTGCCAGAGGACCCTGAACAGCCAACTGTGAGATATTGTCGGAAATATTGGCGATTTCAGCACCGAATTTCTCGTTCTGTTTGCTCACCCATGCCCAGTCTTTGTCGATGTTAGCGGCGTTCACCACCAACAGATAGTCGTTTTCAGCGATGTTGTACACCAAAAGGTCATCAACAATACCGCCATTACCGTTGGGGAAGCAGGAGTACTGTACCTTGCCGGGGAAAAGTGCGGCCACATCGTTGGAAGTGATGTATTGGAGCAGATCCAATGCTTTGGGACCTTTCACGGTAAATTCGCCCATGTGGGAAACGTCGAACACACCGACTTTGCTTCTCACATGCAGGTGTTCTGCGGACACGCCCTCGTACTGGATGGGCATGTAAAAGCCTGCAAATTCAACCATTTTGGCACCTAATTTTTCATGAGTTTCTTTGAATACTGTCTGTTTCATTTTGTTATGTATTAATGTTAAAAATTTAAAATGTTCCAAACTGCAAACTTACGCATTTTTTTCGGAATATGCGTCATTTGAAACAAAAAAAAACACCGTCGCAAAATGCACGGTGAACAACACCAAGTATTGAACATATTGCCATGTCCATCTACTTCAAAAACACAAAATATCACATCTCAAAACAAGATGCATACAGCTGGTATAGCAATATGCACTTTGAATTCTGAATTTTGAATTCTAAAATTTAATTGTTGAGAAGTAAAAACGACATCCCCAAATTTGTGGCAGAGACTACCTGCAACGACTTAGAATAATTCAAGATGTTCTGTATCACACTTCTGCGGGGACGCTCAGCTTTCATCGTTTTTTTCTCTTCTTGTAAAAGGGTCGAACTTTTTTCCATAGGCTAATAAAGTTTAATTTGCATTCACACATTTTATTAACGAGGAAATGTTCACTTTATTTTACAACAATAGGTTGATTTCTCACAAAAAGAAGTCAACCTATTGATATTGAGCAAGAAAAATTTTCTCTTATGAAAAAAACGCTTTGAAAATTTAGCAAAGAACCAGTTTCTTTTCCTCTACCATCTTCCGTAAATTAATTAACGCATAGCGCATACGACCCAATGCCGTGTTGATGCTAACATTCGTCAGTTCTGCTATTTCTTTGAAGCTGATATCGTGATAGATACGCATTTCTAACACCTCTCGTTGTTCTTCAGGCAGGTATTGCAGCAGACCCTGAATATCAGCATAGACTTGCTCCTGTATCATTTTCTGTTCAACCGATGGGTCTTCAATACCAAGTGTGTCGAAAATGTCAAAATCACCATTACTTTCGTATGCAGGCAAGCGCTGTGCCTTTCTGAAATGGTCAATTTTCAGATTGTTGGCGATACGCATCACCCACTGCGGGAACTTGCCTTCGTCTTGGTAGCCGCCCGTACGGAGCGTGTTAATCACCTTGATAAAGGTATCCTGGAAAATATCTTCCGCCAACTCGCGGCACTTTACCGCAGACAAAATATAAGTATAAATCTTTTCTTCGTGACGCAAAATCAAAGTCTTCAGCGCAGACTCGTCGCCACCAATATATAAACTAATCAATTCGCTATCGCTTAGCATTATCGATTTCATAGGGACCTCCCTTTCTTTTTTATCGTTAGTAATAAAAAACAAGTAAAAGTCTAATCGATAATGTTCCTCCTATAATTTTAAAGGTTATGCGTCAAATTTTTTGCAAAGATATAACTTTTTTTGAATCAAATATCATTTTAAATTCAAAAAAAACTTAAATAATTGGAATTCAGTGAGATATTTTTTATTTATGTTTTCCGTGGAGGCGTGGAGGCGTATAGCCAAATTCCGACTTAACGAATGAACGCGGTGTATGTTTTCACGAACACGCAAAGCACATGACTCCGCAATGCAATATCATTTGCTAATTTAATTGGCACATTAGCACATTTTAATTAGCGCATCGATAACTTCCAGTTTTCAGTTTTCAGCTACTCCACCGGTTCTCCTGTGGCGAACAGCGAGCGTATCGAAGCGGCATCTTCGCCCTCGGCAATGACATCATACTCCAAAGCAGGTTTCAACAACACACGTATGCTTTGTGCATCTATATTCTTGTACCCTCTCACACAGCTCATCTCGGCATACAGCTTCGGCGTGATTTTCACAAATTCCAACATATCCAGCCACTGCACTATTGTCGTCAAACTCTCCGTAGCTTCAATCTTGTTGCCATTTTTCAAAATAGCCACAGTCTTCGTCTCCCCTTTTTTCTGAAAATAAGCGATCAGATTTTGGTTGATTTTCTGTGGATGCTCATTGGCATACAAATAAATATATTTCTTCAGCAAGTGGCCATTTTTATCGTATTCCTCAGTGATACGTATCTGACCCTTTGAGTCATAAACTTCCCATGCGCCCGTTCTTAAACCATTGTAATACACACCTTTCTGTGATGGTATTTTCCCTGGATAATAAGTTACCATTTCGCCATTCAACTTGCCATTAATGTAATGGGAAACTGTAAACAACTCTTCTTTCTCATAATAGGATTTGCACTCACCATTCAGCTGGTCATTGGCATACATTTCCTCTTTCAGTTTATACCCTTCCACTGAATAAGTCACAAATGCGCCATTTTTCTTGCCTAATTTATAATTTTCCTCTGAAAGAAGTACATTTTTATCATTGAAATACTTCCATTTGCCATCCTTCTGCTGGTTGATGAAAGTACCCTTGGAGGCCACATTGCCATTTTCGTGATAGGTAGTGACATTCACCTTGGACACGCCCGTCACAAACTCGCTCACACTTTTCAATTTTCCATTGGGATAATAATACTTGAAAGTACCCTGGGGCACATCATTCACAAACTGGCCCTCATATACCAGCACTCCTTTCTCGTATTTCTTCCAAGGGCCCTGCTTTTTTCCGTTTTTATCTACACGATTTAGGTTGTCTTGCGCCATGCAAAAACCGAATACGCAGCAGCACATCAGCATCAGCAACAGATTTTTCAGTATATTTTTCATCTTTTCGTATTTAAAAATGCAAATTTACATAAAATCTCCGAATTATACACCATCTTTTTTATGTACCATCTTCTCCGGCTGCCATGGTATGACAGCCCTACATCGACCACCTTTTTTGTTGTAGGGCTGTCACATTGTGGCAGCCGCACAAAACCTAATCAGAAAAACAATTGCAGAAATTCTTCTTTCTCCACCTGGCGGATATAATCCGAAAGTCCAATCTCTTCTATAACGGCTGCCAGTTGCTCCTTATTGTGTTGCACGCCTGTCAGCCGCTGCTCTAAATCATGAATATCCTTCAGGGCAAAAAAATCTCCATAAATTTTGATTTCCTTGATACATCCCTTGTCCAGCAACAGATACAGTTCTACCATCCCTCCTTTGGTTTTGATGGCTTTTTGGAAGGTATAGCGGGGCGAACTGCCGAAATTCCACTCCCATGTGGAGTATTTCTCCTCCACCAAACGCTGGATACTGGTCTTGTCGTTGTCTGTCAGCTCGTAATTTACAGCATTGGCATTTGTGGATTTCACATATTGCATAATGGCATCCTTCAGATCCATAACGGTAAAACACTTGTCCGACAGGTGCTCGCTGATATTCGTCACCCTTTTCCGCACGGACTTCACCGCCTTGTCCTGAAACTTCAACGGGTTCACCTTCAGAGCCTGTGACAAATCGGTCATCTCGGAGGCAAACAACAGCGTGCCATGATGCAAGGTGCGGTTGTGATGCACACATTGGGCATTGCCTGAAAACTTCATCCCATTGATAGTCAAATCATTGCGTCCTTCAAAGTGGGCATCCACTCCCAACTGCCTCAACACTTCCAAAATCGGTTCCGTGAAAGTTCGGAAATTGCCATTGCTATTGCTCTCAATAAAGGTAAAATTCAGATTACCCAAATCATGGAAAACCGCTCCCCCGCCCGTCTGGCGTCGCACCACCTTGATATGTTTTTCCTGCACATAGTCCAAATTAATTTCCGCCAAAGAATTCTGGAATTTTCCCACGATGATAGCCGGCTCGTTGCGCCACAGCATAAACACATCTTCCTGGCAGCTATCCAGAAAATACTCTTCCGCCGCCAAATTGAAATAAGGTTCTGTAGAGGGGTTATAAATACAAAGCATAAGACAATATCATTTATCAAAAAATATGGTGGCAAAAATACGCTTTTTAAACGAAAGAACACAGATTAATCCACAATCATTTTACCCATCATAACTCGATCCAAAAACACAGTATCATCCTCAATATGAAAGACATATACAAATTTATGATTATGCGACACCATACGTCGTGCTTTCGGATGTATTGATTGAATTGTATGTGAACGACTTAACGAAAAACAGTCCGCATAAATCGAAAGCGACTTTATCTCCTGACCAACGATATCAAGATATCGATATGCTCCTTATGGAGAAAGCTTATCAAACAGAAAGTCAGCGATGGAATCAATATCTTTTTCGGCAGTTCTTTTAACTTTAACATTGTATGTTTTCATAGCGTCGGTCAAGAGCTTTTTTGATTTTACCAATGAACTCATCCACTGTCATAGAATCAGTTTCAGCTGGAATAACAGAATCTGAAGTCACCACTGACGTAACATTTACATGATTTCCAGCATTATATGCAGCTGAAGGTTCTTCAACCACCTGATCATTACGCTCTGAAATTTTATATTTTTTAGGTTTCATATTGCAAACTTTTTGGATTTGCAAAGATACATTTTTATTAGTTATAACAAGACAGATATCCAAAAAATTTCTATTTTTGTTGTTTGAAAAAATTAGCACTATGATCTTCTACTTTTCAGGTTGCGGCAACAGTCGCTTTATTGCAGAAAGCATCGCACAAGCACTTGACGAACAGCTTGTTTTCATCCCGGAAGCCAAGCGAGAAGGGCATTTCGACTATACCCTTGCGGAGGGCGAACGATTGGGCTTCGTCTTCCCCATCTACTCCTGGTGTCCTCCACAACTCGTGATGGATTTCGTACAGAAACTGAAATTCACGAAAGCACCCAACTATGTATGGATGGCCGTCACCTGTGGCGACAATGGCGGGGTTGCGGAAAAGGTTTTCGGCAAACAATTAGCGGAAATCGGATTGACGCTGCATGCCGACTACTGCTTCGTAATGCCCAACACTTACGTCAACATGGCAGGCATGAGCACCGACAAACCCGAAAAGGCAAAGCGCAAAATCGCAAGAGCCCAGACGCATCTGCCGGAGGTTATCCAGAATATTAAAGCTTGCAAGTCCGTGACGGAAATGCGGCGAGGCGTCTTCCCGCGCTTCAAGACCAATGTCATCGGCAAATCGTTCCACAAGTGGGTCTCCGACGAACCCTTCCGCAGCACCGACGCCTGCATCTCATGCGGCAAGTGCGTGAACGTATGCCCGCTGCAGAACATCAGCTTGGAAGACGGTCGCCCGAAATGGCACGGCAATTGCACCAACTGCGACGCCTGCTTCCACTACTGCCCCAAAAACGCCATCCAGTATGGCAAAGCCAGCATCGGGAAAAAACAGTATTACTTCGGAAAGCTATGAACACACTTCATCACATTTCTATTTATCTGCTCCTGTTAATATTCACAGCAGGAAGCGTAGCAGCCCAGAAATCGAACGATACGATTGTCTATCAGCGCGGAGAGTTAACACTCAAACTTCTGCCCGACAACACCTACCAGTTTTTTGTGGAACCTTGCGATATATGTCCACGCCTCCTCCCTAACAATCTTCAAAGTTTCGGCCAATACTACACCTACAAGAAGGAGGCTTATTATCTATTCTCTGACACTTCTCTTTACCCCGAGAAAGAATGCAAAATCGAGGAATCCTCTGATGACAGCGACAATCTAATTTTCCGTTTCCACATCCCCAAACCGAACTATAAAAATTTATTACTTAGAAATTGGTTAATATTCAATGTCACACTATACTTAGAACCTGATACCGCAGAATGGGAGTACATAAAATTGAACTATATTCCAAACGACACCAATATCAGGGCATTTTATACGGATGACACTCTCCTAATCATCCCAAAGCCTGCGAAATCCATCTGCTATTTCAGAGTGAATGTTTTCACAAACTCCAGAGACGCCGACATTCCAAGATTTTCTGTACAGAATAACATTGTGGCGAAGAATTCCTCCTCCAATATTTTTGACATCTACATGCCCATGGTCACTCCGGAATTCTTCCTTTATGAACGATTTTTGGGCGAGCCTGTAAAAATCATAGACAAAAATGCGGTATTATTCAAACGCTGGGTTTTACTCAAAAAAGGAGTGTTCCAGCCCATACAATATACCGACTACGCCCCTTTGCCCAAGAAGTACTGGAAGTATGTAAATGGAGGAATAGATGCTGGACTATGGCGCATTGAATCAACGTACCCGAACGAAGATAAAGAATAAAAAGACATATATAAAAGTTAATATTTTATATATTTGAATAAAATTTTTTCGTATCTTTGCGGCGTAAAAACAAACAACAGAAAATTCAACTATGCCACAAATTAGTTACTTCTATGGGATATACATCTTCATGAACTTTAACGATCATAATCCAGCTCATTTTCATGCTTGGTATGGGGACTACAAAGTATCAGTAGATATTATGAACGGTGTTATAAAAGGAAAAATGCCACGGAAAGAATTGAAATTTATTTTCGAATGGCTTGACCTTCACAAAGAAGAACTGCTCATAAATTGGGAAAAAGCTAAGAAAGGTGACAAACTAAATACAATCGAACCCTTAAAATAACAACATCATGTTTTTAGAAATTATCAAAGCAGAATACTTAGAAGAATACAAAATACGATTGTGGTTCAACAATGGAATGGTGAGGGATGTGGACCTTTCAGACTCTTTGAGCGGAGAAATCTTTAAACCGCTCCTTGATAAGGAATACTTCAAGAATTTCACCATACATTTCAACACCATAGAATGGGAAAACGGCGCTGATTTTGCCCCCGAATACCTCTTTGAAAAAGGGATGGATGTTTATGATATTGGCAAAAAACCGACAGGAATGGTGGCGGAAAACGACATTCCGTACAACTCTGAAAAATAGCATCCTAAAACGGACTAGTATGAACATCGAAGAATTCCGTGAGTTTTGCCTGTCGTTAGGTGAGGTGGAGGAAAAATTACCCTTCGCAAAGATGCCCGGTGGCGAGTCTGTGCTAGTTTTTTACGTCTGTGGCCACACCTTCTGCTACTGCGACCTCAACGACTTCAGTGCTGTGAACCTCAAATGCCAGCCCGAACGCATCCTGGAGCTCCGCGAATCCTCCGATGCTTTCTGCGACCCCGACCACATGAGTCCCAAGTACTGGATTGGTGTGCAGGTGAACCACGTGCCTACTACCCTGCTCAAAGAGCTGACACAAAATTCCTTCGAGATTGTGAAAGCTAAATATACAAAGAAAAGGAAATAAACTTTGCATAATTTTAAGAATATCAAAATTACAGCCATGAAACAGCACAAAATTTTCATTATCATAGCAATTCTGACATTATTTTCAATTGTAAACTTATCATTTGCTCAAAGCACAGTCCAAGACACAGCGTACAACCATAGTTCTGAAGTGTTTTTTCCCGAAATGACCCCGCAACTTGTGGACAATCTCGATCTACTGGGGCGTGTTTGGGGTTTCCTGAAATACCATCACCCTGTCATTTCCAAAGGCGCTTACAACTGGGATGAGGAACTTTTCAAAATGCTTCCCGGTTACCTGCAAGTTTCTGACAACAAACAGCGTGACGCCTATCTGACTAAATGGATTCTTCGGTTCGGAAAAATCCCTGTCAACAAAAACGTCAAACCCGTTGACTCCAACGCCGTGCTGAAACCCGATATGGCATGGATCAACCCTGAGACTCTGTCGCCGAAGCTGTATAATCTACTGATGAAAGTGTACCAGAACCGCAACAACGGACTTTACTACGTTAGTTTCTCCTCCCTGTGGGTAAAAGCGGCGAACTTCACGCACGAAAACAACTATGCTGAGATGGAGTGCCCTGATGCCGGGTTCCGTCTGCTGGCCCTGTACCGCTACTGGAATATGGTGCATTATTTCTTTCCCTACAAAAACCTTACAGATACTGACTGGAACATAGTGATGCAGCAACACATCCCATCATTTATCTCGGCCACTGACAAGAATGCCTATTGGCAAGCGGTTAGACGCCTGATCGCCCAAATCGACGATACCCATGGGGTGGTCTGGTCCTCCAAACCGACAAAATCGCTGGATTATTACCGACCTCCGTTCAAGCTTAGGTTTTTGAGCAACGACACCTTGGTGGTCTCCGCTTATTGGGATGCAGAAAAAATCGACAGCTCTGGACCGCACATCGGGGATATCATCACCCACATCGACGGGAAACCCGTTTCGTTTTGGATTGACAGTTTGTCACCCTACTATGCGGCATCCAACCATCCCGTAAAGCTACGTCAATTGTTGTGGGATATATGCAGCGGTAACGAACCCAGCGTCAGCATCTCCTTCGTGTCGGATGGTGTCTCCAAAGAAGCCACCATTGCCCGATATAACCATGAGGAAATGACCCCCTCTTTCCTAACCGACAGTGTATGCTACAAAGCATTGGGCGACAGCATCGGATATGTTTCCATGGACGACATTACCGAAGCCTGGGTAAAACGCATTGCGGACACCTTGCACAGCACCAAAGGACTGATTTTAGATTTGAGAGAGTATCCGAATGAGACCATCAACTACAAATTTTACGCTATCTTGTCTGACAAATCAAGACCTTTTTTCAAAGCCACAGAAGCCAACATGATCAATCCCGGTCAGTTCACGTTTTCAAAACCGGTTTATACTGGAAAAGGAAAGCAGGCGTATCCTGGCAAGATTGCCATCCTCATTGATGAAGAATCACAGAGTCATGCGGAGTTCTGCACCATGATGTACCGCACGCTTCCCAACAGCATCGTCATCGGCAACACCACTGCGGGTGCTGACGGCAATGTGGTGAAAATCCAACTTCCCGGTGGAGTCAACTCCTATTTCTCCGGCATCGGCATATATTACCCTGACGGCACCGAAACGCAGCGTGTCGGCATCATCCCTGACATCTATGTCTGGCCCACCGTCCAAGGCATCCGCGACGGCCGCGACGAAATCTTAGAGAAAGCGTTGGAGTGGTTGGAGGAGTAAGAAGACACTCTTTCCTGAACATACGGTATTACAATTTCACCACAAATTTTGCCGAATCGGCAAAATTTAGCATCTTTGCGGCGGATTTCACAAAAAACTTGCTGACAAAATTGCGATTGTTCTATTACCGTGGTCTTCAAAAATGGGGCCATATCAACGGCTACCTGCGCGACACCTGCCTGACCGCACAAGATCAGTACAAGTTATTGCTTAAGTATTTTAAGATTAAGTACTAACTATGTATAAGCAATCTCTCAATGCCACCCTACTGCCATCTGCAAAATCACCATAGTGCCGTATGATACAAAATTTCTCGTCTATCACTACGGTGTGGTGAAGCTCACCTCATCGCCGTAGACCGTGCCCACGCTGTTGGTGGCATACGCCCGCACATAGTAAGTGGTGCCGGAGGTTAGTCCTGTAATACTACTGCTGAAAACACCCCAGCCCTGGTTGTCGGTGGTGTATGCGTCAGCAATGGTTGGGTTCTGCGTGGTGCTCCAGCACACACCGCAGGCAGTCACGAAGGCACCACCGTGGCCTATAACGTTGCCGCCGCAGGTTGCCGTGGTGGCCGTAACATTGCTCACTGCGGATGTGGTCACAGTGGGGGTGGTGACGGCACCCTCATCGCGTATGCAGCGGACAGAGAGAGCTGCTTGAGTCTTGTGAAAGTGTTGCCTTGACACGCCAGCATCTGACATAACAATTGATCGTACCCACGCACTGTCGTTATCACTCTGAGTAGAGGACCAGAAATGGGCATCAGTGTTCTCACCGTCATAGGAATTGTTGACATTGTAGCCTGCTGGAACAGCGGAAAAACGTGATTTGTTATTAGCTTGATTATATCCTGGGGTGTTAGGTAGCGCAGAATTACCCCAAATGAAGTCATTACTTGCAAGTTTGCATGCATGAGAACCACGATATCCATAATAAGTTTCATAACTGGTCTGCCAGTCTGAACCGCTCACGTATTTCTCCAACATACTCCATTCCACATCGCTCGGCACATGCCATCCCGTGGGACAGACGCCCTGCACGCCGCTGAGAGTGGCGTTGCCGAAAGAAGCACCATTCATCACCGCTTTCCAGTTGTAAAGAAGACCCCGCTGATCCAGAGGAATGACAGAAGTATTGTAATTGAAATAATTCGCTACGGGAATATCAGTTCCATCCGCGTATTTCGTGGTACGGAGGTTCTCCTTCATCCAGCACTGGCTGCCAATCAACACCGTGTTGTAATTCTGGTTATCAGCGTCGGTAACGATGGTTTGGACAGGACAGAGATAGCCGCTAATCTCAGTGGTGAAACACACCTCCTCGCCGTAAGCCGTACCCACGCTGTTGGTGGCATATGCCCTCACATAATAGGTGGTTCCTTCACTCAAATTAGAGAGACTGCTAAAGAAGCTACCCGTGCCGCTGCCATCAGTGGTGTGGTTGTTGCTCATATCTGGGGTTCGATGGAGTGCCCAGCACACACCGCGGGCGGTTACGGGAGCACCGCCGTCGGCTGTAACGTTGCCGCCAAAGGTTACCGTAATGGCTGTAACATTGGTCACTGCAGCTGTGGTCACTGTGGGCAGGGTGGCGGCGGTAGAGCTTCCACCCTCGTCATATACGCAGCGGACAGAGAAACCGCTGCAACGGGAATCTGATGAAAGAACAATCTTCTCGCAGACATAGTCAATCATAGCACCGGTAGCCATGTCATATACCGGATGACAGGTCCAATAGTAAGCATTACCCATGATGTTCTCGTATCTGCCGTTGACACAGTTGTAAATACCGCCAGGAAGTGAGTTGAAGCCTGTTGCGTTGGTATTGTTAGCACCATCAATCCAGTAGTTGGTTGATCTCAGATCTTCGGAAGGATAGATATTCAACTCGTCATATTCCTCATCCGATGGCAAATACCAGCCATCAGGACAGACACCCTGGATGCGATGCCCCATGTTGTAAGCTCTCTCCACTGAATCCACAGAACCGTATCTTCCCGTGTCAACAGCAGCATACCAATTGTACAGATGGCCGAAGATGTCCACATTCTCCGTAGTGTTAGGATACTCGTATGAGTGGCAACTCATCACATCCTCAATCTGACGACCATCACTGTACTTCGTTGACCTCAGGTTCGTGGTGGTCCAGCACTTACAACCGTTGCCAAGACGGACAGCCTGGTAAATTGTGCCCTCATAGTCAACAGCATCGGGACAGGGCTGGAAGCTGACTTTGACAATCTGGTCACAGAATACACTGTCACCAGACAAGTTCTTGGCAACCCATCTTACCACGGTCTCGCCGACAGGATAAATACTATCGGCAGGAGCGTTGTTGCTGATGGTGATTTCGCTCATCGGCAAACTGGTATTTGTGCTGAAGGTCGGCACGCCAATACTCAGCTTCAGGTTGCAGCCACCATGACGGATGGTGTCGTCGATGTTGGCAGGACAAATAAGCGTCGAGTTGGCAGTTGTGAGAATCTCGGGTTCACTAGAACCGTCCGAAGAAGTCTGGGCAAAAACCTTCGATGAGACAGTCGGCAACATTAGTAGCAACGTCAACAGAAGTACCATTAAATTCCATCGGTGAATGGAGCATTCACGCTGTGTCAATTTTTGTAACATGTCAATTTTTTTTGTAATCATGGGGATTTTTATTTTTTTAATATTTCACGTCATACTTTCGGATCTTGCAAAGTCCATTACACAAATAATCCGAAATTATAACTGGGCAAAATTACATATTATTTTTTAATTTTCAAGTGTTTATTGCACTTTTTTTTAGAAATGAGTTTTTCATGGCTACTGCGCGTTTTTTTTTGCATCAACTATAATGAATTCCTTCCGAGGTGAGCAGTACAGAGCTTCGGGGCAGGTTCATAGGCCAATTCACAGATCCACCTTTACCCAGGCTTGCGGTGCACGTTCCTCGCACCTTACCCTGAGCTATGCTGCTTGCAGGCCTACAGCCTGCAATAATATCGGGCAGTATTCATCACATCAGGGGTTTACCCTTTGCTAAGCTCTCACACAGCTTTCAGCCGTTTAGTTGTTTGTTTGTTCAAAGTCCGCACACCTCTGGCGTGCGAATTAATTATGCTAACATGACATTCTACCAAGACCCGCACTCCTGACGGAGTGCTTCTTATTGGTGGTGACACCGGGGATTTATAAAACACGCATTCTTGGCGGAATGCATTTATTTTGGCAGGCCGTAGGTCTACATGGCAAGGCAAAACGGGACGCCACATATTATTTGGGCAGGCCGTTAGGTCTGCTGGGCTTGGTAGCCCGGGGTAAGGTGCTCGTGCCTCGCACCTTACCCTGGGAATGAGAACACCCCGTGTGTTTGGTCGCAACACAGGTGTTTTTAGCGCCGAAGCACAACATTTGCCCGCTGCGAAATGGAGACATTATAGCTGATGCTAGAATCTCATCCTTCTTACAGCCACTCTTAACACTACTCCTTTACCAGCAACTCGGCATTGACCACATGCAGGCAGAAGTATGGGTCTTGAGCATCTGTACGACTAAGCGTCACATAAAACGGCTTGTCGAAAATCATCTTTTTGGGAACAGTTTTATCTTCGTCAATATCAACACCTAAAAAACAGATAATCTCCGACTGACTCACCAATTCCGCACCCTTTTCATTCAGTTTGAAAGCAGTCCGTTGCCATGCTTGTAAAATTTTATAATCCAAAGAATTAGAGCTAAAAACACTGCCAATTATCTTGCCAAATGTAACATTGATATCGAAATATATAACGGGAACAACCACCTCATCGTCAGCCCTGAACTGATATTTCCATTTCTTGCTTTGAACAGTTTGTTCTTTCTGTCCAAGTTTTATCAGACTGTCCACAGCTGAACTCATTTCAGCCATAGTCTGATATGTTTTTTCAGTCTTGAATAGAACGATTTCATGCTCCTTATCTGTAGGTATTAGTTTGATAATAAAATTCTTATCATTCTTATAGTAAAGAATTCTCACCACATTGGTCATTTCGTCACCATCTTCCCCTTTTACTCCAAACGCAGCGACTTTCTGTCTGTCAAAAGTAAGTTTATTCTTAAATGACTGAAGTTGACAAGCAAAAGGCAGCAACTTTTCAAATTCGGCACGGGCAAAAATGTAATCGCCCTGAACTACTCCACTCGCCTTGTATTCATTGGGTTTCAGCACGTCCCGAAAAGAGGCAGAGGCATTAAGCAGCCTCAAATCCCGATATTTTTCAGGAATAGACAACGACGAACCAACGATTTTCCGGACCTCATCCCAGGCAAACAGCAGCGTAGCACAATAAAGCGAATTAGAATCCGAAGGAATCAGGTGTTCCATAGTAGGCACAACTAATGTCCTCGCATAATCCGAAAGATTCTCGGGTTCTGTATATTGTGCCATCAACTCCTCTTCTGAAATCTGTTCCTCTTCAATTTCTTTGGGTTTCGACTGCCTGCAAGAGATTATTAGCACAACCAACAATAAGCTAATACAAAGTTTAATTTTCATGGTAATTCTTTTATGATTCAGATCGCAAAGATACTTTTTATCACAATAACGTATGTCACAAAAAAAATTGTATTTTCCTCTGAATATTTTGACAGAAATATTTATCTGTCTGTGTGTAATTCGAAAGTTTTATGTAAATTTGCACCACAAAATGTGGAAAGATATGACGATTCCGGTGTTAAGAATTATGATGTTTATTCTGGTAGTGGCACTGGTTTTATTCGGGGTGGCGGGTCTCCTTTTTGGTCTGGCTCGCCTGCTATCAGCGTTCGGAAAGCCGGGAACCCGATGGAAACACTTTGCAGCTGTGATGGTGCCGACTATTGCCATCTTCACTTTCGTTATTCTTTTCACCATACTGGGCATGCTGTTCAGCTATATGATAGGTGTTGACCCTCTGGGTGATTATGAAGCTCCATTGAAACATCGTTACACGGTTCTTGTTGAGAATGGCCATTATCAGTCGATGGAATATTGCGATGTGCTGGACAGACAAAATTGTTGCGTGGTGTATGAAGTTGTAGCTATGTACATGGATGGAAATATGTTGTATGGACGGTGCATTGATAATGCACAAGGCTACTATGAAGGATTCGCTCTCAATATGCGAACTGGCCAATGTGAGCCAGCAGAGGTAAACTATTCTCGTTTGAAGTCTGTGAAGGAATTCTGCGCTGAACGTGACCGTAAGTTGTACAAGCCGTTAAACCGGCTGGCTATACTCATGAGTGCGGCTGCGGCCTTTTTCATAGGACAAAGGTATTTCAAGATAATTCGTGAATCAGAAAAACAACTATCTTTGCATGATCAAATTTGAATTTTACAACCATATTATCAACCCTTAAAATCAAAACATCATGAGTGAAGCACCCAAAACGCTGAAAGGCACCAAGACCGAGAAAAACTTAGAAGAAGCTTTCGCAGGCGAGTCAATGGCCCGCAACAAATACACCTACTTCGCCTCCAAGGCCAAGAAGGAAGGTTTTGTGCAGATTGCCGCCCTGTTTGAAGAAACCGCCGCCAACGAGCGAGAACATGCCAAAATCTGGTACAAATACCTGCACGGAGGTGAAGTAGGCTCAACCGCCGAGAATCTGGCCGATGCCGCCGCAGGCGAAAATTATGAATGGACCGACATGTACGCCCGCATGGCCAAAGAAGCCCGCGAGGAAGGTTTCACCGAAATCGCCAGAAAATTCGAGATGGTGGCAGCTATTGAGAAACACCATGAAGAACGCTATCGCAAACTGCTGCAGAACATTGAGGACGAGAAGGTGTTCTCCAAAGACGGAGAAGCCATCTGGCAGTGCGCCAACTGCGGCCACATTGTCATCGGTAAGAAAGCCCCAAAAATCTGTCCCGTATGCGACCATCCGCAAGCCTACTTCCAAGTGGAAGCGCAGAACTATTAATATTAATCCCCTCATGGGAAATTTGCAAGGCGTTATAATGCTGCATGTCTATTAATATTTATCCCCTGACGGAGAATTAATATCCTTGCAGAGGATTCAATAACAATGGACTTGTGTGCCAAAGACACACCATCCTATTAACCCCGCACGAAGTGTGGGGTGGAGAATCTGCTATGCCATATCGCGTGTTGAAGACATGCCATTTCCCTTATTGCCTCCGCAGCACCACCGCTGTCCTTGACGGCAAGTACAACCGCACGGCAGTTTTTCCGTCTTGCAGTCGGGATGTGTATGTCATACTGTGATCCACATTGCCGAAACCGGCAAAATTCGGATCATCGGTATCCAAAATGATTTTGTAATCTCCTGAAGGACATTCTATTTCATAATCAGCATACGATTTATCAGGGCTGAAATTAAAGACAAACAGACAATTGCCACGGCTGAAGGCCAGCACGTGGTCGCCTTCGTTTTGCAAGATTAACTTCACGTCCGACTGTAAACAATGCTCCTCTGTAATCAAATGCACCATCGCCTTGTCAAACTCATTGAGGGCATGGTATTTCAAATCTTTGTTATCCGCCAATGACCACTGCCGGCGGGCATGCTGATACGACCAGTTATTTCCTTCTCTCGGAAAATCTATCCACTCGGGATGACCGAACTCATTGCCCATGAAATTCAGATAGCCGCCCCCCGACAAACTCAGCGTCAGCAAACGTATCATTTTGTGCAATGCCACTCCCCTGTCCACCACCAAATTGGGTGTAAAGACCGACATGGAAGTGTACATCTCTTTATCTACAAGTCTAAAAATCAGCGTTTTGTCACCAACCATTGCCTGATCATGGCTTTCCACGTAGCTCACCACCCGTTCTTCCTTGCGGTGGTCAGTCATCTTGAAAAACATCTCACCCACACTCCAATCCTCGTCTTTCCGCTCTTTCACAATCTTCATCCAATAATCCGCGATACCCATTGACATGCGGTAGTCGAAACCGATACCGCCACGCTCCACCGGGAACGCCATACCGGGCATACCGCTCACATCCTCGGCAATCGTCAACGCCTCCGGATTCACCTCTTTAATCAAGATATTGGCCAAAGTCAGGTAGGTTATCGCATCCTCATCCACATTACCATCGAAATATTGATCATAACCCACAAAATCAACCCCAATACCATGGTTCCAATAGCACATGCTGGTCACTCCGTCAAAACGGAAACCATCAAAATGAAAGTTTTCTAACCAATACTTGAGATTCGACAGCAACAAAGTGATGGTTTCCTGTTTGCCATAGTCGAAACAGCGGGAATCCCAAACCGGATGCTTGCCCCGCTCTCCACCATGGAAATACAGGGTTTCAGAGCCATCAAAGCGACCTAGGCCTTCCTTCTCATTGGTAACAGCATGAGAATGCACCACATCCAAAATCACAGAAATACCCATACCATGTGCTGTATCTATCAATTCCATCAGTTCCTCTGGCGTGCCGAAACGGGAGGATGGGGCAAACAAGTTGGACACCTGATAGCCAAAAGAACCATAATACGGATGTTCTTGGATGGCCATCATCTGTATCGTATTGTAACCCAACTCTTTGATTCTGGGCAACACATATTCCTTGAACTCCCAATAAGTGGAAACTTTCTCCTCTTCGGACGACATGCCCACATGGGCCTCATAAATCAGCGGATTTTCAGGTTTCTTCGGAGAAGGATGCTTGAACTGATACGGTTTTTCAGGTTCCCACACCTGAGCAGAGAAAATCTTAGTGGTATCATCTTGCACCACACGGGTCACACATGAGGGCAAACGTTCATCAGCGCCATCCTGCCACACCATCCACAGCTTGTACAACATGCCATGCTTCAGGAAACTTTCCGGTAGTTCGATTTCCCAATCACCATTGCCGATAGGATGCAGGGCGTATTGTGGCTGCACCTGCCAATAAGAGAAATCCCCCATCAAGAAAATCTGCTTGGCATTGGGCGCTTTCTCTCTAAAGACCCAGGTGTTCTTTTCGCTTTTATGCAAACCGTAATACAAATGATGGTTAGCCTTGTCTTTCAACGAGCACTTGCCATCGGTAAAATCCAGCATACGCAGCACTGCCATCTGATGGCGACGAAACAGGCTTTGCTTATACGGCTTCAGCCAAGGGTCTATCAATACCAATTCGGGAGTTTCCATAATTAACAAGAACTATAAGGTACGACATCCAACGAAGTATAATCATTCTTCAGATATTTGAAATAGGCGCACACGGCAATCATGGCGGCATTGTCGGTGGTCAGGTCGATGGTGGGCAGTATCAGATTGCGATGGTAACGGTCGGCAATCTGCTGCATAGCCGTACGCAAACCCTTGTTGGCCGACACCCCGCCCGCCAATACCAAATCCTTGCAATCGTATTGTTTCAATGCTTGTACCACCTTATTGGTCAATGACTTGATAATGGCATACTGCATCGAAGCGGCTAAATCTTTTTGATTCTTCTGAATGAATTCAGGATCTTTTTTCAACTCATCCCTGACGAAATAGAGGAATGAGGTTTTAAGACCGCTAAAGCTGTAATCCAAGCCTGGCAAATGGGCAATGGAAAACTGAAAACGCTTGGGGTCTCCCTCTGCTGCCAGGCGGTCAATCACCGGACCTCCGGGGTAAGGCAAACCCATAATTTTCGCTGCTTTGTCAAACGCTTCACCTGCAGCATCGTCGATAGTTACTCCCAAACGTTCCATTTCGAAGTAGTCATTCACCTTCAGCAACATGGTATGACCGCCCGAAACCGTCAAGCATAGAAAGGGAAAATGAGGCTTAGCGGAATCATCATCGCTCTTGTTCAAAAAATTCGCCAAAACGTGTGCCTGCAAGTGATTTACCTCTATCAACGGCACGTCCAGACTATAGGCCATAGCCTTGGCGAAAGAGCTTCCCACCAGCAAAGAACCGAGCAATCCGGGACCATTTGTAAAACCTATCGCAGATATTTGATTTTTGTTTATCTTTGCACGGTGAAGTGCGGTGTCCACAACGGGGATGATATTTTGCTGATGAGCACGGGATGCCAGCTCGGGAACAACGCCCCCATATTCGGCGTGAACTTTCTGACTGGCAATGACATTGGAGAGAATGGTAGTATCGGCAATGACGGCAGCAGACGTGTCATCGCAGGAAGATTCGATACCAAGAATATAGGCTGACATAAACTCAATATTTTGAAGGGCAAAATTATAAAAAAAATCGGAAAGGTGCTACTATGGATCATCGGTATTTTTATTGCCCTTGATTTATTGATAGTTGGACTGTTTTTTGTGCCCTCTGTCCAGAACTATGTCATCGGCAAAGTCACCGGTTTTATCTCCGACAAATGGGGAGCGGAGATCGGGGTAGGTCGCATTTACGTCACCCCCACCCTGCGCATTGCCGCCGACGACTTTGTCATCAAAGACTTGCACAACCAACCCATGATTTATGTCAAGCATGTCAAAGGTCGATTCAATACACTGAAAACCAAACCCTTGACCCTTTCATTCCATAACGTTACCGCGACAGAGGCGGATGTTACCTTGGTCACCTACGAAGGAGATAGCGTCGTCAATATTTCCGCATGGGCAAAGAAAATTTCCAAACCCAAAAAGAATCCCAAAGACTTCATCCTGCAAATTGACAATATCCGTCTCATCAACTCCCGCTTCTCCATTGCCAACCAAAACAAGCAGCAGAAGACGCCCTATATTGAGGGGCAAGAGCTGGATCCAGGTTTCTTCGAAATGAGGCACATAGACTTCAAAGCCAACAAGTTCCAAGTCTATAACGATGATATTTCCGCCAAAATCAAGCACATCAGCTACGACCAGTATTTCGGCTTTCATCTCATAAAAGGCTCCGGAGATTTCGAAATCACCAACAACCTGTTGCGTTTCGACGACTGCAAACTTCAGACGGAAAACAGCAACTTGGACCTTGATTTGCGCTTCGACTACAACATCTGGGGAAATCTTGGCGACTTCCTCGACAGCGTAAATATCACAGCCACAGTACGTCCCTCCGACTTTTGTCTGACCGACGCCGCCTGTTATGCCGCTGCCATCCGTGGCATGGACAATTGTCTGCATTTCCAAGGTTTGGTCAACGGCTGTGTCAACGACCTGAAGCTGATAGATTTCGACTGCCACTACAACAGCAGCACCTATTTCAAAGGAGATTTTGCCTTAAAAGACATCACCGATTTCAAACATGCCGTATGGAATTTGAACTTCAATGATTCCTACTTCAACATGAAGGAATTGGCCGAATTCAAACTTCCCAATGGCAAAAAAATACCACTGCCCGACATCGCAAAACGATTGGGCTATGCCAAATTGAAAGGAACTTTAAAAGGATATGTGCCTGCTATAAATACAAAAATGGACATCGCCACTGGCATCGGCTCCATACGTGCCAATGTGTCCTCTAAGGACTTAGGCGAACAAGTTAGTTTTAGCGGCGATCTCGCCTCCAACAACTTCAATTTGGGACGACTCATCAACAACAGCAAGTATTTCGGGCAGACTCATTTTGTCATCAAGCTTGACGGCACAAGTGACGACCCCATGGACAAGCCGGAATTCCTCTCCACGCTTGCAGCCAATGTGCATAGCAAGATTTCCCGTTTCGACCTCTTCGGATATCCAATTTCTGACATCAACCTCGATGGACAATATAAAAATAAGACATGCAAGGCCACCTTATGCTCTAACGACTCCAGAATCAACCTTAACCTCGATGGCTCTGCCGATTTTTCTTCGCTTGAACCTAATATCCAAGCAAACTTGGGGCTGCATAGCATTAAATTGAGCGAAGTGGCCACCTACCACGCACCCATCGACACTGCCACGGCCAAAGGTATTGACAAACTGATTCTTTTCGCCCAACAGCATCCCAATGTGGAAATCTCTTTCGATACGCTGATCTTTAATTCCACAGGTTCTAATTTGAACAATCTGAACGGTTTTGTCGGCATTGATGGACTTCAGATATTCAATGAAATACAACCTTTATATAGTGAAAGAATCCGCTTTACCGCCATCAATACCCCTGCCGGACTGCACAAATACATCTTGTCTTCCGACATCGTCAATGCCTCCCTCAACACCAACTACGCATACAAAGACATCCAGGATTCCCTATTTAATTTTGCCTATCGCTATATTCCTAATATCCTTCCTCAAAGAGAGGCAAGCAAGAACAAAGCAATGGCCAACACAAAACAGGAAGACAAGCATTTCAACTTTTCCTTCGAAACGTTTAACACGGAACCTTTGCTCTACATCTTCCTTCCCGAACTATATATAGCGGAGCACAGCAGCATTGATTTGCGTTTGGACGACATCGCAGAACAGGACCACATCAACATAGTAATTCCTAAAGCATCCTTCAAAGACCGCTTCAATATCAACAATTTACATCTTGCATCCAATACTGCTGCCAACCACCACATGATTATTGATGTCTCCAGCGACTCTATTTCATTGGCCAATAAGAAAGGTGCCACTTTGTCTTTACATCAAATTGGACTCCAAGCTGATATGTTCCAGTCTTATATCGATTATCAGCTGTCATGGAAAGACATTTCAGATGAAAACAGACCTCTCTCTCACATCAAAGGAACCTTTGATGCAAGTGACAAGAGCAATATGGTTGCTCGTTTTACAGATTCGCAAATCCTGTTGAACGAATACAATTTCAAATTCAACAACCGCAATGCCATTACCATTCAAAAGCAACGCATTCTGATAGACAATCTGGTGCTCAGCGACAATGAAAGCAGCATTTCGGCAAATGGTGTATATTCCAAATTGCCCAACGACAAGTTGACCATAGCCATCAATAATTTCGATATCGGTATTGTCAATAACTTCCTGCGCGGCATCAGTTTCGACGGCATGTTATCTGCCAATGCGGACATTACCATGCGCGATGAAAACCGAGTCGTCATGGGGAAACTCATGGCTTCCGATTTTACACTCAACAATACACAATTTGGCAATGTGTTCTTAACTGCCGGCATCGGCGAAGGTGGTTCTTTGGGTTTCTCCGGCGGCATTTTCAAACGTGAAGAGCCCATATCTTCAAACATCATTAGTGAATACACCATTAAAAACTATCAAACTGAGAATAATAAATTAGCCAATATCAACGGCTATTACCTCAGTCATATCAAGCGTTTTGTGGCCAAAGCCAATGTTGGCAGCCTCGACCTCGGCTTTTTGCAACCGTTCCTGTCTTCTTTCAGCGATCAAGTCACAGGTAGCGCTTCCGGTGAACTCAGCTTTATAGCCAGTGCCGACTCCGCCTATATTTCCGGCAAGGCTCATGTCAATAATATGACCATGGGCATTACCCCTTTGGGAACTGTATATTACATTGACAATCAGGATGTTTTATTCAATAACAAAGGTATTATTTTCGATAATATTATCTTGACAGATAAAGATAGAAATTCCGCCACCATGAATGGTCATATCTATCATAATTTATTCAAAGACATGAAGATAGACCTGGATATCAATACCCTTCGCCTCTTGGCACTCAACCTGCCCCGTGACAATAACAGCAGTTTTTACGGCAAAGGTTATGTATCCGGTGGCGTTAAAATCAAGGGCGACGACAAGCAACTTGCCTTCAGCAGCGATAACCTCACCACCCTGAGAGGAAGTTCCATCTACTTCCCTATCACATCTTCTCAATCCGTATCTGAGAATTCAAATATACGTTTCAAGACTGTGATACAGGATTCTGTAGTGGTAATGCCTGCTACAGAAGAGAAAATGCAGCTGAATTTCGACTTCATTTTCAATGTCACCCCCGAAGCTGATGTACAGGTGGATGTGATGGCTATCGGAGGCACTATGAGAGCCAATACCACTGGACGACTTCACTTGCTGTATAACGATATTATCGGAGTGAACATCTATGGTGATTTGGAAATCAACTCCGGAGATTTTCTGCTTTCATTGGAAAACATTGTCAACACCAAGCTCAAACTGGTACCTGGCGGCATGGTATATTTCGATGGACCCGTAGCCGATTTCAATGTCAATGTCAGTGCATACTACACTGCACGAGCCTCACTGTCGAACATCCTGTCATACGGCGAGGAAACCGCCAGCACCACACGTACTCCTGTCAACGCATACATTCACATGAATGGACAGTTGATGAAATACCCCTCTATAGATTTCTCTTTTGAGATGCCCAATGCGGATCAGGAGATGAATAGAGCTGTTTTTATGGCCATAGATACTACCAACCCCCAGAACCGTTCCAAACAGTTCTTCATCTTCTTGTTAACCAACCAATTCATGCCCGACGATGCCTCCAACGAGGATATTTCCAGCACGGTAGAGAGTGGTGGCATTGGCATTCTGACGAATTTTGTCAACAACTTCATATCCAGACAAATGAAACATGCTGGTGTGGGCATTGTTTATAAAAACAAAACTCAGCAGACTGCTGCCGAATACGGGCTGAACGCCAATGTGCAGTTTTTACAGGACCGTATGATTTTCGAAACCAACATCGGCTATTACGACAACAGTTCCGCGAGTGGCGGTAAAACCAGCATCGAGAACTTCTATGGTGACTTCAGTTTGGAATACCTGATCACCAAAAAAGGCAATTGGCGTGTAAAAATATACAACTTCAACGACCAGTACGCTTTGGAATCATACAAGCGAATTGCTGGTGTAGGACTTGCCTTGATGTACAAACAGGAATTCAACAATAAAAACGATTTTTCCGAAGCATTTAAAGATGCTAAAATAGATATCAAGAAAAAGGAAAAGAAGGAAAAACAGAAGAACAAAAAGAAAAATTAAGCGATATGAAGTCCGACCTTCCCCACATGTTAGTTATCCTGCTGTTTTTGGCTTTACTGGCTTTCCTATGCTGGTATTTCTCCAGCATCGTCATATATCTGCTCGTTGCTCTCGCCCTTACCGTTGCAGGACGCCCCATTGTCAAGCTGCTTTGCAAAATAAAAATCAAAAAATTCACCTTTCCCCGTCCCTTGGCAGCCATTATAGCCATGAGTATTATTTTCGGACTTTTCTATGGTTTCTTTGCTATTCTGACCCCTCTCATCAGTCAGGAAGTTAAGAATCTCACCTCCATAGATCCGCAAGTGGTTGTGGAAGGATATAACCGTTTTCTTTCCAAATTTGAGCATTTTGCTTCTAACCAAGGCATAGACGTGACCGCCACGGAGATTTCTGAGGGACTGGTCCTACAACTTCAGGGTCTTGTCAAAAGACTTGATTTCGGGAATATCCTTGGCAACCTTGTTGGCATTATCGCCAGCGTGTTTGTGGCTGTTTTTGCCATCCTTTTCCTCACCTTTTTCTCCTTGAAAGATGATGGTATTTTCCTTAAGACCATACGTAAATTCATCCCCAGCAAACTGCGTCCTAACTTCAGCAACATTGTGGAAGCCACAAGCAAACAAGTCGGAAGATATTTCGGTGGAGTACTCATTGAGATGTGCATTGTGGGCCTTATCAATGGTATCGCCTGCAAACTGTTAGGAGTTCCCGACGCTGCTCTGATAGGTGTATTGTCGGGCTTATTGAATGTCATCCCCTATCTTGGACCCTTGATTTCATTATGCTTGAATGTCATCATCTCCTGTACCAGCATGATTCCACTGTCGCCTGCAGGTATCGATGTGTTGTACAATATTATAAAAGTAGTGTCCATCTTCTTCTCAGCCCAGCTGATTGACAACTTTGTGCTACAACCTGTCATCTACGGAAAAAGTGTGAAGGCACACCCCATTGAAATCTTTATTGTCATCATGGCCGCCTCCCAAATCGGTGGTGTATTGGGCATGATCTTCGCCGTTCCTGTTTACACTCTGCTGCGTATCGTCTTCAAAGAACTCTTCGGACAATACTTCATCGATGGTGACGAACAACAGACAGAAGAGCTGAAAGCTGAAAGTTGAAAACTGAAAGTTTTTTATTTAATGTGCCAATTAACAATGTGCTAATATGCCAATTGTTAATAAGTATAAGAAATCAGGAAATATAAATGCACAATACAAGACCATAAACTATTAATTATCAACTATTAACCATTAATTGTATGATAACATATAAGAAGTACCCCAGAACTGAAGAAAGCATCACGCAGCGTATCAAGCAATACAGCGAGATGCCATTGCAACGTCTCACCGAGGCAGAGGCCTATCGTTTCGTTTTAAGTGTCATTGACCTCACCACGCTTGAAGGCAGCGACAACGCTCAAAAAATCAACGAATTGTGTCAAACCGCCATCAGTTTCAAGGATGAAGCGCGACATATTCCCAGCACCGCTGCAGTATGCGTGTATCCGCCTTTTGTAGCCCAAGCCAAGCAGCTACTGAAGGGTACGGACATTCATGTAGCCTCTGTCGCTGGTGCATTCCCCGCCGGACAGTCCCCCATCGAAATCAAGGTGGCTGAAGTAAAATATGCGGTCAACGCCGGTGCCGACGAAATCGACATGGTCATTTCACGCGGTAAGTTCTTGGAAGGCAACTATCAAGAGGTGTTTGACGAGATTGTCGCCATCAAAAAAGCCTGTGGCGAAGCACATCTGAAGGTCATTTTGGAAACTGGCGAATTGAAAACTGCCGACAACATCTATGCGGCCTCCATGATGGCCATGGAAGCTGGTGCGGACTTTATCAAGACCTCCACAGGCAAAATTTCCGTCAATGCCACCCCTGAATCATTTTTGATTATGCTGGATGCTATTAACGATTACTACAAACAGACAGGTAAGATAGTGGGTATGAAGCCCGCTGGCGGCATCTCCGATGCGGAAACTTCCATTCTATATGTCAAGATCTTAGAAAATGTATTGGGCGAAAAGTGGCTGAATAAACAATATTTCAGAATCGGAGCAAGCCGTTTGGCTAAGAAAATTATAGAAAAAATTTAAGCTGAAAATTTTTTTTGTAAAATGTTGCTTTTGAATGAAATAAATGTGTATTTTTGCAGTCCGAAAATTTTTAACCATTTAACCATTAAAAATAACAATTATGACAAAAGCTGAAATCGTAAACGAAATTTCAAACAAGACAGGTTTTGACAAGAATGCAGTTCAAACCGTGGTAGAAGCCTTTATGACCAGTGTTAAGGGCTCTTTGGCAAAGAATGAGAATGTCTATTTGAGAGGTTTCGGTAGCTTTATTGTAAAAGAAAGAGCTGAAAAAACCGCTAGAAATATCTCTAAGAAACAAACTATCGTTATCCCCGCTCACAAAATCCCCGCATTCAAACCTTGCAAGACTTTCGTGAACGTAGTAAAGAAAATCAAATAACTAACCTTAAAATCTTAGCACTATGCCCAGTGGTAAAAAAAGAAAAAGACATAAAATGTCAACCCATAAGAGAAAAAAACGTCTCAGAAAGAACAGACATAAAAAGAGATAATCTCTCTTATGGTGATTAAAAACTCTGAAAAACTAAATGGTGTGCCACTGACATGTCATTTAGTTTTTCGTTTTATTAATATCGGAAATCAGCTTGAGAATAACTTACAGCTGAAAACTTCCAGCCCTCATACAGAGTGGCACTTTTTATCAAAAACAATTTATGGATAACAACGAGCTTACTAAAGAATTAATCATCACTTCTCATCCGAACGAAGTCCAGATCGCCTTGCTCGAAAACAAGAAACTCGTCGAAATTCATCGTGAGACCTCATCCGACTGCCATTCCGTTGGCGACATCTACCTCGGCACCGTCCGAAAAATCATGCCTGGCCTAAATGCGGCCTTCGTTGACGTGGGAAGCGAGAAAGACGCTTTCCTGCATTACCTCGATTTAGGTTCCAATGCACGTACCATCAATGAATTTGTCAACCAAGCCATCAACTTCAACAAAAAAAGCATCGCCAAGTTCCAAAATCTCGAGGAAGTAGAGAAGAACGGAAAAATCGGCAA
The DNA here is from genome assembly GCA_902802755.1 of uncultured Bacteroidota bacterium. Lineage (GTDB taxonomy): Bacteria > Bacteroidota > Bacteroidia > Bacteroidales > WCHB1-69 > RUG11690. The sequence goes on along the minus strand of CADCNH010000002.1, from coordinate 91,440 downwards.
TGTGCTGACTACCGGACAGAAAATTTTGGTGCAGGTGGCCAAAGAAGCTATTTCCACCAAAGGCCCCCGTGTCACTACTGAAATATCGTTCGCTGGACGTTACCTGGTCCTCGTACCCTTCATGGAAAAGGTCAGCGTAAGCCAGAAAATCAAAAGCAACGAGGAACGGAAAAGACTGAAAAAAATTGTCCAAGGCATCAAACCCCGCAACTTTGGCATTATCATCCGTACCGTCGCCAGAGACAAGAATATCGAGGACCTGACCGCCGACATGGAGCAATTGAAACAACGATGGGCCACCGCGGTCAACAAACTTTATAAGGCAACCGCCCCCTCCAAAATCGCCGACGAGTTAGACAAAACCTCTGCTCTCGTCCGCGACATGGTCAATGACTCCTTCCACGCCATATACATCGACTCACAGAGCATTTACCGCGAAGTGGTAGATTACCTCAACAGCTTCTCCTCCGAGAAAAGCAACATTGTCAAGTTCTACAATGAGAAACAACCCATCTTCGAGCATTTCAATGTAGCCAAGCAAATCAAGGGCTCCTTCGGCAAGGTAGTCACCATCAAAAACGGTGTGTATCTTATCATTGAACACACTGAAGCTATGCATGTCATCGATGTCAACAGCGGCAACCGTGTCAAATCCAGCCAGTCGCCTGAAGACAACGCCTTCGACGTCAACTTGTTGGCCGCCGAAGAAATCGCCCGCCAGCTCCGTCTGAGAGATATGGGCGGTATCATCACCTGCGACTTTATCGATATGCACACGCCTACCCATAAATCCATGCTGTTCAAGAAAATGCAGGAATTTATGGCTAACGACAAGGCAAAACACACCATACTGCCCCTCAATAAATTCGGTTTGCTGGAAATCACCCGCCAAAGAGTAAAAGAAGCTACCATTATTGAGACAACAGAACAATGCCCCGCCTGCCACGGCACCGGCAAAATCAAACCCTCTATCTTGCTGCAAGAAGAGATTGAAAATACATTGGAATTTTTGTTTGACAAACAAGGTGAGAACGGCATCACCATTGAGATGCACCCCTATATCCATGCTTATTTAACCAAAGGCTTCCCTTCTATCCGCCTGAAATGGTTATTCAAATATCATAAATGGATTCACTTGCGGGCAAATCAAGCTTATTACCTCACCCAAACGAAATTCTTCAATAAAAACATGGACGAAATCATGCTCTGGTCCACCCCTACCGAAAACTAAACCATGACTGCCACCGATATTCTCTCCAAACTTGAACGCTACTGTGCCTACCAAGACCGCTGCACACAAGAAGTGCTCACAAAACTACGTAGCTTGCAGGTTGAGGGAAAGGAAGCACAACAGGTATTACAACTGCTGAAAAACGACGGTTTTGTTGATGATGAACGCTATGCACAGAGTTATATCCGGGGCAAAGTCGGACTCAAACAATGGGGCAAACAGAAAATACGCATGAGCTTATTGCAAAAAGGAATACCAAAAGAACTGATTGACAAATATTTAGAAAACATCACACCCCAACAATATACTGACAACCTCCAAGCTTCTGTCCGCAAATGGACACAGGGCCACGGACCTGTCACCCAAGAAAACATCACCAAACTCTACCGACACCTGATATCGAAGGGATATACCTACGAGGAAATAAAGGGGGAACTGAAAACTGAAAACTGAAAATCCCATCGGACGCACGCAGCACGTCCCTACTGAAACCTGACACCTGTAACCTAAAACCTAAAATATGGTACAAGCCGAACAACTCAAAGAGATTAACGCCCGCTTAGTCGAGCTGAGGAGGTGTCTTTGACATCGACGGAAAATTAGCCGAAATCAAAGAAAAAGAAGAAATCACCCACCAGAACAACTTCTGGGACGACCCCAAAGAAGCCGAAAAACTGCTAAAGGAAATCAGCGGTATCAAATCGTGGGTGGAAGACTACGACAAAGCTGTTGCCGACTACGAGGACCTGAAAGTATTATTTGAATTTTTCACTGCGGAAGAAGCCACCGAGGAGGAAACAGACAAGCAATATGCTGTTTCCATGAAATCCTTGGAGAAACTGGAGTTCCGCAACATGATGCGCGAGGAGGAAGACCCCTTGAGCGTAGTACTCACCATCAACTCGGGTGCTGGTGGCACCGAAAGCTGCGACTGGGCCGAGATGCTGCTCCGCATGTACATTCGCTGGGCAGAACGCAACAAATTCGCCATCAAAATATTAGACCGTCAGGAAGGCGATGTGGCAGGTATCAAGCAAGCCACTATTGAGTTGGACGGCAGCTATGGTTATGGCAATATGAAGAGCGAAATCGGCGTTCACCGGCTGGTGCGCTTGTCACCTTTCGACTCCGCCAACCGGCGCCACACATCCTTCGCGTCCGTATTCGCCTACCCCATTATCAATGAAGACATTACCATCGATGTCAACCCAGCAGACATCTTCTGGGACACCTATCGTTCCAGCGGCCCCGGCGGCCAGAATGTCAACAAGGTTGAGACAGCGGTACGCCTGCACCATAAGCCTACCGGAATTGTGGTTTCCTGTCAGGAAACCCGTTCGCAGCTGATGAACCGCGAGAAAGCCATGCAAATGCTGAAATCTCAGCTGTATCAGATTGAGTTGGAAAAAAAACGCGAGAAAATCTCCGAGATTGAAAGCAGCAAGAAGAAAATCGAATGGGGTTCGCAAATCCGCAGTTATGTAATGCATCCCTACAAGATGGTGAAGGACCTGCGCACGCAATACGAGACCTCAAACGTCGCCGCCGTCATGGACGGCGAGCTCGACGGCTTCATCAAGGCATACCTGATGCAGTTTCACTAACAAAAAGAGCCGCAAATGCGGCTCTTTTTGTTAATAGGCCCTTGCAAACAACACTCTCTGTTTAGAAGGTTTGCCTGTGAGGATGCACTTGCCCTCTTCCAGCGGATTGTTGAAGGGGATGCAACGGATAGTGGCTTTGGCCTTTTCCTTGATCAGCTCTTCGGTTTCGGGTGTGCCGTCCCAGTGGGCGTACACAAAACCGGCCTGGTTGTCGAGGATGTCCACAAACTCGTCCCAAGTGTCGGCCTTGCGGGTATTGTCTTCTCTGAACTTCACGGTTCTGTCGAACAGACTCTGCTGGATTTCCGCCAACAATTTTTCGACTTCCACATCGATAGTGTCTAATGAAATATTGGTCTTCTCCAAAGTATCGCGGCGGCAGACTTCCGCATGGTTGTTCTCCAGGTCACGAGGACCAATGGCGATACGCACTGGCACACCTTTTACCTCGTATTCATTGAACTTCCAGCCCGAACGTTTGGAATCGTCGTCATCATATTTCACGCTGATACCTTTGGCTTTCAGTTTCTGAATCAACGGCTGTACTTTTTCAGTAATCTGATTCAACTGTTCCTCACTCTTATAAATAGGTATAATCACCACCTGAATCGGAGCTAAAGCCGGAGGCAGCACCAGACCATTGTCATCGGAATGTGTCATGATCAGAGCACCGATCAAACGGGTGGAAACACCCCATGAGGTAGCCCATACATATTCCAATTGGTTTTCCTTGTTCAGGAATTTCACATCGAAAGCCTTGGCAAAATTCTGTCCCAAGAAATGCGAAGTACCAGCCTGCAATGCCTTACCATCCTGCATCAAAGCTTCAATACAATAAGTGTCATCAGCACCGGCGAAACGCTCATTGGGAGATTTCACACCTCTTACTACTGACATTGCCATGTGTTTCTCTGCGAAATCGGCATATACATTCAGCATTTTTCGGGTTTCCTCGATAGCCTCCTCACGGGTAGCGTGAGCAGTGTGGCCTTCCTGCCACAAGAACTCGGCGGTTCTGAGGAAAAGACGGGTACGCATTTCCCATCTCACTACATTGGCCCACTGATTACACAGGATAGGCAGATCGCGATAGGACTGAATCCAATTTTTATAGGTGTCCCAAATGATGGTTTCGGAAGTTGGACGGACTATCAATTCTTCTTCCAATTTGGCTTCGGGATCAACAACCACACCACCGCCATTGGGATCATTTTTCAGACGATAATGGGTGATTACCGCACACTCTTTGGCGAAACCTTCCACATGATGAGCCTCGCGACTGAAGAAAGATTTCGGAATAAAAAGCGGAAAATATGCATTTGTATGACCTGTTTCCTTGAACATTTTGTCCAAAGCATCGTGCATTTTTTCCCAAATTGCATAGCCATAGGGCTTAATTACCATGCAACCTCTGACCGCCGAATTCTCCGCTAAATCAGCCTTTTTCACTACATCATTGTACCATTGTGAATAATTTTCTGCTCTTGTTGAAAAATCTTTTGCCATAATTATGGATATTTGCTAAACTTTTTAGTATTTTTGTCGTCAATAAATTTGAGTTTGCAAAGATAAAAAAATTATGGACTTAAATTAAAAGGAGGTTCGTCATGAAAAAGAAAATTTTGCTATCGGTCGTTTCACTGGCATTAATCATGTCAGCATGCAGGTTAGACTCGAATGTCTATTATGATGACGTCTATACTACTTCGAGCGATAAGCAATACGAAGCAGTACACGTCAACAAAGCAGCTGAAACTTACGACAACTCTTCGTATAACAATTACGCATACGAAGAAACATACACGGAAGCCGCAGCCGCTCCTGCTTATTCTTCTTCAGAAACCTATACTGATGGCGGAGGCACCACGTACATCACCAACAATTATTACTATGACAGTGATGATTACTATGACTATGCCTACACTGCACGCATCAGACGTTTCCACAGCCCGGTTTGCTACAGCTGGAGCTATTACGATCCATACTACACCAACTTGTACTGGTATGATCGTTATCCTGGCAACTGGGGCGTAAGCATCTACTTAGGTTATGATTGGTACTGGCCGAGATACTATCGTCCCGCATACACCTACGGATACTGCAGCTATGGCTTCAGCTACTCATGGGGTTGGGGCAGCATCTACTGCGGAAGCAGATGGCACTATGGATATCCTGGCTACTATGCCTACGGTTATGGTGGATACAGACATGGCTACAGAAACGGTTACTGGAATGGTTACTATGACGGATTACACGCCGGTTACTATCACAACAACTTCGATCACAACAGATCCTTCACCTACGGACATTTCAACCGTAACGGTGTCAACAACGGCAAAGCCAATGACCGTGACTACAGCAGAGGAAACCGTCCCGATATGGCAGGTGGCAACAGCGGCATGGGTGGTGGCAACTACACCAACAGTCCTTACGCCAACTACTATGGTAGCGGAGTAAACGCAGGAGCCAACGGCAGAGGGGCAACTCCGAGTAGCACCTTTAGCGAAAGATATGACAATATAGTAGCTGCCACCAAAACTCCAAGTGGTAACAGCACAACCAAAGTTCCAGGAAACAACAGCAACGCTGTCAGCAAAGTTCCTAATAACAATACCGGCAGTAGCGCTACCACAAGAACTCCCTCGACTCCGACTAACAACGACAACAGTACTGTAAGAACTCCTGCTACGAACAGCAACAGTAGTGCGGCTACTAGAACTCCCTCGACTCCGACTAACAACAACAACAGTACTGTAAGAACTCCTGCCACGAATAACAACAGTAGTGCGGCTACCAGAACTCCCTCGACTCCGACTAACAACAACAATGGTACTGTAAGAACTCCTGCCACGAACAACAACAGTGGCGCGGCTACCAGAACTCCTTCGACTCCGACTAACAACAACAATGGCACTGTAAGAACTCCTGCCACGAATAACAACAGTGGTGCGGCTACCAGAACTCCTTCAACATCTTCTAACAGACCTAACACCAATGTAAATAGTGATCCATACTCCAGCAAGGCTCCCGCCACCAACACCAACAGATACAACAACAGCAACAACAACACTACAAGACCTGCCACCAGCACCTCCTCTGGAAGCAGCACTACCAGACCTAACACCAACTCCAACAGTAGCAACTATGCAAGACCTTCTGGATATTCCAACAACTCCTCAAATTCAAACAACAGTTACTCAAGACCCTCCAACAATAGTTCACCTTCCAACAACTCAAGCAACTATTCAAGACCTTCCAACAGTTCTTCCAACAACTCAAGCAATAGTTACTCTAGACCATCTAACAACAACTCTTCTAGCAGCTCATATTCAAGACCTTCATCAAACAGTTCATCAAGCAGCAGTAGCTATTCAAGACCCTCCAACAGCTCTTCCAGCAGCTCAAGCAGCAGAAGCTACTCAAGTCCAAGCAGCTCAAGACCAAGCGGAAGTAGCTATTCAGGAGGAAGTTACTCAGGAAGCCGTTCATCAGGAGGTTCATACTCAGGCGGCGGAAGCTCAAGAGGCAGCGCCCCTTCTGGCAGAAGATAAACTCAACAGCATTTAATAATCAAAAAAAATCCCGCATTTGAGTGCGGGATTTTTTGATTTCAGAAAAAATTCCGTATCTTTGCATACATGAAAAAACAGATAATATTTCTTATTTTACTTGCCCTATTGCTTTTTGTCGGATGTGAACAAAAAACAGAAGAACATGTTCCCGCTGATGTTATTCCACGAGAACAGATGATTGACATCATGGTAGATGCATGGTTTATGGAAAGTGTCATCCACAACACCATCAAAGAATATGAACGTTTAGAGCCTGTTTCTGTGAGTATGTACAAGGACTTTTTCGAAGAACACGACATCACCAAAGAGCAGTTCGAACAGTCTATAAAATACTACATGCGTGACGACGAGTCATCACAAGAATTTGTACAAGAGTGTTCACAAAGATTCGAAGAGCGGAAAGAAGAACTTACCGGGGTTGCAGACCCAGTTTTGCAGCCTCAGTAAGCATCAGCTGATAAGCCTCCTCGTGATTATTACCGATAATGCCATCCAAGATAGCCTCACGGATGGCAGTTTTAATAATTCCTACCTCTCTTGAAGGGCCAAGGCCAAAGGTATCCATAATTTCCAGCCCATCAATAGGCGGCTGCCAGTTACGTAAACGGTCTTTTTCTTCTATATCCTCCAATTTCTTGCGCACCTTGGCAAAATTTGCCATAAAACGCTTGACTTTTTCTGGGTTTTTCGAAGTAACATCCGCTTCGCAAAGCATCATCAGGTCGTCGATGTCATCGCCTGCATCAAACAGGAGGCGTCTGACTGCTGAATCAGTGATAATATCTTCCACCAATGCAATAGGACGCAAATGCAGCAAAACCAGTTTCTGCACATATTTCAGTTTCTCATTGGCCGGCATCTTCAGGCCATTGAAAATCCTGCCCACCATCTTGGAACCGACAAACTCGTGCGAATGAAAGGTCCAGCCGATTTTCTCATCATAGCGTTTGGTTACAGGCTTGGCGATATCGTGCAGCAAAGCTGCCCATATCAGCCAAAGATTATTGCTCACACGGGCGATTTTGTCCACCACTTCCAGCGTGTGCAAATAGTTATCCTTATGTCCGCGTCCGTTAACCACCTCAACGCCCTGCAAGTTCAGCAATTCAGGCAAAAAATACTGCAATAGGCCAGCATCTCTCAGCAAATTTATACCCCAGGAAGGCTGTGGTGAGAGCAAAATCTTGTTAAACTCATCCACGATACGTTCTTTGGAAATAATCTCCAAGCGTGCCGCATTGCGCCGTATGGCTTCGAAGGTCTCTGGCACAATAGAGAAACCCAGTTGCGAGGCGAAACGTACCGCACGCATCATACGCAGGGGATCATCAGAGAAAGTGATATCCGGATCCAGTGGTGTTCGGATCAGTTTATCATTCATATCCTGAAGACCTCCAAAGCTGTCAATAACCTGTCCCTTTTCCGGTCCATTCAACGGAATAGCCAAAGCGTTAACGGTAAAATCGCGACGATTAAGATCGTCTTGCAAGGTGCCATCCTCAACAGCCGGCTTACGTGAATCGGCTCTATACGACTCTTTGCGGGCACCCACGAACTCCACCTCTGTATTTTCATAACGGAAGCGGGCGGTACCGAAATTCTTGAAGACGCTTACCTCAATATGTGGCGAAATCGCCTTGGCCACAGCTTGGGCAAAGGCGATTCCGCTTCCGACAACAACAATGTCGATATCTTTTGACTTCCTGTTCAGAAACAAATCTCTAACTACTCCGCCCACCGCGTATGCGTTGATGCCGAGTTCATCTGCAACTTGTGATGCTATTTCATAAACAGGATGTGTCAGTTGTTTCATATTTTATTTTGCAACGGCAAAACGACCACTTGACAAGATGGTGTTGCCTTCAATGATACGATACAGATAAGTACCGTTAGCTAAAGCAGAAGCATTGTATTCTGCATGATTGTCATTCACATTCTGCTCAAAAATCTGGGCACCATTAATGTTATAAATCACCAAGCGGGCATTCACCTCTTTGTTGAAATCAAAATGCACCATGTCGGCAGAAGGGTTAGGATAAACCGTTGTTTTCACTACGGGAATCAGGGGTTCTGTCAAACCAAGGGGTTCATTGTCATAACGGAATGCAAGCCCATCCAGATAAAGGGAAGAGCCCTCTTGTCCGTGACAGTTCTCCAAGTTGTCAAAATCATAGGCGGCACTTGCAGAGAATACCATACTGATTTTATCCACATCCAAATAAGAATTGGCCAAACCTGTGGCAATGTCAAAGGAAGTCCAGTCTGGAGTGGCATGAATGATAAATTTCTCGCAGGTAGAAGTCACTGTATTTCCGAAATAGAACTTCATGTCAATGGAAGCGGAATCATTGCTGACTGGTGCATATCTGTAATAACCCGTCAGTCTCCAAGGCTTGAAAGCAAAAGGTTCCTTCAGATTAATCACATTACCCAGCGCATCATTCAAATAATCCTCCACATAATTATCCCCCACGGGATCATTCAAAGTAGCCAAAGCACCTGGAACAAAAATAGCATTGGTACCAAACCAAGCGGAAGTCAGGCGGATACAATAATTTCCATCATGCACATTTTGTGTCTCACGGAAAGCGGTAAGTTTGGTTTCCATTTCCACACCGTTCAATTCAACCAGAGCATTCAAGGTCATCAGCAAGTTTGTTTCATAGTCATAATAACCACCATCGGTGTAAGTCCAGTTTTCAAAACTGCCATCGGGGAAATCTTGGGCCATAGCGCCTGCTGTCATTACGACAGCCATCAATAAAGTAAGTAAAGTTTTTTTCATGTTTTTATTGTTTTTGAATAATTTAAATTTCTTTTTTTCTATAGAGACATTCCATACAACGGTTCTACCTTACTATTCTGTTCCCTAACACCTGAAAACTAAAACTTATTTAGTGCAAGTCATACACTAACTGGAAAGTAAAGGTTCTGGTAGGTTCCATGTACATAGGACGCAAGTAATAGCATTCGTTCAGCACATTCTTCACGATAAACGATAAGGTAAAGTCTTTTACGAAAAAGCTTATACGGGCATCCAACACGAAGCTTCCTTTTTTATGTGCATGATAATAATCATAGAAGCCATAAAACGGAAGATCCAAACTCTTCAACATTCTGTTTTTCGCCTCGGTGTTTTCCGGATTAGCGGCATCATAGTTAAAGAAGAAATTATCCACATTCTTCATAGCGCTGAAGTAATTGGCGCTTATGCCAATAGCAAAAGTCTTATAGAATGAGAACTCCAAATCCAACTTAGCCATGTGTTCGATACGGTATTTCAGCACATTGCGTGTAGTATCTGAAGATGTTGTCGTAAAGGTGTATTCCAAACCCGTTGTAGGGTGCACAAAATATACATTATCTCTGTTTTTGGTCACAGGATGACTGTAAGTATAGCTCAACGAGAAGTTGAAAGCCACATTCTTGCCGATTTTACCTTCGCCCATGAAAGCCACATCCAAGCCGCTGATACGTGCAGGACCTGTATTCAGGTACATGAAGCCCAGCTTATCCATCAGACCACCAGTGGTACCCCATTGTCCCACACAGAATTCGATAAAATCCTTGAATTCCTGATTATAGCCGGCAATATCCACCATACCACGGAAGTTACCCGCCATAAACGGTTGCATAATACCGATTTCCGCATTCCAGCTATGTTCAGATCTCAATTCAGGGTTGGGATAAAAACCATATTTACCCACTGCGATAGCAATGTATTTCTCACCGATGCTGGGATAACGATACCCCTGGCCAATAGAGGCACGGAAAGCGGTTTTTGATTTATTCAGCTGATAATTAATACCCGCACGAAAGACAGGTTTGTTTTCAAAGGGGTTTTGAACGGGAATGCCATCATGACTCCATAATTTATAGAATTCCCAACGGGCGCCGAACTGCAAGGTCAGGTTCTTTTCCTTCAGCAGTTTTTCTTCTATCTGGGCATACAACGCCAAGTTATCAGAATTCACACGCAGAGCAACATCAGAACCTTTGACACCATTGAAGACGGCTCCTTTTGAGGTGGTGTACATGTTCATCACACCAGCCACGATATTCATACCGATTTTTTTGATGGTCTTGTTCACCTGATATTCATCGTAAACCATCAATGAACGGGCACTTTGTGCTCCTGACAATTCCGCATTATCACTGAATATAATTCTGTTTTTGAAACTATGAGTAAAGCCACGAGGCCCAATATACCTCAAGGTCGGGTCAATATAGAAAGTAAAGTCCTTAAAATAAGACAAAGAGCCCTTATAAGACCTGTACTTGTTTTCATAACCATCATTCCAGAAGAAAGACTGGGCATTTTGGGTGTACATAAAATTACCATTCACACTCAACGTAAGACCTTTCACCTTCTCGAAACGATAACGGGTAGCAAAATTCAAACGGCCGCGGATTTCATATTTTCCCTTTGTATTGCCGTTGCTGTCGCGGGTTTCATACAATTTCTGTTCAGGTCCGATATAGCCCTCATCGTTGAAAAATTCGCCACCGACCACCAAGTCAAAGTTCTTTTTGATAATACGTGAATGAAGGAAACTCAAACCGTACTTAACTGGATTACGGTGATTCCAGCTGGTTTCTCTTTCATCTTTTGGTTTGGAATAGATACCCGCGAAAGCGGTCACTTTTGTTTTCGGTTTAGAACGAGGATATGCAGTCAGCACGTTGATAGCACCTGTCAGTGCAGAGGAGCCGAACACCACGGATGCAGCACCCTTCATAATGTCCACCTGCTCCACATCTTCCATTGGAATAAAATTCCACATGGGTCGGCCAGCATCGGGACGCAACAAGGGCATGTCATCCAACATAATCATTACACGGCTGCCCATACCAGAACTGAAACCGCTACCACCACGGATTTGGGGTTCGTTGTCAACAACAGCAATACCACCAGCGGTGTTTACCAGCTGATCAGCAGTGGTCACATTACGGGTTACAGATTTTTTGGGATCAATCACCACTATTGAACTTGTAGATTTCTCGGGTTCTTTTTCATATTTTGTGGTAATAATCTCAGCTTCATCCAATACTTGAGCTTCCGCATACAACTTGACATCCAGCGTAACATTACGCTTCTTGGGTACAAAAGCTACCGCACGAATTTCCTTGGCATACCCCATCGCCTCAAAAGTCAACACGCAATTATCCTTACTCAATTTGATGCTGTATTTGCCCTGTGCATCAGTCATTACAGGATCACTAAAACAGTTACAAGTAATTTTTACATACGGTATCGGGAAACCCTCTGCCTGGTCTTTTACAACACCTGACACCACATTCTGAGCTGAAATCCACGGTGCCAACAGAGTCATAAATAATGTTAAAATAACAAATTGTCTAAATCTTATCATGTATCTATATTTATATCAATATTTATGTGAACAAAAAAAAGTTTGCAAAAATACGAATAATTATGATACATCAACATAAAATGATTGATTCAAAACACAAACAACTCTGAATCAGCCATTTAAAAATATTAATACAAGTTAAAAAATTAATGCAAAATCTTATAAATCATCTCCATCAAAAGTTCTTCGCCAGGAGCATCACTATCAACACCTTTTGATTTCACATCATATTCACGGAGCACGGAAATGATTCTACGCACTTGTGCCAAGGAGTAGCGACTGGCATAGCGACGGTTGATATCCATCACGAAGGGGTTCACTTTCCCGTATATTCTTTCCAGATTTTCAGGTGAATTATCGGGCAAAAGCATGTATGCCAACATCTTACTATAAAAAGTATAGAGCACCGCAATAGTCTTCGTATTGGGATTTTCCTTCATATTATGCGTGAAATTCAGGCAGATTTTGAAAGCCTTATCCGCATTTCGTTCTCCCAGAGCATTTTGCAATTCAAAAATATTGTATTCTTTACTGATACCAATATTTTTTTCGATGATATCCGGTGTAATCTCAGTACCTTCGGGGAGGATGATTTTCAGTTTTTTGAACTCGTTGTTGATACGGGTAAGGTCATTGCCGATATTTTCCGCAAGAATACCTGCCGCCTGTGGATTCAGTGAGAAGTTATGCTCTTTGGCCTGTTTCTGCACCCATGCCGGCAATTGATAGTCTTTGATGGGATCAGATGTGAAAATAACTGTTGACTTGTCACAACCCTTGTACTGGGCAGCTTTCAGTTTCCCATATTTGTGGCATATTACCAAAATGGTAGAAGGCTGAGGATGAGCAAAGTAAGAGGTCAGTAAATCTATTTTAGACAAGTCCTTGGCTTCCTTAAGGATGACCACACGATGGTCGGCTCCAAAGGCGAACTCCTTAGCATTGGCCACGACCTCGTCGGGTGTTGTATCACGGCCATAGAGCACCACCTGGTTGAAATCACGTTCTTCCTCTGGTAGTGCATTATTTTCAATATAATCTGAAATGCGATCGATATAAAAAGGTTCTTCGCCCATCAGCAGATACACCGGGGCAAACTGGCCGCTTTTCAGCTGGCTCATCACATCTTCAAACTTAGCAGCAGCCATAGAGCTTATTTTTATTCGTAATAGTCAAATTTCAAATGTTTCACAGTAGTACCCTTGTTGATCAGCTGTTTCAGGGAATCAATACCGATTTGCAGATGCTGCTGAGAGAAATTTTCGGTTACCTGTTTGTCACTCTTCTCCGTTTTGATGCCGTCGGGCATAGTCGGCTGGTCGGAGACCAGCAGAAGGGCGCCCGTCGGGATACGATTGTAAAAGCCAACAGAGAAAAGTGTGGCAGTTTCCATATCCACAGCAGTGGCACGGATTCTCTTCAGATATTCCTTAAAACGCTCATCATGCTCCCATACACGGCGGTTGGTGGTATAAACCGTACCTGTCCAATAGTCACGACCATAGTCGCGGATGGTGGAGGAGATAGCCTTTTCCAGGTTAAATGCCGGCAGTGACGGGACTTCTACTGGAAAATAGTCGTTGGAGGTACCCTCGCCCCTGATAGCAGCGATAGGCAGCAGGAGCTCGCCCAATCCAATATAGGGTTTCAATCCTCCGCATTTACCTAAGAAAAGTACAGCTTTGGGCATAACTGCTGTCAGCAAGTCCATAATGGTGGCGGCCATAGGGCTTCCCATGGAGAAATTGATGATGGAAATATCGTCCTTGGTAGCGCTTTGCATGGGACGGTCTTCGCCATGGATACGGACGTCCATCAGTTCGGAAAAATTATCAATATAATTCTTGAAATTCGTCAGAATAATATATTTACCGAACTTTTCCACGGGCATTCCCGTATATCGAGGCAGCCAATTGGCTACAATTTCAGCTTTTGTCATTGTTAATTCTTTTAACTGGCAAAAATACAAAATAATTAGCAAATTAGCAAATTAGTTAATGTGCTAATGTGCTAATGTGCTAATGTGCCAATGTGCTAATTGAATTAGCAAATTAGTTAATGTGCAAATGTGCTAATTATTTTAGGAAATAGGAATAATTGCTAATTTAATATGCGTATTGAAAATCAGCATGTTAAAAACATTCGCTATTTTTCTAATTAACTAATTTGCCAATTAACTAATTTGCACATTTTTTTGTATCTTTGCATTTTGTTACTTTATGGCAATGAAACGGAATGTTGGCTTGTTTGTGATTATGATGTTTCTGCTGGCCGGGTGTGCCAAGATTGTCACTCCTGTTGGCGGACCGAAGGATACAACGCCGCCCAAGGTGGTCAAGGAAGCACCTGCCAACAACTCCACGCAGTTCAGGAGCAAATCCATCAAAATCACCTTCAACGAGTTTGTGGTGCTTAACAACCCATCAAAAACTGTTATTGTCTCTCCTCCCCTCAACCAAAATCCCGAGCTGGAAATCGCAGGTAAATCGGTAGTCATCAAATTGCCAGACACCCTTCGCAGCAACACCACCTATAGCATCGTACTTGCCGAAACCATCAAAGACTACACGGAAGGCAACCCTCTGTCGATTTACACCTATAGCTTTTCCACGGGCGACCATATTGACTCCATCATGATCAAGGGGAAAATAAAAGAAGCTTTGACCCTAAATGACGCCAAAGACATCTATATTTTTCTGTATGAAAGAGATATCGACTCCTTGCCCTATAGCGTTCGACCCACCTATCTCACCAAGAGCAAAAACAATGGCGAATTTGTCTTTAACAACATTAAGCCCGGCAAATATAAACTATTCGCCCTCAACGATATCAACAGCAATCTAATCTATGACCTGCCCAACGAAAGCATCGCATTCTCCGATACCCTTGTAGAAGCCTACGTACCTATACAAGACAGCACTACCGAAGACAAAAATGTTTCCAGAAGAGGTAGCACAAAGGACGCAAACCCGCTCAGATTGGCATTATTTACCGAACGCGATAGCAATCAAGTATTGCAAAAATACATTAACACCACGGAGAACATCTATATATTCCCTTACAAAACCGATTTCAGCAGTTTCTCCGCCCGTTTTTTAGGCGGCCAGGAATTGAAGTATTTCCAAGTGATATCCCAAAGTCTCGACAGTGTTTATTGGTATCTGAAAGAACCTATTACAGACACAGCCCTGTACGAATTCACTGTTGACCAACATCATATCGATACCATTAAAATATCCCCTTTCAAAAAAAGCAAACAAGGCGGAGCAAACCGTGGCAGAAAAACAAATGACAAAGTATCGCTCAAAGTGAATGTGACCGACAAAGAGAACATTTTCAAACCTTTGACCCTTCATTTCTCCTACCCCGTCAAGCCATGCACTTTTGACATAAGAATTTGCAAACTACTGAGAAGCGGCAACGACACCATCGTAAAGACCTACACTTTACCAGACACATTCCTGCTCAGTTTCCCCATAGACTATCCTTTCGAGGAAAAACTGCCGTATAGCATTTTCATCCGGGATTCTGTATTTTACGGATACAATGGCATCACCAACGACAGTATCAACGTGCGTTTTACTACCAAGACAGAAAAGGACTATGGCAATTTGCAAATCAACTACAGTATAGGGGATCGCTCCTGCCAGTATTTGGTATATCTGCTCAACAACAAAGGTGGTGTACTGCAACAAGATGTCATCAGTAGTGAGCGTACCATCAATTACACCCATTTAGAACCTGGCAATTACAAAATCCGGGTGGTCAAAGACCGCAATAACAATGGTCGCTGGGACACAGGCAACTACCGCGAGAGACTGCAGCCCGAGGAGATTTTCTTCTTCGACAAACCCATTAACATCCGGGGGTATTGGGATATAGAGGAGGACTTTGTACTAAACTGAAAATTGACAGCTGAAAACTGAAAGTTTAGCTCATATCACTTGCGTTGCAGGCAAAACATCTGGATATAGCTTAAGATACATATCTCGTAGAGGAATACTCAGCACATAACACACGTCATATAAACTCACCGTATAGCTTTTAGCCGTATCTCCTTCCCATATTTGTAGCGCAGGACTTTCGTATACCCAATTTTTCAAGGCATTAAACATTTCTCCATCAGTATTTTCTATAAGAACCTCATGAGCGTCAATTTCCACATCAAGTGGAGTCTTGGGCTTTTTCTTTTTGATCTTTTCAATTAGAAAATCTTTATTTTTTGATAAAAAAGTATCTCCTTTAATATTCTTAAAAAGAGTGATACCATTTTCATTAAGCATTGTCGGACTATGCTTAACTCCCCAAATAGCTTCTGCATTTTTATACTTACTAGTTAAAAATGTTTTTATTGCTAAAACATCATCATGCAAATCCCGCAAACTTTTCCCATGTTGTTCACAAGGCAGTTTTTTCATTGAGATTTCAATATTATTAATCAATTTCTCAAAACCACCAATTTTATTTCCAATCTTGTATAAACCAGAAAATATACCGACAGCTGCCAGTGCTGAAATAACAGATATTACAATCTCAAATATAGTCATAGTTCCTTTCATTAATTCGATGGCAAAAATACAAAAAAAATTTATATAGAACAAAATTCTTAAAAAAATTTTTTCAAAAAAGAAACGCTTTTAATCTCAGATAATTAGCTTGCAATACATCCCATATTGTTTTTCAACACATAAACCCAAACCGACTTGAGCTATTCTAAATTAAGGGTGAATGGTAGTATTTCATTGACCCAGTCGGGATTGAAGGGAGCAGCGACTTTGATGTAGTTGTCAGTGAAACCGAACATTTTGCCGTCAACATTTTCCGACTCCCACAAGACGGGACGTGTTTCGCCAACATGCTCGTGATAGAAGAAGCGTTTCTTTGTTTCCGATAATTCCAGAAGTCGGTTGGTACGGTCATGCTTGACCTGTTCCGGTACCTGTTCTTTCATGGCTGCGGCAGGAGTGCCAGGACGACGGGAATAAGTAAACACATGCAAATAACTCAATGGCAAACTTTTAACAAAGTCAAAGCTATCTCTGAAATCTTCTTCCGTTTCACCAGGAAAACCCGCAATAATATCGATAGCGATGCAGGCATCTGACATCAACTGCTTTATTTTCAATATTTTTTCCTGAAACAATGCACGCTTATACCTACGTTTCATCATGGACAAAGTCTTATCACAGCCCGATTGTAGTGGAATATGGAAATGAGGCATCAGTATATCCGATTGGGCTACTAACTCAATAATTTCATCTGTCAGCAGATTCGGCTCAATGGAAGAAATACGCACGCGTTCCACCAAATGTTGTTTATCAATAGCTTTCAGCAAGTCATAGAAATTCTCATCCGTCCCCTTACCGAAAGTACCTAAATTCACGCCTGTGATATTCACCTCTTTCAGTCCTTCCGCATGGATTTTCTCGATATTCTGCAACACATGTTCGATACTGTCGCTGCGGCTTTCGCCACGGGCAGCGGCCACGGTGCAATAAGTGCAATAATAATCACAACCGTCTTGGATTTTCAGGAAGGAACGGGTGCGGTCGTTCGAGGAATAGGTGGAGAAAAATGTCGGTGTTTCCGGTATTGGCAGACCTAAAATATGATTGACCGCATGCAGTTTGTCGCGATTGCCGAAAACCGCCTCTACCCCAGCCCACTGGCGGATTACCTCCGCTTGCAATGAAGCGTAGCAACCCACCACCACAATACGTGCATTGGGATATTCACGATGCAGATGAGCCGCATAGTTTCTTACTTTCTTCTCCGCCGCATGGGTCACCGCACAGCTGTTCACGATAATAGCCTCGGGCTCATCCGACTCCTGCCAGCCCAGCTCACGCAAGCGACGGGCCATGTCCGAAGACTCACTGAAATTAAGCTTACAACCAAAAGTATAAACGGCAAAAGTCTTATTCATGCGTATCTTGAATTGATTTTTTAGAAAGATAATAAGCTAAAAGCACCGCTGACGACACCACGTATGAGGCCGCATTTACCAGACATGCCCCATCAATCTTAAACTGTGGTATCAGCCACAACGACAAAACAAAGGTAAATAATAGTCCCACAGCCGATTTTACAATCAGCACATTCAAATGTCTGATAGCCGAGAAATAATTGCCCAGCACATTGGAAAAAGCGATGGCCAGGATTCCCGGAGCCAGCAACAGCACCACCCTGTTCACCTGTCCAAATTCTGGACCAAAGATAAAAGTAAACAACGAGGAAGGCAGCAAAACAATCACGAGCACACAGGCCACTGAAATAGCAAGGCTCACCAAAGCAAGCATCATCGTTTCCTTACGCGACTGCCAGGTATTGCCTTGTTTCAACACGTTGGAATACTGCACCATCGACACGCTACGGCTGACAATCCATATCGCCTCGGCAATAGTGACACCAATGGAAAACACGCCCACCGAGCCCCTTCCGATGTAGAAATCCAACATGTAATAAGTCAAACGGTAATTGAAAAACTGCAGAAGGCTGCTCAACTCCGTCTTCCAGCCAAAAGAAAACAACTGACGATTGCACGAGTGGTCGAAATCCCAATGCAATCGGACATTCATCTTACGTCGTAAATATCCACATATCAACAGCATCAACAAGAGTGAGAAAGACTGTCCGAAGAAATAGCAATAATAGCCCAACTGAGGCCAGAACACAAAACACAGCAGCATGCATAGCAGCAACAATGCCGGCTGCAGCACGGTAACCCAATTGTAGAAACTGATTTTCTGCCCTCCTACAAAAAGAGAATTGTGGAAGGCTATCATTCCCATCAGAGCGGCGGCCACAAAGATAAACGGAGCTATGGTCAGCTGACCTGTTGCCAATAGCACACATGCTCCCACTGTTGCCACAATGAACGACCACAAATAGGCTGCGGTTGACAACTTGGAAGTTCCCAGTCGGGAGAAGAAATACGACACACTGCCCCCCGTGAAGACATTGGCGAAGATGGAAATCAAGCTCAAATCGGCCACAAAGATAGCCACCGAGCCTCGTCCATCAGCACCCCACAACTGTGTTGTCAACACGATAACCGCGAAATTGAGCAAAAGTATCAGAGATTTGCTCAAAATAGTGGCCACAATACTTGTTTTCAGATTAATGCTGCTCATCTTGAAGGATAAAACGGACGAAATCGGCTTCTATTGCCTTCCAATTGTATTTTTGTTCGGCCAGCTGCCGTGCCATATCACAATGTTGCCGGTATAAATCCCCATTTTTGAGATAGGCATTCACTATATCCACAATGGCCTCTGCATCATTAGGTCTTACCAGATGACCAAAGCTCTCAATTTCGGGACAGCCTTTGCGTATAGCTTTCAAATCGGAATATACAACAGGTCTTCCCATGGCCATAAAATAGAACAACTTGATGGGCAGGCATTTTTGGTTTTCCGCATCAGTACTACGCAAATCGAAAAAAACATCATTCCCGGCAGCAAGCTTGCAAAACTGTTCAAAAGGCTGATACGGAGAGATATTCAGCTTCAGATTATCTGGCAGTGAAGACTCCTGTGACCATGTATCGGAAGAAAAAACATTCAAAGTCACCGACACCTTCGGATTGAAACGGGCTATCCAAACAGCGACTTTCAGCACGTTGGGAAAACCTTTCTCTTCCGTGAGGTTACCA
>CADCNH010000002.1:0-71969 GCA_902802755.1 uncultured Bacteroidota bacterium | reverse complement strand
ATATTGTAAATCAGTGTAATAAGACGTATTTACAAAAGGTTTTCTTGGAAAAACACGCTTATAGGACAACGCCTTATCCTCTTCCCCGAAAATAAAGCCATCGGTACGGCAATTCACATACCAGTTAAACACCGACATAGCCACAAACTTTCCCGCTTTTTCAATGCCCGAAAGCCAGCGCAGATTCTTTTTGGAAGGATACCATTCGGTGACATCATATAGTATGCGGCAAGCCGACTTGTTTTTGCGGCGGTAAATTTGAGCCGCACGTACAGCCATCGGCGTATCGCCAATCACCACATCGGGTTGCAAATCAGGCAAAAGGGATGCCAGATGACGCATCAACCCTACTCTTTTATACTTTGCCGATTCAAACAGAAGAATATTGGGGACCGACACATCATTGGTCTTCGGTGCTATTACAAACACCTGTCCCCCAGCATTTTGCAAACTTTTCGCCTGATGAAACCAAACTCTCTCGTCATCAGCCGCATGAGCAGTAAGCAAAAAAACAATCTTCTTCATATTGAGAATTAGAACAACAAATCTATGTCACCCTTGCCCTCTCTGACCACCTCAATATCACCATCCACGCAGTTCACCACGGTAGAAGGCACGTTGTCGCCATAGCCACCATCTATCACGATATCCACCATGTCGCCATAACGCTCGTAAATCAATTCAGGGTCGGTGGTATATTCTATCACCTCATCATCATCCTTCACAGAAGTGGAGAGGATGGGATGTCCCAGCTGGGCCACAATTTCACGCACGATATTATTATCCGGCACACGGATACCCACCGTTTTCTTGTTACTCTGTAGCAATTTCGGCACATTATTATTGGCTTCGAGGATGAAAGTGAATGGTCCCGGCAGCGCTTTTTTCATGGCCTTAAACACATTATTGCTGATGGGTTTGGTGTAATCTGACAAATTGCTCAAGTCATGGCAGATGAAGGTCATAGCGGCTTTCTTTTTGGCGTCACCAAGGATTTGTGTGATACGTTCCACGCTTTTCGGTTTGAAGATATCGCATCCCAAACCGTAGATTGTATCGGTGGGATAAATGACGATTCCGCCGTCCTGCAGGCATTCCACAACGCGCTGAACAGCTTTGGGATTAGGATTTTCGGGATAAATTTTAAGCAGCATAACACAAACAAAAAAAGGGTAAGCTACTCATATCGCATCGCTACAACCAATGTACCCTTGCTACATTCCTGTCCTGGGGGAGTTGAAAGGGAGCAGATCGTACAAGACTTACCCGCTGCAAAAATACAACTTTTTTCTGACATGCAAAACAATGGCGAAGTTTTTTTTCTTTTTTTGACAAAAACAAAAAAAACAAAGACAAAGTTTGACAAATCAACATTTTTTCGTATTTTTGCAAGTTCATTATAATAGAATAATAATACAAATTAAAATACAAATGAAAAAACTATTATTCGCCCTGCTTTCAGGAATTATTGTAACTCTGCTTTTTGCATCCTGCAACAAATACGAGGAGTCGATGTACAACAAATCCGCCTACCAAATCAAATACATTTGGTACAAAAGCAATTCCGGCTTGCCCAATGAAACCTTCACCTACGACAAAAAGAAACTGCTGACCAACATCGATATTGTTGACTCCTCAAATATGAACAGTATCCGCGGTGAGTCATTTGAATTCACTTACAACAAGGACAAGACTGTTCAAAGTATCAGCTACAGCGATGGAGAGTTGACGGAGACAGTAACTTTCTCCTATTTGAACCGCTACGTGAAATACATGAACTATACCATCAACGGAGACATTCGCATGACCAGCAACTTCTACCGTGATGACGAAGAGGCCGCCAAAATCACCCGTATTGTGGAAATTTATGACCGCCAATTCTTCGAGGACATGCAGATTTATACCAAAATGAAATTGTTCCCGAAGTTTATTGGTGACATTGAAACCCTGAAAGACATGGCCGCCGCCAACAGCAAAGACCTTGCGATATACTGCAACAAAACCATCACTTACGAAGGCGACAACATCGTTAAAATTGAAGCCGACTATCCAGTTTTACGTAAAAGCTATGTTACCACACAAACTTTCAGCGATGTGCTGAACCCCTATTACGGCTTGAACTACTGCTATTCCAACGACCTGTTGGGATTCTCCAAAAACGCTGTCAGTTCAAAGGTTGTCGCCAATTTCTTCGATGGCAACCCATCCACGACATTGCAGACAGACTATAATTATAAGGATGTCAACAAAGACAAATATCCTCGTGTTTACACTTATACTACCAACAAAAACCCGGGAATTTTCTTCAAAACCTATATCACCTACGTTAGCGAATACAAAGACTAATCCTTTATTGACATGAAAATCCAGAAAGAAGGTATCCCTATCATTCTGATCATGACCTTAATGGTAGCTGCCATCCTCTGCGGTTACTTTTTCTTCTTGCCTACATTTTGGGTTATCAGCATCATCCTTTGCTGTGGTTTCGCCATATTCTTATACATGGTGATTCGTTTTTTCCGCAACCCCCACAGGGTGATCAACAAAGTGGAAAACGGTGTTTTGTCGCCTGCTGACGGCAAAGTGGTAAACATCCTTGAAATATATGAAGGCGAATATTTCAAGGACCGCCGCATGCTTATTTCCATCTTCATGTCGGCCCATAATGTGCATGTCAACAGTTACCCTATCGACGGGGTTGTTGACTATGTTGGCTACCACCCCGGCAAATATCTGATTGCAAAGTTGCCCAAATCCTCTACGGACAATGAGCACAACTCGGTGGTTATCAAGCAAGACGAGCATCGTATCGTTTTGTTCCGCCAGATTGCCGGCTTTGTGGCACGCCGCATCGTCTGCTATGCCAAACCCGGTATGGAAATCAAGCAAGGCGACGAAATGGGCATGATCAAGTTCGGCTCACGCGTGGATGTGTTCTTGCCTTTAGATGCACAAATAGCCGTTCAAGTTGGCGACAAAGTCAGATCAAAAAAGAGTGTATTAGCTTATTTCTAAGCTTCTTATCAAATTTAAATGAAACTCAGCATCGTCATTGTCAACTACAATGTGGAGCACTTCCTGGAGCAGTGTCTGCATTCGGTTTACACAGCCATGGAAGGCATTGACGGTGAAGTATGGGTTGTGGACAACAATTCCGTGGATGGCTCTTTGGCCATGCTGAAACGGAAATTCCCGCAGGTAAAACTCATCGCCAACAAGGAAAATGTAGGTTTCGCCCGCGCCAACAACCAAGCCATACGGCAATCAGAGGGCGAATATGTGCTGCTGCTGAATCCCGACACTTTAGTAGAACCCGACACCTTCAGCAAATGCCTGGATTTCATGGACAAGACGCCAGATGCCGGTGGACTGGGAGTGAAAATGCTCAACGGCAACGGCGAGTTCCTGCCCGAATCGAAACGAGGCTTGCCTGTGCCCAGTGTGGCCTTCTATAAGATTTTCGGTCTGTCGAAGCTGTTCCCGAAATCCAAAAAATTCGGAGCCTACCACCTCACCTACCTCAGTCCCGATGAAATCAACGCCGTGGATGTACTTTCCGGAGCCTTCATGCTGATGCGTAAAAGTGCATTGGACAAAGTGGGGCTGCTGGATGAGGATTATTTTATGTATGGTGAAGACATCGACTTATCTTACAGAATCACGCAAGGAGGATATAAAAACTATTATTTCCCAGAGACCAGAATCATCCATTATAAAGGCGAAAGTACCAAGAAGAGCAGTGTAAACTATGTCTATGTGTTTTACAATGCCATGCGCATTTTCGCCAACAAGCACTTCTCTCAGAAAAATGCCAAGCTCTTCAACTGGCTCATCACGCTGGCCATCTGGTTCAGAGCCTCCTTGGCACTGCTGAGTCGCCTTTTCAAAGCCATTTTGCTGCCCATTATCGACTTTGTGGCCATTTATGGCGGCATGTATGCGTTATCCATGTACTGGGACATCAATATCCTCAGTGCCCGTAACAGCAGTTTTCCGCCCATTTACCGAAGGGTTTTCATTCCTTTATACATACTGATATGGATTGTTTCGATGGCATGCTGTGGCAGCTATAAGAAGCCTGTCACCGCCGCCAAATCCAACAAAGGCATCCTTATCGGCACCATTGTTATTTTGCTGATATATGCTTTACTACCAGAAACTTACCGTTTTTCCAGAGCCGTTACCATCCTCGGAGCCATGTGGACCGTTTTGGTAGTCAACCTCATCCGCTACATCATGCGACGCTTCAACATCAGCAGCAACCTGTTTGGAGGCAAGGACAAACGGCGCATTGCCGTAATCGGCCAAAGTGAGGAAGCCGCTCGTGTAGCCGCCTTGGTGCGCGTAGTGAACAAAAAATGCGACTTCATCGGTATTGTATATAGTGATGAAAATCAGATGGAAAGAACTAATGGACAAGACAACTTCCAACAACTCGGCCAACTCAACCAGTTGCGTGACATCATTTCGATTTACCATATCAACGAGGTGGTTTTCTGCTCCAAAGACATCCCTGCTGACAATATCATCTCCTTGATGACGGATTTGCAGGACTGCCAAGTGGAGTACAAGATTGCCCCTGAGGAAAGCGAATCCATTATCGGCAGCAACAGCATCAACACCTACGATGAGATTTACGGTGTGCATGTCAACAGCATCAGCAAAGCCGGCAACCGTCGCAAGAAACGCGCATTCGACCTTATCAGTTCAGTTTTCCTACTATTATTCCTCTGGCTCGACATCTGGTTTGTCCGCAACAAAGGGCAGTTCATTCGCAATATCTTTGCCGTAATAGCGGGCAAAAAAAGCTGGATTGGCTGCCAGCCATTAGAGGGCGAGGAACCGCTACCCGAGCTACGTCCGGGGGTGCTCTACCCTTCCGATGCCTTTACTTTCAGCCAGACAGACCCCAGCCTTATCCACAAGGTCAATGTCATGTACATGCAGGATTATTCCCTGCTGATAGATATCAACATCATGTTCCGTGGTTTCAAGCATTTAGGAAGATAGAAGATGAACAAACAGATATTGCGGTTAGCCTTACCCAACATCATCACTAACATAACCGTGCCATTATTAGGCATGGTGGACATTGCTATTGTCGGTCATATCGGCAATGCGAGCCATATCGGAGCCATCGCCATCGGCACCATGATTTTCAACCTGATATACTGGAATTTCGGCTTCTTGCGCATGGGCACTAGTGGACTCACAGCCCAAGCATACGGCGCCAAGGACTGGGATGAGACCATGCGCATCATGGTCAGAGGCTTGGCTATCGCGGTCAGTGTTGCCCTGCTACTCATCCTGTTGCAATACCCCATTGCCAGACTGTGCGAGCTATGGATTGACAGCAGCGAAAATGTCATGCAATTGGCCATACTCTACTTTCACATCCGCATTTGGGCAGCTCCAGCCACCTTGGGCTTATATGTGCTGAAAGGCTGGTTTATCGGCATGCAGAACTCCCAAACGCCCATGTGGATTGCCATCATCATGAACATCATCAATATTGTTTTCAGTTTGCTGTTTGTGATTGTATGGAAGATGGGCATCACGGGCGTGGCGTTAGGAACAGTCATGGCCCAATACTCCGGACTGCTGATGGCTATCGCACTCTGGTTCAAGCAATACGGTCATTTCCGCTCACGCATCGACCTGCGTGGCAGCTTGCATCTTGATGCCATGAAACGCTTCTTCAAGGTCAACGGCGACATTTTCCTGCGCACCTTATGCTTGGTGGCTGTCTTCACCTTTATCCCTGCCATTTCCGCCTCGATGGGAGACAAAATATTGGCTGCCAACACCCTGCTCATGCAATTGTTCACTTTGTTTTCCTACATCATGGATGGTTTTGCTTACGCAGGAGAGTCGTTGGTAGGAAGGTACACAGGGGCGAAAGACGAGCCGATGTTGCGCAAATCCGTGCGCTATCTGCTCCGTTGGGGAATGATTATAACCCTGTTATTTACAGTTATTTACTATTTCTGGGGAGAATACATTTTGGCCATCCTCACCAATGACAGGCCAGTGATTGACACTGCCATGGAGTACATGACCTGGACCGTATTGGTGCCCATCACTGGCTTCAGTGCTTTTCTATTCGATGGTATTTACATTGGGGCCACGGCTTCCAAGTCCATGCGTAACATCATGTTCGTGGCCACCGCGGCCTTTTTCATCGCTTATTACGCCCTTGCCCCTCAATTAGGCAACAACGGCTTATGGATTGCCTTCCTCATCTTCCTCACCCTCCGTGGCGGCCTCATGTGGCTGTGGAACGGAAAGGTGATAAGGGTGAATTGATTATGATATAGCCGATAACAACATCCATATCTATCTCAAAATGTCACTTATATCGGGTTGATATTTTATAACATTCTTCAGATTTTTGCAAAATGAATTCAGTAAACAAAAATGAAGAAAGGAATGCTGTTTTACATTCCTTTGGATATAATCTAAGAAAAATTCGTGAGTCAAAAGGTTTGACTCAAGAAGAAGTAGCATATATTGCCTGTTTTAGCCGCTCATATTATACCGAAGTAGAACAAGGTAAACGCAATCTGTCTTTGCTTAACATCTATAAATTAGCAAAGGCTTTAAATATTTCCATAACACAACTTTTTTCATAATGGCTAGAGATAAAACAATAAAAGGGGTAACATATAGAAGTTTTAAACATCCAATGCTTGAATGGATCTTTAACAAGTATAATCCAAAACATGACACTTCTATAACTATTATTCCGTTTACTTTGCAAGATATTTCAGACGGTTATCGCGATCTTGGAATAAGAGAGCCTGCCTCTATCTCCAATACTATCCTTGACTTAACTAGACAAAAACGGGATATTTCCAGCAGACTTCCTGAATCCATTTATAGTTTAGGATATGATCTAAGAAAAAAAACAGGTAAGACAGGCAAATTCCTTCCTGATGGAAAAGAAATACGATTTGCAGGGGAATTTGTATTCGTAGGGCGTGGTAATGTATTATCCGAGTGGCTGGATTGGCCTAACACATTTGATAAGGAATTTAGCATATCTCCTAAACGAGTCCCAAAAAAGATCCGACCCTTTATCAGACAAGACGAGGGTGCACTATTCTCGGTCATAGATTATTGCGATATATTGTCCATTGTGTTTGATAATAAACCTAAAAGCATTATTCGCGTTCAAAATCCTCTTAAATGGCAACCAAATGAAATTGATGGTTTCTATCACGGATCATGGGCAGATGGTGATGTACTTTACCCTGTTGAAGCCAAAGCACTAACAACTGGTGATGACATAAATTTAGTGCAGATGTTAGGAGGATTCCGTACTCTTAGCGACAAACTGTCAGGTGAGAAAATTTATTTACAACCAATAGCTGCACGCATGGTGAAAAATGGAATTCACTTTGCTGTTTTCCAGAAAATCAGAGCTGGGGAATCCGTTGATGTGCTGAAAGTAACAAAAAGATTAAAAGTTTCTTTCAGTCCAGCATTTGATCCTTGGAAATAATTTATTATTTTTGTCGCCTAAATTAGACACAAAAAAAAATGGCATTTTGTTATCATAAACCGACAAGGGATAAATGTGAAGTTTGCGAATATCTTGAAAAAAACATAAAAGAGGAGCCTATTATCAGCACCTTTAAGGGGAAAGCCTCCTCTGCCAATAATTATCCCTTTCATAATTGGTATAATTTTGTACTTGGTTATGTTCCTGATTTTCCGTTATACATAATCAATAAGTACAAAATAAATCCAAAGCACACAATACTTGACCCATTTATGGGTACAGCGACGACAAATGTTGTTGCCAAAGATTTATGTATACCTTCATACGGAGTAGAAGCTAATGATTATTTCATTGGGGTAGGCAAAACAAAATTAACTTGGGATTTAGACATAGAATTATTAGTAGAATTAAAGAAAAAAATAACAAATAGAATTCAAAAATTAACATCTGAATACAACTTTAACAAAGAAGAAATTAATCTTTTTTCCGAATTTGACAAGCAGAAAAAAAACTACAATGAATTAAACAAATTAAGGCCAGAAGGTTTGGGGGAAAGATATATCTCTGATATTCCATTTGCAAAGCTGATGATTATACAGCAAGCCATTAAAGAGGTGGTAGATGGTAAGATGCCCATAGAAATATACAATTTTTTCCATACCGCTTTTAGCTCCATCATTGTTCCATCGTCCAATGTGTCGTATGGTCCTGGATTTGGGATAAAAAAACCGAGAGAAGATTATAATGTCTTTGACATGTTTGAGCAAAAAGTAAAAAGAATGCTCAGTGACCTGGAGTCTGTAAAGGACAATCCCAAACGGTATACAAAGTTTGAAGTAATACATGGTGATTCTCGTCATTTGTCCGAATATATACCAACAGGGTCTATTGATTATATGATAACATCTCCACCCTATCCCGGTGATCATGAATATACTAAGTACACAAAATTAGAATTGATGATTGAGAACAACGTGATGACAAATTTAGATTTTCGTACAATAAAAAAAAGGATGCTCGTCGGTTCGACAACAAACATATACAAAGAATGTAATGACCGTATAAGCGTTGAAGGGAATGAACTTATTACAGAAGTCACAAACGAAATACAAAAAAGATTAGATGAAGACGGAGCAACCAGTGGTTACGAAAAACTATATACAAAACTAGTTTGGGAGTATTTTGGAGGAATGGCATTGGTCCTTTCTGAAGCACTAAAAGTACTCAAACCGGGAGGGGCTTTTTCTTTATTAGTTAGTGACTCCCATGCATTCAAAATGGTACATATACGTACAGCATATATTTTACGTGATATAGCCTTAAAAATCGGATACAGTGATGGGCTTATTGAACTGTGGCAACATAAAAAAAGCACATCTCATTCATATAATCTTAGGGAAGAAATCCTTACCATTACCAAGTAAGTATTATTCTTTTTTTTCACTGAAAATCAACACTAAAAAGGGTCATACATTAATGCTGATCCATGATTTTATAAGCCTACAAAAAAGTTTCCCTCATAAAAAACAACAAAAGAGGCCGACTAAAAAGTGATTTTAGTTCGGCCTTTTTTTTCATACTTTAACAGGTATACTGTTTTAAGTTCAAAAATCATTTGTTCAAGTAAGTTTCATTTCAACAGGCTTCAGAGAAGCGTATCCAGTCCCATGTTAGATGTATATAAAAGCGTTTGGGAGCGTCAGTTTTGATGTTTTTTTCCATATTTTGCTGGTTAATGGCGATGCACTTTCTGATATTGTGCGCCAAAGCTACCAGACCGAACTCCGTTTTCACTTTCTCATTGGATTTGAGGTGGAAGCGTTTGAACCCGTGGTTGAACTTGATGATCCCGAAGACGGCCTCCGGCTCTATGGGTCTGTTGCTGCGATGGTGGATCCCGCGTTCGCTTGTGAGAAGTTCCTTGGCCTTTCTCCTGTATGCGTTGTTCTTGTGGTTGACCTCTATGATTCTTCTGTCAGCAGCAGCCTTGTAGCACTTGCCCCGCAACGGACATCCCGAACAGTCCCGCGCACTGTATCTGCTTACGGTGGATTCATATCCGAGGTCGGATTTCACGGTCACATCGCCGATGTGCTCCATGTGCTGGCCCATGGGGCATACGAAGTAGTCGTCCGTTTCGTTGTAGTGAAGATTCTGTATGAGGAACGGGGTCTGACGGCGTTTCCTTTTGTCCTCCGCATGGAACATGTTGTACTTGACATACGGGGCGATGCCATTGCCGAACATGTACTCGTAGTTCTGTTCGCTGCCGTAGCCGGAGTCGGCGCACACCTCACCGTTCTGTTTCCCGTACCTGGCTTGGAACGAGTCAAGGAAGGGGATGAGAGTCCCTTGGTCTGTCGGTCTCCAGAAGATGTCGTAATTGGTGATGAACTGGTTCTCGGTGGCTATCTGGACATTGTATCCCGGCTTGGTCTGTCCGTTGTTCATCGCGTCCTCCTTCATCCGCATGAAAGTGGCGTCCGGGTCGGTTTTGCTGAAGCTGTTCTTTTCCCCCAGAGTTTCCAGCTTCTCCTCGTCTTCCCGCATCTTAGGGGCTTTCTCGCCCTTCACTTTCTATGGCTTTGCGCATCTTCTTGTCGCTGATGCCTTCCCGGTCCATCTTGTCGAGGATGGCCTCCGCACGACGGGCCATCTCCTCGGAGCTCAGCTCCTCTTCAGGCTCGCTTCCCTCCAGCTCCAGCGTCTGTTCGGCCGTCTCCAGAACCGATCTCACCTTGGCCTCCAGTCTGGCCTTGTTCTTTTCCACGCTGCCTTTCCACACGAAGGTGTACTTGTTCGCCACCGACTCTATCTTCGTCCCGTCTATGTACTGGACATCCAGTGACACGAAGCCCTCCTCGTTGAGCAGCAACACCACCTGGGTGAACAGGCTGTCGAACTTGCCGGCAAGCCGCTTGCTGCGGAACAAGT
This sequence comes from uncultured Bacteroidota bacterium, assembly GCA_902802755.1. Classification (GTDB taxonomy): domain Bacteria; phylum Bacteroidota; class Bacteroidia; order Bacteroidales; family WCHB1-69; genus RUG11690. Next base: position 61,531 of record CADCNH010000002.1, on the reverse strand, counting down.
TGATCGTGCGGAAGTCCGGTCTCTGCATCCCGCTCAGCCACATGAAGGCGATGTTCTCCACCAGCAGCTTCTCCATCTTCCGGCCGGAATACACGTTGTTAAGATACGCGTACACTATCACTTTGAGAAGCATCCTGGGATTGTAGCTGCTGGCTCCACCTCCCTTGTACCCGCTCTCTATCTCCGAGATGTCAAGCCGGTCTATGATGGCGCTGACAACACGCGCGTTGTGGTTCTTGGGAAGATAATCTCCAAGACATGGAGGAAAAAGAAGATTGTCGTTGGGATTGTAAGATTTAAATGTTACTTTTGCCATTGGTTTGATGAGTTGTTTTTTTTTGTGTTTGGCGATACAAAAATACGAAAATTTCATCAAATAACAATGGCTATTAATCTGAATTTCAGAAAAATAGCCATTTTTTTATTTGCCAATGTCAAATGACACCAGTCAATTATTATTTACGATTATTGCTGTTAAATTTGCAAAAAAAAGAGGATGACTACTTTTTAGTCACCCTCATTTATTGTTACTTGTTGGTATGTAGGACTTTACTTCACAATTCTCGTGCCACAGGCGGGATTGTCGAGCTGACCAGCTTCGGTGATGATGCACTCGCGGCCACCATGCTCAATGTAATAGATGGCGGCACGCACCTTGGGAGCCATGGAGCCTTCGGTGAAATGCCCCTCAGCCAGATATTGCTTGGCCTCGGCTACCGTAATCACGTCCAAAGCTTTCTCATTTTCTTTCTTGAAGTTGATATAAACTTTAGGCACATCAGTCAGAATATAGAACTCATCGGCACCGATTTCAGAGGCGGTCAGTGCGGAAGCCAAGTCCTTGTCAATCACGGCTTCCACGCCACGCATCATGCCGTTTTCTTCCACCACAGGGATACCACCACCTCCAACAGTCACCACCACATTTCCTTGGTCAACCAATTGCTTAACCACTTCAATATTAGTTACTTTCAATGGTTTCGGAGAGGCTACCACCTTGCGCCAGCCATTGCCTTTAGGGTCTTCCTTGAAGATGGAACCCGTAGCCTCGGCATATTCGTCGGCTTCTTCACGACTGTAATACGGTCCAACAGGTTTGGTTGGATTGATGAACATGGGGTCTTCCTTATCGACCACCACGCTGGTGACCAATGTCACCACATTACGCTGGATATGCTCTTGGGCAAACACATTTCTGAAACCCTGTTCAATCAAATAGCCGATAGAACCTTGTGTCTCAGACACACAGAAATCCATGGGCATGGGCTCGAGGTCGAACACCTGTTTGCCAGCCTCATGCTGTAGCATCACATTGCCCACCTGCGGGCCATTACCGTGACCAATAACAATATTATAACCCTGTTTAACGATATTGATGAGAGAGCGACAAGTATTTGTCACATTGTCTATTTGTTCTTTGTAAGTTCCCTTTTGTTTACTTCTGAGCAGGGCATTTCCGCCGAAAGCTACGACTGCGAGTTTTGACATGTCTTGTATTTGTTTTTGATTTTTATTTGATTTTGCTGAAAAAAGAAAATCAATGAGGACGGATGTCATTCGCCCTCATCGATTATTTCAGTATGTTATTTTTCATATTGAATGCTTCGATAAAGCCGTCGATATGAGGCAGTGTGGCGTTCACACGATATTTGCCCAATGAGTGCGGATCTTCCATTGTACGGCGAACGATTTCCTCATCGCGGATATTGTTGGCCCAAACGTTGGCGTAAGCCAAGAAGAAGCGCTGGTTGGCGGTGAAGCCGTCCATTTCCTCTTGGATACCACCTTCGGCTTTAGCCTTCTGCAATGCCTGATAAGAAATATTCAGACCGCCATTGTCGGCGATGTTCTCACCGAGGGTAAACTGACCGTTGGCAAACAGACCGGGAGCCACCTCTATATTGTTGAAATAGTCAACCAAAACTTGTGCACGCTGGGTGAAATTGACACCGTCCTCCTCGGTCCACCAGTTGGCCAAGTTGCCCATTTTGTCATAGTTGCGGCCCTGGTCGTCGAAACCGTGGGTCATCTCATGACCGATTACCACACCGATAGCACCATAATTGGCGGCATCATCAGCATTCATATCGAAGAAAGGCGGCTGCAGAATACCAGCGGGGAAGCAAATCTCGTTGGTAGTAGGATTATAATAGGCGTTAACAGTCTGCGGAGTCATCTGCCATTCGGTCGGGTCAACGGGTTTGCCAATCTTTGACATCTGATATTCGTTCTCAAAGCGACGGGCACGCACCACATTGGCATAATAGCTGTCGTCCTTGATTTCCAATTTGCTATAGTCTCTCCATTTGTCAGGATAGCCGATTTTCACGATAATGGCATCCAGTTTCTCTTTGGCACGCATTTTGGTGGAATCGCTCATCCAGCTGGCATTCTGAATACGCTCACCCAAAGACAGTTTCAAATTGTCAACAAGTTTCAGCATACGCTCTTTGGCAGCAGCAGGGAAGTACTTCTCCACATACAGCTGGCCGACAGCTTCGCCGAGGCATCCGTCAACAGTACCCACCACGCGTTTCCAGCGAGGTTTGTTTTCCTCTTTGCCAGACAGCACCTTACCGTAGAAATTGAAACTGGCGTCAACAAAATCATGGCTCAGGTATGAAGCGGCGGCATCAATCACTTGCCAAGCCAAATAAGCCTTGATGGTGTTCAAGTCGGTATTTCTCAATATCTGACTCAGGGAAGAGATATAATCCACCTGTCCCACATTCACACTTTCCAAGCTACCCAAACCTTGGGCTTCCAAATACTCTTTCACATTGATAGCCGGAAGCATATTCTGAAGTTGGTCAATGGTTCTGATATTATGGGTTTTGAAAGGATCACGCATGGTGTTTTTATCCATAAACTTCTCAGCCATAGCGGTTTCGAGTTTCAACACTGCATTTGCCAATTCAGCCTCTTGGCCTTCCATATTCACCATTTTGCCGTAGCCGGAGAGCTTGAACATCTCCGTCATCATCTCCACATACTTGTCACGGGTATTCTGTTGTGAGGCCTGCAGATAATAATCGCGGTCGCCAATACCGAGGCCGCTCTGCCACAGCCAGGCTATATTCATACTGCTGTTATCGGGGTCGGCCTCGCCAAAGATGCCTAAAAAAGGATTCAGGCCATTGAGGCTCATGTCTGCCAGCATGGCTGTCAGTCCTTTCAAGTCCTTCATATCGGCAATAGTTTTCAACTCAGCCTGAATAGGTTCAGCCCCTTGTTTGTCGATAGTCACACTGTCCATACCCATATTGTAGAGGTCTCCAATTTTCTGTGCCACAGTACCTTGTTCATTCTTCTGGGCAGCGGTTTCGGTAATAATTTCTTTCAGTTGGAGTTGGTTATTCTCTCCCAGCACGTCGAAACTACCAAAACGTGAGTATTCAGGTTTCAGCGGGTTATTCTTCATCCAGCCGCCACAAGCGAACTGATAGAAGTCATCATTGGGGGATACGGTGGTATCCAAATTAGCCAAATCAATACCTGAAGTGAAGGTCACCTCTTCTTTTTGTTTGGATTTGCAGCTGCTGATCAGACAAAAAATCGCACAAATCATAAGCGGAACAATAACTTTTTTCATTTGTAAACTTTTATAAATCAGTATTTTAATTTATTTTTCAAGCAAAAATTTAGGACCGCAAATATACAAAAAATAATTAGCAAATTAGCAAATGAAAAAATTAGTTAATGAAGTTAAGGATCGGGGTTAGAATTCAAAATTCAAATTTCAGAATGCATATCCATTCTAACCGTCCTAACCTTGCAACCGAATAACAAAAAAAATTTCACTTTAGTTGCATTCATATTGAATTTTTTTTTATAATTTTGCATTTTGAAATAAAATGTACTAAATGGGAAAGAAAGTTTTATTCATTACGCCGGAGATTTTTCCATATATGGAGGAGAATTATATCTCCCACCTTTGCCGTTATCTGCCGCAGGGCATTCAGGAAAAGGAGAACGAAATTCGCACCTTCATGCCAAAATATGGATGTGTTAACGAGAGAAAGAATCTGTTGCACGAAGTCATTCGTCTGTCAGGTCAGAATATCATTATCGAGGACACAGACCATCCTTTGATTATCAAAGTAGCCTCTTTGCAGGCAGTCAGGATGCAGATCTATTTCATCGACAGTGAGGATTTCTTCAAACGCAAGACTGTTTTCCGCGATGAAAACGGCAAGTTTTTTGATGACAACGACTCGCGGGCCATTTTCTTCGCCAAGGGAGTGATTGAGACCGTCAGGAAACTCGGATGGGCTCCTGACATTATTCACTGCCATGGCTGGATTACTGCTTTGGTTCCCATTTTCATCAAGACTTGTTACAAAGACAACCCGCTGTTTCAGGATATGAAGATGGTTTTCTCGGTATATAACGACCATTTCAGCGAGAAATTCTCTTCAGACTTTGCCAAGAAACTGAGATTGACGGGTATTCCCAAAGAGTACACCACCAAATTCAGAACTCCCGGTTACGAAGCCCTCATCAAGAGTGCTCTTGATTTCTCCGAAGGTGCGGTCATCGCTCATCCTGAGGTCAAGAAAACGCTTCAAACCTATATAAGCAAAAGCGGCAAACCCATGATAGTACACCCCGAGGGAAACGAATACGTGGATCTTTACGACAACTTTTATGATCAACTGTTAGCCAACTAAACCAATCTGCAATGACACTCACAAAGAAAGCCGCCTGCTTATTGTTGCTTGTCGTTTGTCTCATTTCCTGCAAGAAAGAATATAACTCCATCGGACTTAATTTGGAAGATGAATTATTAGGAACCACCCGGGACACAACGAGCATTACAGCCTACTCTGTTTTATACGACACTCTTAGCACCACCAATTTGTCCACCCAGCTTCTGGGAGAGTTGCACGATCCCATTTTCGGCAAGACCGTGGCTTCAGTTTATTCCCAGTTTCTGAGTTCAGGTTCCACCCCTTCCTTCGGCGAGAATCCCGTCATCGACTCGGTAGTGCTCACCCTGCAAACCGCCAGTTATTATGGGGACACCACTGCAGCCCTGCATTTCGAGGTATATGAGCTGAACGAAGACTTGGATAAAGAAACGACATATTACAACTACAACACCACCGATCATAGCAATAACAACCTGGTTAACAATCCGGGAGCAAATTATTACGTGAGACCCAATTCTCCTATTACACTCAACAACGAGGTTTTGTCTCCACATATACGTATTCGTTTAATCCCGGAATTCGGCCAATATTTAATCGACGAAAGTGTCAACTGGCTGACTGACGAAGCCATCCTGACTGAATTCAAGGGATTATTTATCCAGGCCAGCTCCACTCATTCCACAGGCTGTCTGTTTTCAACCAACATGACAAGTTCCTTAACAGGACTGGTTATCTATTATCACAATACCGCTGGTGACGGATTAAGTTACACATTCCGCCCGTCAGAATCCGGAATCACCTATAACAACTACAATCATTTCAACTATATGGATGCCTGTCAGGATTTAAGACGACAAATCATCGATAACGACAGCACCAATATCAGCAAGTTATATCTGCAAGCCATGGCTGGTGTTAGAGCCAGAGTAAGCCTGCCATACATACGCCAGAAGTTTACCGCATTGGACAACCGTGTGGTCATCAACAGGGCCGAGCTGGTTATCAGCAACTACAACCCTAACGAATCGGTGTTCAACCATCCTTCTGGACTTTCCATCCAAGGGGTGAAGAGCGACGGTTCATTGTACTACATTCCTGATGACGACATGCTCAGTTCCGACGGCTTTTTCGGAGGCACATACAATGCCTCTACCGGCGAATACAGGATACGAATCACCCAATACATACAGCAACTCATTCTGAACCAAGGAAATTATGCTAACTATTTTTACCTGACCATTAAAGGATCCGGCACACATGCCAGCCGTCTGGTATTCCATAGCAGCACCCCTGAAATCGGCTATGAGGGGCAGCAGTTGAGGGTGGAGATTGCGTACACCACTTATTAGTTGGAAGGTAGAAGGTAGAAGGTAGAAGGTAGCAGTAAGAACTTCTTGCGGTGGAACCGCAGCCGCCGCATAGAAAAACAAACAATAAAATTGATATTTTGAGAAACATGGCGGTGGAACCGCAAACAACGCATAACATCAGCATATAAACGAAAAAACAACATACAAAAATGTCAGAGCAAATTAAAGGAAAGATCTCACAGATTATCGGAGCTGTAGTTGACGTACAGTTCAGTGAAGGCACCAAACTGCCCAACATCTACGACGCGTTGGAGGTTATGCGCCCCAACGGCGAAAAGCTTATTTTGGAATGCGAACAAGATATTGGTGAGGACACCATGCGTTGCATCGCCATGGACTCCACCGACGGCTTGCGCCGTGGCATGGAAGTGATTGCCACAGGCCGGATGATAAGCATGCCTACCGGCAATATCAACGGACGTCTGCTCAACGTGATAGGCGAATCCATTGACGGTATCGACAAGCTGGAATCCAAAGTTCGCAAGGACATCCACCGCGACCCGCCTACCTTCGAGAACTTGTCAACCTCACAAGAGGTGCTTTATACCGGTATCAAGGTTATCGACCTTATCGAGCCTTACGCCAAGGGCGGAAAAATCGGTTTGTTCGGTGGTGCAGGTGTGGGCAAGACCGTGTTAATCATGGAAATGATTAATAATATTGCGAAAAAATATTCCGGTATGTCAGTATTTGCCGGTGTAGGTGAACGTACCCGTGAAGGTAACGACCTGCTCCGCGAAATGATAGAGTCCGGCGTTATCCGCTATGGCGAGGAATTCAAGAAGAGCATGGAAGCCGGTGGTTGGGACCTTAGCAAAGTGGACAAAGAAGAGTTGGCAAAATCACAAGCCACCCTTGTTTTCGGCCAGATGAATGAACCCCCTGGAGCACGTGCCCGTGTGGCTCTGTCCGGTCTGACCGTAGCCGAATACTACCGTGACGGTGATGAGCAGTCTGGCGGCAAGGACATCCTGTTTTTCGTGGACAACATCTTCCGTTTCACCCAGGCAGGCTCTGAAGTATCCGCTTTGCTGGGCCGTATGCCGTCAGCAGTAGGTTACCAGCCGACATTAGCCACTGAAATGGGTGTGCTGCAAGAGCGTATCACCTCCACCAAACGCGGTTCAATCACTTCGGTACAAGCTATTTATGTACCTGCTGACGACTTAACCGACCCGGCACCCGCTACTACTTTCTCGCACTTGGATGCCCAGACTGTGTTGAGCAGAAAAATCGCCTCCCTCGGTATTTATCCCGCTGTTGACCCCTTGGATTCCACCTCTCGTATTCTTACCCCCGACATTGTTGGTGAGGAACACTATAACACCGCCCAGCGTGTGAAAGAGACCTTGCAGCGATACACCGAGTTGCAGGATATCATCGCCATCCTCGGTATGGAAGAGCTTTCAGAAGAAGACCGCAAGGTGGTACACCGCGCACGCCGTGTACAGCGTTTCATGTCACAGCCATTCCATGTGGCAGAACAGTTCACTGGTCTCCAAGGCAAATTCGTCAACATCGAAGATACCATCAAGGGTTTCAATATGATTCTGAACGGAGATTTGGATTATCTGCCGGAGACAGCCTTCAACCTGGTGGGTACCATTGAGGAAGCCATTGAAAAAGGCGAGAAAGAATTGGCACAAACCGCAAAATAGCAGCCATGAAGTTAGATATCACCACACCCGACAAACAACTTTTTTCCGGAGAAGCCAGTTTGGTGCAACTGCCTGGCTTGGATGGACTTTTCGAAGTGCTGAAAGACCATGCCCCGTTGGTAGCGGCCTTGAAGAAAGGGAAAATCAAGGTCGAACTCAATGATGGGCAAACGGAATACTATGATATCAATGGAGGTACAGTAGAAGTTCTCAAGAATAACATTTTAGTTTTAGCAGAATAAATTATGAAAACAATTCGTCTTTTCATCATTGCCGCTATCCTTTTCGCGATAGCAAGTATCAACCCGCTTTTCGGTCAGAAGCTCAAACCGGAAGCCGTTCCCGATGATGTCAAACAAACCATGGAATTTGAATATCCCAATGTCAAGATCACCTTTTGGGAATTGAACAATGGTGTGTATGTGGCCAATTTCAAGGAGGACAACTCTCCTGGCAAGTGCTACATCAAGAAAAACGGACAATGGGAAAAGACCGTTTATCCTGTCCCCAAAGCAGAACTTCCTTCCGCTATCACCGACTATGTGAAGAACAACTTCGCCAACTACACAATTGGCGTATCGCAGTTGCAGGAGATGCCCAATGTTCGCATCCATTATTATATTGAAGCCAAACCAGAAGGCGTCGGTTATGAATCGTCAAAACTGACTTTCAACGAAGTGGGCACCTTACTGGAACGTAAAGACCCTGCTAATTTCGACAAAGACGCCAAGTCTGTGGTGGACAAAAACGCTACCGCCAGCGTGCCCGCAAAGCCCGCTGCCAGCGACAAAAATGCCAGTACCACAACGAGCAAAACCACCACCAACACCAAACCCAGTGCCCCAGCCAACAAGCCAAGCACAACAGCTTCCAATAGCAACAGCAAGGCAACCTCAAGCGGCAGTGCAAAGCCAAGCACGAGTTCCTCTAGCGCCAAACCAAGCAGTGGTTCCACCAATGCCAAGCCCAATACCACTCCCGATAAGCCCAAGACAGACACTCCCAAAAACTCATCTACCGCTGAGAAACAGAATGAAAGCAAACCGGTTAGCAAACCAGCAGCCACCAACTCCGCAAAACCAGTATCCATCTCTAACAATGGTAGCAAGACTGAGAATAGAGACGTGGCCTCTACCGGCAAGAAGGGTGAGGACAAGACAGTTTATGACGAAAGAGGAAACAAAGCTATCAATCCCAACGACGTTCCAACTCCGGTAAAAACCTCATTCTCCAAGAAAGTGCAACGTCCTGAAGAACTCAACTGGTTCAAAGTGGACACTTTCTATGTTGCCAATTGCATTATCCATGAGCAGAAAAACGAATTTTTCTACTCACGAAACGGTGTATGGAACAAAACCTATACGGTTATACCTGAGACCTCTGTGGGCGGTAACATGTCAAAACATCTGCAAACCTATTACAAAGGCTATCGCTTCAAAAACGCCATCAAAGAGACCCGTGCCGACAAGAAAGACATTGTCATGGTGGAAATCTACGAGAAAAACAACTATAAACAGAAATTAGTGACCACCCTCTTTTTCGACAAGACCGGCAAACTGATCAACACTGTGGATCCCAACTATGAGCTGGATGGACAGGCCAAAGAAAGTGCCGAAGACCAATCATTAGAGAAATACTACGAAAAGATGAACATGTCGAACAAGGCCGACGGAGATAACAATATTCCCAAAGATGTCATGAACGCATTCAAGGCCAAATACCCACATGCAAACGGGGTAAAATGGACAGAGACCGAAACAGGAGACTATTCAGCATCCTATTATGGTACCAGAGGCAAGGAAATTTGTATCATTAACAGCTATGGTGTCATCACCGAAACCATGACCATGGGTAACCCCGATAACCTGTTGAGCAGCATTTCAGCCTACATCAAGCAGAATCACAAGAACTGCAAGATGGTGGAATACTATGCTGTCAAGAAGTTGGTAGAGAAAAAGAACTTCTACAAGGTAATCATCGCCGACAAGAAAACAAAGGTGGAACAGGAACTTTGGTTCACCACCTCGGGCAAAATTGTAGAATAACACACAGACTCTTAATAAAAAAGGGTGGAGCTCTGCCCCACCCTTTTTCATAATACCACTAATCATTTAACAATATCAATGAATTACATCGAAATCAAAATCCACTTCTCCTCCGCAGAACCATGGAAAGAGATTTTCAGTTCCTTTTTAGCCGATGCCGGCTGCGAAAGCTTCATGGACGGAGAGACTGACAACGACCTTCTTTGCTACATTCCAACTAACTTATACGACGCCGACAACATCAAAAACATATTGGAAAACCATGGTTTGGACGTGGAAATCGAGTATGAGACACAGGAGATTGAGCAACAAGACTGGAATGCCGTATGGGAATCCAATTACACTCCCGTACTGATTGCCGACCGCTGCTATATCAGAGCTCCCTTCCATCCCGAAATGAAAGGTGTGGAATATGAAATTCTGATTGAGCCCAAAATGTCTTTCGGAACAGCACACCATGAAACCACTTCGCAGATGATTGAATATCTGCTGGAAGAAGAACTGAAGGATAAAAGTGTCTTGGATATGGGTGCGGGGACAGGTGTTTTGGCCATACTCGCCCATAAACGCGGGGCACATCCGGTAACCGCCATCGACAACGATGAATGGGCTTACAACAACAATTTGGAGAATATCGCCCGCAACCACTGCGAGGACATGGAAGTCATTTTAGGTGATGCCTCCGCCCTCAAGGGACGCAAGTTTGAAGTCATCATCGCCAATATCAACCGCAATATATTGGTCAATGATATGCCCGTTTACGCTGAGGCCCTGCTTCCCGGCGGAACCATTTTCTTCAGTGGTTTCTATGAAGACAATGACTTGGATATCATCAAGCAACGCGCTGCCGAATTCGGCATTGAATACCAGTCGCACAAAGCAAAAAACAGATGGTGCGCGATGAAAGCACACAAAAAATAGGTTTCAGGGATCAGGAGTCAGGGGTCAGGAATCAGGGGTCAGGGATCAGAATTCATATACTGATTCCATTAACTATTAACTAACCACTGATCACTGATCACTGACCACTAACCACTAACCACTAACCACTAACCACTAACCACTAACCACTAACCACTGACCACTAACCACTGACCACTGACCACTAACCACTAACCACTAACCACTGACCACTGACCACTAACCACTAACCACTAACCACTGACCACTAACCACTGACCACTGACCACTAACCACTAACCACTAACCACTAACCACTAACCACTGACCACTGACCACTGACCACTAACCACTAACCACTGACCACTGACCACTGACCACTGACCACTAACCACTAACCACTGACCACTAACCACTGACCACTAATTCAATTAGCACATTAAGACCATGAAAAAGCGTATCCTATTTATAATTGGCATTTTAATACTCACAGCTTGGGGGCTTCAGGCACAGCGTTTCACCTCTTTCACAGAGAATCCTGCATACACCATTGAGGAGGTGAAGACCTACTTGGAAACGGTTCCCAAAGAAAGACAGAAAGAGGCTGACGCACTCCTGAAACGTTTCACTGAGTTTTGGGACAGTCCCTGGATGGACGATGAATCGCAGGATATCTTTATCGATGTGGCTAACAAGATGCTCAAGAAAAGGATGAGGCCTTTCCCCCATTTTCAGTCCTACGTGGAGGCATACGCGGCCTTTATGAACAGTCCATACGCAGGAGAGCTTGACACCTGGTCTAAAATCGTTCAATTTCATTTCAATGAAGAGACTACCCTATTCAAGGATAAAATGCAGATATACACCGACTTTTTCAGTCGGAACTTACTGTACAACAGTGCCAACTCCCGTTGGACAGTGTATGGGGAGGCCGAGAATATCGGTTTTGACAAAGAGCCCTATATCCGTTTTGCTGACATTGATTTGGTGGGCAGTTCCGCACATGACAGTCTGACCATCATATCCGCACAAGGTGATTATTTTCCCTCCTCATTGATTTTCAAAGGCAAAAAAGGCGGGGTTTCATGGGACAGGGCCGGCTTGGGTGCGGAAATCAACGCGCAGGTAGTCAACTACACCATTGACGTACGTTTCCCGAAATTCACAGCCAACGATGCCACCCTCAACTATCCGAAATATTTCAGCAAGCCCATAAAAGGTGTATTGGAAGAGAAAGCTGCCTTAGCCACCAGCGAGGAGAAAGCCACCTACCCACGTTTTCGCAGCAACGACGAGCATATAGTCATCAACGAAATATACAAAAATGTTGACTATATCGGTGGTTTCGAATTGCGAGGAAGCTCTATTCAAGGTTATTCTGAAGGAGCTGCCTTGTCGCAGATATACGTAAAAAAAGACGGCAAGCCCATTGTCAAGGTCTATTCCAGAAACTTTTTGTTCCGCCCTGGCAATGTGCTGGCAGAAGATGCCAGTGTCCGCATCGTCATTGACGAGGACTCCATCTATCATCCCGCCGCCAACTTCAAATACAACGAAGTCACCAAAGAAGTGCTGATTTCCAGACCAAAACAAGGCGTTGGCAGAACGCCCTTCTTCGACTCCTATCATAAGATGGATATCACCGCAGAATCCATCTCCTGGAAAACCGATGAGGAACGTATTGAAATCAAACCCATTGTGGGCTTAACCAGTGAAAGTCCCGCCTATTTTGAGTCACAGAACTTCTTCGACCCCACCATCATGCGTAAAATATGGGGTTACAACGAAGTGAATCCCCTATTCACCCTTTGGGAGCTGTTCAAAGTCAACAAATACGAGCCTTTGCACCTGCACGAGGTGGTGTCTTGGTTCAAAAAATCAGAGATTGACATCAAAGCCATGATGATTGACTTTGCCGCACGTGGCTTTATCGAATATGACATTACCAACGACAAAATCATCTACCGTAAGAAAATCTCGCAGTACCTCAACAATGATGTACGCCAGAAAGACTACGACAACATCATCTTGGAATCCAAGACACATTATGCTTCATACGACCTGGTCAGCAAGGATTTACGCGTAACGGGCTGCGAATTTTTCGTACTCAGCGACGCACAGATTGTCAATGTTTATCCAGCAGGAGAGAATGTTACGGTGAAGAAAAACCGTGACATGGTCTTTTCTGGCAGGATTGTGGCGGGTCTTTTTGACTTCGTCACCCACAATTGTCAGTTCAATTACGACAAATTCCAAGTCGATATGAATGTGATTGACTCCATGATCATGTATGTGCCCGACGAACATGGTCCCGTCAACATGTATGGCGAGCACAAACTGCGAAAGATTCAGAGCCCTATCGAAGAATTATCGGGGACCTTGTTTATCGACGTTCCCGGAAACAAATCAGGCACTGTTGACTATCCTGACTATCCTATTTTTGAGGCACGCAAAGGTGGTAAAGTTTATTATGACAAGCCTCAGGTGTTGGGTGGCGTTTATAACCGTGACAGATTCTACTACGCTGTTGACCTCTTCCGCATCAAGAACCTGGACAACTTCGAGATTGACTCCATGAAATTTACGGGAGCTTTGGTCTCCGGTGGCATCTTCCCCGACATTCGTGAACCCTTGCAGGCACGGCCAGATTTCTCCCTGGGTTTTGTGCATCGAACCCCAGCATCCGGACTTCCCTGCTATGAGGGAACCGGCAATTATACCGGTATTATCGATTTAAGTTACAGAGGTTTAAGAGGAAGAAAAGGAACCATCAACTACCTGACCTCTGTCACCACCTCTGATAGCCTAGTCTTCTACTTGGACTCTTGCAATGCCGCTGTAAAACACCACGAAGTGGCCGAGCAGGAAGGTGGCACGGAATTTCCGCCCGCCACAGTGGACAACGCCTATTTGCACTGGACACCCTATCAGGACAAATTCTATGTGCACACAATAGAGAGTCCGATGAGCATTTTCCACGAAACAGAATTAACAGGAAACTCTATTCTCACTCCTTCCGGTATGTTTGGCACGGGTACTATACGTTTCAAGGGAGCTGAAATCGATTCAAGGCTTTTCGCTTTCAAACATCACGAACTGCAAGCCGACACCTCAAGTTTGCGCCTTTACAACCTGAACAACGGCGAATTGGCCTTCCGCACCGACAACTACAACTCTCACGTCGATTTCAAGACACGTAAGGGTTCCTTCAAGTCCAATGGAGATGCCTCTGAAGTGGTATTTGTGAAAAACGAGATCAAGACCAACGCATCAGCCTTCGATTGGGACCCGATTGACGAGACCATACTGCGTTTCAAGTGGGATGACCCGCACAAAAACGTGGATATTGACAACACACCTACTCGCGAGCTGATAGACATGCCTGGTATCAAAGCCAATGAGCTGATTGCCACTGACCCCAGCATAGGACTGCACTTCAACGCATTGAGTGCCGAATTCAATTACACCACCAACATTATCAAATGCGAAGGGGTACGCTTTATCGAGTCTGGTGATGCCGCCATCTTCCCCCACGAAGGCAAAGTCACCATTCATGAGAAATGCAAGCTTGAGCGGCTGAACAATGCACGACTGTTGGCTAACCGCACCGACAAATACCACGAGTTGCACGACTGCACCATCAATTTATATACAGCCACCCGTTTCAGAGGTTCCGGTTTCTACGACTACATTGACGAGAACCAGAGCATCCAGACCCTTTATTTTGACACCCTTTGGTGCATCAAGAACACCGAGGGGCATGCCAAGATTCCGCTGGAAAAGAATTTCAAGCTCAGTCCTCATTTTGGCTTCGACGGCCGTGCCGAACTTCATGGTGAGAACCAGTTCCTCTCATTCTTCGGCGGTGTTGAAATCATCCACGACTGCAACAAGACTCAGCCTGCAAGAATGAAGATTCTGCAACAGGTTGACCCCAATAACATCCAGCTGGAGGTGCACGAACGCACAAAAGACATCAACGACCGAAAGGTGGTAATTGCCATCGCCTCCGCCAACACCGACGGCAGAATATACACTGCTTTCGGCTGTGCCAAAGAGCAGTTCAACGACCCTGAATACATCAATGTGTGGGGATTTATCACCTATCATCACTCCACACAAGAATTCTGGGCTGCCTCTAAGGAAAAACTGGAAGACCCCACCCTGCCGGGCAATATGATGATCTTAAACAAAAACAACTGTATCTGCACCGGTAATGGCACCATTGATATGGGTGCCAAATTGGGGCGTATCGACTTCAACACCAATGGTGAGATTGTCAACTTCATGAAAGCCGACTCCGCGGAAATGCACCTGACCACCTCCATCGACTTCTTTTTCAACGAAGAATCTATGAAAGTGCTGAACCGCCATTTGGACAACTCTCCCACCTTGGAGTTCTTGGATGTATCTGAAGATGAAAATTATGAGATGGCCATCCGCAATATGCTTTCTGAAGACGAATATGTAAAATACCAGAACGACATGGCCATGGGAGCCCAGAGCAAGAAGCTGCCTCAGCCGCTGCAAGTCAGATTCTTGTTCTCTCGCATTGACTTCGAATGGGACAATGTCAATTCCGCCTTCCTGTCGCAGCGCACTTTGCCTGTGATCATCTGCAACAGCAAGCAGGTATATAAGAGCGTTCCCGGCCGTATTGTCATCGAGAAGAAAGGTTCCCGCAACCGCTTGTACATCTATTACGAATTCGACAACGAATTCTTCTTCTTCCAGTTCGAGAACAACAGCATGTATGGTTATGCGTCAGTGAAGAAATTCAATGATGAAATTTCGAATACGAAAGCCAAGAACAAGACCTTGCATGCCGAAAAAGGCAAGCCATCATTCACTTATAAGTTAGGCAACAGAAGCCAGCAGCGGAAGTTCACGAAGAAGTACTTCCCGCCGTTGGAAGAAGAAACAGAGAACAATTAATAGTTAACAATTAATAATTGATAGTTGTAGAGACGGAGCATGCTTCGTCTCTTCTGGTTTATGGGTACAGGTTGCAGGGTACAGGTTGCAGGGTACAGGTTGCAGGGTACAGGTTGCAGGGTACAGGTTACAGGTTACAGGTTACAGGTTACAGGTTACAGGTTACAGGGTACAGGGTACAGGTTGCAGGGTACAGTAGGGCTGTCATATTATGGCAGCCAGAAAACAATTATAATAATTCAGAATTCAAAGTTCAGAATTCAGATTATTGAATTTTGAATTTTGAATTCAAAAAAACACCCAATCAGCTTACCCATAAGTATTTACGTGAATTTTCCATCAAAATACGGCTACCTGCTTGTCAATTCAAAAAAAAGTTGTATTTTTGCACTCTCAAAACGAGAAACTGAAACGCTGCATTCGTCTAGTGGTCCAGGACATCAGATTCTCAGTCTGAGGATCGAGGGTTCGAATCCCTCATGCAGTACAAAAAAAAAGCGACATTTCATGTCGCTTTTTTTGTTGGAGAAGTGCATACTCTCTATCAAACTCTGCCCTTTTCAAACCAGACTCTCAGAATGTCAGGAAACCCACTCCCAGCTTGACACCAAACCAATAGGCGTTGAGCAAACGGTTGTCGGCATAATCCGACACAGAGAGGTTATTACGGTCGCGGCCCATGGCCTTATATCCGCCAAAAGTGGTGCCAAGGGATATGCCCATTGACAACCTCAAGCAATCGAGGACAAAGTAATCGTAACCATATTCGACCTTGAAGGCAAACAGTTTGCCTTTGCCGTTTTGTGTTTCGTTGCTGACCGGCGATGTCTCGCCCCAACTACGATGAGAATCGACATAATCCTGCCAAACCGCATCCGGGACCGAATAATTGTAAAAATAGCCGTCGAATGTGAACTTCAAATAGTTACCCATGGGAGCCATCGTCTGTCCCAAATACTGTTTGTAAAAGACATTGAAGCCATGGGCCTTCATCGTGGCATTAGAATTCGCGCTACTCGTATTATAACTTGCAAAGAACGAACCCGATGAGTTCGGATTGAAGGGGGACTTGTAGAAATCATAGCCAACGCCTACCGTACCCTTGCGCCAAACAATCACTTCCAAATTTGGAGAAAGGAAATAATTCAGTCCCAAGTATCTGACGGCTTTGGAAGAGACTCCACGTGCTAACAACGCATTTCCCAAGTCTGTGGGATTCTTCCATGCGGGACTAATATACGCTTCCATGTTCACCAACACATGTCTGCCCATGTAGCCAGGGTTCTGCGAAAAGAGAGAGCCACCCAGCAATACAAAACTGATAATTGCGATTATTTTTTTCATTTCTTTCCTTTCACAAATTTATATAATTCATTGTAAACCTCGGCATTCAAATAAGACTCACGCATCATGGAATAGTACGTATTGGAGCTGTGCAGCACTTGTTTTCCTGTTGTGAAATCGGTTACCACAACATCAACATTGGTGCTGTAGCGGGGCAAAGCCAACTGGGCTACTGCAAAAGGAACAATATATGGACAGGCAACCGAAAAAATCAGCGACTGAAGTTTATAATAGGAGAAGAAATTGTATTTGGAGCTATTGGTGACCACCAGACACATCTTGTTGCAATCCAGTTCTTTGGCAATCCTTGCCAACTCGTCGCTCTGCTGGTATTGCATTTCTATTCCACTCGCCT
The DNA here is from genome assembly GCA_902802755.1 of uncultured Bacteroidota bacterium. Lineage (GTDB taxonomy): Bacteria > Bacteroidota > Bacteroidia > Bacteroidales > WCHB1-69 > RUG11690. The sequence goes on along the minus strand of CADCNH010000002.1, from coordinate 44,272 downwards.
GCTTATACTCCCGATACCATTGTTGTAAAATGGCATAATCATTGTATTGACGGGTGTCGAATTGGCCTAATTGTTTTGCATCAAAGTAGATAGGATTCAGTTTCAGCTTCTTGGCACCTCTCACCAAATTGGCAGTCAAACGTTCTTCCTGCTTATCACTCTTTTTGATTGCCTTTTGCAGCGACTTGAGGTCATTTCCAGAAGCCTCCACACCACATAATGGCCTGACGATTAATATTTTGGACATATCAGCGGCCTTAGAGGTGGTAATAGCATTCAGAATTTGCTCATTTTCTGCCAACTGTACCACAGAATTCATCAGACTGACAAACAACGAATCGCGATGGATATCCACCAACATATAGTTGCCGGTCTTGAACTTCTCTGTTGGTCGGACCATTTCCTGCATGTTGTTATGCTTTATCTTGTCGTACTTGTTTCCTTCCGATTTTGGATTACTGGGGGTATTCGGCTGGGGTTCGAGAGATCCCATATCAAAACCCATAGGATAATCGGAGAAATCGGTGTATTTCATCTTGTTTTTCACACAAACATCCTTCAGTACATCTTTTGTCAGATCCATATAGAACGCGTCTTCCGGGTATTTCCGCTGCGCATTCCACGCATAACGCAGCGCCAACAGCGACGACTCTGGTCTTGAGAGCTTGGACAAGAAATAACTCACTTGCTGCATCTCTCCCTCAACTTCCTTATAAGGAGTAATCGCTTGACTAACCTGACCATAATTCTTATGTTTGGAGAGGCCATAAAAGGCTGTCACCATTGACTTTTCAATGAACTTGTTGTCCGGCATTGACTGCTTCAGGACATGGCAGTTGTAGATGACCTTATCATACTGATGAGAGGCAAGCCATTGGTGTATGCACTCCAGACGAGCCAAATCCCGCATTTCTCTAAAAGAGGACTCTGGCTGAAGAAAAACAGAGCGTCCATTATCTGACAGGCCTGCCACCTGCAATTTCACAGCGGCACGACGTTTCTCAAGATTCGGGTGAGTTGACAAGGTGTCAATAATTTCCGACCTGTCGGCTATGGGAGCCACATTGGGCAAGAAATAATTAGCCGGAAACTGGTAGAAGTTGGTTTCCACCAGATTGTGGTCAAAGGGCAACTCGTCGAAAGGCAATTCCGAGTACTGCAGCACATCAAAAGCCCCGTCCATAACCGAATAGCTATAGGAGGAATGGCCAAAATAGCGTTCAATGGCAATCTTGTCGGCAGCGACTTCCTGCTCACGTGAACGGCTGTGGTAGTTCAGATAATACTGGATAAAATCCGCACCCTGATATTTGTTTTTGTACTCTCCCAACAAATCGCTGTGATGTTCCGTATAATGTGCGATTTCGTGAGCCAATATAAAGGCCAATTCCGCCTCATTGGACAATTGTGCCAACAAACCCACATTCACGAATATGCAACCCTGCTCCGTCGAATAGGCATTCACCACAGGGGATTTCAGTATGTAAAAATGCAATTCGGATTTCAGTTGTGGGTATGCCGCCAACAAATTGTCGGCCACTTGCTGGACATACCCGTTCAATGAGGTTCCGTACAACACTCGCCCGTCTTTCAAGGCAGAGAGCACAAAACTTTCTTTATTATCGGCCTTGCCCATAATATCGGAGAGTACCGAAGGCATAGTTCCCTCCGATTGCAAAGGACTGAAATTGTCCACTGAAGGTTGTGCCCAAGATATCCCCATAGAAAAAACAAGGGAAACAATAAGAGCGACAAATCTTTTTTCCATATTCTTATAATTCTACATTCAACTTACAGATATTGGCGGCTTTTTTATCCACAAAGATAATCAAGAAGCCATCGTCTTCCATAAACAGAGGAGCCAGCATACGACCTTTGGCCACTTTTGAGTTGATCATCAAACGGGTAGAGCATTCTCCCGTCTCGTCAACTGTCAACAGGGCTGTGCAATGTTTGTTGTTCATAAACATTCTGATCTGATTGCCAGACTCACCCATAAGATTGTCGATATTGTCGGCATACAACATATACAACTTATTGTCATGGAAGAACGTATAGTATGACAAACCCAGATCCTCGTATTTGAACTTCGGAGTGTTCGTGGAGGTTGTCTGGTTTTTCTGGAACATTTTAAACTCCTTTATATCAGCGTTTTCATCCGCCAAAGTAAACAATATGTTCTTTGCGAAGTAATTATAGGTAGTCACTCCTTTATTGTCCACCACAACCGTCATATTACGTTGTTCTCCTATCAAAGCCACGCTACCATTGTCAAATTCCACCAATTTGTCGGCTCTCACATAACAATTCTGATTGGCGATGGTGTTGGCAAACAACTTGGCCACAACCTTTTCCTTATAGCTGGCAGGGAAATTCTGATTCGCAACATTAATAAAACTGGAATAACGGGCATCGTATTTCAACATATAACTTCCATTCTCATTTTCTTTCAAATTGGTCATGTAATAACCACCCAAACAGAGATTTCCATCGCGTGTCTGAATCATTTTGCCATTGCTGATATGTCCGAATTTGACATCCTCGCTGCGGGAGTTGACATTGTTTGAGGTGACCTCGTAAATATGGATTTTTTCATCCGAACGGGCATTTTTGCCAGGCACCTTATACGACAAAATAGGGATATATACATCCGCATCATTTGTAATCAGAATATCCAGGACTTGGAATGTGCGGTTGCTGAAATCCAATGCCAGTTCAGTGTCCCAGATTCTTTCACCGGTATTGTCGAAGGTCATGACAATCGCACCCTTGAAATCACCCTTCTTGGCTGAAGACATGTAACAGAGCACCGCTTTGCTTTTATCTGGTGACACAGCCATATAAGTATAGGCATTGTCTCTTTTCTCGTACGGGAAGGTGTTCAGCAAGATAGGATCCCAGGCAGGGCTGCCCTCAGTTTTGGATATCTTGTTCATATAGAGAGTCATAATTCCTTCTTTGGCATTCTCATTATAATAAAAGCCTATCACTTCATCCTCATTTTCAATAGCATTAAAGAACTCGATATTCTTAGGGTGGGTGATGCTGGCCTGTGTCACCTCGGAATTATCAGTGTTGATAGCAAACAAGGCATCCGACCTCTGTTGTTTGGAAGGAGCCGCAAAGAATTCATCACTGTAAAAATAATGTGTCGAGCCAAATCCTTCCAAGGTCTTCGACACCATGCCGACAGAACTACGGGATTTACAAACCGCAGGGGCAAGGGTGCTCAAACTTTGAGCCAATGCCATAAAACCTGACATTGCAAAAACAAGTGCTAAAAAACAATACTTTTTCATAGGACAAATATTTAACTAGTTAATTATATGCATATTACAAAAATTACAAACAATTCATTTGAAAGATTTTGCAAAATTAATAAAAAAGTGACATTATAACAATTTGTTTCAAAAAAAATCAAATGGTTTTATTATTTTTCCACCAATCTTTTAATTCCACCCAAGTCAGGGGTGCCAAAATACCCAAAACAAACGCCAAAAGGTATAATGCTTTTGCATGAGGATACACCGGCTTACCAGAGCCTTGAGGCGGATCTATCACCGTGATAAACGCATGGTCGTACTCTTCCTGCTGGGAAACAGCATCATTATAACTGTCCACCAGACAGAGCAGGAAAGCATCGGCCTGCTTCGTATCCGTTGACTTGAACGACAAGCGTATCACATCGGAATATTTTGAGTACTGGGCAGTCAAGTTGGGTTTGTTATGGCTGTACAGTTCTATTGTTTCCGCATGGACGTTCCCATTTTGCGCCACCAACAATTTCATGGCCTGCTGCACCACAGGTTTCGACTGCAACAGCAACACCTTCGACTCCATACGATCGCGCACAAACTCATGTTTGAAGCCTTGTGCGTCCATCAGTGAATCGCTCATCATATCGTATGCGCTCATATCCACTTTCAAAATGACGGTTTGCTCATACTGACGGGGAACGAAGCGTATGCAGATAAAGGTCACCAGGCCAAGTATTGCCACACAACCCAATATCCAGTAACGCAAACGGCAAGCCAATTTAAGCAAGTAGCCTAAGCCGTGGGATTCGCTATGGCTTGATGGTATGTTTTTATTATTCATTGTGTCTGTCATTTTTTCCTATTTTTCAGATAGTCTATCATCTTCACATTATTTATCCAGAACCGAGAATTCCGAGTTGTTGCTAACGTATTCGGGAATGATCTCTTTCATTTTGGCCACGATGGCAAAATCGTCAAGTGATGTCAAAGCTTCCCGCAGTTCTTCCAGCTGCTTATCCACGGTTTCGCTGTCATACTCCCTGACTTTTGCCCGCATAATCTGCGGGATATTGGTAGGTATTGTATTTTCCTTTGTGGCCAGCAATTCCTCGTAAAGTTTTTCGCCGGGGCGCAAGCCAGTGATTTCTATCTGCACGTCCGGCACTCCCGACAGTTTTATCATCTTCTGGGCCAAGTCATAAATTCTCACGGGTTTTCCCATGTCAAAAACAAAGATATTGCCATCCTCACCCATAGCCGAAGCCTTCAGTACCAGGCTACACGCCTCTGGGATGGTCATAAAATAACGGATGATATTCTCATCGGTCACCGTAAGAGGTCCGCCTTGGGCCAACTGTTTCTTGAACAGGGGGATAACGGAGCCATTGGATCCTAACACATTGCCAAAACGGGTGGTGATGAACTTGGTATTTTCGGCATGGCGGCTTTGGGTATAAATCTCCGCCATACGTTTGGTGGCACCCATCACATTGGTGGGATTCACCGCCTTGTCGGTAGATATCATCACAAACTTCTCCGCCTTGTATTTCACAGCCAAATCCGCGACAGTCTTGGTACCAAACACATTCACCAGCACTGCCTCGTAGGGGAATTGCTCCATCAGGGGCACATGCTTATAGGCGGCGGCATGATAAACCAATTGAGGATGATATTCAGCGAATATTTCTTCCATACGGGCCTTATCCTTCACATTGGCCACAATAAAATCTATCGGAACATTCATCGAAACAAAAGGTTCCTTACGGCAAAGCTCGAATTGCAAGTCATAAATGGGCGATTCCGCCTGATCTACCATGACCAGACGTGCAGGACTGTAATGCATCACCTGACGGCAGATTTCACTACCGATAGAGCCAGCCGCTCCAGTAACCATCACTACCTTGCCTTCCAGCTCTTTTCTCACATCCTCATGTCCCAGAATAATAGCGTCTCTACCCAACAAATCCTCGATTTTGATATCCTCTATTTGATTCGAAGTCAAAGCGTTATCAATCCATGTGCTCACATGGGGCACCGACTTCACATTCAGGCCCAAATCCAGGCCCTTATTGATAATGCCCTGTTGTTGCGCTCTGGTCAGACTTGGTATGGCAATAATCATGGTAGTAACGCCATACTTATTAAGGAACTCGTGATTCAACACTTCCGCGGCACTACGCACCAAGGTGCCATTGATAGATTTTCCTATCTTCTGTTTGGCATCATCTACAAAAGAGACAATATTGTATTGGCATGAAGTATCCTGAGCCAAGGCATTTTGGGTAATGGGCCCCGCATCTCCAGCCCCATAGATAATCACATTGACCGTTTTGGTGGTTTTTCTGAAATACTCATTATAAATCCGTCTGATTACCAAACGCGAAATCGTAAGCATCAGCATGGCCATAAACGTGATGGCAAACACTTTATAGTATGATGGGAAGAATGACAAGGCTTCAATTCTAACCTGCGTGACAATGAATTTCCCCACAAAAAGAAACGCCATAGCCAGCAAGCAGGCCACGGATATTCTCATAATATCACGGAAGCCTGAGTAGCGCAACATGCCATTGTACGACTTGGTCAGCAGAAATGCCAGAAAAAATGCCAGAAAAACGGAGATTGACTGTTCGACTATCGCCTGTGTTGTCATGGTATTGGGAATGGCATACCATTGAATACCCATAATCATGATATAGGCCAATAATACCAAAACACTGTCAAACAGCAAAATCCAAATCCTCGGAAACGAATGGGACGAGGACCTGCCAAACAATACTATAGCCAATCTTTTCAAAAACCTTCTCATATTATTAATGATTTGATGGTATCCACCACATAATGCACATCTTCATCGGTAACCCATGGACCAGATGGCAAGCAGAGACCCCGCGCGAACATTGCCTCCGAAACGCCATTGGTATATGCCGGGCACTTGGCGAAAACAGGCTGTTTGTGCATCGGTTTCCACAAGGGGCGAGCCTCAATGCCCGCTTCATTCAAGCCCAAACGTATCGCCTCCACATTCACATCCGGTTCGCAATCAGTATGAATAGAACCACCGGCATGAACCACGCCAGCAGCACCGCCTACCGCCTGGTTAATGGCCTGCTGATATGCTCTCTCCTGCCCTTTCACTGGCAAATTCTCATCCAACAAGATAGTGCACAACCAGAAATTAGAGTCTGAGAAAGGATTTGCCGAAGAGTGCAACTTAACCCCTTTTACATCCTTAAACAACTCTGCATAAAGCGATTGTATATGCTGGTGATGCCGGATATGGTCATCCACTATAGTCATCTGTCCACGACCGATACCAGCACAAATATTGCTCATACGGTAATTATAGCCGATTTCCTCATGCTGGTAGTACGGATAGGCTTCTCTGGCCTGTGTGGCAAAAAACATGATGCGGTCCTTGGCTTCCTGGTTCGGGCATACCAAGGCACCACCACCAGAAGTGGTAATCATCTTGTTGCCATTAAAACTCAGCACACCGTAATGACCGAAAGTGCCCAATACCTGGCCATTATATCTTGAACCGAAACCCTCCGCGGCATCCTCTATCACAGGAATATCATACTTATTGGCGATCTCCATAATCTTATCAATCTGATAAGGCATACCATACAAGGCAACAGGGATAATGGCCTTCGGTTTTTTGCCGATCTTGCTGATGCGGTCAACAATGGCTTTCTCCAACAACTCAGGGTCCATATTCCAACTGTCTGGTTCACTGTCAACAAAAACAGGTATGGCGCCCAAATAAGTGACAGGGTTGGCGGACGCACAGAAAGTGAAGCTCTGCACCAGTACCTCATCACCTGGCTGCACTCCACAGGCCAACAATGCCAAATGAACAGCAGCTGTTCCTGAGGATAAAGCCACCACTTTTTTGTCAAGTGTATGCTTACCAGATTTTGTATCAACCAGATTCACAAATTTTTCCAAATCTTCCTCAAAGCCATTCACATTCGGTCCAAGAGGCACTACCCAATTGTCGTCGAAAGCTTCCTGAACAAATTTCCTTTCCATGCCCGTTTCACTCATGTGGGCCAAACACAATAATATGCGTTTTTTCATTTTATTAATATTTAGATTGTTACAATTATCGATTAGTTTCAAAATCAGTTATCTGCAATATCATGGCGCAATACACGTACATCACTGCCACAAAGACCACACCCATTTGCCGTTCCAGCATAGATTCGAACATCAGGCTTAAAGCAAGCATGATTAAAAACAACAAGGGGAACAACTGTTTTTTTCTCCAAGCTACAATCATTGGATAAAAGAGCATGGTGAGCAATGCCAGCAAACCCAGAATCCCTGTTGCCATCCAAGTATCAAGAAACTGATTGTGAGGACAATATGTATCTTCCATCGAACCATAATAAGGCATCAATTCATCCATCCGGTCTCCTGCGCCAACACCCCAAACCACGTTATCCTGAATCACTTTCCAGGCATTGCCCATTATGGCAAAGCGATCATCAGACGCATCGCCGTTGGCTACTTGCTCCACCGTACCCGACAGGCGACGGAAATGCTGTGGCAAAGAGAAATGGACCACCACCACCATTAAGGATAATGCTATCAATGAGATAATGGCAAAACGGTATTTTCTCCGCACAAAAGTCTGATGCAGCCAACACAAGAACAGCAGCACCACCAAACACAACAGCCCCGCTCTGGAATTAATGCACAACAGGAACAAAACCAGACAGACAAAGCACAACCCCCACAATACTATTCTTGAAGGATTCGCCTTGTTCAAGTGTTTCATTCCATCATACAAAAATGCCAAAGCTGCGAGAATATACAAGGCCATATAGCCATGATGGATATAGTAGAAATCCTGATTCATCATAAACCACAGGAACGAATGTTCCGCGGAAAGACTTGCCTGCACTATCATTCGCATCAGCAATACAACAAATAATGCAGACAACAGTAACACATTAAGCCACAATATGATTCTAAGACATTTTATGGATATCTCCCTAAAATCAGTACAGGCAAAAGCGAAAGGAATTACCAAAAACCATACCAATTGCCCCACTTCTCCCCAGCCTGTCACCATATTCTCGGTCCACAGCAGGCTCAGCAGATACATTCCCCACAGACACATCATCGGAATCAGCAGGAGGTAAGAAGTAGTGTATATGTGCGACTTATCCTGATGCCATCCAAAGAACGACCAGCGTTTCAAGAGGGTGTTTTTCAAGGCAATCGACAGAATCCATAAGCAAGCGAATAGCAGTCCCACGCCTGAGTCAAAAGGAATGGACACCAGCATGAGCGCAAGATTGACAAGCGCCATTTTCTCGGTCCAATGAAATGACTTAAGCTGACTTATTCCACTATTTAACAGGTCTTCCTTCATCCGAACAATAAATAAAGAAATTCGTTCCATAACCGTCATTATGAACCAAAGGCTTAAGCTCTTTGCTAACCTCATTTTTCCAACAACACCATGGCTCATTTTGACATTTATCAAAAATCGGTTTCAAGTATGCGCTTTGTGTAGTCACAAAATAGACACCCGCATAACGATGCAAAAACTCATTGGTATTCAATGGTTTGAAATCATTCATCGCAACTTCTATAATACCCTTGATGTAATGATAACCTGTACTCAACATGGTTAATGGCCATGCGATATGATCACCACCAGGTCGCGCATTAAATTCTATCAGATAAATCTGATCATCAACAATCTTAATTTCCGTATGGCAAGGTCCATTATTCACTCCAATTGCCGTAAGTCCTTCTGCAATAGCATTTTCAACTTTAGCACGTAGAGTTGCTGAAATGGCAGCTGGCTGATGATGCCCCAGTTCAACACAATGCGGGGCCCCTGAACTCATCTTTTCCGTCACTTGAATGATGTAATGTTTTCCCTGGTAGGAAAGACTTTCCACAGAATACTCCTGTCCCCCTGCAATAAACTCCTCCACAATAATAGGTGCATCGCCCGAACTCGCCTTTGCAAAGTCAAATGCAGGTTTCAACTCCGAAACATCATGTACTACCATAATACCTCGTTTTCCACCTTTAGAGGTCGGTTTCAAAATCAAGGGATAATGCAGATTCAATGCGGCTAAATCTTCCTGCGCAAACACCTCAGCGAAAGCTGGTTGCTTTAATTGTGCAAGCGACTTGCACAACTGGCGGTTACGGTATTTGTCGGTCACCACCTTGGCCACTTCGAAAGGAATGCCGTTCAGACCCATTTTCTCAGCCACATAAGCAGCCACTTGCACAGTCAATTCGGTTGTCGGCACCACTCCGTCTATTTTCAGTTGGCGACAAATATCCAACACACAGTCCATGTCCATGATATTTACCAGATGGTGCTCATTGACAGTTTCCTTGGCCACGCAATGGTCATCAAAAGAGAAAGCATGGGTTTCGACGCCCATTTCCTTCGCCTCCCGTCCAAAGATCCAAGCCATACGGCCTGAGCCAATGATAGCAAGTTTTTTCATCATTTATTCTTTAAGATAATCTTCTTCGTAACCCCACAATTTGGCAAAACGCTGTGCTTTCATTTCCTTCTTGAAATCAATCAGATAATCCTTCCACAGACATTTCGGCTCATAACCCAATTCAGCCACTGTCTTTTGAATGTCCAGCACAAACTGTCGTGTACTAGGTTTTTCAGGATAATATAAGATTTTTGATTTTTTACCTTCTGGATTAAACACCTCTGCTATAGCCTTCATTCTCTCCCCAAAAATGCTTCCACCGCTACCAATATTATAAATTCCGCCATCCACTTGTGCGGTAAGTGTTTTCTCCACAATTTGCAGAAAATCCTTCAAACTGCATGTCTCAATAATCTTGTTCGGATCTCCCCACACTTCCAAATCCTCACCACGCATAGCCTTGTATATCCAGTCCCTATCCGCCACCATACGTTTTTCGCCATCGCGATAAATATATGGGTTCGGATGATACATATACACGCGCGACAATCTCAGGATAAAGCGCTTGATTCCGTAATAGTTATAGTAATGCTCCACTAAATCCACCGCGGCATTTTTAGCAATGACATAACAGGCATGGTCACCAGCCGGCACTTTCCGCTGAGAATCAGCAGGAATTGGAACTTTAGTGCCAAACAGGTAACTTACATCAAAGAGCGACTGAGGGAAAACAAAGCGGTCTGCTCCAGTTTTACGGGCATACTCCAGCACATTCAACGTTCCCATAATCACAGAGTTAACGAACAGACTCGCATCATCAAAACTCTTCATATAAGACGGCAACACGCCGGCAAAATGCACCACAGCATAGATATTCGCCTGCGGCAACTGCTCAAAATCGTCCTTACTGCTAATATCGACAGAAAAATATGGTATATCATTGTCAGCAAAGAAACCATTGTCATTTTTTCTATGACCTACAGCATAAACATTATAACCCAAGGCTTTTAGATGCAGGGCAATGGGTGCTCCTAGATGACCAGTGGCTCCAAAAACCACTACATTTTTCTTTTCCATTTTTCAGCTATTTATTGATTTTTTCAAAAATTTGTTCACTCTCTAGCACAATGGGCTCCACATCAACATCCCGCAAGAAAATATAGGGTTTATCGTAATGATGATACGGGTCGCGCACAATGCGATCGGCATTACCATCTTCCATGATACGGACAGTGTCCTCTATCAAGTCGAAGCCCACTTGAGCCATCACACCAGTATAGGCCATGTGTCTGATATTCACCTCAGTAACCTTCAAATCCCCATTTTTATCCTCTTTCAGGTCGAAGCTCAAAATGCCATGAGCCGGAACCTTCAGATTTTCGCATAAATACTTGATGCATTCATCACAAAAGCGATTGATGCGGTCCTCATTCAGGAAGCGGGCGAAATGCGTATTACCCGTCACATGCGAGGGAGCCGTGCTGGCCATCACATATTCCGCACATTCCAACGCAGCACCTTTCACATACTCATTGTTGTAATACAGCATCTGATTAGCCAGATGGCGACCTGTAAGAAACTCACTCACAGTAAATTCCGAGATAAAGTTATTGATAAAAAGCCACGATTTATAACTATCGAGATTGTCCAAACGCAAGGAACCGAGACCACCGGTACCCTCGGTGGCACGAATCCAGCAAGGGAAGCCTATCTGTTGCTCCACTTCCTCAAAACGAGGATTTTGCTGCGTCACCTTGATGGTTTTAGGGATAAAATGAGTGCCTTTCAGCAATTCGGCCATAATGGCCTTGTCGCGCAAGGATTCGGACAGGGATTTACAACCCATGAATACATCCACGGGATAACGACCATTTTTCTCGTAATAAGTACCCCACTCCACAATTTCCGCCTCTGGCTGCACAAAAGCATAATCTATCTGGTAATCCTTAACAAGTTGCTCAATGAAAGGAAAATAGTTTTCCTCTGTACAGCGCGGGCACACTGCGTAATCATCCAACAAACCTGGCATGAAAAAGCCCATAGCCTTTTTGTTGGCATCCACGCCTATCAAGCGATAATCAGGATGATTTTTCCGGATTACTTTTGCGATAGAGCGCGGAGTCAAACCTCCAATGCCAGTCAATAGTATTGTTTTCATTTTTTTCTTTTATATCGATTCTTGAATTTTTTTCACGATAAAAGCCATTTCTTCCAGACCATACCGCTGGTCACATATCAGCGACAACTCATGGTCGAACAACTGGTTGACCTTCATTTCAGGAGTTATCATTCTATTTTTCGGCCAATGCACAGGGCAATAAATCTGCGTCTTTATCAAGGCCTGTCTAACCTTCTCTCGTACCGCATGAGACTCAAAGATTACGGGGACAAACAAAGGGCAGGCCTCATCGCTTAGTTCTCCTAAGAAGTTAAGTTGCAAATGCTCATGCAGATAGGCCGCATTAGTCCTTCTCCGTGTCCGCATCTGCCCCCAATCCTGCGATTTGAATAAAGCGTAGGAAAGGTCATCCATGCCATAGTCGCGGTAATCCATCTCCAGTTGCTTTCCAAAATTGGCAAACGCTTCCAAAAAAGAGGTCTTCTCAACAGACAAATTTCCGTTCAAGTATTGGTATTTTGCCCTCATTGCCTGAGCCTTGGCATCGGCGTATGGGCACTCGGACAAATTCACCTGCTCAAGTCCTTCCACCTGTGTGCCTGTCACCACTCCCATCCATTTCCGCAGACTTACAAAAGCATAGTCAGTATGTCTTTCATGCTGATTTTCCATTAGATAGGAATGGGTCCGGTCATACAAGATGACAGAGCCCTTGGATTTAAAATGCTTAACCAGCTCATCCGGCAAGGTGTTCTCATAGCCAAAATAATTGCAAACATACAGGATATCAACATCTTTATCAGCATCAATTTCATAATTCAATCTTCCATCGAAAAACATATCATAGAAATCAACCCTGATACTCCGTTGCAAGAAAGGAGCAATCATCGAATCGCAGCAATAGGCTGGCATATAGACGTTGCGCACGTTCATACGCTTTTGTATATCCTGAAGAATCAGATCGATAGCGGTTCTGCCCGACAATACGAAGAGACCTTCCCGTTCTTTTACAGGAACAATCCGAGTGTCAGAAATCCAGAATTCGCTGCCTATTTCTTTCATTGTTTTGTATTTTTGCGGACGTATGCGAGGCGTCCATTTTGCGGCTGCCATGATATGACAGCCCTACATTTTCGCGGACGCAATGGTCCGTTCTCGTGAGAGACGCGGCATGCCACGCCACTTCTAGTTTCGATGGGTTTCTTTCAATTTGTTTCTAATAGCATTCTCTTCTGCTTGGGCCTTCTCTATCAAATCCTGTCGGCCCTGTTCAACCCATTCAGCCCGACGGTAATCATAAAAGCTATATATCCCACTTTTTTCGATACCAACACTTTCGCGATTGAAAACCTTGGTGATGGTTCTCCATAAAATCTTCATATCAAAGGCAAAAGACAAGAGTTCCACATACTCCAGATCATAGGATATGCGGTCTTTCCAGCTCACTGAGGTTCGGCCATTCACCTGTGCCCAGCCGGAGATACCCGGTCGCACATCATGGCGATGATGCTCACGCTCATTATAATACGGCAGATACACTGGTGGCCATGGACGGGGACCGATAAACGACATATCACCCTTCAGTACATTCAGCAACTGTGGCAACTCATCGATGGAAGTTGTCCGGACAAATCTGCCAGCAGTAGTGAGCCGCTGTGCATCAGGCAGTAACTTACCCTGTGCATCGCGCTCGTCGGTCATGGATTTGAACTTATACACACTAAACCATTTCTCATCTTTTCCCACACGAACCTGTCGGAAAAGGGCACCTGCCCCTTTGTTGGCAAAATGTAACCACAGGGCTATCAACAATAGCAACCAGCCGATACACAGCAATGCCAGACCCGACAACAGAATATCCAAAAATCGTTTTAAAAAATGCTTGTACATACTACTCTACAATCTTTAATTCCTCAGTGGAAAGATACTCATAATCAAATCTTTCCGCCACTTGGTGCACTCGTTTGCACATCGCCTCATACTCTTCTTCTGGCTGTTCCGCCATGCGGCAAATAGCCTGCGCCATTTCTTCTGGAGACCCCATATCATGTGCAACTCCCAGATTATGTTCACTTATCACATCATCGTATGCGATATTGATGCTGCACACTATCGGCTTTCCCGCGGCAAGATAGAGGAAAAGTTTTCCCGAACTCACGCCATACTTGCCAAAATCGCGCTCATAATTCATCACATTTACCGTCGCCTGCGATACTATCCATGCACATTCGGCAAAGGAGACTCGCTTCTCCTTGAAAACAATGTTGTCTAACCCCTTATCTTTGGCATAGGCTTCCAGTTCTTCCCGATAAGCCCCGTCTCCATACAAGAAAAAACGATAATTGGGTTTTTCTTTCAGCAAAGACGCTGCTTCTATCAGCGTTTTTACCTTATTGGCCCGATTGATGGCTCCCAAATACACAATCTTATATAAATCCTGGTTATTGATGTCTGCATCCTTGCGGGGATAACGCATTTTATCCGCATCAAACTGCTTCAAATCGATGCCATTATTGACATAATGCACGTGTGCTATGTCTATCTTGCCACCAGTCTCTGTTGTCCAACCCTTTTTCTTTAGATAATCTATGCCCCCTTCGAAAGTAAAGACAATCTCATCGGCATGATAATAATACTGTTTTTCAATCTGATAGGCGATTTTCATAGCCGGATTACTCTCTTTCACCAGACCAAAATTCACAAAATCGGCAGGCCAAAGGTCCCATGCCTCAGTGATGTATTTGGCTTTCAGTTTTTTAGCCATTCTCACGATGGGATAGTCAAAAGGAGGATGAATATTATGCAGAATGATATCCGGTTTTTCAAACTGATCACGCAATTTGAAGATACTGCGTGCAAACGACCAAATGGAATACATCCTTTTCACACCATTGCCTTGGTATTCTGGAACAGCAACATGTACAAACTTGTATACACCGTATTGCTTTTGCAGGAATGGCTGCCCTTTGAAATCCTCCGCTGTCAGCCCCACATGAATAGACGCATTGAATGTGGTAACATCATAGCCGGCATCCATAAAACGCTTGGCAAAATGCAGATAACGTGGATTGGCGGCCGTTTGAGGCGTTCCGGTATAGTAATTGACAATCCAGATTTTATTCATAAAAAATTCTCTTACTGATAGATTCCTAAAAGGCAGTTTTACATTACAGTAATCTGATTGAGTAATTCTACCACTTTTGCCGCCTGCTCTATCGTCATGGTTGGACTGATTGGCAAGCTCAGCTCCTGCTGGGCAATTTGCTCTGTAATAGGCAAGCGCATCCGTTTCCATTGCTTGTAGCACTTCTGCTTATGCGGTGGTATGGGATAGTGTATCAATGTTCCGACACCATTATCCCTCAAATACTCTTGCAGTACATCCCGGAGCGGGGACAAAATGGGGAAAAGATGAAAGACATTGCTTTCCATCGGCAAGGTATCAGGCAATATAACAAACTCGTTATGAATATTTTCAATATAATATTGAGCGATTTGCTTCCGCCGTTGGTTATCCTCGTCCAAATGCTTGAGTTTCACATCCAATACGGCAGCTTGTATCTCATCAAGACGGCTGTTGCGACCGCAATATTGAAACACATATTTGGCCGAAGAGCCGTAATTGGCCAGCGAGCGTATCGTTTCAGCCAATTGCTGGTCATTGGTCGTTACAGCGCCGCCATCCCCCAAGGCACCAAGGTTTTTGCCCGGATAAAAGCTATGTCCAGCAGCATCTCCCAAAGAGCCGGTTTTGCGACCATCAGCGGCAAGGCACCCATGTGCCTGGGCATTATCCTCTATCAACTTCAACTGATATTTCTTACAGAGAGCCTCAACTCTTTCAGTATAGGCCAAACGTCCATATAAATGTACAATACAAATAGCCTTGGTTTTCTCCGTGATTCTTGCTTCTATCTGACTGTCATCCATTTCAAGCGTATTCAGTTTGGGTTCCACCAACACTGGGGTCAAGCCATTCTCTGTAATGGCCAGGATAGTGGCTATGTAAGTGTTGGCGGGCACAATCACCTCGTCGCCAGGCTGCATCACGCCAAGCTCTATGTAAGCTCTGAAAATCCATATCAACGCATCGAGGCCATTGGCACAACCTACGCAATAATCCGTACCGATATATTGGGCATAATGCTGTTCAAAATTCTTGTTCTCAGTGCCTTGCAAATACCAGCCACTCTCTGTCACACGACGGACAGCCTCTTGAATTTCTGCTCCATGCAAAGCAGTAACATCTTTTAATGAAAGAAAAGGTATCATTTTTTATTTTTTTTGACGCGACGAATCGCATCTTTACTTAAACTTCTGTTTGTTATACGATAATTTTGTGTGACTTCTATTTATATGTTTCATGTCCATATTTTTCGACCCACTGGTCAAATTCCAACACCATATTCTTGATTTTTTCGGTCACTGGCATCACATCGTCCATCACGTATGCAGTGATTTCCTCAAGATATTCCATCAAACCATATTTTTTCAATGCATAAACATTAACTGACAGGGGTTTATTAGGTATATGGCGACTGAAAGGCTTGACATTCTTCATGCAAGGCGCACCTGTAGCCACCATGGAATATTGTCCTATAATGGTGTATTGGTTGATGGTGCAACCCATACCCAGATTCGCTCCTTCCAATATTTTTGCGATACCGCCCACCACGCATTGGTTGGTGATGACCACATGGTCTTGCAAAATGTTGTCGTGCGACAGATGCACACCTTGCATCAGAAACACATCATTCTGAATCACAGACTTTTGCTCATAGCAGGGACGTTCCACAATACAAAACTCGCGAATCACATTGTTGTCACCGATAAAGACACAGACATCCTCCACATGTGGAGTAATTTTCTTGGTGTCTGTAGCCGGGCAACCAATCACCGAATGGGAACCTATCACATTATTATCGCCTATACTTACACCATCGTAAATAATAGTATAGGGAAGGATAATATTATTATCCCCCATTTGTACCTTGTCACCAATAATGGCTGTTTTATCAATTTTATTCATTGCTATTTTTTTCTATACCTCTGAATTTCAGAAAATCATCATACTCTCTGATATAATCCTCTTCCTGATACACCTCGGAAGCCAGCACCATGCAGACTGCTCCGGAAGAGAAATCCTCCAAATCACGCCACAAGCCAGGGTGCACGAGCAAACCTTGATATGGACGGTTCAGGAAGAAAGTACGTCTAACCTTACCGTCATCCAGTGTCACGCTGAACGAACCCGAGGCAGCCACAATCAGCTGACTTAGCGTTTTATGCGCATGGGAGCCGCGAGACTCACCACCAGGAACGTCATACACGTAATACACCCGCTTTACATCAAACGGCAAGGTAATACCATTTTCAACCACCGACAAATTGCCCTTTCGTTCGCTGTGATGCTTATCGAGTTCTATAATAGAACAATCATAAACGCTATAATCTGCCATCTTTTTTCAGTTTTATAAATTCTTCATAATCAAAGACATAATCATTATCATCAAAATGAATGGAGGCGAACTCCAGTGCCAAAGAGTTGGTCGAGAAATTTTCCATTTCGCGCCACAAGCCTTGGGGCACATACAAACCATAGTAGGAGCGGTTCAGAGTGAATGAACGCTTCTCACGTCCATCATCAATCACCACATCGAAACTGCCTGACAGGGCAATGATAAACTCCTGGTTTTCGCGGTAGGCATGTCCTCCACGGCATTCTCCGCCAGGCACATCATATAGCCAATATGTCCTTTTGATTTCAAATGGCACATGCTTGGACTGCTCGGCGAAAGACAGGTTGCCCCTCTCGTCCAAAATCTTGGGGAGATCGATTATTTTAACATCATTGATTGTAGTCATTATGCTTATTTAATAGAATTCAAATAATGATCGGCCACCTTGGCATCGGTCAATTCGCAGGCTTTTTTCACGGCTTTTAATGAAATTGCGCGCAATTGTTCCGCTGACAAGGAGCGTATATGTTTTAACGTGGCTGCCAAGGCCTCCACATTATTCGATTCGCAGAGGAAGCCATTCTCTCCGTCCACAATCACGCCATCAATTCCCTGCCCTTTCGTTGCTACGGTAATGCAGCCCTTTGCCATTGCCTCCACATACACCAAACCGAAGGCCTCGCGCGAGCTCACCATGACAAAGCAGTCGGCCTCTTGCATGATTTGCTGAGCCTCATCACGCTTCACCTGACCATGGAAAACCACCTGCGACTGTATGTCCAACTCTTCCGTCAAGGAGCGCAGGGAAGCATCCTCCGCCCCACCCCCGACCACATGGAACTCAAAATCACCCTCAGGGAAAGCCTGATGCAAGGCTTTTAGCGTGACATCCACATTTTTCAGCTTGAACAGACTGCCCACAAAAACGAATTTACTCACTCCTTGGGCAAAAGCTCTCTCTTCATGATGCAAAAAAAGCTCAGGAATACCCGAATAGCACAAAAACTCTTGGGGTTTAGCCCCAAAAAGTGCCTCAAACTGCTGTTTGAAAGCCAAGGAACGGAAGCCCCAGGTTTCTACAGCATCCATATACTGCTGATATTTATCCTGATAGATAGTCGGAATCTGAGATCCATCGCCGTGCAGCACTAGACAAGTTTTCACAGACGGAAATTTCTGTTTGAACAAGTATAACATTTCCAGCTGTGGCATGGGAAAATGTGCCGTCACCACATCCGGAACAAAACCTTCTTTCTCAAGCTCTTGACATACATAGTCAAAGGCAGCCTGAATTCGGCGAGGGGCGAAATTGCGATGCGGAATGTACTTTACAATCGGTACATAAAGCACCGGAACCCCATCCACCTCGTAGTTTTGGGGATGTCGTGAGGGGTGGGAATAAGTGACACAGCCCGTTTTTGCCGCTATCACATCTCCAAACATCCTGCCTGCCCAGTAATATGGCCGTGGAAAGAGAGACATAAAATGCACGACCCTCACATTATAGCCACTCTTCACCCATTCGCGGGTAAAAAAATGACATACCGGTGTGCCATCATACGATGGATCGTTCATCGGATAAATATTCGTAAGCAACAGGATATTTTTCATAGACGGCGATAACTCTGTTTATGACCTTCTTTTAAACTTCTGGAGGAATGAAGTAGCAACATTTTTAAGGGCTTTTCTTTCATCTTCATCCAAACCGAAGAAAAACATCGCCAAAGCATATACTGTCACGGTGACAGTCGCCACTAACAGCAGTCCACACAACGAATTGACATAACGATATAGAACCCAGCAAATGCCCAAGCCCAACAAAAACGGGGGCAAAACCCGCAAAAGGATGGACTTCAGGAAATCCATCACATTCAGCTCATCACTCAGCCTCGACAGAATAATCACCCGGCTGAAAGCGCCCAACGACTCGCACACCACAAAGACCACGATAGCCACGTAAGCCGGATAGCCTAACTTCAGGAAAATCCAAGATATCGGCAAAGACAACATACGGAGTGTGGAGACAACAATCGAGAACCATTTGATGTCGCCAATAGCCTGATTGGCATAAAACAAACCCATAGTCAATTGATTAGCCATACAGGCAATCAACAGCAAGCGGGAGAACAAAACCGTTCCTTCCGGATACTCTACCAGCCACAGGTCCAGCACTTCCGGCATCATAATCAGCAGCGGCACTGTCAGCAGCGACATCATGGCGAAGCCGAACTTGCCGGCCGTCAGTGATAGGCGCATCATCTTCTTCGCGTCTCCCATCCCATAACTCTTCATGATCTGCGGTTTCATGCTCTCTATGATGGAAGAGGAAATCACATAGACGGGAGTTTCAACCTGCCGTGCCAGCGCAAATACCGCATTCACGCTTGTGCCGAAAAAACGGTTCAAGAGTACCGAATAGCCCTGTCTCGACAGGGTGGCACCCAACGAATCCAGCATGGTCCAACCGGCAAAACCCGACACACCTTTCAAGTCTGCAAACGAATCAAATTTAATTCTGATCTGATGGCGGTAATGGATAAGAGAATAGACCACAAAACACAGCACATTCAGCAAGGTGATCAACATCATCAGGATTCCATACAACAAAAGCTTATCCTGATTATACTGGGTAATAATGATGGCTATTCCCAACTTACACAATGCATCCAGAATATACACCAGCGACACATAGATAAAATTCTCGTGTGAGATCTGCATTGACACAAAGGGTGTGACCGTAATACTCAGAAACAGAGACACCAACATGCACTGGTAAATCCATTTGGCCGTTGGGATTCTATCGGGTGCAATCTTCAGATAACCGTCAAAAACAAACAATGACACTATTTCAAGAACCAGCACCAAACCCGCCGCCATGAGAACGTGTGTCCAGAAACAGGAGTTGAATGCCTTCCGGGTACCCTCATCGTCATTTTTGCCCAAACTGATGGACAAAAAGCGGGTGGAGGTCATGCCCAACGAAGAACTGACAAAACCCAAGAGGCCAATCACACCGGCAACCACATCATACAAGCCATAATCGTCCTCACCCAACGCGCCTAAAATCAGTCTGACCGAGACCAGACCGATGAGCGCACTCACCACCAAGCGAGTATATTGAATGACGGTATTGACTACAACCCTGTTAGCCGCTTGCATAACAACTGCTTATTTATACGTAAAGCTATTCCATTAAACTTCTCTACACAAACTAATTAACATCCTTTTTTTTGAAATTCGACAGGACTGAATCAATCCACAATTTCATCGATGGTTTTATAACCATAATAACAGGGGATGCCTGACTTCAGCGGAGCCGACAGGTCAGGACTTTCCAATTTCAGTCTGTTATTTACATCTATAATTTCCTCTTGACGCACTTGCTGAGCCCAATGCAGAATCGCATCAATGGTAGGCACCTCTATCGACAACTGCTCCGCCATCCATTTGGCGATACAATTGCCGTAATATATGTCGTCCAGGAAGAAACGGTGGTTCCTGTCTATTTCCCACAAGCCTTGCGTATTCTGAACCACAGGGGTGGCAATGGACACCAGCGTTTGCGAGGTCACAAACGACTCCTTCACATCCGTATTATGCGACTGGTAAGAGAAACGCTCCAAGGCCAGATAATCCAACATGTGTTTGAAATTCTCTGTCGGATACATTGCTTTGATTTTCTCTCTGATTTTAGAGTAATCCGCATCAAGGTCGGCCAGCAATTTGGCAGATACATCGTCGTAATCCCTATAGAACATGGGCACATCCTCTTTCCGCTGCCATGTTTGGCCATAAACCTGATTCAAGCCGAAACATCTTGATGTATGGATTATCTGGTTATCCACAGACAAGGTCAGGGACAAGAAATTGTCACTCTGCTCAGTTTTTCCCTTGCCAAACCAGCGATAACAAATCTGATTAAAAAACTCCTCATCAAGCTGTTGGAATTCAGATTTCGGATAGCAGGCCGCATAATTGCATGCTTTGGGACCGTAGGTGACACCTATATGCCCATATTCAATAATACGGCAAATCCAAGGCAGCAAACCAAAAGCAAAACTGACCATTTTTTTCAATCCGAACATATTTTTCACCTCTTCCACCATCCAGTTGAATCCTGCCTGTCCATACATCGTGCCCACAAACACTTTCTTTTCCTTGTCAATAAACGGAGCTATTTGATGCAGACATGCTCTGTACTGATGCACCGGCATACAGAAAACAATATAATCCGCCTGAGGAATAAGCTCTTCCGGATTATCCGATGCTTTTTTCAAGGGCCCGGAAAACCTTCCTAACACCTTGCCTGAAGGGTCATGGTATTCCAATTCAATATTTTCTCTCCATTTGTCTGGTCTTGAGGTGTGTATAGACACATCAAACGATGAATCCGCCAACATAGGTATCAAGGTATGTGCACTGCTACCACCTCCACAAACCACCAACTGTTTTTTCATAAACAATTAATTTATTGCAATCTACAATTTTATTTCTGATAAATCAAGCCAATTGCCGATAAGTGCGCAAGCTTCTTTTGTATATTCCCTTTCAGGGATATTGCCATCAGGGCTAAAGGTAAGTTCTCCAAAGAAAACCTGGTCCTGGATAGCGTATAAATCCACTCTGACGTAAGGGAAATCTGCAGATAACTTCTTGGCCATTTCCAACATGTCTTCCAATCGTTCAGGTTTCGGATAAGAGCAATTAGGGTCATCCCCTTGCAAAATCATCATTCTTTCCCACTGAGGAGAATAAATTAACCCCTTCGACGCATGCGTTATCGGGTCACGATCATAACACACGCCGATGAACTTTGGCTGACCATTGAAGCAGTGGATTTTGAAATCCACCACATCGGTTTCCTTTTCCACAGGCAGGAAAGCCTCCGCAATAACACGGGGTCGTATTTTCGAATAATGAAATTCCCCAGAAGCCTTGCCCAAATCCACCTTCAGCCATTCATTCAACTGATTTACAGCCTTCTGTTTATCCAGCATTGCTTTGTCTGCCACTAAAATATTCATGGCGCAACCATGATTGCATTTGAGCACAAACTTATCCGGAAGGGAATCAAAATCAATATCACGAGCATCATCCCAGACACCCAGAAGTTGGATTAGGATATTTCCCAAACCCTTTTGTTCGATATACTCACGCACACCATACTTATCGGCGCATATACTTTTCACTTCCGGCTGCCAATGATGGTTCAGCCAAAGCAGTTTCTCGCCCCAAGTCTTTGGTTCATTGAGATTCGGCCATTGTTTAGTATGATGAAAATACGTGATTTTCTCTTTGGTTTTCACGCCAAAGAGAAGCTTTACCACTGCTTGTGTTTGCTGTTTAAGTTTTAATTTCAAGTTTGTCATTATTATTTTTTGTAACCTTTTCCAGCGACCTTCTATTGAAGGCTACTCTGTATATTTATATCACTACCCCGCCCTTCGGGCACCCGTTGAAGTCTTACGACTTCGTTTCCTCTTCGCTCGGCATAGTCAAAACAAGTTTTGCCTCTGCTCTCGCTCATTCGTCAACCCTACTAGAAGGGGAATTTTAAGATTTATTATTTTGCAAGGCGATGCCGAAGAAGATGAAATTCATTACTGTTGTCGTGCCCGGTCCGTATGGGAAAGAGTATTCAAACATGGATACCACAAAAACTGCCAGCAGCGCATAAAAACCAACATTTCTCATGGCAGCGATGCCTTTGGTGGCAATAGCCTTTATATCCACAAAGAGCAGATAAAAGTACAATGCCATCAGCGGAGCGGCCATCAATAAGCCGAAATTCAGCACTTGAAACAGCGGGTAATTATGTACTATGCCCACTCCACGCGCATTGAGCAGCTGTCCAAACAAAGGATTCTCTGCCAACACCTGCAAGGCCTGCTGATTACGTGCCATTCTGCCGGAAGTGATATCACCGGAGAAACCTGCAAACAGACTCTGATAGACATACTGTTTGATGGAATGCGGCAGCAGCAGAAACACTGCCACCACAAGAAGTATCGCTCCCCAGAAGGACAAGAGCAAATACTTGTTTTTATATCGCTGAAAGAGCATCAACGCTATAACCAGCGTTGCCGCCAGCAATGCCGCTCTGGCCCTGATAGTGAGAATCATCAGCACGCAGAAAAGTGCTAATGACAAGCCTAAAATCATCAGAAAAATTTTTCTTTTTCCCGAAGCGCCAATAGCCATGCCAGCATTTAAGACAGCTGCTGTCGCCATCAACGGTCCAACAGCGTTTTTCTGATCTGAAAAATAGGTCTCCGAGATGCTGAAGCCACTGCCCTGCAGAAAGATGAGCGATACACCCACCACAATAATTCCCATGGTGAACACCAAAATCAAGCCTGTCAGTCTGTTTTCATCCATCTTCAACTGCCAACCCACCATCAATGCGCACAGCGGAATGAGAACACTCCTGACCTCAGCATTCATTCCAGTATTTCCAAAGATAGCATATACTATCAATCCGCTCAGGACTACTACTCCAAGCAATATCCAACAAACATTTATCACGCGGGACGAAAACACCTGCTGACCCAGCTGACTGAAAATAAACAGTAGCAGAAACACCCCTGCTATGGTACCATACAAAACTCCAGCCACCTCAGAGCCAGCCATATAAGGGTAATATGGCAAAGTCACCAAGAAGGACAGCAGCAGCAAAAGAGCGTAGCTTAAGCTGTCAGCCAAGGCAAAGGCTTTCGGATATTTCTGTTGAAGTGTGTCCCACATCGCGGTTGTATTTCCTTTATTTTTCCTAAAAAGCACGAGCGCGTACCTCTAAAAAGCCGTATGGTTATTCAAGAATCTTACTTCGGTTTTCCATTAGTCCCTTTTGAAAATATCACGGGTATAGACCTTGTCCATCACATCTTCCAAACAAACGTCATAACGATTGGCGATAATAGCCTGGCTGAGTTTCTTGAACTCTTCCAGATTATTGACCACACGACTACCGAAGAAAGTGGAACCATCTTCCAAAGACGGCTCAAAAATGATTACCTCAGCACCTTTTGCCTTCACACGTTTCATCACCCCCTGGATGCTGCTCTGGCGGAAATTGTCGCTATTGCTCTTCATGGTCAGACGATACACACCAATCACACATTTTTTCTCACTTTGAGCGTTATAATCTCCGCGATTGTAATAATCGTAATAGCCGGCTTTCTTCAGTACTTGGTCAGCGATGAAGTCCTTACGGGTGCGGTTAGACTCCACGATAGCCCTAATAAGCTCTTCCGGAACATCATCATAGTTTGCCAGCAACTGTTTGGTATCTTTGGGCAAACAGTAGCCGCCATAACCGAATGAAGGATTATTGTAATGGCTGCCGATACGCGGATCCAAGCACACACCTTCGATAATATGCTGGGTATTAAGGCCTTTAATCTCAGCGTAAGTATCCAGCTCATTGAAATAGCTGACACGCAAAGCCAGATAGGTGTTGGCAAAAAGTTTCACTGCCTCTGCCTCTGTGGAGCCCATAAACAAAACCGGCACCTGTTGGTCCAAAGCGCCCTCGTGTATCAATTCGGCGAAAGAATGAGCGGCCTCTCCCAAACGTTTATTGGAGGCATCAAAACCGACAATAATACGTGAAGGGTATAGATTGTCAAACAAAGCCTTGCTTTCTCGCAGGAATTCGGGAGCGAAAATAATATTCGGTTTGCCACCCAGTTCAGGATGTTTTGCCGCAAACTTTTCCCTTACTGATTCTGTATAACCCACAGGTATAGTCGATTTGATAACCATCACAGCGTCGCGATTGTATTGTAAAACAGTCTCTATGACACTTTCCACAGCAGAGGTGTCGAAGAAATTCTTCACGCTGTCGTAATTGGTAGGAGCGGCTATCACCACGAAATCAGCATCCTGATAAGCGGTGGCTGCGTCGATAGTGGCATGCAGCTGTAATGGGTCTGTAAGGATAAAGTCATCTTTTTTCTGTCCCCGACGCAAGGCCATATCTTCCGCAAAGAAACGCTCAATATACTCATCTTGGATGGGGGATTTCCGTTGGTTGATCATGTCCACTTTTTCAGGAACGATGTCTATGGCTTCCACTTGATGAAAGCGGGATAACAAAGTAGCGATGGACAAACCCACATAGCCGGTTCCGGCAACTGTAATTTTCATAATGATAGATATTTAATTTATTGATTTTATTCGATAACTAATTTAACGGGATAAAGGTCAAAGCCAACCCATAGGTGACACCGGGAGTTTCTTCCTTATTCGATAACCAGCTCTACGGGACAATGGTCGGAACCGAAAATCTCGTTGTGGATATCAGCGGAAACGACCTTGCTCATAAACGGTGCGGACACCAAGAAATAGTCGATACGCCACCCTGCGTTCCTTTCGCGTGCGTTCATGCGGTATGACCACCACGAGTACTTGACCTCCTCAGGATGCAGTTGACGCCAAGTGTCGCAAAATCCAGCTGCCAGCATTTGGTCCATGCAGGCACGCTCCTCGTCGGTAAAGCCCGCATTCTTACGGTTGGTGCTGGGATTCTTCAAGTCAATCTCTTGATGTGCCACATTCATATCACCGCAAACTATCACGGGTTTTGTTTTCGCCAGACTGCACAAATAAGCCCTGAAATCCTCCTCCCAATGCATGCGGTAATCCAAGCGTTTGAGACCATCCTGAGAATTCGGTACATAAACGTTAACCAAGTAAAAGCCAGGCATTTCCAATGTTATCACACGGCCTTCATGGTCATGCTCGTCGATACCGATGCCGTATGTCACCGAAAGAGGCTCGTGCTTGCTATAAATAGCCGTCCCAGAATACCCTTTCTTGTCGGCATAATTCCAATACGACTTATAGCCCAGGAATTCCATGTCTATCTGTCCTTTTTGCAATTTGGTCTCTTGCAGACAGAAGAAGTCCGCATCAAGATTTTCGAAAATCTCGGCAAAGCCTTTGCCAGCCACGGCACGCAAGCCGTTTACGTTCCAACTGATGAGTTTCATAGGTTTTAGGGGTTAGGGGTCAGGATTCAGGATTCAGGGGTCAGGGGTTAGGGGTCAGGGGTCAGTTTTTTTATTATTGCATTTATCATTTTCCCAATTTCTGATAATAAATCCATAACTGGTTGTATTTCATTTTTAGATAAATAATTAATCCGGGATGAAAGTATTAATTGTGTTTCTAATTCACAGATCGAGCCATAAGATATAAATAGAAAGTGCAAATATTCTTTAGTTGAACTTCTACCAAAGCCTTCTGCTATATTTGAAGGGACTGATATTGCAGCCCTACGCATCTGATCACTTAAAGCATAAGTTTCTTCTTTAGGCAATTTCTTAACTAATTGATACAACATCGCTGTCATATCCATTGACTTTTGCCAAACGACCAAATCTTTATATGTCTTAACCTTTGCCATACCTCTTAGTATTA
This sequence comes from uncultured Bacteroidota bacterium, assembly GCA_902802755.1. GTDB lineage: Bacteria > Bacteroidota > Bacteroidia > Bacteroidales > WCHB1-69 > RUG11690. The sequence continues at coordinate 17,583 of CADCNH010000002.1, read as the reverse complement.
TTCTCCATCCACTGACCACTGACCACTGACCACTGACCACTGACCACTGATCACTATCACCTTTTACGGATTTCATTTACCAAGGCAAGGAACTCCTCCGTCTCCTGGCGGATTTGTTTCACAAAGCTGGCGTCTTCGGCAGTGCCGACAACGGCCTTCTTTTCCTCTTCATTGCGGAAAGTGGCGTTTCTGAACGGGTTGTCATAGTCTTTCTTTCTTGAAAGATATACTTGGTCACATATAAACTGCTGTATCTCACACACTTTATCCAAACACTGCTGCCACATCTCATCACTAATGACCTCCATTTCTTCCTTGTGCAGAAATACCAGCGACTGATAGGCATGGAAAAGTTTCTCCATGGGATAATTCTCCCACAGAGCATCATAACGATGATGGATAGCCACCCAGCTATCAAGCTCTCCAGAGCAGATATCTTTTTTCAGTTGATCGAGATCCTCACCGCATACCAGCTGACCGCCTAAGTTTATCCACTCACGTTTGCGTGAGCCCGAAGCCAAGGCGACCAGATCTCTGGAACTCATTTCCGGATGGTCCTTCAGATAGCGAATAGCATTGCGCATAGCATAATACACAATCATGTCTCCGTAAGCATGATAGGCCTCGTAGGCCTTGAGAATACGCACTTTTCGCTTGCTGTTCTCCATACCCTCGCCGAAAATTTCCAGTTTTTTTGCTATCTCAGGATGATTATCCATCACATCCATGCCTATACGGCGCAAAGCTTTAGTATCCAGATTAGAAAAATCCTCACCCTTCGACAAAAGGTAGGCTTTGCCAGCCCACTCGGACAGCAGCTTGCGTCCTCGGATGGTCTCCTCCATGGTATCAGGCGCAAAGGTCTCAAATTCAATATTTTGTATTTTTCTTTTGCGTTTATCACGATTTTTGTATTTGGAAGAATTCCGGGCAATGGCATACATGTTGTACATCCACCAGAATGCCGGCATCACCTCCAACTCATCGGTATGCTCATTGTTGTTCACCAAGCTGAAAGGCAGTTTGATATTCAGTTCGTGCTTATAATCCGCTTTCGACAAAAGGGTGAAAGAAGCGAAAGTGGATGAATGTTTGACGGAAGAGCACAAGCCAGGCCAGAAACCACGCTTGGCATTGATTTCCCCGTCGGTGGCGCGACTGTTGTGGTTAGAGCCGATGGTGGCCCCGGCCGCCAAATTGCTCTGCCCCATCACACATGACGAAATGAGGAAGGAATTGTTATGATGCTGCTCATGCGAGGGGAATATCAAGTTGTTCAACACCTCGCAGCAGGAGATGGTCGAATTGTCACCTAAGACTGAATAGATGACGCGGGCGCCATACTTCAGGTTGCAGTTGTCGCCCACCACAAAACGCACCGCCACCACAGAATAGAAAATACGGCAGCCGTAGCCCACAATACCGTTCACCAAGATGGTGCCCTCCCCTATCTGGCTGGGTTCCTCCATGGATGAATTGATAGTGATATTCTTTAACTTGCTGGCACCTTTGATGTAGCAACCCGGACCGATTTTCACATCCTTCAGAATCCAGGAATTTTTGATCACGCACGACTCGCCGATGGTGCCATAATAGCCACGACGGTTATCAAAGGTCTTCTGTGTAATCTCCGCCAAACGACGCTGCAAGTCCGCATCATCCTGATACTTGGCCCACAAATAGGCATCCGCTGTGATCATCCCATCGAAGGGCATAATCTGACGGCCACCCGCCTCATTCATCACCTCCAACCAGATTCTCACACTTTCGGGTTCACCCTCTTTCACAATACCATTACCGAATTTGGAGTGGTCGGTAGCGGACAATTCATGCACATTGAACAAGATGGTTCTGTCGCCGATAATGTAGTTGGCCATATAATGCACATCATGGATAGCCACATTGTCGCCAATATCGCAAGAGATGATACTGCTATCGGTAATGCCCACTGGCACACGCAAGTCGTGGTACTGCAGAATCTCGCAGGCAACACGTCCAATACGCACCATGCCGAAGAAACGGTTGTTACGAATCATGTTGGTGTCGAATTCCTCACTTACCCAAATATCGTCCCAGTTGGTAGCGGTATTGCTGTTTTTCACCAAGCGTTCTACCTCATCGGAACGAAGATGACGCCAACCCTTCTCCGGATGCTTTACCTGCTGATTCCTGAAATAATACTCGTCATAGCCATGCAAGTATTTCTCATCGATGAAATTCTTGTAAATCCGATCGTAAGGCAGTAGTGTAACGGTATCCATGTTTGTATTGGTTTTTCGATTTTTTAGAGACGCAATCATTGCATCACTACACATGTGTTATTGTTTTGTTGAGACGTGCCAAGGCGCGTCCATAATTCGTGCGTGTTGTTGCCGTTGAGACGTGCCACGGCGTGTATCAACAGGGGTTTATTTGATTTTTTTCAGATAGGACAAGGGAATCTGCAAGGCAAATGCGGTTAAATTGCTCAAGGTGATAACGAAATGGCGACGACCATTGATTTTTGCCACAACACCTTCCATACCACTGAATTCGCCCTCACTCACCATCACACGATCGCCTTCCAAAATATCCACTTGTACCAGTGCCGTGTCTTTCATGGCCACTGCTCGCATAAAATCTTCCATCTGACGATTCGGAATGACCATGCTTGAATTGGTGAAGCGGTCGGTCATGAGTTCTGTTTTGTATTTCAAGCTGTTAACTATGGAAAATCGCTGTTCCGGAACACAAAGCATAAAGCAAGTGGAAATCATCAGCGGCACTTCGATAGTCTTTTTGCGACGATTCACATAAACATGCTCTTCCATTCTTGTGGGCAGGAAATTCCCGATGCCGTATTCCTCCAGCAAATTCCTCACCGCCTTTTCCTGACGGGGACGGGTTTTCAGCACATACCAGCATTTTTCCTGTTCCATTATCACTCGATTATTTTTTACGCAGACTTTACGCTCTTCAGCGTTTTCGTTTCTCCATGTCAGCTTTTGGTCACCTTTTATACAGCTTCGCCACTGTCGGGAACACACCATTCCCGAGCAAATAATTGAACATCAGCGTCTTAGCCAACACCAAGACACAATACGACATAACTTACAAAAATAAGATATTTTTCGAAACTCCCTGCAACAAAAAGTATTTTTAAACTTTATTAATATTAAGGAGTTGACAATTGACAATTGACAATTAACAATTAATAGTTGATGGTTGATAATACCAACATGAAGTCAATTACAAGAAATAGCCAACAGCGGAGCTATCTAACACGAAGTCAACAACATTCAATTAGCACATTTAAAACTTTCAACTAGCAATTGTCAACTTGACTGACCCCTGACCCCTGATCAATAACCACTGAAAATTGGCACATTAGCACATTAACTAATTTGCTAATTAACCAATTTGCTAATTACCTCAAGTTCTTCACATAGTCCTCAATCTCATTGTAGAGGATATCCTTCTTGATGACACGTTTATCCTTATCAATCAGAAACATATAGGGAATAGTGACGAGATAGAAAAGCTCTTCTTTCTCGATTTGGTTATCATAATTCCAGGAATTCAACCAGCGAGGATTAGCTTCATTCTTCAGATAATTCTCAAAGACTTTCTTATCTTTCTCGAAATAGACCGTTAACACTATGATTTTCCCGTCATCGATAGCCTTGTTCAAGAAGGGATAATCTTTCAGTTTTCCACGCACCTGACGGCAAGTGGGGCATTCCGGATGCTGGAAATACAGCAGAATATAAGGACTTTTCACATCATACAGTGTGGTAGTATCGCCATTGGCCATCAGCAGGTTGAAATTAGGCAAAATACTGCCATCGAGGTTCTTGTCGAGATGTTTCAACTCCGCTTCATAGCGTGTTTTACGCACCTTGTCGGTTTTATCGTAAGCGATGGCATCTTTCAGCATGATAATGTACAATCCTTCAACACGATACGGGGATTTTGTAGCTCCCAGGATTTCTTCCATCATATCGAAGAAGCTGAAATACACTTTATCGTTTGCCTTAGCCTCTTTCAGAGCCGTCCGCATATAAGGTTCTGCCAACTCATAGTCAAGATAATACAGCAGATTAGCAAACTGTTTGTGTTTATTGACCGCAATAGGTGTATTGATCATTTTCTCATCTAACCACGGATAATCGTCATACAAGTGATTGGCGATAAACATCTGCATTTGCTGCTGATTTCCATATATTTCCCGAGGAGGATTCGGCATTTCCATAGTCGATAAAATAATAGACCCCAACAGGTAATTTTTATACTGTTCTGCCTTGGCATGTTGGAAAACCTTTTTTTCTTCACTGATACGGATAGCCCGTGCCATCAACGAATCCACAAAAGGTTGCATCATGTATTGCGGCAAATTGTTGCTTTGCATCTCCCTGAATTCCACATCCAGCTGATACATACGCCTATCAAACTCTCGTATATCATTCATATACTGCTGGTTGGCCGCATTCTCAGGACTATTCACAAAAGTAATCACACTATCTTTTTCAACGATAGAAAATTGTTGTGATTTATTGTCGGAGATGAGGATTTCCGTAATGCCGATAGTATCGCCCTGCAGCAGATAAATGCCTGGTTCCAAGGATTTTTTGTTTTTAAAGACCACCGTTTTTGCAAAAGGCATTGCCTGTATGTCCACAAAGTCCTTTTTTCCGTCGTATGCCTTCAGATGGAGGGAGTCGTAGTGTTTTGTGTTTAGAGACACCTTTATTTCGTATCCTTGGGCATAAACACCTGTGGTAAAGATTGTTATCAAAATCAGCACAAGCATTTTGAATAAACCATTTCCCTTATTCATAGCATGCAGTATTTTCATTAGGATTAATCTGCAAAGATACAAAATATTTCGATTGGTTTAATTTTATCAGATGCAGAGCCCCAAGGCAAACGCATGAAACCATTCTTATCTGAGGTGTTTCTTTTTGACAAAAACATTAAAAACACTTTTCTGCAGTTACTTCCCTTTTAAGAACTCCTTCTTTATTGAAAAGAAAAAACATCAAAAACATTTATTAATGCATTGTTCTTCTTGTTTTTGCATACGTAAGTTTATGTTTTTTCTGTTTTTGTCTGTATGATAATTGAAAAACATATCATAATTAGGTTGCAAAACTAATAAAAATAGTCATACAAAAAACGACCTTCACTTAATTGCAATACATGCAATTAATGGTGCCCCTACATGTAGTGACAGCGGCCAAAGGCAGCACTCTTTTGGCAACATCGACTATGGTAATGCCCTGTATACTTCAGCAAATTTCATGTAGTATTCGGATACGCCAGCAGGAGTACCCGATGTGAGTACAAGAACTGTATCCTTGGGCTTCTTAATCCGATTATTCACTATGTCATCATATAGCTGTTTTTGCTCATCAGTTCTTACAACAACAATATTTTTCTGTTCAGATGAAACCTGATCATTTACACTCTCTACTAGTTTAAGGCTTTTTGTATTTTCCTCCAAAAGTTCCTCATCGGTTTTCCTTTGATTCCGTTTGTTTATTTCATTTTCAATACAAGCCAATCCTTTTTGCTTTTCACCTCTTAGGTAGTATAAAACAGGCAAATTGAATTCACTTTTTTCATCAACCAAAGGATGCCCTTCCTGTAATAATTTGAAAAAGGTGTCTTCGTTTTTCAACAACTCATAATATTCATAACCATATTGTTTTATTTTGTCAAAAAGCTGCGACAAAGCTGGTCCGCAATCGGTATCAACATAAAAGTTCTCATGCAGAAACACTTTTTGTGGCATAAGATATCCCAAATTCTCAAATGTATTGGAAGAATAATATTCTTCTTTCATGAGATTGGAAAGAAATTCACTTATGTCATTATACTTTATGCCAACCTCAACAGTTGCTTCGCTATACAATTTATGATGTCCAAAAAATCTGAAACTCATAAAAGCAGAAACATTAGGAGTAAGTGACTTAAAATAACCTATAGGCCTGAGTTTGTTCAAAAAGAAGTGCTTTCTTTCTTTGAATCCCAGACTTTCGGCAATAATGCCAAATTCCTTTTTTAATGTACGCTCAAATTTCTCGTTCATTTTTATTAATACTTTGAGGTAATTAAAACAAATTTCCTTTACTTTTGTAATTCTTGAATTAATTGCTGTGAATAGGGGTTTGATTTAAAGTGCGTTTGCATTAAAAGCATTATGTTTTCTGTATCTCGATTAAGTCCCAACATGTATTGGAACATGAATGGCTTGAATAAAAGTAAATTCTTGAAAAAGGAAGTTCTTTTTAGTTTATTGTTGAAACGAATACATCTTTCTAGATAATTGTTTATTTCTTTGTATTCAAAATCACCGCTTCCTTCTCCTAATGTCTTGCTAATTTCTATGACACTCATAAAATTGTATTGATAGGCCTGCAAAGACTGTTTTAATAGTTTCAGTTTCTCTGCATTATCTTTAGCATTCAAAGACGCATAATGTAATAGACAAGAGTACAATGCACTTTTATCATACTTGTCGTGATATTGCATCACATGTTGCATATTCACTTCAGGAGTCCTTCCATAATACCATTCCTCAATGTAACAGCGCAATAAAAAAGCCTTGATATCCTTCTGTTTTGCCAAGCATGCGTATGCCTTGTCATAATCTAAAATGGGTTCATGTAATAATACTAAAGCATATTGAATTAGATGTTCAATGTCATTTTCCCCCGAAGTAATTATTTTAATAAGGTGATTCTCGATTTCATCTATCACAAGCTCGTTATTTGGATAACTTGTTATCATTTGTTTTAATTTCTCGTCCATTTTACCGCAAATTTATCACGTTATTGATGTTCCTTAAATTATTTCCTGTTATTACAAAAGCATCCAGACTTCTAACTACTCCAAAGTTATCTATGATTTGTTTCAATTCAATAATGGTTTGTAACGCAATAGAATACAGCCCATTATTATTTTTTTCTATTTCATCCAAAAAGAAGTCGAATATAAGCACTTTGTCTTCATCAACAGTGTTTTGTATTTTATTAGCCAAGTGCTGAATAAAAGACCTTCCTTCGTCTTTATAGTCATTGTACTGTTTTTCAATGTCTTTAATAATATTTACTATGTCTGAATCATTCATTGTTTTATGACTTAACTGTTTATAACCGTCTCTATCTCTTGTATCAATTCGGGAAGAAAGGATTGGTCTATTCCATAATTAAATTTCAAAGTGATGTCATCGTAGTAATCTTTCATATATGCTCCCATAATCATCACATAAACCCGTATTTTCCCTTGTTCTGACAGTTTAAAAGTGAGTTCAATATTTCTTTCAATTGTTTGAACAAAGGATGCTGTTCTCACCTCCATCCTATATAATTTCCGCAAGCCTTCCAGAAAACGCACAAGGTCAACATCTAAACATTCTGTCCGGAGGGAAGCGCTGACATAGCAATGTTTTACATCTATCTGGAAAGAATAAAAATCATGAAATTCAGGGGCATTTTTTTGAACTTGAAAGTCAGAGAAAAGCATTTCAAGTTTTCTTTCGCTATTATAAAAGTGTATTTCATTCATAGCCTCATAGTTAATTGATTCTTCCATAAGTTGTAAATCTCTTTCATCCATAATTAAATCATCTTAATGATTGATATTCCGTTAATTGACGAATTGTTCTCCAAATAGAGAACCTTTAGCTACCGGGGCTCTTTATAAATGCCTTCAAACACCGCTGACTTATCAAAAGTATAATGAGCATTCATATTTTCGACAAATGTAGAAGTCTTGTAGGAAACAGAAACTACATAATGGTCTCCCACCTGTTCCACCCATTCTATTTTACCATATTTAGAAAAATCACGACCACGGGAGGCCATATCCTTTTTGACATAATTCATCATTGTCTCCATTTGGGGAATATGCCTTAAATCATCCATTCTTACAAAACGAGACCAATAGTCTTCCTTTCCAACATATAACAAATTACCCTTCGCATCATAACCATAGCATAGGGAATCAACATAAACCTGATAGAAAAGACCTGATTTGTATAGTTTCTTGTAGTAATGTTCAGTACCATTTTTCCGTTCCCGATATTTCCATATATATTTCGGACAAAAACGAACATATTCCCTAACAGAAGCTGTATCAAACCGCTCAAGTACCGCTTCTTTAACAGCTACAGGCAATTGCCCGAACGAACATGATGCTTGTGTCGGGTGCCACGTCCTACTGAAAATCGTTTCTTGTGACAGACCCTGAGGTTCTTTGTTACGCCCTCTCACAAAATACATCGCTGGACCGTTCACATGATATTCTACCAGTTGCTTTTTCGTCAGATTTAAATAAGTCGTCCAGAATACATCATCACCATCATAGATAAAAATGGACATACGGTCCGGACAATCCCAGCCATCTGTCATAATGCATTTAATTTGTACACAAGTGTCCCCATCAGAATTAGCATAGAACAGATACTGTCGGATATATTGGTAGAAGCGGGGTGCGGTCATCGCCCGATGGACTTCTTGTGCCGAATCCGTCCACTTGTTCAGCACATCCGCAAAAAGGATTTCCGCCCTACTCACTTCGCTCAATCCAGCGTTGAGTGGTTTCCCTTTGAAATCTATATAGGCTTGCAAATTGTTGTTTACAGGATTCAACAAATATCCCACTACCGTATCGTTGCATCTGCATTCATAAAAACGGAAATTTTTGTCTGGTATACAAATGGGCGATGAACTCTTTTCGGCGGTATCCACCAGTGACACATCCGTGATTATCAAACTTTTCAGACGCTCTGGAATCCTTCCCACACGCTGTGCCCGAACCGTTATGGAAAGAGCCATCAAAAAGGCAATGAATACGAAAGTGTAGCGATTGGTCATAAAGAATGCTTGTAAATTCAACTCTGCAAAGATAATGAAAATAGTCAAACAAAAAAATCGGTGGCTGTGGAATAAAATACAATCGTCTGGGAGTAATTCAGGAATTTTATGTAATTTTGCAGTCAAATTACAATGACTATGGCTGGTTTTCGAGATTTAATCGCTTCCCCAGGTTACAAAACCTTTATGCGGAAAATGCTTTTTAATTCCGTAATGATAATTATCGTTGGACTTGTATTTCTATGGCGTCACTGGCCAGGAGGAGACACGATGACTATCTTAGGTGGCGGAGTCTTCGTCACATGGCTCATTTTCTTCATCATCGAGAAAATCATATCCAACCAGGACAACTAAACATTTACGTGACTCCAACGGATTCCGGAAATAGCTGTTCCTAGGTTTTCTTACACAATATCTAAAAGATTACCGTTCCTCCAACCACAGTTCAATGTCGCGAAGAACGTCCTCTGAGATGGTGGTTTCGATTTCGCCATATTCGGTGGGTAAGCCTGTGGCACATGGCTGGAACAGATGGTTCAGCTGCTCGTAGGCATGGGTAGTGAAGCTGGTTTTCTTGGGAAGATTTTGCTCCAAAACCGCAAAATTGCTCTCCCACTCCACCTGCAAATCCTTCTTGCCGTTCAAGGCCAACACAGGACATTTCACCTTTTTCAGATATTTGGGCTGATTCAAACGGAACAGTTCATAAAACCAAGGGCTTCCGACATTTCGGAGTGTAGCAAAGATATCCTGCTGTGTCATCTTCAGTCTTTTCCGCTGTTCGTCAGTCATGCTGGCGCTATACTCCCGCAGCAGTTTACCACAGCGATCAACCGCCTCTTTGGAGGACTTGGCCTGTTCGATATGCTCATACAAAATTTCCGAAATGCGTATGGATTCCGACAATTCTGACGAGGAAATAGTGGTATCCATTTTATTGATAGCCTCCACCTGATACAGGAGGGTTTGCTTGGCGGAAACCATCATGCCCGCCATTGAGACAATGAAATCCACATTCTTATTCTGGGCTGCCACCATCACAGCTATCGTGCCACCCTCACTATGCCCGGCAATGCCAACCTTCGCCTGCCTGAAATGTTCGTTGTAAAGCTTGAAATAGTTGACCGCAAAAGAGGTCGCGTCCGCGAAATCGAGTGTGGTGCATTTCGCATATTGGGCAACGGGAAAGTCATCGTAACGGAACACCGCATAGCCCTTCCGTGTCAGGTAATCAGCGATAACAGCAAAGGGCTTGTGACCCATGATGCTCTCGTCGCGGTCCTGCCAGCCAGAGCCGGAGACCAGTATCAACAACTTGCCGTTGAACTCGTGCTTACGGGTAGGATAAGTCAGCGTACCGCGAATGGGGATATTACCCAAAGTGGCATGAGGAAACTGCAACCGGACCTCTTCCTCATCGTATGGAAAGGGTTCCTGAGGGGTTTGTGGACGATGGAGCTGCCAGCGTTCCGCCACCCTGTGAAGAGTCAGCGGAAGCTTTCCCCCACCCTGCCTGAAAACACCTTGAATGGCATCTTTTTCTCTATCATAAAGTCCCCAAAAAGACGCGCTAACCTCTTTCGACTTCAAACGAAGCGTATCCTGTTGAAAACTAATGCTATTGACTTCGATCCCCGCCGCATATTGGTCGGGGCTGTCCATTTCGGCATAGAGGCTATCACCCCGCTGCTCCACTGCCAGGACCAGCCGCAGAGAGTCCTTGCCCACCGGCAGTTTACCCTCCCATATACCCACAATCTGCGCCGAAACTCCATAGAAACATGCGACGCACAACAGACACAATATTAATTTCCTCATGACTCTGGTTCTTTACTATAAAAATGCAAAGTTACAGAAATTTCCTGAGTTATACACGGACGTATGAATTTTATTGTAGGGACAGGATTCATCGCGTCCGAAGGATAACACAGAGGTATGTTACAAAAAAATCTTTGTAGTTTGCTGATTTAGATTGTCACTTTTAGTGCCTTACGACTGATCCAAGTTGACGGATTAATAATGGCCTGAAAGGCCGGCAAGCAAGCAGCCCAACGGCAACGCCTTGGGTATGAAAAAAGACAATCGTGCACTATTTCAACCGATTCAATGCCCTGTGATAGGCAGCGGCGTTGCGGTTGTGTTCCGCCAGGGTAGCAGCAAAGTTGTGATAGCCCGACAAATCATCTTTAGCACACATATACAGGTAGTTATGATGCGTGTAATGCAAGACAGAATCCATCGTGGATGCTTCGGGAATACGAATTGGTGCCGGAGGGAGTCCGGGATACAAATAGGTGTTATACGGAGAATCTATTCTCGTGTGTTCCAATAAAATACGCTTCAGTGTAGGGTCTCCCGCCGCATACTTTACCGTCGGGTCGGCTTGCAGCAGCATCCCTTTGTTCAAGCGGTTCATATACACGCCCGCTATCAGGGCCTTTTCGGAGGCCTTGTAGTTTTCCTCCTCCACAATAGAAGCCAAAACAGCCACTTCTGTAGGATTCAGGCCGATTTCAGCAGCTTGCTTCTGACGCTCATCATTCCAGAATTTATGATAATAGCTCATTATTTTTTCAAAGAATTCTTCCGCGGTAATATCATAAAAGAACTCGTAGCTATCAGGGATAAAAGCAGCGATACAGGTAGCCGTGTCAAAGCCATAATTCGTCAAAAATTCATTGTCATTCAGCAATGCGGCCAACTCCTCAGGAGCAAAAAAGAAGCGGTGATCGACCTTTTCTACCAGCTGTTCTTTAGTTCTCAAGTTGTTGAAGGTAAATTTCACCCCATAATGCTGTCCCATGCGCAACATAGTGGTGATATCCATATTGCTCATGCCCTCGTGGAACTCATAATGTCCCATGCGCGGAGTCTGGAAACGCCTGAGTTTGCAAGTCCATTTGAACGTGTTTTCATTCACCAGCACTTGGTGAGCCCTTAACGAGTCCAAAAGCTGATCAAAAGTGGCGTTTTTCGGCACCGTAACCATTGCTTTTTCAACAGCTACATTATTATTTTTGAGGACCTTGTTATAGGCCATTGTGCCACCCACCGCAATCAGGATGACCACAATCAGCAATATGGTTCTATTTCTCATGCTCATTGATCAACTGCAATATTAAAACATCCGTATATCCGTTCTGTGTGCGTATCCAGTCTTTTTGCACACCCGAGGGCTGAAAGCCGATATGCTGAAATAATTTCAAACTGATCTCATTATCAGCCATTACATTACAATACACCTGACGAAGTTGGAACACAGAAAACAAGTACTGACATACACAGCGAACTGCCTCTTCCGCATAGCCATTGTGGCGGTATTCTTTGGCGATGAGAATGCCGAGGCCAGCGCGACGATGGAAGGGCTCAAAGTCGAAAATATCAACGGTTCCGATGGTGTTGCCTTTCCAATCCTCCACCATCAACCGCAGTTGTCGTGATGCATAAATATCTGTCGTAGAAGTTTTTATAAACTCTTGCAAGGTAAATTTCGAGAAAGGGGTCATGGTATTGCTCACCTTCCAAACTTCAGGGTCATTTTCCCAGCGATAAAGGAGGTCCACATCACGAGGTTCGAGGGCTCGGAGGCGTATTTTTTCCGTTTGCAAGGGATTCACCGTAGGAATTCGCATCCCTGCTGATTCACCCTTTTCCATTCGCGTGAAACCTTCCATCGTAGGAATCTGTGTCCTCGCAGATTCAACCTTTTCCATCTGCGTAGAACCTTCCATCGTAGGAATCTGCGTCCTCGCAGATTCAACCTTTTCCACCTGCGTAGAACTTTCCATCGTAGGAATCTGCGTCCTCGCAGATTCACCCTTCCCCGCTTGTAGGGACGCGCCACGTGCGTCCGGCATAATATTTTCCATTTGCGAAGAATCTTCCATTACAATATACGTTTAATGATACGCAAATGATGGGAATACTGGCCCTTGTCGGCATTAAAGATACCCGTGTCATCGAGTTTGTCGATGCGCACCTGTCCGGAGGCATGGATAATCTTGCCAAGGGCACAGACCATACCCACATGCACGATCCTACCCTCTTCATTCTGGAAGAAAGCGAGGTCGCCGATTTGTGCCTCGGAGGCGAAATCCAAAGCATTGCCCAATTCCACCTGTTGCGAAGCATCACGGGGAATCAGCACCCCTATGCTCTTGTATATCAACTGGGTAAAGCCCGAGCAGTCGATACCCGCAGGTGTTCGGCCACCCCAGAGGTAAGGAGCGCGGAGGAAACGCAGGGCAAAGCTTAGCATAGGGGTTAGGGGACAGGGGTCAGGGGGCAGATTACAATTGACAGTTGACAATTGACAGTTGACAGTTGACGGGTGGGAGGGATCAGGTGACAGGGGACAGGGGTCAGTTGAATTGTGAATTGTGAATTGTGAATTCGTATCTGATATTGAGGACACAGAGGGCAGTGTGAACACTGCGTCACCCATGTTGAAATGCCCTTCTTCATTGGGTTGGGGGAAGGATGTGCCGATGAAAACGGGGAAAAGGGTTTGGCTTTTCTCCTCACAGAGCAGGGTCATGAAATCGCTCACCAGGAATTGCGGTTGGCGTTGCAATTCCTGATATTGCGTGTCAGTCAGTTCATGATGGTATTTCTGATTAAGGAAACCCTCGTAGCCACAGTCTGAAGTTTTGATTTTCAGCCAGTTACCTTCTACTTCGAGTACTTCATAGCTATCGCCGAAAAGCAATTGCGACACCATTTCGGAACGTTCGGAGGCCTCTGCACGCAGGGGCACCACCGACAATATGCAAACTCCGTAACTCATGGCTTAGAAAGGCAGGTCGTCGCCACCGTTATCGGTGAAAGTGTCCATATCATCAGAGGCCATGGGTGGCAGGGTGTCGGCGGCGGGAGCCGGACCAGCGGCGGCAGGCTGGTATGCAGGGGTGGCTGCGGTTGGCTGTGCGGGGCCTTCTGTGGCAGGTTCTATCTTCCATGCCTTGATGTCGGTGTACCATTTGCCATTAAACTCGCGTGATTCTATCGAGAAGGAGACCTTCACGGTATCGCCAATATTAACAGTGTCAAGCATATCTAATTTATCGCCCCAGAGGTTGGCACAAACTTTCTTGGGGTATTGTTCGATGGTTTCAATCACAAATTCCTGTTTCTGCCAGCTGTTTCCTGTGCGGCCGATACCGGATTGGAGGGGCAGTTTCTGTAATAATTTTCCTATAATTTCCATGTTGTTTTTACAATTTTGAGGATGCAAAAATACGAAAATTTGTTGATTTGTCGATTCGTATTTTGACGACAACGAATTCTATTGATATTGAATCCCCGCGGGATATAAATTACACGAAATAATCCCGATGGCTATTGATATTGAATCCCGATGGGATATGAATTATACGAAACGATTACGTGGCCATTGATATTAAATCTTCTATTGATATTGAATCCCGATGGGATATGAATTATACGAAACGATTCAGTGGCTATTGATATTGAATCTTCTATTGATATTGAATCCCTGCGGGATATAAATTATACGAAATAATCCCGGGGCTATTGATATTGAATCCCGATGGGATATTATTTTCTACGAATATTTCCCGTAAGGGAATAAATCTCAATAGACACACGACATTCCCATATCTCCATTTCCCCCGATAGGGGGATTAATATCAATAGGATAATTATAAATCAATCCAATATCAATGGAACATATCAATCACACGGGGTTTGAAATTTCCCCAGAATTTTCGCATATTCCGAATCATAGGATATTTGTTGGTGATGTGCTTCCTGATTTTCGATATAATTTGCAACCGTTTTTATTTGAGACAACGAATACGTGAATGCACCAAATCCCTCCTGCCATGTGAAATGAAATTTTGAGAGACCTTGTTGATTAATCCATAAAGACGAGCTACGCTTAACATGAAACATGAGTTTAGAAGGTGACATTGCAGGGCTCATGCTTACCAAGATATGAATATGATCCTCTGTTCCACCAATTTGCATGACTTTGCATTGATGGTTGCTAATACATCCGCAGATGTATTTGTACAAATCGTTTTTCCACGAGGGTTGAATTAATTTGCGTCGTTGTGATACGGCGAACACAAAATGGATGTAAATTTGAGAGAAAGTCTTTTCCATAATAATTGTTTTTGTTATCACAACGACAAAATGAATAATTTATTATATTTTATTGAATTTTAATTATAATTATTTGTTTTCTATTGATATTGAATCCCGATGGGATATGAATTATACGAAACGATTACGTGGCCATTGATATTAAATCTTCTATTGATATTAAATCTTCTATTGATATTGAATCCCGATGGGATATTATTTTCTACGAATATTTCCCGTAAGGGAATAAATCTCAATAGACAATGGACATCTACCCCTTTACCCATTTTCCCCTTCAGGGGAGTCAATATCAATAGAAGGAAATATTGAATCCCCGCGGGATATAACACAACACAATAATTCCCCGTAGGGAATAAATCTCAATAGACAATGGACATCTACCCCTTTACCCATTTTCCCCTTCAGGGGAATCAATATCAATAGAAGGAAATATTGAATCCCCGCGGGATATAACACAACACAATAATTTCCCGTAAGGGAATAAATCTCAATAGACAATGGACATCTACCCCTTTATCAACATTCCCAACATTTAATTGTTGACATTAACATTTATTAACATTTTTAAATCATTTTATATCAGATATTTGAATGATTTAACAAATCAAAACAACCGCTTATCCGAGAAAAAAGAGTATTTTTGCAAACTTTTTTTGAGAACTGAAAAAACAAGATTTAAAACAAAAACATTAAAAACAGAAACAAAAACAAAAAAACAATAATAATATGAAGAAAGTTTTACTTTTATTTATCATGCTCACCGCAACTACCGCTCTGAATCTATCATGGGCACAGTTGGGTGTGGGACAACAAATGCAAAACAACAATTTTGAAGAATGGTACACAGAGTATAATTCCAGGGTTGCACCAACACATTGGCATTCCTTAAATAGTGGAACATTTGGGAGCAGCGTATTAGAAGCTGGAAGAAAAGACTTTGTCTCAAAATCTACAGATAAACCTACGGGAAGCACAGGAAGTTATAGTGTTCAGCTCAAATGCGTGGATATATATATTCCCATTATTGGCACTACTCATGCCAACGGTGGGTTGACATCTGGTCGTTTTCATGCAGGTTCAACATCTGCTGCCAACACTGCCAACTGCACTTATACAAGTACAGTATCGGGATACAACCAAACAATAACTGCCTATCCCGATTCAATTTATGTATGGACTAAAACAAATCTCAGCAATAGCAATCACAAGGCTCGCTTTAATATTGTAATTCACAATAATGCCGTAGCCAGCAACAATGCCATCTACCAAGACCCTACTCCCACTAGTGCCAATGCCAGTATCGTCAACACTAACGGGGCTACTAACGAAGCGAAAGTCGTAGCAAAGGCCACCTTAAATTTCAACACCTCAGGTAACTGGATTCAACAAAAGGTTAAGTTTGAATACACAAACAACAATACAAATCCTTCCTATATTCTAGCTACATTTTCCACCAACCAAACAGCTGGGACTGGGACTGGAAATGATAAATTGCTATTTGACGATGTCGTACTGATCTACAACACCCGTTTAGCCACACTGACCGTTAATGGAGCAGGCGTTGCCGGATTTAACCCGAATGTCACCACTTATAATTATCCAACTCCTATCTGCGAGGGTGTGATTCCCACTGTGGATGGTACCTGCCAATCGGCACACGCCTCCACCGAAATCATGCACAACCCCACTGTAGCAGAACCCTACACAACTATCAGAGTCCAGCATAGGAATCAAGCCAACATTGTATATAAAGATTATACCATAAATTATACTATTGTTCCCGCACCTGCTGCACCAACCATCACGTCAACTCCTATTTGCGCCCCAGTGGCACAGAATGTCACTATGACCGCCTATTCAGAAGGAGCCACAAATTATCGCTGGTACACTACAGAAAGCGGGTCAGATTATACTGAAGGTAGTTCCTTTACTGTTTACAGCCTTCTCGGAACTGCCACATACTATGTCAGTGCTCTGAACAGCACAGGTTGCGAAAGTAGCAGAACTCCCGCCACCGCCATCGTAGCGGCCAATCCCGATGCTCCCACAGCCGGCAGCACCACTTCTGTTTGCACTGGTGGCACGGGTGTTTTCACCGCCACTCTGCCCGCAGGTGAAAACTTGGCTTGCCGTTGGTACGCCACCAACAACTCTTCAGAGGTTTTGGGAACGGGCACCTCTTTGGAAGTCGCCAACCTCACTCAAAACACCACCCGCTATGCCGAAACATACAATACCGTAACGGGTTGCTACAGCAGCAGAACCGCTGTCACGGTCAATGTAAACAATTTGCCTACTGTCAGCATCAGCCAGGTGAGTCCGATATGCGCGGGGCAGAACGCTACACTCACAGCTTCAGGCGCAAGCTCATACAGCTGGAACAACGGAGTCGGAGCAGGCAATGACAAAGTGGTCAGCCCCGCAACGACCACTACTTATACTGTTACCGGTACCGCTGCCAATGGCTGTACCAACACCGCTACTGTCACCGTCACTGTTCACCAGCTGCCTACAGTTAGCACCACCCCTGTAAGTCCAATATGTGCAGGACAGAGCGCAACACTCAGCGCTTCGGGTGCCACTTCTTATACCTGGGACA
>CADCNH010000001.1 GCA_902802755.1 uncultured Bacteroidota bacterium | reverse complement strand
TTATCGTCGGGGACAAAGAGGCCCAGACGGTGAAACTGAAAGTGGGCAATTTCCAGGCGAAATACCTGCACACGCTTCCGCTGCACCACTCGCAGAAAGTGCTGGAACGCAACGACAAATACACTGTTTTTTCCTATTTTGTCAGGCCCACCTTTGATTTCAAGCAGGAATTATTGTCCTTGGGTGACACGATAGAAGTAATGGAGCCCCTTTCACTGCGCCGTGACATAGCAAGGATAGGCAAGGAAATGAGCCGCAAGAACGGGGAAAATCCATCCGACCATCGGTGTCAGCGAAAATAAGCGGCAAAACACATCACCTACTGTCTCTGAATTTTGGCGATTTCTTTCCACAGCCACACCATAGCTTACGCTATCTTCAAATACGCTGCAAACATACAAAATATTTCTGTTCGGCATACTCTTTTTTTATCGGGGACAAAAATAAATCACAAGTATGCCAAAGCATGACATAGTTTCAGTTAATAGTTAACAATTAATAATTAGCAGTTGATGATTTGATAATAAGGGTGCAATCCGTCAGGATTATCAGTCTTCAGTAGGCATAATATCTCAAATATCCACTGATATAATCATCTTTCATTTTTATGTAATTTAGGAATCGGATGGCAAAAATACATAAAAATGAATGCTGTTATAATATTCTCATCGCGATATAGGCACAAGCCTCCGCATCGGCAAGGGCGTGGTGATGGTGCTCCAAGTCAAAACCACAGGCCTCGGCCACGGTGTGCAGCTGGTGGTTGGGCAGGCGATGCCCAAAATGGCGGCGCGAAGCCCGACAGGTGCATAAGAACTGATAATCAGGATAATCCATCTGATACAGTTGAAAGACAGACTTTAAACAGCCCTCATCGAACATACTGTTATGTGCCACTAAAGGCAGGCCTTCGATTTTGGGTGCGATTTTGGCCCACACCTCGGGAAATATGGGAGCATTGTCCGTATCCATCCGCGATAATCCGTGAACCCGCTGGCAAAACCAGGCATAGTAATTGGGTTCGGGACGGATCAGGCTATAGAAATTGTCGGCAATGATGCCATTGCGAACAATCACTATGCCCACGCTGCACACGCTGCTGCGCTGCCCGTTGGCGGTCTCGAAATCAATAGCGGCAAAGTCGGTCATACTCTCATTTTTCGTGCCTGCGTTTCAGGCAGCAAAATTACAAAAATTTTACGCTGGCAAAATTAGAATTGAAAAACAAGATTCCGCCTGTCGCTGCACATCATTCAGCAAGCTCATGCAGTGAGTGCCGCAGAATCTCCGGCTAAAACGTGTACTCCTCTATATAGTTCAAGTTTTTTTCGCCGCTGAGCTTGGTGAGAAAATTAAAAACATTTTTGATGGTTTGCCCGGCAACATTGGTGAAGTATGCCTTGTAACCTTGGGGCGTTTTGCGTTCCACTACTCTCTGCGCACCATCTCTCATCATGTCCCAAAAATAACTATTTGGCCGTTCGTCAAGACGTACCGCTTCCATATATTGCAAAAATTGCTGATACTGGGCAGCGGTCATTTTCTTATGCCCTTCTTTTACCTTAGTGGAATTTTCTTCCCAACGGATCGGATGGTATTTTGTAAGAATTTTCCAATATAGTGTCACATTCCGTTTGTTTTTCATCACTCGAAACGTCACAGGAGGGTGAAAGGAAGGGAAAAAGGTGAATCGGAAAACGGTTTCATCGTCTTTTAAAGTAGCATTAAAGATGATGGGCTCCTGCATTTTAGTCAATATATCAGAAAAATAGTCCACCCAAAAGAATGAACTCCAAGCATCCGAGTAATACTCTTTTGTCGCATCCAATTGGCCATCTTCCAGCCAGTTGATGAGGGCAGTGTGGGGAAAATGTATCCCCTCCACCGTATCGTAAGGCAGTTTTGCCAAAGGATTATGCTCCTTATGCAGTTGCTGTTCCAATTGCAAAACGGGCAAATAAAAAAAGAGAATTTCCTCTGTTTCAGGATTTATTTCCAACACTTTATAGAAATACTTCAGGGCGCTGTCACCTGGATGGGAAACTACAGCAGTGCAATCATGATAGTTCTCCCAATCTTCTTGCTTGTACCGTGTAGAATCCCAAGATGAGAGAGCTTCTTTAGGCTCATGTTCAAAAACATACTCCCAATAATAGTCTTCTGCCATCCTAAGGGTGGTTTTCTCGTCAAAAGGATTCAGCAGAAGTTTTCGGTGGCACGCCTCAATGTTTTCCCAACGCCACCTGTCGCGATTTGTCTCCAAAATGGGATTCCCATACTGTGGGCGGATATCTTCAGGCAGAATGAACTGATAATTTATGTATGTGTAGCAGCGGACAATTTTACCATTTTCGGTAGCAGGATTCCATTTGGGCATCGTTTTCACCACCCGTATCAGTTCGTCGGCGAAACCATAATCACTTTTGGGCCATGATTCATCTTTTACCATGCTGATAGAGCCATCCTTTTCCACAAGTATTTCCACACGAGCCCTGTATTCTTCCATATCCCGCAGAGCATCAGATGGATAGTGTATGGCATTTTGGATAAACGCTGTACAGGCTTCCTCTCCGCCAGGGTAAGTGGGTGCAATAATTCCGTTTCTATCATTGACCGTATTCACCACCATATCCACATAGTTTGTGTCAACAAGTGAAACCAGCAGCTTCGTCACACGTTCCTCCTTGTTGTTGTCAGGACATTCCGTGTAATAAGAAATGCTGTTCCGATTATCTTTATACTCCAAAATGAACGGGGTTTGAAATCCTTTGCAAAGGATACCGTGGGGGTAATGAATAAAATCAATGTCTGTCAGTATATTTTGTATTGCTTGCCACTCGGCAAAGGTCAGTTGTCGGCTGCCTGAATCGATAACTCCCTTGTCCCATTCATTGCCATAGTATTTGTTTTCAGTTATATCCACTAATCCCTTATCACTCATCTCCGTATGGGTGGTATGCGTAACATATCCTTTTATGGCCTTTCCTTTCTGCCAAGTTAAAAGGAAGTGATTGCCTTTTTGCTGGACTTGGATAAATAGCGGGTGAGCAAATTTCGGAGTGTAATTCAAGCGGACAATGGTTTCGTCCTCTTTTGGGGTGATATTGCGCAGAGGTGTTATATTCGCCAGTCGCATGTAAAAAACCACTTCTCCAACGGCATCATCATATCTCCAATCATCTTTTTCATCATAAAAATAATGCTTGGGAAAATAGTCTTCGAAATCCCAACGGTCCCGGTGCTGCTGAGCAGATAGCGGTAGCAGCATCAGCAGGCATAACAGTGTGAAAAGGGAATGTGGTAATGTGTGCTTCATTTTGTTGCAGATTATTTACCAAGGTACCGTAAAAACTTCTTTTTTCAGGCATCGAAAGCCTCTGGCAGATTTTGTGTATTCCAATAATACTGCATCATACTTCTCATAGACGGACTTTCCCCAATGCCAGCCTCCTACTGTGTCTTTCTTGAGGATATATTCTGACACCTTGATTTTCTTTTCTATGCTCTCACGGTCAAATCTGATGATATTGGAATCTTTGGCGAAAGACTTTTCGATGATGCTTTGACTGTAAGGCTTGACTGAATATTCTGAAAAGTCTTTTTCGGGACCGATAAAGAATAAATGATGAAGGTGTTGAAGAATTCCATAAGGCACAAAGTCCCTTGTGAAACTGGGCCGTTCCATAAACATTAAATAAAAAGAGTCATAGTCGTACAATTGTTTTATCCAAACTCTCCATACCAATTGTGTGTCCGCTTTCAAGTGAGTTGTCACTATTGCGTATGAGTATGTGTTCGAAAGAGCGGAAGATTCCCAATAATCGCAAATGCTGTCAAACAAAGGGGAAAGACTTGCATTATCCAAATGCAGTTCGTTTATCTCAATGGAATCTTGCGCCATCAAAGAAAACTCTCCTTGTCCTTTCAGAAAAGTGACGGATAAAAGAAGGTAAAATATCAGAAGGTACTTTCTCATAACACAAGGATTTCGCTTGGCAAAGGTATAAAAAAATTCTGGAAAGGGGGAAAGGATTTGTGGTAAAAAAAACGATATGTTGTTTAAAAACTTGGAAGTTTAGGGTATGAGATTCCGCCTGTCGCTGCGCTCCATGCGGAATGGTGTGCGGCACTTTAAGGTGACGATGGAGGGGGAGGGGGAGGAGGGGCGTCGCCCCTCCTCCCCCTCCTACCCTATATCCATCAGGAGCACCACCATTCCGCAAGCTCACGCAGTGAGTGCCGCGGAATCCCCAGCATCTTATCCGTGCAAATCGTCTTGTTCTGTTTCTGACTTTCCCAATAATTCATCCATAACCTGTTTCACTTGTTCTGCCCAAGTTTTCTGTTTTTCGCAAAATCCATTTTCCGTCACTAGCTCCTTCCATTCGGGATTTCGATTGTTGATGAGTGTGAGTTTCTCACTCCTTGTCATGTTCTTTAGTTGATTCTCCCGCTGGATAGCAGAGTTGTAGTCGGGGAACTCTTCGAAATACACACAATATTCACAGTTATAATGGTCGGAAAAAGAGCCTTTGTAATAATGTTTTTTATGTTGTGTCACTCGCTTGATAATGTCAACGGTGCAGCCAGTATAAAGTACATTGTGGTATTTATTGGTCATGATGTATGTATATCCTGATTTCATAGTTTATTGTATTGGTTCACGTAGGTGTCTAAAGCAGCAAGAGTCAGCCCATTTTAAATCATTTTATTTTCGCTACAAATATACAATTTATTTTAATATAAATTACAAAAATTAAATTTAAATTAATAACATATGAACTAAATTCAAAAAATCCGGTGAGAGAAATTCAAGTACCTTGCACGGCAATCTTCTAAAAACATTTGGCACATTAGTACATTTGTTAATTAGCACATTAAAAAATTTCGTATCTTTGCACGCTTATTATATACTGGAAAGAAATGAATGATTTGTTAGATAAATTAGCGGTTATCCATCAAAAATGGCTCGAAATCGGAGAGGAAATCACCAAGCCGGAAGTCATCGCCGATATGAAGCGTTTCATCAAGCTGAGCAAGGACTACAAGGATTTGCAGGCGGTGGTGGAAGCCTATAAGAAATACAAAAATATCGTTGAGAACATCGCCAACACGAAGGAGGTTATCGCCACCGAAAAAGACGAGGACTTCCGCGAGATGGCCAAGCAGGAGCTGGACACTTTTCTGCAGGAAAAAGAGAAAATGGAAGAGGATATCCGTCTGTTGCTGCTGCCCTCCGACCCGCAGGACAGCAAAAACGCCCAGGTGGAAATCCGCGCCGGTACTGGTGGCGATGAGGCCAGCATCTTTGCCGGCGACCTTTTCCGCATGTACCAACACTATTGCGACAAGAAAGGCTGGAAATACGATGTGGTGTCCATGACCGAAGGTACCGTAGGCGGTTTCAAGGAAATCGTGTTCACCATCAGCGGTGAGGGCGTCTATGGCCTGATGAAATACGAGTCGGGTGTGCACCGTGTGCAGCGTGTGCCGCAAACCGAGGCCCAGGGCCGTGTGCATACTTCCGCCGCTTCAGTGGTGGTGCTACCCGAAGCCGATGAGTTTGATGTGGAACTGAAGATGAGCGATATCCGCAAAGATACCTACTGCTCTTCAGGACCTGGCGGCCAGTCGGTGAACACGACCTATTCGGCTGTTCGTCTGACCCACATTCCCACGGGTATTGTGGTGGCCATCCAGGACGAGAAATCACAGCTGAAGAACCTTGACAAGGCCATGAGCGTGCTGAGAACCCGTCTGTTTGAGCGCGAGTACAAGAAATACCTCGATGAGGTAGCCTCCAAACGTAAGACCATGGTGTCAACGGGTGACCGTTCCGCCAAAATCCGTACTTACAACTACCCGCAGAACCGTGTGACTGACCATCGTATCAACCTTACCATGTATAACCTTACGGGCTTTATGGACGGTGACATCCAGGAGACCATTGAGGCGTTGCAGGTGGCCGAAAACGCCGAGAGACTGAAAGAGGCAGTGGAGATCTAAAATTGATTCTAACCCATTCAAATAATACATAACATTAAATTTTATAAGTATGGCATTAGCAATTACATCCGAAAATTTTGAAACTATCGCCAAGGGCGACAAGTTAGTGGTTATTGATTTCTGGGCACCCTGGTGCGGTCCGTGCAGAGCTTTGGGTCCGACCATCGAAGAGGTGGCTGCCGAATATGAAGGCAAGGCCGTTATCGGCAAATGCGACACCGACGCAGAAGGCGAGCTCGCCATGCAGTTCGGCGTGCGCAACATCCCCATGCTCGTGTTCCTCAAGAACGGCGAAGTAAAAGATGTGCATGTGGGCACCATCAAGAAGAGCGAGCTCACCGCCAAAATCGATTCTCTGCTCTAATCATCGAGACAAATTTATTATTCACTAAAATCATAAAACTATGTTTGAATTTATCAAAAGTCATCTGACTGTATCTCTCTTGATACTCAGCTTGATAGTAATCACACCTTTTGTGATTTACTATGTCATCACAGCTAAGAGGGAACACCCGAAAGGGCTGATTGCCGCCGCTCTCAGCAACATGGGTGAACGTTTCGGCTACTACATCATGAACGCTGTTCTGGTGTTGTTCCTCTGCTCCAAATTCGGTTTGAAAGACACCCAAGCCACACTGATTTACTCCGTTTTCTACATGGGTATTTACATTTTGAGTCTGGTAGGTGGTATCATTGCCGACAGAAAACAAAACTACAAAGGCACCATCATGACTGGTTTGTTCGTGATGGCTATGGGTTATGTCATTCTGGCTATTCCCATCATGTCAACCGCCAGCACCATCACCTGGTTGCTGCCTCTGACCTGCTTTGCCTTGTTGCTCATCGCCTTCGGTAACGGTCTTTTCAAAGGGAACCTGCAAGCTTTGGTAGGTCAGCTGTACGACAATTTCGAAGCTGAAGCCGCCAAGAAGGGCGAGGAAGAACTCCGTATCGCCAAGAGCAAACGTGATCCTGGTTTCCAGATTTTCTACGTATTCATCAACGTGGGTGGTTTGGTTGCTCCTTTCGTTGCCCCATTGATCAGACAATGGTGGTTGAACATCCACAACATGAACTTCAACGCCAATCTTCCCGCATTGTGCCACCAGTACATCGAGCAAGGCGAAGCCATGGGTGCTGACGCTTTGGCCAAGATGAACGATATGATCGCCACTGCCTCCACCGTCGGTGTTGATAACCTCACTACCTTCTGCCAGGATTACCTCAACGTGTTCAACTCGGGTGTTCACTTCTCCTTCATCGCCTCTGTTATTGCCATGTTGATTTCTCTGACTATATTCTTGGTGAAGAAAAACAAATTACCCAATCCTGAAAAGAAAGCCGCTGTTACTTCTGTTGACTATACTGAAGAAGAAAAGAGAGCTATGGCTACCGAAATCAAGCAGAGACTTTATGCTTTGTTCGCAGTGTTAGGTATCGCCGTATTCTTCTGGTTCTCCTTCCACCAGAATGGTACCTCCATGTCGTTGTTCGCCCGTGACTTTGTGGATACTTCCGCTATCGCTCCCGAAATCTGGCAGGCTGTCAACCCGTTCTTTGTGATTGTGCTGACACCTCTCATCCTGATAGCATTCGGCGCATTGGCCCGCAGAGGCAAAGACATTTCCACTCCGCGTAAAATTGCCATGGGTATGGGAATTGCCGCCACCGCTTATCTGATTATGACCATCTTCAGCGCATCATGCGGATATCCTTCAGCTGAAGAATTCAGAACTACCGGTACCGAAGCTGAAAAAGCCGGCTGGTGGATCCTGATTATCTATTATTTCTTCATGACTGTAGCCGAATTGTTCATTTCCCCGCTGG
Organism: uncultured Bacteroidota bacterium; assembly: GCA_902802755.1. GTDB lineage: Bacteria > Bacteroidota > Bacteroidia > Bacteroidales > WCHB1-69 > RUG11690. The sequence continues at coordinate 323,722 of CADCNH010000001.1, read as the reverse complement.
GACTTTCTTTCGTTTCCAAGGTCGCTCCGAAGCACCTCCTCGGTCTCTGCCAAGGTCTGTGGTTAGGCGCCACCGCTGTTGGTAACGGTTTGTTGTGGATTGGACCTTTGATGTACAACAAATGGCCTATCTGGCAATGCTGGGCAGTATTCATGGGAGTTTGCTTGATCTCCATGGGTGTGATGCTCGGTATGGTGAAATGGCTGGAAAGAGTCGCTAAATAACATCAACCCCAATATGTTGAAAAAAGGCTGCCGCAAGGTGGCCTTTTTTTATTCAATCCAAAATATAATCTACGACATTAGGGGTGTTAAAGTGATGCTGGACTACGACTTGGCAACAATGTATGAGGTAGAAGTGGCTCAATTAAAACGTCAGGTTCGTCGCAATTTAGACCATTTCCCAAAAGATTTCATGTTTGAGCTGACAACTGAAGAACTTACCGCTTTAAGGTGCCAAAATGGCATCTTAAAGACAGGACGTGGTCAACATAGCAAATACTTGCCCTTTGCATTCACCGAGGAAGGAGTTGCCATGCTATCAGGACTACTTCGAAGCAAAATCGCCATACAGGTTAACATCAACATCATGCGAGCATTTGTCGCCGTGAGACAAGCTGTTGCTGCTATGCAATCATCAGAACTACGTTATGAGCAACTCTCCCATAAGCTTGACCAACTGAACGCTTACGTCGAAGACATCCTCCATGATCAGAATGACATCAACGAGCATCAGGAACAATTTAACAATGAATTTGCCTTGCAAATCGAGGTCATCAATGATGCACTGGACCAATTGCGCGAGAAGAAAAACATGCCAAGTAATCCGATTGGATTTAAAATATAAAGGAGATGACGCCAGGAGATAGGATTAATGCTTCTGTATTTGTATTGGAATATTTTGTACTTTTGTAGGGTTGAAAATACTTATAATGATGAATATTTCTATGGATAAACCGTTGGATTACAAATATTTTCTGCTTGGAATTATCCTTTATTGGATGTTTGATGTCGCTTGGGCGTCATTTGCCCCCACCTTATTCTTCGCTTTGGATGCTGTGCTGCATCCGATAGCCGTGGTTGTGGGGAAATCCGTAGCGTACCTGCTGGTCTTCTACTTCCTGTTCCGAAAGCCGAGGATGTTCAATGTCAAATGGGGACATTTCGCAATCTTTGTGGGGGCAATTGTTCTGATAAATTTCTTGACCTCTTTTACCTTTTATCGTTTCATTGACCTTAGCACTTTCTCAGCCAGTCAGATGAAATGGGATATCCCCAACTACACGATGAAAAACGTACGGATGTGGGTAAATCTGGTCACAACGCTTCTTACCGTCGGTTTCATTTGGTGGCGCTACGATTCGGATAACGCAGCTACTGACCCTGAAATCTCTTCGAGCGACTCACGAAGCTTTTATGCGGGGATGCTGTTTACCATCACCTTTGGGTACATCCTTTCCGTGGTTAATGTGCTCGGCAGCGAATATTGGAAATTTGCCCACTTTCCTATATTGGTTGAGGTGATTACCTGTCTGCTGATTGTGCTTATCACTATAGGAGCTGTCTTAATGCTGAATAAAAGACAAACGATGGAGCTCTCCATCACAGCGATTATTATAATCATCACCATACACTTTTTCTTATCGCATTATTTACCAAACATCATGTCCAAGTGTTTCACGCCCAACGATGCCTTTTATGAGCAGGTGAATTATTTTGGCTATGTTTCGGCCTTTTGCGATATTGCGTTCAACTTGGATGTCTTTATCCTTTATCGTAGGGCAAACTCTTAAAGCGAGGCTGCCGTGTGTTGAATCTGTTGAGGCTGCCGTGACACGACAGCCCTACAAGATGCTACCTGATGTGCCCCCATGTGATGTGCGAGAAGCGCCTTATACAGACTTTCTATGGAAGAACCCGTCGGCATGGCTTTCGCACGCGGCATTAGTGCAAGTGTCAACCAGAATCAGTCGCAAGTTACAAAAGTGACAACTAAAATCAGCGAGACACATAGTTACCTATAGTTCGAACAATATTATATTGTAAAAGAAGGATGATGGCAGATATTGGATTATTTTGTAATTTTGCAAGGTTGAAGAATCTTGGGATTACAACTCAGATTGAGAAGAGGGAACGATAAACTCAGGTGTTAAAGATAATAATAACAAGCTATAAAACGTAATTTAACCACGATAATTTAGATTTAACAATGAAAAAAATTGCTTTTACTTTTTTCGTATTTATTTTGAGTGTGACATCTCAAGCCCAGGTTCAATTGTTACATACATTTGATGGTGAACCAAGTCTTTATGGGGATGGAATTATGTTAGATCCCTTTCCTGATCACCAATCTATATATGAACCTGTGGATTCTTATGTTGTTCTTTTTGAAGATGGCATCAAAATATATGATAACAATTTTTCCCTTTTGAAGATAATACCAGTATCTGTTTTATCGCCACTATTTAATTGTGCAGACAATACTTTTACTCCAACATCGTTTTATTTTCAGGTTCAAGCTGTTTTGGGTCGTCACATTATTAATCCTGATGAAAAAATAGAAATGCTATTAAGTATTTGGGCTGAAGAAGTAGACGAATATGGTTATTATCACCATTGTACGGATTATATAATTATCAATGAAGATGGCGAGTTGATATTTGATTTTCAACATTATGTTAACTATTTGAATATTCATAAGGCTGGCAATCAATTAAGAATGGCAGCATGGACTCAAGGTTATTGTATTTATTCCCTTGGCGGAAATTACAATCCCAGCACTATGGTGACATATACTCAACCAAGTAGCTCTTTGAATCCTTATCCCAATCCTTCCCGGAATACTATTACATTACCTTATACATTGCAATCAGGCGAAACTACGCAACTGCGAGTATTCAACATGAGTGGCCAACTGTTGGAGACATTTAATGTAGGTAGTGATTTTGACAAAATTGAGTTGAATGTAAGTGATTATGCGAAGGGAACATACATCTATACTTACAATGGTGTGTCAAAGAAGTTTGTAGTACGGTAATCCTATATAGTTTAGAACATATTCCAATAGTCACGGAAATAATCTTGCTTTAGCCGTGTGGCAAAAAAAATTTTTATCCCAAATCACGGAAATTTTCTTATTTTTGCCGTTATTATTTTTGGATTATGTCTCTGAATACAATAAATGTAGCTGATTTTAACTGGCAAATCATCCTCAACCCCAATGCCCAAGACCATAAGGGTTTGGAGCATTGGAACGAAATCGCGGCTAAACTCGATGAGCATCATGTACGCTATGAACTGCATCAGGCCAATGGTAGCCACTCCGGCATAGACCTTGCCCGCAAATTGTGTCAGGAAGGACAACGACACCTGATGGTGATTGGCGGTGACGGTACCATCAATGAAATTGTCAATGGCATCTTCACTTCGGGTATTGACACGCACGAAGTGTTTTTGGCGGTGATCCCGCACGGCCGTGGCAACGATTGGGCGCGCACACACCACTATCCTACAGATTATCTGGAAGCAGTAGAGGGGTTTCTGAAAGGGCGTTTTATTGAGCATGATGTGGGGCTGACCAAGGTTTTTCAAGGAGAAAATGAAATCGAACAGCGTTATTTTATCAATATCAACAGTTTCGGCTTTTCCGCCGAAGTGATATACGAAACTATTTATACTAAACCTAAATTCCTCAACATTTCCGTGTATATGCTGGGAGTGTTCCTTGCCCTGTTCAAGCATAAACCCATTCCTGTCATTATCAATTCCAAAGATTTTCACTATCAAGGAAAGCCTTTCCTTTTTGCGGTCGCCAACTGCAAGTATCACGGTGACGGCATGAAACAAGCTCCCGACGCCAGTTTTGACGATGGGGTTTTTGACGTGATTATCCTGCCACAAGTCGGCATACTGACGGTGCTACTCAAAATCAAACATATATTCACGGGGAAGCACATCCAAAAAATCAAAGGTGTGCAGTGCTATAGAACCAACAAGCTCAGCATTAGTGCGGAACCCTCCATTTTGGGTGAACTCGAAGGTGAACTGCTTTCACAAGGCAGATATGAGATAGAGATGTTGCCTTTAGCTTTTAACACACTGACTTTTATTGAATAACCAGCCATGCAGAAAGCCATTATCATAGCAGGCCCCTGTGCTGCCGAAAGCAAAGAGCAATTGTTTCAAACTGCCCGAGGATTAACGGAATCCTTGTCGGCAAAAGGACTTGCGCTCGATTTCTTCCGTGCCGGAGTTTGGAAACCCCGCAGCAAACCAGGCGATTTTTCGGGCATAGGCACCGAGGCTTTGCCATGGCTACAAGAACTACAGCAACAATTCGGGATTCCTGTTTGTGTTGAGGTCGGCACCCCAGACCAATTGGATTTATGTGAAAGATACGATATTAAAGCCTGTTGGATAGGAGCCCGCACCTCGGTAAATCCTTTCGATGTGCAAGCCATTGCCGATGCCGCAAAAAATCGTGATTTTACTGTCATGGTCAAGAACCCTATGGTTGCCGACCTGAAACTCTGGATAGGCAATATCGAGAGATTTCTCAATGCCGGCATCACCAAACTGATGGCGGTTCATCGGGGTTGTGCCGACAGCAACGAGAGTGTATATCGCAACAATCCCTCGTGGGAAATGGCCATCGACCTTAAAGTGCGCTACCCGCAGATTCCACTGCTTTGCGACCCCTCCCATATCGCCGGTCAACGCCAATATATTGCACAACTTTCGCAGCTTGCGCTGGACTATGGTTTTGATGGCCTGATGATTGAGGCTCACTACCAGCCTTCCGCCGCACTCAGCGATGCGGAACAGCAGTTAACCCCAGCGGACCTAACGGAAATGCTGTCCAAACTTCAGTTTAAGGATACTATAACTTCTCCCGCCGAACATGAATTGCGAAAACAAAGAACAATAATTCATAATATCGACACCCAACTCAGCGTTTTATTGGGCAAACGCATGGAGATTGTGGATTCCATTGCCAAAATCAAAGCTGAGCACAACCTGCCGGTGGTACAACCCGAACAATGGAACAAAGTAGTACAAACATATCAGCAGAACTCTTTACAAGATATTGATTATCAAAATTTTATTGAAAACTTCTTAGAACTTCTCCATCAATCCTCCATCAAAAGACAAAGAAAATAAGCATGGAAAACAATTATACAGACGAACGCACTTCGGGAAGCAACCGCATCAAGAATTTTTTCACCATTGCCATTTCTTTTTTAGTAGGAATGACCGTGGCCTTGTATTTTGTGCCAGGTCGCAAGCAAGGTTTGAGCAGCATGCAAAGCAACAAGTTGGATGAAGTGGTAAAATATATCAACAGCTATTATGTTGATACTGTAAACACTAACCAATTGTTTGAAACAGCCATCACTTCCATGCTGCAAGAGTTGGACCCCCACTCTACCTACGCCAATGCAGTGGATAACAAGGCCATGATGGAGTCACTGGAGGGAGCATTTGAAGGGGTGGGCATTCAGTTCAGCATCATGAACGACACCATTATGGTAATCTCAACTGTAAGCGGAGGCCCTTCCGAAAAGCAGGGTATTCGTGCCGGCGACCGCATTGTGACGGTAGATGGAAAGAATGTGGCCGGCATCGGCATACAAAATGATGAGGTGATGAAACTGCTGCGTGGCAAAAAGAAAACGGATGTCACCATAGGCATCATGCGTCAGGGATTCCCACAGATTACCGATTACATCGTCACTCGAGATGTCATTCCCACTTATACTGTTGACATTGCTTATATGGTTGATCCACAGACAGGTTACATCAAAATCAATCAGTTTGGAGCCACCACTGCCCGCGAATTCAGCGATGCGATCGACCAGCTGAAAAAGAAGGGCATGAGCAAAATGATTTTGGATTTGCGCAGCAATTCCGGAGGTTTTTTAGATGCCGCCATCCAGATTTGCGACGAGTTCTTGCCCAAAGGGGAAATGATTGTCTATACTGAAGGTTTACATGTGCCAACGGACAAAATATATGCCACCCGTTATGGTAACTTTGAAAAAGGCGAAGTGGTTGTATTGATTGATGATTTCAGCGCTTCCGCCAGCGAGATTGTGGCGGGTGCCATCCAGGATAATGACAGAGGTGTTGTCGTGGGTCGTCGTTCTTTCGGTAAAGGATTGGTACAAAGACAGATAGATTTGTCCGACAAATCCAGTATAAGATTGACAGTTGCCCGTTACCACACCCCCAGCGGCCGTTGTATCCAGCGTGAATATGGTAACGGCACCGAAGCCTATTACGAGGATTTCATCGACCGTTATTATAGGGGCGAGATGAACCATTCGGACAGTATCAAATTCGATGAAAATCAGAAATTCAAAACTAAGAATGGTAGGACGGTTTATGGCGGCGGTGGCATTATGCCCGATTACTTTATCCCTTTGGATGACGACAGCACGCTGAATGCCTATTACCAAGTGCTGAATTCATCGGCCATTATCCAGTTTGCCTTCAACTATGCTACGGATAACAAGGAGAAGGTGCTGAAGCAATATCCCACCGCCGCAAGTTATGTGAAAGGAATGACTGTCAGCAACGACTTGCTGAAGCAACTGCTGAACTTCTACACGCAAAAGACAGGACTGAAGGTGAAGGACCTCAACAACGAATCCATCAAAGAACTGAAAGTCTGGCTCAAAGCTCTCATTGGTCGTGATATCTATCAAGACGAAGCCTTCTACCCTGTCATCAATAGCAGCGACAAGACCTTCCTGAAGGCGGTGGAACTGACTAATGAGAATTGATAATGGTATCAATGAATAACCTTGACGAAAAAATTAACAGAATTCTAGTACAGTGGAACCCATTGGATGTTCCTTTTTCCATAAGTATTCATGAATATGATGGTTATGTGCCATTAATCAAATCGAATCTAAGAAGCAAAAAGGATTTAATATACTGCTTGAATAGAATTGCTTATGAAGAAATGGAATTGGAACCAAGTGAGGTGTTAGAAGATGAAATCGAGCGAATTTGTAGTGAATTATTAGATATGGAAAGAGAATAATGAGATTATGAAAAAATTTCTTTTTGTGGTATTTTTATTGGTTGCAGCAGCTTCATACTCTAATGCACAAAAAATAGAGATTTTTTGGGATGACCCTACAAATTATGTTGTGGTTTCACCTACCTATATTGCTCAAAGAATAATGCCCTCTACGAACAAGATTAGTATCAATGATTCTGTCTTTTTCAGTTATGTGGCAAACATGGTTGGAGGTTTTTCAAAATGTGAATCATCTTGTTGTAAATCTAAGGTATGGTATGGAATGATTCAGGTCGTTATAGTATATGATGACTATAACTATGATGTTGTCAACATGACACATTCCATGATAGATAAAACTTTGGATGTCGGTTGTTTAGAGTTGAATGGTAAAATTATGGAGTACTCGAAAGATTTTCAGGAAATAATGGATGAGATTGTCAATTATCACATAGTATATCCATCAGCACCTATTGACAATCGTTTCTTAATGGATTTGATAAAAGGGAAACGTTATCATTTAATGCCATATATACCAGAATCGCCGTCAAAGTAATTAGTTAATTTAACGTGAGTTCGATATAAGTAATCATAGTCACTGTAAGTTTTTGTCATCTATTAATGGTGTGTCAATTCCGCGGTGTTTGGGTTCAGTGCTTCGAAGCAAGTGTATAACGCACCGCGGCAAGCATATATGTCTGTCACCTACCCCATACTGCGGCCTACGGCCTTATATGGGGTTAATAAGAGGATGTCCCTCCGGGACATATACCTATGATGTAATCATTTACAACAATTGTCAAGACCTCGAAGAGGTCAAATTCTATTAACCCCACATAAGCGGTAGCGCAGTGTGGGGTATGGAAAATGCTGTGTATCTCTTCGCAGCGCGAATGTAATATGCACCGAAGAACTGAATAAACCCGCTGCGAAATGGGGTAGCGTGCAATATCCCATTATCATTAGATTTGCGTTATACTACTTCCTTATCTATACAAATTTTGATAGTTACGGAAGTAGTATCAGAAAAATCATTATTTTTGCCAACTAATATCAACGAATCACATTTCACATGCACGATTATAAAGACAAACTGAAAAACATCACCACCTTCATTTTTGATTTTGACGGGGTGCTTTCCGATGGTAAAATTTGGGTACTGCCTGATGGCGACCAGCTTCGCGCTACAGGCGTGAAAGACGGTTATGCCTTGCAGTACGCCCTGCGCAAGGGCTACAGGGTGGCGGTCATCTCTGGAGGCTATTCCGAATCCATGCGCCTGCGTTACAAGAATTTTCCAGGCATGGAAATCTTCCTGCAGGTGCGCAATAAGGTTAAGGTCTATAACGAATACCTCAACAAATATGGTCTCAGCCGTGAGGAGGTAATGATGATGGGTGATGATATTCCCGACTACGAGATCATGCAGCTCAGCGGCCTCAAATGCTGTCCCGCCGACGCCGCCGAGGAAATCAAAGCCATTGCCGACTACGTTTCCGTGAAAAAAGGTGGAGACGGAGCTGCCCGCGACATTATCGAGCAAACTTTGAAAGCCCAGGGCCGCTGGTTCGAAAAAGATGCCTGTATTTGGTAATTAATTGATTATCTTTTTTTTACCATTATTTTGATGATGGAACTTAGCATTCAGTTGTATAAGCAATATCTTAAACTGGAACGCTCCCTGTCGCCCAAGACAGTGGAAGCCTATCTCCATGACATTGAAAAACTGAATGATTTTTTAGGCGGAAGAAAAAAATTGGAAGATGTCAAATTAGAAGATTTGCAGGATTTTTTAGCCTCCTTATATGATGACAAGATTTCAGCCAGAAGCCAGGCCCGCATCATCTCTGGGCTGAAATCCTTCTACAAGTTCATGCTTTTCGACCATAAAATCACGCACGACCCCACCGAATTATTAGATGCTCCCAAGATTGGCCGCCACTTGCCCGAAGTGCTTTCTATTCCGGAGATTGAAGCCATCTTGAACGGTATTGATTTGAGCAAGCCCGAAGGGCACCGCAACAAGGCCATTATTGAGGTGATGTATGGCTGCGGATTACGGGTCAGCGAAGTGGTAAACCTGCGTATCTCCAACCTTCATTTTCAGGAAAACTACATTCGCATTATCGGCAAAGGCGATAAGGAACGCCTGGTACCCATTGGACACACCGCCCAAAATGCCATACTTCTATACATGGAAGGTGTTCGTGAGCATATTAAAATCAAAAAAGGGGAAGAAGACTTTGTATTTCTTAATCGCAGGGGTGCAAGACTCACACGTGAGATGATTTTCATGATGATCAAGCAGGCAGCCGAAACAGCTGGAATTACCAAGACCATCAGTCCACATACCTTCCGACACTCCTTCGCCACCCACTTGGTGGAAGGTGGTGCCGACCTGCGCGCAGTACAAGAAATGCTCGGCCACGAAAGTATCACCACCACAGAAATCTACACTCACCTCGACCGTACATACATTAAAAGCATTATTGAGCAATACCATCCGAGAAAATAGGATCAATTAGCAAATTAGTAAATTAGTTAATGTGCTAATGAGACAATGTGCTAATGTGCTAATTATCAATTAGTAAATTAGTTAATAGGCTAATTATCAGGGGACAGGTTACAGGTTTCAGGGAACAGATAACAAGGAGAGTTTTTTTTTTGCGGTGGCATTCCATAATTTTATTATCTTTGTGCCTTAAAAAATTTTAGGACATTCTATTGTCAAATAACTAAAATCAAAATATATGCAAACTATCAACCCTCAAGAAAATTACGAAGCCAGCAAAAAAGCCATCGGCTATGTTGACCGTAAGCAAGCCAAGCAGGCCGACTACGACCGCATCGGGTTCATGTCGGGCTTGGAAGTTCACCAGCAACTGGCTACCAAAGAAAAATTGTTCTGCCGCTGTCCCGCCGGCATATTCCAGAAAGCCGACGAGTACGATGCCGAGCTGTTGCGTCACATGCGTCCCACTCTTTCCGAAATGGGAGAGTATGACGGCACCGCACTTATGGAGTTCAAAACCCGAAAGAACATCATCTACCGCATTGCTCACAAGACCGCATGTACCTACGAGGTAGATGACACCCCGCCATTTCCCATCAACCCGGAAGCATTGCAATATGCCTTGGAAATCGCTTTGGCTTCCAAACTGAAAATTGTGGGCGAGGTGCATATCACCCGTAAGCAATACCTCGACGGTTCCATCCCGACAGGATTCCAAAGAACCGCCATTTTAGGTATTGATGGTGAGATCCAGCTGAAAAACAAGAAGGTGCGCCTTATCCAGCTCAGCGTAGAGGAAGACGCCTGCCGCGAGGTATCCGATATCGGCCATACCCGTATCTACCGCACCGACCGTCTGGGTATGCCTTTGATTGAAACGGTAACCTATCCTGAAATGGTTAATCCAGATGAGGTGGAAGAAGCTGGCAACTATATCCGCTTCCTCAACCGTAGCACCGGCCGTGTGCGTACTGGCATCGGCGCTGGCCGCCAGGATGTGAACGTGAGCTGCAAAGGCGGTACTCGTATCGAGGTGAAGGGTGTTGCCCACACCAAATGGATTCCTGAGGTCACTCATGTGGAATGCTTCCGCCAGTGGGCTTTGCTCGCCATCCGTGACCAACTGAAAGCCCGTATTAAAAAAGAAGATTGGAAGATGGCTTTCACCGAACTGGATCCCAAGCAGTTCCATTTCTATTTTGACCCGATTACCGACGCCATAAAGCGTGGCGAGAAAGTATATGCGGTTAACCTGCCGCAATTTGCTGGTTTGTTGTCACACTTCACTCAGCCAGGTCATCCTTTCTACTGCGAGTTTGCAGATAGACTGAAAGTTATCGCTTGTATTGAGCGTCCCAATATGGCTTCCAGCGAAGACCTTGAGGATGTGGTAAGCCGTAGCGTTTTCGAGAAAGCCGCCAAGGCGTTGAACGCTGGCGAAAACGATGCCCAAATCATTTTCTGGGCTCCCGAAGACGATGTAAAAACCGCTTTGGAAGTGATAGAAGAGCGTGCCCTGATGACCTTTGACGGTGTTCCCTTCGAGACCCGTAAGGCCCTGCCCGACGGCACCACCATTTTCGAGCGTGTGCTGCCCGGTGCCGACCGTATGTATCCCGACACCGACTCGGCTCCCATTCCATTGCATGCCGACTATATCGATGAGTTGAGCAAGAATATCCCCGATGCTGTTGCTGACCGCTACGCACAAATGGTTGCCTGGGGTGTACCGCAAGACTGCTTCAACTACATTTTCACCCATAATTTCTTCCCGCGGATCAAGAAAATCGTCACTGAACTGGATATGTGTCCGAAATTTATCGGCACTTTCTTTGGTCACAGACTCAAACATCTGCACGGACAATATGGCCAGATTCCTTTCTGCACCTGCAGAATCTTCGACCTCTTCGCCTTCCTGAAACAAGAAGGTCTGGACAAGGCCATCGCAGCCGATATGCTGAAGCTGATGTTCGAGCAGCCGAAGGCTGACTTCTCCGAACTGCTGAAACTTGCAGGCTACCGTAAAGTTTCCAAAGAAGAAATTTTGAAAAACCTCAGCAATCTGAGCAGTAATTTCAAACCCATGCGCTCCCGTACCACCGCAGAGGACAAGAAAAACAGCCTCCTCGGCCAAGTGCGAGCACAAGCACTGGGCAACCTCTCCATGACTACATTGGCCAAGGAAATTATTAATTGTTAATTGTAAAATGTTAATTGTAAACTGATATGGACGACGATAAAAAAACATTCCAAGGATATAAGGGACGCGCATTAGAAACGCTCAAAAAATACGACGTTCACGTGTGGGACAAAGCCGAAGTGGAAACCACCCGCGGACATTTCTCGGGAAAGATTCTGCCCCGTGCGGAAAACACCGACGACATCCACATTGTGATGAAAGTCAGCACCGGTTACAATATCGGTATTGACATTGACACCATCACCGACATGAAAGGCGAGCGCGACCCGCAGCCCGTTTTCAAGATTCCGGAGAAGGAATTCCCCTACACTCCCGGTCTGCCCCACGTAAAACTGTTAGGTACTGGTGGTACCATCGCTTCCCGTTTGGACTACCGTACGGGTGCGGTAATTCCCGCATTCTCTCCCGGCGAATTGTATGGTGCTGTGCCCGAACTGGCCGACATCTGCAACTTGGAGACCGAGAAAGTTTTCGCTGTATTCTCCGAGAACATGTCCCCGAAAGAATATATGGCTTTGGCCAACAAAATTGGTGATGAAATCAAGGCTGGTATCGAGGGTATTGTAATTGGTCACGGTACCGATACTTTGGCTCACACTGCTGCCGCTTTGACTTACATGTGCCAGAATATGCCCATGCCAGTGGTATTGGTGGGTTCACAACGTTCTTCTGACCGTCCCAGCTCCGATGCCGCTTTGAACCTGATGCACGCCATGACCGCTGCTGGTCACGGTGACATCGCCGAGGTGATGGTCTGCATGTTCGGTCCCACCAGCGACGACTACGGTTTCCTGCATCGTGGCACGCGTGTACGTAAGATGCACAGCTCTTACCGCTCCACTTTCCGTACCATTGGCGACACACCGCTGGCTACCGTGAATCGCCGCGATGGCGTACAGCCCATCAAGGAAGTGTACAACCACCGCCGCAAAGGACAGCACCGCCAAGTGGAAGTTATCACCAACTACGAGGATTACAAGCGTAGCCTTGCCATCAACGACCCGAATGTCACCCGTATTGTGCCGACTTTCGACGACCGTGTAGCCATTCTGTACTACTATCCAGGTATGAAACCCGATGTGCTGGAAGCCCTCATCGACAATGGCTACAAAGGCATTGTTTGGGACGGCACCGGCCTCGGTCATGTCAATAAGGTCATGTACGATGCCATCCAGAAAGCTACTGACGCTGGTGTTCACCAATACATGAGTGTACAGACCATCTGGGGTTACACTCACATGTTTGTGTATGACACCGGCCGTGACATGATGGCACGCGGTATCATCCCCGCAGACAACATGTTAGCGGAAAGCTCTTACATCAAGCTCGGCTGGGCATTAGGTTTGACCAAGGACAGCGGCCAGAAGCGCGAGGATGTGAAGAAGCTGATGCTCACCCCCATCAACGACGAAATCACCAAACGCGAGCCCTACGACGGCTACCTCGTCTATCAAGGCGGTGTTCCCGAAGTAGAAGAGTTTGTGAAGAAGGTTAGAAAATAACCTTGTAGAGACAGAAAAAGGCGGCCTGATGGTCGCCTTTTTTTTCATCCTTGTTATGCGATACGTCAGGACAGACTTTCCGTACTAATCGATTGTCGTTGTTGATTCCTCTGTTTCTTCATCATCAGTACGACGGAAAATCTTATAGCCAATGAAAGCGACAGTGATGGACATTAGCGGGGAGATGAGATTGAAGAAGCAGTAAGGCAAGAACTCTAATGTGGGAACTTTCAGCACCATGGATTGCGTCATACCGCAGGTGTTCCAGGGAACGAGCACAGAGGTAACCGTGGCAGAGTCTTCTGTGGAACGGCTCAACAAACGCCCCTCAAAGCCCATATCTTTGTATAGCTGCTTGTAGATATTACCTGTGAGCACAATGCTGAGATATTGGTCACCTGTGGCCATGTTGGCAAAAAGACCTGTACCCACTGTGGTAGTCACCAACGAGCGGCGGCCGCTAATGCCACGTGCTAATGCTCCGGTGAGACTCTTCATCATGCCGCCTCCGGTGAGAGCGCCGCCGAAAGCGGAAGCACAGAAAATGAGGAATACTGTGCTGAGCATGCCTTTCATACCACGGGTTTGCACCAGATTTGTAAGCGTTTCATTGCCCGTATCGATGGAAGTGCTGCTATAGTAAGTGAGCATCAAACCACGAAAATTGTTGCCCTCCCCTATTTGTGTCACGATGTGGGGTTGGGCCACCAGCATGACCATTCCCGCCACCAGAGCCGACAAAAACAGGATAACAGCCGCTGGCAGGCGCAAAGCAATGAGGATAGCGGTAAAGAGCGGAACTAACAGCAACCAGGGACTGATGACAAAGCTGTTTTGCAGTCCTTCGGCAAAAGAAGCCGCCTGGGCACCACTTGCAGCCGAATGGTTCAGGCTCACCACCAAGAAAATAATCAGTGCAATCGTGAAAGAAGGCACGGTAGTGATGAGCATATAGTGAATATGCTTGAACAGGGGCACTTCGCCCACCGAAGAAGCTAATACCGTTGTGTCAGAAAGCGGGGAAATCTTGTCGCCGAAGTATGCGCCCGAGATGATAGCGCCTGCTGTCCACCCCGCCGAAAAGCCGTGTGCTGTGCCAATACCAATCAAGGCAATACCAACGGTAGCCACAGTCGTCCACGAGCTGCCCGTTATCAACGACACCAGGGCGCAAATTAGGCAAGCCATGAAAAGGAAGAGTGAAGGCGTGATGACCTTCATGCCGTAGTATATCATGGTAGGCACCACCCCGCTCATCATCCAGCTGCCTGAAATGGCACCGATCAAAAACAGAATCAGCACGGCGGGGCCGATGGTTTTGATGTTGTCGCCAATCGCCCCATTGATGGTCTTCCAGCTCACCTTGTAGCCCACCATGGCGATAGCGATGGCCACCGCGGCGGAAAAGAGCAATGCCGTCTGGCTGGCCCCGTCGATAGCGTCGGAGCCAAAATGCTTGATCACAAGTACCTGCAATAGCACCAGCACCGCAAAAGGCACCAATGCGATGAGCCAAGGGATTCGGGGAGTATCGTCTTTCATAGGGTTACCATCCATTCAATTCTTGATGCAAAGATACACATTTTTTCTTCCTGATTTTTCAAGAGGGGGTTTTCTTTTGTAGAGACGGGGCGTGCCCCGTTTCATCCTATTCAAAAATTTGCGTAGCTACTACTGGCGATAATTTTTTTCATTTGTATGAATACTGAAACAAAATTTTTGTATTTTTGCAGCACAAAAGCAACGCCTTACTTTCTTGTAAGGACACGGGCCACTTTTTAGTGGCTTTTTTTAATTATTTCTTATTATGACAAAGAGAGTTACCTTCTATATTGATGGTTTTAATTTCTATTTTGGAATTAAACGAGCCCGTAGCATAGACAGAAATTGGGGAAAATGTTATTGGATTGATGTTGTAAAACTGTGCGAGAGTTTCCTTGGGGAAAATCAAACACTTGAAAAAGTTGTCTATTTTACCGCTAGTCCGATGAATCCGTCAAAAAACAGTCGTCAAAGTTCTTTTCTTAACGCAAACAAACTAATTAACGGAGAAAAATTTGAGATTGTTAGAGGACAATACATGGAAAAATATTTCCCTTGCCCTTTCTGCAATGCGACGATTTCAAAGCCAGAAGAGAAAAGAACAGATGTGAACATTTCGGTACGAATGTTAGCTGATTGCATGGAAGACAAAACAGACACAGTAGCTTTAGTGAGTGCCGATAGCGACCTTATCCCTCCTTTGGACTATATACAGAGATTATTTCCTCAGAAAAACATCAAGGTATATTTTCCCCCAACAAATTATAGTTATGACATAAAAGACAAGCTATTGCAGCACCGTAGCAAGCCTGTCTTGATGAAAAACAACCTACCCCGATTCCTGAAATCCATTATGGATGATGTAGTTACTGCCGGTGATAAATCTTTCAGAATCCCCGAGAAGTGGAAGAATATGTCAATATAATCCTATAGTATACAACTTTATCAATGAGAGCATTCTATTCATGAATCTCCTGATCAAACACTTCTCCTATAATGTATTCATAAACTTTTTGTATCAAATCATATAAGACAATATGATAATTCTTCACTTCTTCCACAATATCATCTATATCATCAGATATTTGTGTTCTTGTAGAAGCATAGAATGTGTCTTCAATAATATCGTAAGTATTGTCATAAGGAAACAAGTCTTTATATCTCATACCACCCCTGTGTTTAATTCTATTGGCATAATTTCTCACTCTTTTTAGCTCGTTTGTATATTTTAAGTTAATATCGTTTTTTATTTTTTCTGGCAAGCGATTTTTAATTTTATTATAATCACACCATTCATATACCAGATTTAATCCTTCCTGTGAATTTAAGTTTTGTATATTGAGTGCCTTTTCTGGCTTACTATTTTTCTTTAAATAACCAACAAAAACCTTACAACCAATCCATATTGATAATATCAACTTGTCAAAGCAGGAGTTGTATAAAAGAATTGCATTGTTTAACCATGTGGCACGTGTCCAAAGTTGTTCCCAACCTGTTATCCATTTTAAACTACTACTGAAATGTAATATACGATGTGCCTGTATTAATGCCCATCGGGCCGTTGCCATTGTATAATGTAAATCCTGAAAGACTCTATATGTTTCTATTTTTATAGCATAATTTTCTTTTTTTTGCTGTATATCAATCAACTTATTAGCCAATCCATATTTTATTTCTAGACCGTTGATTTCTTTAATAAGAGAAAGTTGAGATTCAAAGAGTCGGCTACTTATAAGAAATTCATACACACTTATCCTTTTGTTACGATATAACAAAAAAACAGGAGCATCCTTAATCGATGCTAACGATTCTCTAGATAATTTTCTGATTGTATAAGGAAACTCTTGGAGGAAAGAATAGTAATTTGCTAGTGATTCCTCATTTTCTTTAATTGCATCGTCATATTCTGTCAGTTTGTATTGTCTTCCGCATATTTCGAAAAACATCAAGTCGTTTCTATCAATTGAAGATGATTTTGCCATGTTTTTTTCGATGTTTTGTTATAGTAACATTGTTGACGCTATACTCCTCCTTATACTTTATAAATCCTTGTTTTTTCCAGTAATAATTCCGAGGAAAAGGAAAAATCCCCAAACTAAAACCACAATAAAAGTAATCATAATTTTTTGATTTTTAACTTGTTTAATGTGACAATCCTCTCGTACTGTGTGAGCTAAGTTAAATGCAAAGACCCTGTTTCAAGAATCTCACTTACCCACCACTTTTACCTGTTTTGCAAATTTGGGATATATTTGACTATTTGAATTTGTGTTGTCCTCTTCTTCAACAATAACAACTTTTTTGCCTACAACGATGCTCCCATGTTTTTGAGACATCAGATATGGTCCACAGTGGTAATATCCCTCATCATCCTTTTCAACCAAATAACTATTAGATTGTGGTTGAAATTCTTTGACCTTTTCTCCCTTTAATTCTACTTTTGAATATTTTACTTCTTGTTGGTTCTGACCATCCTCCATAACAACTTTACTGATTTCCTCTTTATCTGGATTACTGTCAATAAACTGTTTCCACCAAACTAATACATTAGAAAGTGAGAAGAACAAAGAGCGAAACAAAAAAGGAGATACTCCATTACGCATATCAGAATCTGCAACACTATAATGGGATCCTTCTTGGGTGCATCGGAGGATGAATCGGATGGATTCTTGGACATACGCTGGAATAAATTTTTGCATCTTAATTTCACACAGAAACTTACTTTTGTCAGTCCACGATGTTAAACCGGAAGGTAAAAGCCTAACGTCTTCACATTTTCCAAAAAACTCTTCTATTAGCTTCCTCATATCATTCAGATACTCAACTTTTTTCGTATCATTATGCTCAAGTTGTCCCGCATAATTCAATAGTCGTTCTGTCAGATTAGAATTGAACATATATCGTGGAACACATACATCAAAGAGTGGGGCATATTTCAGTTTTATTTGTGTTTCAACCCTTTCATTTACCGTTTTAATGATAGCATCGAAAAGTTTATATGTGCCTTCGTCATCTTTAGGAAACAACGGATATTCCCCATAATTGTCAGAATAATCTTCTGTCTTGTATATCTCAGGTTGACCTGAATAGATAAATGTAGGCAAATAACAACCGCCTGATTTTAATTGTTCTATTCGTTTTGTTACTTCCCGTAGTCCTTTCATCCTCCCAAGACTTTCAATAGTATCATTTTTTGATTTGAAGAATCGTGCATCTAAAATTACTGCGTCAAAATCATTTGGATGTTCCAAGTGAGCCAATGCTTCTTCCGCTGATTTGCATCCGGTTTCCATATTAATGCCTCTATCATAGGCTAAATCAGCAACTTCTTGTAAAGCCGGGGTGTCATATTCATCGTCCACCCATAATACTTTATATGACATAATAACTGTTTTATATTACTAACTTTTGTTACTCCATTGCTATTCAATAGGGAATTTTAACACATAGCATGTTGGGTATGAATCCTTGTAAGCGGTTTTAAGCTCAAACTTGCCTTGAAAAGCCATCATGATTTTCAGAATATCATTTCCACCTACTCCACTGCCCCCATGTTCTCCTGCAGACCAATATCTCTTGGTGAAATTTTTGATATCCACATCTTTGGGAAATGGTTTTCCATTATTGGATATATACATTGTAAGCGATTCGTTATCACAAGTGGCTTCTACTCGAACATTATTTGCAGAATCATTATTTGAGAAAGCATGCACCTCTGCGTTTGACATAATGAGATTAATTAACATCTTAAACAAATCAAGATTCATCCTGACAGTAAAATCTGCTATGGTATCAACCAAAGACTTTGATTTACTGATAGTAAATTTTTCTGTCTCATAATTCACATGATTCCAGATGTCTCCAACAGTTACTGAAGTCAATGGATATTTTGAAATATCCAAAAAATCGGCACCTTGTTTAATAAGAACAGATATATGATGAATTTCATTCTTAATCACAGCAAGTTTATCCGCAATAGTTGATCCTCTGCGCCCATGGACAACTGTGGATAACTGCCCCGTTTTTTCAAAATAGTTGTATAGATTATCTACAGCGGAGCTAATACCTGTCACAGAAGGACGCATGGCATGCCTCAAGGACTTAAACTCTTCCTCTTTCTCCGTATAAGCGGTCCCATACATCATGGCAAGTTCCTGTTTTTTCTCCGCATATCGCTGGCGAGAAACTTCATAAACCATGCTTCTTTGTGCAGATAATTTTGGCAAATTGATATGGATGTTTAATAAATCATCAGAAATAATATTGGCAATAACACCAGTTCTAAAAAAGTCAATATGGTGTAATACTTCTGGCTGAGTTAATGCATAGCATAAATAAGCGGGCAATACCTTATTTGTATCTACTTTGAAGGCCAGAATGTTGCGATTAACATAATAACAAACATCCGGACTAACCTCCAAGTATGTGGGCTTTAAGGAACCTTGAATGGACGAAAGTAATAATGCCTCACCCTGCACTTTTACCATCAAATCGTTGAGAAAATCCATTTTTAAATCCGATAATGTTCTATGGTAATCCACCACATCAGATGAAAGCAAGTCTGGAGAGAAAATCAATCCTGTATCATCAGAAAATTTCTCAGGTTGAACACTTGTCATTAAGTCACCCAATTTGAATGTAGTCAATCCTTCTTGTGTTGGGGATGGTTTATACACGATGGGATTAATAGAATAGTTGTTGTTGATAATCTCTGAATAAGAAATACTATAACAATAGTCGGTATCTATATTTTTGACTGCAGCAACAATATCGTCAGTTTGAATTTCTACTTTATTTCTATTGTGCTTAACCATTTGAGTCGCATCACAGAATAGCACTTCACGATTAGACTTCTTTGAAAACTGAATCAAGCATGTGCCCACATTAGTTCCTCGGAAACTGCCTTTGGGTAAAGCTATCACTTTTTCTACCCAATTGTTCTCAACGAGTTTTTGACGAATAGCCTGCATTTTGGGTGAGCTATTGAATGTGAAACCTGCAGGAACAGCAATGGTCATTTTGCCGGTTTTCTTCAGATGTGACATACATTCATCAAACAGAAAACTATACAGAGATTGCTCCTCTTTGGGTATAAAAGGCGGAATAGAAAGAATCGTATCATACTTTTCCTTATTAGGAAGTAATTGTACAAAATCTACCGAGTCCTCACAATGAAATCCTTGCTGATCCAATCCGTGGGCATCTAACCTGAATAAACCTAATGTATGAATGGACTTATTGATTTCATTACCACAATAAATGGACTCTGGCAAAAAACACGAGAAAGTGGCTGGGCCAGCAAATGGATTATACAACTTCTGAATTTTGTTGGAACCTTGGAGTGCCACCATTAATTTCGCCACCTCAGGTTGAAAAAATTCGTACGAAGCATCTTCTGAACCAAAGATATTGATAATGGCATCAACACATTCTCTGTAATGATCCATCAAATATTCTTCATATTCCTGCAAACTGTCATACACCTCACTTAACTTCTTTACATCAAGAGAATTGATGAAGGAATCCTCATCCCCTTGATGGTATAGTGTGCCGATTCTCACTAACACATTCAGAAGAATGTCTATCAAGGCATATTTTCCACGATGTCGTGACACTATGGAGTGAAGAATGGTCTCTACACCGGTGGACACCTCAGTTGTAAAGTAATGTTCAGTGGAAAGTGAATAGTTATTTTTTGCAAAATCCTCATTCGACAAGATTCTCACATGTTGGGTGTCTTTTTGCAAAGCCAACTCTTCTATCATTGCTGGATAGGATTCCATCCATCTTTCATCGTCTATATGGTTGAACTTCGCTAAAATAACTTTGTCATCTTTCTTATCTTTCGAAATAAAAAGCAGATAGCGATTGTTAAGGCTAATAACTTTTTCAATGAGGTTGTTTGTGATGTAATATTCAATTATGTCTTGACATTCTTCCAAATCTTTTTTCATCACAAAGTTCACTAATGTTCCGCCTGGATTAAGTTCCACTAATATAGAAGTATCATCGTTTTCATAGGAATCAAAATGGTAACTTATACCACGAATATCATTATGAATGTCAATAATTACATCCGTCATCCAATCATCATTGTGGTCAATTTCATAAAACTTATTATTATATGCATTGAAAATAATATATTGTGTAGCAGTACAAATAGAACTTTCTAGCTGATCATTATCAACGAACATTCCAACTTCTATGTTCTGAGCTTTTAAAGCCCGAGGATTAAGAATATTGCTCCATTCGAGAACATATTCCCCTGTTGATATTATTTGTCTGGAAGACATTTCTCCTGGATAAAGAAATTTAGCAAATTGATCCTTTCTAATGACAACTTTCGACTTCTCGACATCCTTTAATTGGGATTCAATAAATTGATATTGAGACATGTAAAAATCACTGATATTGTTCTTACATAACCGTTCGATAATGTCAAGGTAGTATCTCTGGAAAGTATCATTATCAATTGAGTCAATAATTCTTATAGCATTAAGAAACTGCTGATATTTGGCATCATTGAGATATTCCTCATCACAAATACAATCATGAAAATATAAGAAAGCTTCTATTACTTGGATTCTTGCCGAACAATCTTTATAATTCTTACATTGCTCTTTAATGACATCCCAATCATTTATACCATCCAACCATCTTTCAAGCAAATCTTTGTAATTTTTCTTGAAATAAGGAATAATAAATTGTATTCCACTGGTGAGTCGCTCACCAATAGGAAGGGCATCTGTAATTTCTATAAATTCATCAATTTTTTCGAGAACACGGTATTTGTCAATATCCAAAGAATAGTTTAATTTAACTATGTCATCATACATAATATACCGATAATATTCACCCTCCAATGAATAAAAATCTACGGAATAATATTTTTTATCGTTGATGTTTATTTTTAACCAACCTCTATCAACTCCATTAGTCTTAACACATCTAACCATTTGATTGTCAAATAATTTTCTCACATCATTATTCTCGCCTTTAATAATAGGCTTTGACAATCCCGCAACAACAATACCAGAAGGCTTTAGTTTCCGCATTATATTATCAATTTGACTATAATCAATATTGTTGTCGATATAAACATCAAACTTCTCACAATCTCTAGCAGATGATTGATTTATGAGAACAGTATAATTTTTCAAGGTTAAATTTACTTTTTCATCACTAAAAGCAAGATAAAACAGGTAAGCTTCTTCAAGATTGTTAAATTCACAGGTGATTTTACTTTCCAATGATATTTCTTCTTTTAGGAAAACAAAATCCATCAAGGATTCCAACCCCTTTATAAAGAAATGACAATCTTGACTAAAATACCAAATTTTATGAGGAGAAGATGTTTTTTTTGAATTATTATCCGCATCTTTCGTTTCAGTTAACAGATCCACAAGTTTTAAAAAATCTTGTTTTGAGGAAATGTCAATATTATCATAATTAAGGATACAATAGATAGCCAGATTCATTATATATCGACGCCTATAATAATCTATATTAATTTTATTTTGTGGAATCTTGCCCAATGTTGCATCAAATATATTGCGGATTTCATCCCGCAATAAAACAGTTTTTTGCCTATCATCTGTTTTTATCGAGATTTTCTTCGATTTTGTTATTTTATTGAAATAATCCAACATGGAAGATCCAATAATATTGTCTTCGATTTCCCATGCATCCGTCATCTTGGCCTGTTTCATATATAAGAGACAGCTCTTTACAAAATCAAAATGCTTGAAATCTGATGTTTTTTCACGCAAGTTTTCAATAGCATCATTAAACTCATTAATAACTGAAACAACTTTATCTTCAGACCAAGAAATATTTTTCATGACTCAAAAAATTAAATTCAACATCATTTGACGATGCAAAATAACGAAACACCTGTGCAGTCATTATGCACAGATAAAAATTATTTTTCCTGACATTCCAAAGCCTCTTCTATCCTGTTGAGAATAGCAATTTTGAGAGATTCAGGTTCGAGTACTTTTATTTTATCAGAATGACTAAACAAATATATTTCCAATTCGTAATTAGGGATAAGTTTCAGTTCAAAGATATTAGTTGACCGTTTCTTTAGAGAACCATGGACGGGTTTTGTTAGAAAATAGCCTAAAAAATCATCTGCAACTTTCAAAACAACTTTTTGTTCTTTTCCTTCTTTAGGATGAGTTACCCCGACAATATCTTCAAAATACTCATTGAAGTCAAAGGTGGTATTCTCAACAAAAGGCTCTTTCCCCTCCTTAATGTTGTCTATTCTGTCTAACGCAATGTTTGTAAGATTATCGAAACCTTGACATTTCCCAAATAGAAACCATCGATTATTGTACTGCTTCAAATAATATGGTGAAATAACAATCTCTGTGGTATCCTTATTAAAGGGAGTATATTTCACTCGAATTGTTTTCTTTGCAACAATATATTCAAACAAAGGAGCAAAGAATCTTAGACCTTTTAAGTCAATATTTTGATCAAAACCAACAATATTATCAGGAGAATCATTTAGACTGAAAGCAGTTTCCAACTTTCCAGTCACTTCTTCCATCCACTCAAAATTGGGCAAACCTTTGAACCTACCCAACATAGCAATAGTATCTGTTAATGCTTGAGCCTCAGCTGGGTTTAAAGGCTGTTTATTAATAGTATATTCTTTATCAGAATACCTGTAATAAACACGCTTACCGTCTTTAATGGATTCAATAGGCGCATCATAACCCAAAGGGTCTTTCATAAAGTTTATATCATCGAAAATCTGTCTTCGTTGAACTCCCGATGTGCTACTGTTATATTCGGACAAGGCATTATTACATGCCTCGATAAGATCTTCTATGTAATAACACTTCCGATAATTGCTAAAACATCTATCCAAAGCCTGGTATCTAATCAGTGCATTCTTGTTTGTTGCCATAGCGTGTTTTATTCATTATCGAAAAGATTCCTGCTTATTCCTCTCCAATTTCTTTTTCCTTCTCCGTTCTCAAATCATCCAATACTCGGCCATGGTATGTAAAAAACTTTGCACCTTGATATGAGCCGGAAGTATTACGCTTTTCTTCGGGCATAAATGTTCCCACAAATGGTGAAAGCTTATAAATGCGTCCTTCATATTCCACTTGATCATCACTGGCAACTTTCACTTGCAATCCAGTAGGAATAAAAATCAGCGTAGAACCAATTGGGATATCCACCATACTGAATTTGAACCTTGGACGAGGATTATGTTTACTATGCAGCTTTAGTACCGATTCTTCTTTGTTTTTTGATTTTGACTCTTTTATCGGTTGGTTATTCTCATACAATGTCACTTCCGCATCATCTATCGTAATAGCTATATCTCTGAAAATATCTAATGCTACTTGTGGCGCAACATTGAAAAACTCCCGATTCTGTCGGATTCGCAAATCTGTGAGTCGGTCAATTGTTTTATGTACCAATTTCTCAACCTCGTTATATTTGCAGGTTTTCATTGTGGCGTAAATCTCAAAAGGAAGCGGGACTGCTGTATTATCCAATTCCTTAGAGCGCACATCTACAGGACGAGAGCTCTTTCCTATTTTCACCCAATCTTCTTTGAAACTCTGATTTGTAAGGATATACACATACCCTTCATGTGGCTCATTAGTCATATTTTATTTGTATTACGTATTTGATTTGCAAAAATAACAAAATAATGTGAATGAAAAATCATTCGGAAAATTATGACACAGCAATAGCATGATATTTACCGCATCAGCTCTAATTTACCCCTTCCGCGGTGGCCTTGTTCCGTGCTTCGGCGCACACAACACCCGCACCGCAGGGAAATAACGGGATAACGCCAACGTCTATTGATATTGAACCCTCTACGAGGGTAGTATGTAGGTTATGTTCGCGCCAATGCGGTGGTTGGGGCTCTGCCGTAAAATCCACAATACCCGCAAACCTCCGGCCTGAGAAAAATCTACACCATGGAGACATTTCTACCAAGGGGGAAGAAAGTCGGTATAACCAACACATGCGGCATCAGGGATGTTTTTTTTTCCAAAATTCATCACCTCCCTTCTTGCAACTCTTGAAAAATCCCAAAACATTTATCCCTGCTTTTATGCATCTTTTCCATCAGTTTTGTCCACCTTTGGAACAAAAAATACAATTTATCAAAGTATTGATTTTAAGCAAATTAACTGTATTATTACTATTGATTTTATGATTTGGATATTGTAACTTTGCGGGCATAAAACGTTTTAAATTCATATTTATGGAAAATAAAATTGACCTAGTTAGTCCAGACAGTATAAAACCATTTATCTATGATGTACGTGGAAGAAATGTAATGATTGACAGTGACCTTGCCGCCCTTTATGGAATTGAGACTAAAAATCTGAAGCGAGCAGTAAGAATGAATATAGTGCGATTTCCTACAGATTTTATGTTTGAGCTAACAAAAGAAGAATATGATTTTTTAAGGTGCAATTTTTTCACCTTAAAAAATGGTCGGGGACAACACAGCAAATATTTAGAATACAAAAATAGGATTTGTAGTTCGAGAATGTGATTGAACTAACAAATCGTACGAGGTAATTCACCCGGTGAGCTGAAGGGGATAGGAAGTCGATATAACCAACACATGCGGCATCAGGGAGGAATTTTTTTCAAAATTGAACTGGTCAAAAATTTTGACCGGTTCGATAAACAGAAGCATTCTTCTCAATCTCGGACGCATGCGATGCGTCCCTACATATCTCCATATATTTACATCATAAATTTCCGCATGGAAATTTTTACCTTAATACCGCTTTTGCGAATGGCTTGCGGCAAAGCCACTTTTCTTTGCAACTTTCTTTTATGGCAGTAAAAGAAAGTTGAGAAAAAAATTGGCTTGATCTTTTGGTTCCTTTTCCATCAAGGGTAAAGGAACAGAAAAAATCTTTGGAAAAGAAAAAAGGGCGGGTCTTGCGACCCGCCCTTTTCATTTTGATTCATACAGGCAATTAAGCGTTGGCTGCTTCCAGATCCTTGAACTCTTTCACGATGTTTTTCACATCGGCGGGAGCCAGACGGCCATAAACCTTGTCGCCAACCATGGCAACAGGAGCCAGACCGCAAGCACCCACGCAACGCAGACAAGTCAATGAAAACAGACCGTCGGGAGTGGTTTGACCCACCTCGAGGTTCAATTCTTTCTTGAAAGCGTCGAGGATTTTTCCCTTCGCCAACATGAATGCCCCCCGACTGTTCCAATTCCTTTACTAACCTCATGCAGACTTCGCAGAAATTAGGTAGAAGGTTTACTCCGGCTGATTACTATATCACCGTCAGTTTTCCTTTGTATAGACATGGTTTTCCGCCACTGACAACCCACAGCATATATACGTAGGTACCTCTGATCACATTACCCCTTACTTTCCCATCCCACAACACTAAACGACCATCCATTTCAGCGGGCAGGTTGGCAAATGGAGTGGATGGAACAAACTCGCCAGCCGTATTTTTCTTCCCTTCGTAATAGAATACTTCCTCGCCATAACGCGAATATACCACAAACTTCACCTCAGAGATAAACCGAAGCACAAACTGGTCGAGATAGAAATAGTCGTTCTGCACCGGGCCATCGTTCGGACTATGGGTCGGTGTAATGCAGTTCGGCAAAAAAACTTCCGGCATACAGGGTTCTATCCTGTATGTAGCCTTCACCTCACATTCTGTCGAGCGGTCAACGATGCTCACTAAGTAGCTTCCATCGCTCAGTGCCAACAACTCATCGGTGGTGCTCATCACCGAGTCCATATAAATCCAAGTATATTCCACCTCATTCTGCTGCATATTGCTCACATGAGCCACCAGCGTAGTCTGGGCACTGTCACAAAAATCGCCCAACTGCTGGATGGTTACCGCCAGATTCTGCACATCAAAGCGCACCTTTACAATACTGTCGCAACCGTTCCAGGCTCTGATATTAAACTGAGGTAATGCGTTTGTGTAATTCACCTGACGATCGCCCACAGCATTCAAGTCCCAACGGGTAATCACATTATCATAACCAAAAAGTTCGGGTTTGTAATAATACGGCAACTTGCCCTCGCAGATACTCACCGTATCTGCCGCATATTGTTTTTCCATGTACTCTGGCAGTATGGTGACGGTGGTATCGATGGTTACTGATTTGCATTCTCTCTCGTAATCCTCAATATATAGCGACACCGTATAAGTACCTGGCTGCTCATAGATGTGTTCAGGCTCAAAACCATGCACTGCAGGAGTACCATCACCAAAATCCCATGTACACTGATCGGGATGCATCTCCAGATCCTGCCAAATGGTATCCACCCCGCCGTTGCCATTCGGTTGAATAACACCTATACTGCTGGTATTATGCAGCACCACGCCATAGTCGCAGTTTTTCTCATTGGTCAGTGCTTTAGGTTCAATAGAGAAAGAAGGCTTCAAATCATAATATTTGACCGTAGCCTGATAAACAAAGGGGACACCTGTATAAGACTGAACCACACATCGGTAGTATGGCTTGGCGGGATTCGGACGCAGTATAGGATTATATTTGGTGCTTCCCTGAAACACAACGGGGCTACTTGAATCATCCGGATCAAACCAATTGGATGTGGTGGTGGAAGCCGAATCCGGTCCATTATACCAAGCATAAGTATCTTCGTCAAAGCCCCAAGGAACACTCAATTTCAACGAATCCCCGCCACAATATTTCGCTTTTAACTGGGCGGAAACCATCTTGGCCGTAAAATAACAATAAGACCAATGAAAATTACCATAACAACCCCATACATCAAGACGAAAATCCACTGCTTGGCCGGCACGAGCCTGCTCCGACAAATCGAAAGCCACAATAGTATAGGGATAGGTGAAAATACTATCGACATTATATTGGCATGGGCATCCCGGTTCAACGGGACAACTTTGCGTGGGTCGCAACACTGGTGTATTGTCGGGATCCTCGTCTCCCGCTTCACCTGGTGTTCTATACCAGAAACGGGAATAAGGATGGGTAGCATCATAATTTCCCAAAGACAAATAATTATCAGTACCATGTTGCAACACGGCCAACTCAAAACCAGGATCACCCGCATAGAAGTGTCTGGCATCTTCTGTCACAAAAGCAAAGTTCACCAACAGCACTGGGTTATTGGTATCGGGCACAAAAGAATACAAAATCTGTTGCCTTTTTTTCCCCGAAGCAGAACCGCTAGTTCCTGGTGTACCTAATTGAATCACAGTATCCACGAAAGTTCCCGGGTATAGGTCCGAATCCCATGCTTCCGCCAAAACTGGTCTATTAAAAGCCTCCCCATCACAACTGCGGAAGCAAGTATCGTTGTTAAGGGATTGAGGATTTTGAGAATCATATACCCTGAATTGATGACTTGGATAAGCGCCTGTATCTATACCTATGTGTGATTGAGTAAACAAAATACAAATTGGTTTCACCCATGAATCATCCCAGTTGCTGGAAGCACCTCCCGTCTGGGGAGTCAAATACATAAAACTTTGGGGCGAACCTATATGGACACCATCGACAACCTGCTGTCCCAAGGCCAGGCCTGTGACACACAAGATCACCAGTAATACCAGTATTTTTTTCGCAACTTGCATGGTATCCCAAAAAATATGCTGAAAATCAATTTTTTTAGACTACAAAAATAATATTTTTCCATATTACTTCTGTCTTATTGAAAAAAAAATATTTTTGCAGCATCAATCTTACCAAAACCAATAAACGATGAAACATATACTGATGATTGTGCTGGTCGCTTTAATGATGGGCGGATGTGGCGCCGGCAAAAGTTCCGTACAAACCGCAAAAGGAACAGTTACAACCATTGGAGTAGAAGAATTTGCCAAGGTAATTACGAAGAAAAACGTACGACTCATCGATGTCCGCACTCCGAAAGAGTATGCGGAAGGACATATAAAAGGAGCGGAAAACATTGACGTGAAAGCGGCCGATTTTAGCGAAAAAATCAAAAATGTAAAAGGAAACGTAGCGGTTTATTGTGCCCGGGGTGTTCGCAGTCTCAACGCCGCCAACACACTCGCAGCCCAAGGATGCACAGTCTATAACTTAGACGGAGGCCTTACCGCATGGAAACAAGCAGGCAAACCCGTCGTAAAATAATCCGCAAATAATAAACAAAAATCGGGCAGGTCTTACGACCCGCCCGATTCCTTTTGATTCATACAGGCAATTAGGCGTTGGCTGCTTCCAAGTCCTTGAACTCCTTCACGATGTTTTTCACATCAGCGGGAGCCAAACGGCCATAAACCTTGTTACCAACCATGGCAACGGGAGCCAGACCGCAAGCACCCACGCAACGCAAGCAAGTCAACGAGAACATGCCGTCGGAAGTGGTTTGGCCCACTTCGAGGTCCAATTCCTTCTTGAATGCGTCGAGGATTTTCTCTGCGCCACGAACATAGCATGCAGTACCCAAACATACGGAAATAGGATATTTTCCTTTGGGGGTCATGGTGAAGAATGCGTAGAAAGAAACCACACCATAAACCTTGGCAGTCGGGATGTGCAGACATTCGGCAATCAGTTCCTGAGCTTCAGCGGGCAGATAGCCTAAATAGTCCTGCGTTTGGTGCAAAACATTGATCAATTCGCCGGGATTGTTATTGAAGCGGTTGCAAATTTCAACAATTTTCTCCCGAACTTCTTTTTTCATTTTTACAATTATCTTCTTATCCATTGTTCTGAATTTTTCTTGATTACTAATTACTTTTTGTCCACATCCACTTCCACGGTGGTCTGTCTGTCGAAGTAATGCGTGTGCAACAATTCGTGTGACTTGTGACCGCAAGGTTCGCCCAGATATTCTTTGTAGATAGCCTGGATGGACGGGTTCTCGTGAGATTTACGGATAGGCATTTCTCTATCGGCACGGTAGATAGCTTCCCAACGAGCCTTGATAATATCACTATTACCATGGTGCTGAGGCTGACCGGCACCGTCGATACAACCACCAGGACATGCCATGATTTCGATAGCATGGAACTGGCTCCTACCTGCCTTGATGTCTTCCAACAACTTACGGGCGTTGCCCAGACCGTGAGCGATACCGATGTTCAGTTTCAGGCCGTCAACATCAACGGTAGCCGAACGAACACCTTCCAGACCACGGAGTTCTTCGAAGTCGATCTTCGGGAGAGGTTTCTTAGTAATCACTTCGTAAGCGGTACGAACGGCGGCTTCGATTACACCACCAGTGGTACCGAAGATAACAGCGGCACCGGTTGATTCGCCAAGAGGACTGTCGAATTTCTCATCCGGAAGAGCGGTGAAGTCGATATTAGCCAACTTAATCAAGCGAGCCAACTCACGAGTAGAGATTGAATAATCCACATCAGGATTACCGTTCACCTTGAACTCATCACGGCCAACTTCGTATTTCTTGGCCAAGCAGGGCATCACAGATACACTGATCATGTCCTCGCGCTTGCAACCGATCTTCTCTGCGAAATATGATTTGGCGATAGCGCCAAACATCTGCTGCGGTGATTTAGCGGTTGAAGGAAGATCCAACATATCGGGGAACTGGTGTTCGAAGAATTTCACCCAAGCGGGGCAGCATGAAGTGAGGATGGGAAGCGGAACACTCTTGTCGCCAGCCAAATATTTGGTCAGACGGCCGATGAGCTCGGTACCTTCTTCCATGATGGTCAAGTCGGCGCTCCAGTCAGTATCGAATACATAGTCGAAACCGAGAGCTTTCAGAGCGGCGGTCAGCTTGCCAGTAACGATAGAACCGGGTTCCATACCGAATTCTTCACCGAGGGCCACACGCACAGCGGGAGCCACCTGTACAACGGTCTTCTTGGTAGGATCAGCGATAGCGCGGATGATTTTGGAGGTATGGTCAACCTCGGTCAAAGCACCAACGGGGCATACTGCCACACACTGACCGCAGAAGGTACAGGGTGAGTGATCCAGATGCTGGTTGAAAGCGGTGGAGACCACTGCCGGGAAACCACGTTCGATAGCTGACAGGGCACCCACGGTCTGCATTTCGTTACACATCATTTCGCAACGACGGCACATAACGCACTTGTTCATATCGCGGATGATGGAAGGAGAAACTTCCACCTGATAGCTTGACATTTCGTGATTGCTTCCGATATAAGGATTTTCGCGGATACCGAAGCGGACAGCAAGGTCTTGCAATTCGCATCTGCCGCTCTTGGCGCACTGCAAACAATCTGCCGGGTGGTCGCTGAGGATCAGTTCCAACACGGTTTTACGGGCATTGATTACACGGATGGAGTTGGTTTTCACTACCATGCCTTCCATACATTCGGTAACGCAGGCAGGAGCGAGGTTTCTACGTTTTTCCACCTCAACCACGCAAATACGGCATCCGCCTGGTCTGTTGTGAACATGCAGATTTTCCAGCTCAAAATGACAGAGGGTAGGAATATCGATACCCAGTTTCTGAGCGGCTTTCAGAATAGTTGTACCTTTCGGCACTTCAACTTCTCTATTATCTATTGTTAATTTTACTGTATCCATTGATTATGTGCTTTTTATATTATACTAATTGCGTTAAACTTACATTTTTCATAGCAAGTGCCGCATTTGATACAAGCCTTCTGGTCGATTTCGTGCGGATTCTTCACTGTGCCGGAGATGGCGTTAACCGGGCAATTTCTTGCGCAAGCGGTACATCCCTTACACTTGTCAGGATCGATAACATACTGTTTCAGAGCCTTGCACTGACCGGCGGGGCATTTCTTATCCACAACGTGGGCAACATACTCATCCCAGAAGTTGTCGATGGTTGACAATACGGGGTTGGGAGAAGTCTGTCCTAAGCCGCAGAGAGCTGTGTCTTTGATAACGTGGGCGAGGTTACGCAGTTCGTCCAGGTCTTCCATGGTACCATGACCTTTGGTAATCTTGTCGAGAATTTCGCACATTCTCTTGTTACCGATACGGCAGGGAGAGCACTTACCGCAAGACTCTTCAACAGTGAAGTCCAAATAGAACTTGGCCACTGAAACCATACAGGAAGTCTCGTCCATAACAATCATACCGCCAGAACCCATCATAGAGCCTGCTGCCACGAGGTTTTCATAATCAATAGGAGTATCGAGGAACTTCTCGGTCAAGCAACCGCCTGAAGGACCACCGGTCTGAACGGCTTTGAATTTCTTGCCGCCCTTGATACCGCCACCGATTTCATAAATGATTTCACGAAGGGTGATACCCATAGGCACCTCGATCAAACCGACGTTGTTGATCTGACCGGCCAAAGCGAACACCTTCGTACCTTTTGATTTTTCTGTTCCGATTGAGCTGAACCATTCCCAACCCTTGTTGATGATAACGGGAATGTTAGCGAATGTCTCAACGTTGTTCACGTTAGAGGGTTTCTTCAAGTAACCCTGAACGGCGGGGAATGGCGGTTTGAAAGTAGGTTCACCACGCATACCTTCCATGGAGTGGATCAGAGCGGTTTCCTCACCGCATACGAATGCGCCAGCACCGTATCTCAATTCGATGTCGAAATCGAAGCCTGAACCGAGGATGTCGGGACCGAGCAGACCGATTTCGCGAGCCTGGGAGATAGCCACCTGCAAACGGTGGATAGCCAGCGGATATTCGGCACGGATATAAATCAAACCCTTGGTGGCACCGATACAGAAACCACCGATAGCCATAGCTTCGATGACAGTGTGCGGGTCACCTTCCAGGATGGAACGATCCATAAATGCACCCGGGTCACCTTCGTCAGCGTTGCAGATCATGTATTTCTGGTCAGCGCTGTTCTGACGGCAGAGGCTCCATTTCATACCTGTGGGGAAGCCAGCGCCACCACGACCGCGGAGGCCTGATTTCTTGATATCTTCGATAGTAGCTTCAGGATCGTTTCTTTCCAACACGCTGGCCAAAGCTTTGTAACCGTCGCGAGCGATGTACTCGTCGATGTTTTCAGGATTGATGAAACCGCAGTTACGCAAAGCGATACGCATCTGTTTCTTGTAGAAGCCCATGTGTTTGGAGTCTTCCTTGTGCTGCTGGGTTTTGGGGTCAACATACAGCAAGCGTTCCACTTTACGACCCTTGATGATGTGCTCGTTGATAATTTCTTCCACGTTTTCAGGTTTTACCTGAACATAGAAAGTGTTGTCGGGCAGAATCTTAACGATAGGGCCTTTCTCGCAGAAGCCGAAGCAACCGGTACCAATCACTTGCACGTCATTAGCCAGGTTCTTTTCTGCTAAAATAGTTTCAAAATTCGTTTTGATTTTGGCACTTTCAGACGCATGGCATCCTGTACCGCCACAAATCAATATGTGATACTTGTAATTTGACATTGAAAAACCTCCTTATTGTTTATTTATCTATTTTTTCGTAATTAACAGGAATGATACCTTCCAGCAACTCATTGTTGAGGATGTATTTATCTACCAAGTCAACGGCTTTGGCCTGATTTACATAACCAAACACAATGGGATCAGCACCTGGTTTTTTAACTTCAACGGTAGGTTCTGCATAGCAATAACCCATGCAACCGGTCTGTGTGACAACAGCCTGAACATTTTTCTTGTTGCATTCTTCGATGAGAGTTTCCATCACTTGTTTTGCTCCTGAAGCAATACCGCAAGTAGCCATGGCGACTTTGATCTGGATCATGTTCTCCACGTTGTCACCGCTTTCGCGCAGCTTGAGGTTAGATTGGAGTTCTTCTCTCTTCTTTTTCAAATCTGCTAACGATTTAATTTTATCCATGTTAATTTTTTTGTTAGTAGGGGACTCCTTTTTGCCTGTATTTTCAAGAAGACACGAAGTCCGATAATGCCTCCTTAAATCAGGGTGCAAAGGTACAAAATTTTTTCCGAATAATACAAATAATAACAGGGATTTTTTGGAATAAAAAAATTACTCCAAATCCAGGTGTTTGATGCTGTGTTTTTCGATCTTTTTCTCACCCCATACTTTGCGCATTAGCTTTAACGCTTCGGGGGTGGTGAGCTTGTCGGTTTGTTCCAGAATGCGCTGAACGAAAATACATTGGCGCACATCGGCCTCGTTGTTGACAATAGCTTCCGAGAAGGCCTTGCAGGTCTGGTAACCGCAGATACGGCAATCCACTTGCGGCAAATCCTCATTGATTTCGAACGAGCGTTTCATCTTCCTCATAGCAATGGCAATATTATCGTCCAATTTATCCATTGAACGTGGGGCCACTTTGCCAACCTTCAGATTCTCACGCAAATATGGGAAATAATTCAGTAATTTGTTCTCCTCGGGTGTAACCGTCTTGGGTTTGCCCTGGGCACGTTTCTTTTGGCGGTCTTCTATAAGAAAACGGTTACCGGCACATAGAATACCGCCCGCGCAGCTTTCATCACAGGCGCGCAGTTCCAGATAGTCGATATTGTCGATGTCCTCATCCTCAAGTTTCTCCAAGAATTCAGATACATTGTGAATCTCGTCTATCGCCAAATTTCGTCCCACTTCCATATCTTTAATTTCTCCACCCGTCAAGGTAAAATACAGACTGTTTTGTGAAATCGGATGGAAGTCAAATTCATCTTCCCGCAACTTGTAAACACCTTCTTTTATCACACGGAAAACCTTGTTATACAGGTAGTTCATATTAATAACGCCTTCCACGGGCATTTTTTCTTCACCCACAGGACTCTTCACGGCGGCAATTTTTGCGGCACAAGGAGTCACATAGAAAATGCCGATGTCCTCAGCGGGAATACCTTGGTCGGTGAGTCGCTTGCGGATGTACAAGGTGGTCAAATCCAAGGGCGTGCGCACAGGCAAGATATTGGGCACCAAAGAGGGGTACTTCACCTGAATCAGACGCACGACAGCAGGACAGAAAGAAGAAATGATAGGCTTTTCCCTTTCTCCGCTTTCTATCTGTTCTTTAATCACCTCCCTAATGAAATCCACGCTTTTCTCTACCTCATACACATACTTGAACCCCAAGTGATAGATGGCGGAAAGTATGGCACACTGACTGATTTTTTCAGGAAACTGCGCACTGAAAATGGAAGGAATCAACACCACGGGGCACTTGTAATTATAGATAGTCTGGAAGTCATCCTGCTCAATATAGATGGCGTTCACTGGGCAAGCCAAATAGCAACGCCCACAGTCAACGCAGCGGTTCGTGTCCAGCACAGGAGAGCCGTTCTCGATATGGATAGCTCCTGTGGGACAGACACTTGTGCAATGCGAGCAGCCGATACAGAGATCGTACTTGAAATTCAGTGCATGGTGAAAAGATTCCATAGTCTGTTATTTATTGAAGTAGTTGGTGATTTCTACCGTAGTTCCTTTGCCCACAACCGAGCTGATTTTAAGTTCATCGGTATTGGATTTAATGTTGGGCAGACCCATACCGGCGCCGAAGCCCATTTCGCGCACTTCAGGTGAAGCGGTGGAATAGCCCTTCTGCATGGCCTGGTCGATATCGGGGATACCTTTACCTTCGTCTTCCAACTTGATATAGACCTTATTTTCATCCAAATCCACATAAATCACCCCACGATTCGCATGGGCCACGATATTCACCTCTGCCTCGTACAACGCAACGACAGTGCGCTTTACGATGTCAGGGTGCACACCCAATTGCTTCATCATTTTTTTTACGATACTGGAGGTGGAACCGGCATTGGTGAAGTCACCTCCTTCAACTTTATATTCAAAATTCATTTTTTAGTCTTTTTAATAAACAGGCGGTAGTTCTTTGCTGTATAAGATGCCTGCCGTACGGTACATGGAATACGGAGTCTGGATCAATATCATTTCGTTGTCGCGGGCAATTTCCAACATTTCCTCGGTCGCCTTCTTGTCGCGTACAAAAATCACGTTTTTGATGTCAGACATCTCACAAGTTCGCATCGACTGGTTGTTGCACAAGCCCGTAAGCAACAGCAGTTGTTCGTCTGTGTCAATAGTCAGCACATCGCTCATCAGGTCGGAAGCGAATATTTTTGTTATCTCACGATCCTTGTATTGTTCACCTTCTATTATTTGTCCATCAATCAGATGGACAATCTCACCTATTTTCATGTCGGTTCAATATTTTGTTTAACGATAGATTTTTTCAATTCAATTTGCAAAAATAGCAATTTCTTTTATTGAATATCAAGTATGGATAACTTTTTTCTTCAACATTATTTTCTTCTGAAATCTTTTTGTTATTTTGTATTTTTTTGAACAACAATGAAACGATTATTGATACTTCTGATTTGCTGTTGCACTGTGCTGACCGCAGCAGCACAAAATAGACTTATAGAAGATTATTTAACCCCTATTCCGAAAGAACTGACACGGCTTCGGGAGAAAAACAACCTGTCGGAAGAGCAGCTGAGACACTGCCAACATTTCCTGTTGTCTCTCCGTCAGCACAACTTGTTAAATCCCAACGAATCCAAACAATTACCCTATCTGAGCATGACGGTTACTCCAAAACTCCATCCTCAGGAATACGGTTTGAGCATCCATATCGACAAAATCGAAATCTTTGGTGGCGACCCGGCCGCGGTATTTTTCGGCACCCGCACCCTGCTGCAACTCATAGAATACGCCCTCACAGAAAACACTACCCTGCCCTGTCTCGTCATCCATGACGTTCCCGATTTCGAGCGACGCGGCTACATGCTGGACATCAGCCGCAACAAGGTGCCTAAGATGGAAACGCTGTACCAGATTGTCGATTTGCTGGCAGCATGGAAAATCAACGAATTTCAATTGTACATCGAACATACCTTTGCTTACAAGAATCATCAAGACGCTTGGGAAGGCTGCTCTCCGATGACTGCGGAAGAAATCCGCGATTTGGACAATTACTGCCGTGAACGTTTCATCGATTTAGTGCCTAATCAGAACTCATTCGGGCACATGGAAAACTGGCTGCGACACGATCGTTACAAAGAGCTGGCCGAGTGCCCCACCGACTGCGCCACCAAATGGGGCAAGCGCAGTCTCACCAGCCTCGACCCCACCAATCCCAAGTCTTTCAAGCTGATGCAGGAACTCTATGCTGAACTTTTGCCCAATTTCAGCAGCCAGTATTTCAATATCGGCTGCGACGAAACCGTGGAGCTGGGTTTGGGCAATTCCAAAGCCGTTTGCGATGCAAAAGGTATTGGCAATGTGTATCTCGAATATTTGTGCAAACTGAACAACGAAGTGAATGAATTAGGTCACACCACCATGTTCTGGGGTGATATTGTCATTAACCATCCGGAGCTGATCCCCCAATTACCTAAAAATATGATTGCCCTCGTGTGGGGTTACGACCGAGATTACGACTTCAACAAGGTATTGCCCGACTTCCAAAACGCTGGTTTGGACTTTTATGTCTGCCCTGGCACCTCCACCTGGCGTTCGCTGATTGGCCGCAACAGCATTGCCTTCGCCAACATTTACAATGCCGCTTATTATGGCCGTCAGTATGGTGCCAAAGGTATGCTCACCACCAATTGGGGCGATTACGGCCACTGGCAGCCTCTGTCGGTATGTCATGCCGGCATGCTTATCGGCTGCAGCTACGCCTGGAATTTGGACACCACAGCACTGAAATCACTTGAATTTCAGTTAAATCACTATATTTTTAAAGACAAAACGGGATTGACTGGCAAAGCCGTGCTGAAACTGGGCACAGCCTGCGATGTGACCAATATTCCCGAAGGCGTGGCCAATGCCTTTCACCTGATGCTACATCGCTACAAATGGACCATGAAGGGCAATTACCAAACCCGCGAGATGAAAATCACTCCCTTGCGGAATGCCGAGAAAATCATTGATTCGGCAGTCGTAATGCTGCATCATGCCAAACCTCAATGCCACGATGCCAAGATTGTCATCGAGGAATTGGAACAAGCCTCTCACTTGGCCAAACATGGTATCCACCTTGGCATCGCGCGACTCAGCGTCAAGGGCAACGACACCAAAAGCATTCCCATAGCCAAACGTCAGGAATTAGCCAAAGAACTGAAACCGCTCATCGAACGTCACAAAAAACTATGGATTGTCCGCAACCGTGAGGGGGGCTTGGAAGAATCCGCCGGAAGGCTGCAGGAAATATACGACTATTACATACATTAATAAAATGTGCTAATGTGCCAATTAATTAGTAAATTAGCAAATTAGCAAATTAGTAAATTAGCAAATTAGTTAATGTAATACAGAATAAGATTTTGCGTGTTGCTGTTAGCTTACGCTTGCTTGTACAACGCGATGGTCTGTTTGTACTTTTTAAGCACATTGTCGGCGTTGATTTTGGCGATAATCCAGCCGTAGCGACCGTCGAGGAAGCCGGCTTTGAGAATGTAATCACGCACAAAACGCCAGAAAGCGTGCAGGTAAGCGCCCGCCATTGTTACTTTTTTGCCGCGCTCGTAAGCGCCTTCCGCCCATAAAGTAGCGAACTTGTCGAACTGCCGCTGATGCTCTTCCACAGTGTAATAGGAGTAGTGCAGAATGTCTCCTTTCAGATGAACCACCTCGAAATCGGCAGGATATTTAAGCACCTCATGAACTTTGAGATTCTCCCACTCCGCATAGCGGCGGTCAAAAATCCTGATTTTGGTCTCCGGATACCAGCCCCCGTGATGAATCCATGTGCCACAGTAATTCATCAGCCGGTTCATCGAAAAAACTTTATGCTCCACATTTTGTTTTTTCACCTCAGCGATAGAGGCTATCAGTTCCTCCGACAGAGCCTCATCGGCATCCATTGACAGAATCAAATCGTGGGAAGCTATGGTATGGGCATAATTTTTCTGCATGGCATAGCCCTCCCATGGATGTGACACGAAACGCACCCCGAACTGCTCGCAGATCTCCTGGGTGCGGTCTGTTGACAAAGAATCCACAACCACCACCTCGTCGGCGATGGTGTGGATTGATTGCAAACATCGAGCGATATTCCGCTCTTCATTAAAGGTAATAATAACAGCGGTTAACTGATTCATTACCCCATATTATTTATTGTCAGGAAGCAGGAAAGGATAACCATATTCTGTAGGAGGACAGAAGGTTTCCTTGATGGAGCGGGTACTGATCCATCTGTAGAGGTTCAGCTCGCTACCGGCCTTGTCGTTGGTACCGGAAGCTCTGGCACCACCGAAGGGCTGGTTGCCCACTACTGCGCCTGTCGGCTTGTCGTTAATGTAGAAGTTGCCGGCGGCATGACGCAAGATATTCTCGGCTTCGAGGATAGCGTATCTGCATTTAGCGAAGATAGAACCTGTCAATGCGTAAGGTGAAGTCTCGTCGCAGAGGTGCAGGGTTTCAATGTATTTCTCGTCATCATATACATAAACGGTGATAACGGGACCAAACATTTCTTCCTGAATGGCTTCGTAATGAGGATCGGTGGTAACGATGATAGTTGGATCAATGAAATAACCCACTTTCTTGTCATACTTGCCACCCAACACGATTTTAGCCTTTCTGGATTTCTTGGCTCTGTCGATATAACCAGCGATGTTGTCGAAGGATTTTTCGTCAATAACAGCATTCACGAAGTTGGTGAAATCGAACACATCACCCACCTTCACGGTCTTCATCATGTCTTTCACATGAGCCAAAGTCTCATCCCACAATGATTTCGGGATATAAGCACGAGAAGCGGCGGAGCACTTCTGACCTTGGAACTCGAAAGCGCCACGAACGATAGCCACGGCCAATTCGCGAGGATCAGCTGACTTGTGAGCAAAGATAAAGTCCTTACCACCGGTTTCGCCGACAATCTTCGGATAGGTTCTGTAACTGTCGATATTCTTGCCGATTTCTTTCCAGAAAGCCTTGAAAGTGCTGGTGCTGCCAGTGAAATGGATACCTGCCAAATGCGGAGAAGCGAAAGCCACCTTGCTGATAACGGAACCGCTGCCCGGGAGGAAGTTGATAACGCCGTCGGGAAGACCTGCTTCTTTGAAAATCTTCATCAGGTAATAGTTGGACAAAATAGCTGTAGTAGCTGGTTTCCAGATGGTTACATTACCCATCAATACAGGTGAAATATTCAGGTTAAGAGCGATAGAGGTGAAGTTGAACGGAGTAATCGCATACACAAAACCTTCCATAGCTCTGAACTCGTTGCGGTTCAAGGTAGTGTTGTCAGAGATAGGCTGCTGGGTATAAATTTTGGAGGCGAAATAAGTGTTGAAGCGCAGGAAGTCGATGGTTTCGCATGCGCTGTCGATTTCAGCCTGCATCGGGTTCTTACCCTGGCCCAGCATGGTAGCGGCGTTGATGAGATATCTGTATTTCTTAGCCAGCAATTCGCCAATACGCATCATGATGGAAGCTCTCTCAATCCAAGGAGTATCTTCCCACTGCTTTTTGGCGGCCAAAGCGGCTTCGATAGCCATTTTCACTTCTTTTTCACCCACCTTGTGGTATTTGGCCAGTACATGTTTGTGGTTGGTTGGCATCACCACGGTGCCCATGTTGCCGGTTTTCACTTCCTTACCACCGATGATAAGGGGAATTTCCACAACTTGGTTGAATTGTCTTTCCAACTCTTCCTTGAGCAGTTTGCGTTCGGGTGAACCCGGAGCGTAAGCGAAAACGGGTTCGTTCTTCGGTTCTCTGAAAATA
Source organism: uncultured Bacteroidota bacterium (assembly GCA_902802755.1). Taxonomy (GTDB): domain Bacteria; phylum Bacteroidota; class Bacteroidia; order Bacteroidales; family WCHB1-69; genus RUG11690. Next base: position 283,346 of record CADCNH010000001.1, on the reverse strand, counting down.
AATGAAGCGTTATTCATAATTATTGGGTTTATAATAAAATGATTTATAATACGTTTCGATTATGAGGGTGCAAAGATACAATTTTTTGTTGAATTGTTTACGTTTTGCATTTCAAAAATTATATGTATTTTTGTCCTGTGAAAATCGTGGAGACATATAGACGCGGAGGCGTGAAGACGAAAAACATGTTTCGTCTCCACGAAAGCACATAGTGCATGTCTTAACGCCTTAACGTATAAACGGATGAAAAATTCAACAATTCAACAAATAAATACATCAACAATGAAAGAAATCCTCCCCAACAACGGCAGTTTCGAGATGATGACTCTGCCATACAACCCTGAAACACTGGGCGTTATCAGCGGTAACACCTTTGGTTTCCACTATGGAAAACACCTGAAAGCCTACGTGGACAACCTGAACAAATTATTACCTGGCAGCGGCTTGGAAAACCTGCCCTTGACCGAGGTGGTGAAGAAATCCGAAGGCGGCCTGTTCAACAATGCCGGCCAGGTACTGAATCACACGATGTATTTTGAGCAGTTCGGCACTGCCAACCACGAACCCGAAGGCAAAATCAAAGATTTGATTAGCAGAGATTTCGGTTCTGTTGACGCTTTCAAAAAAGAATTTGAGCAGAAGGGTGTATCCCTCTTCGGTTCAGGTTGGGTATGGCTGTCATTGAACGCTGACGGCAAACTGGTCATCACCCAGGAAGTCAATGCTGGCAATCCTGTTCGCAGCGGCCTGCAACCCCTGCTCACCTTCGACGTGTGGGAACACGCCTACTACTTAGATTTCCAGAACCGCCGCGCCGACCATCTCACAGCCCTGTGGCAGATTGTGGATTGGAAGGTGATCGATAGTCGTTTGTAAATTGTGTAAAAGGCGGCTGCCATAATATGACAGCCCTATAAATATCAATCACCAATTGTCAATTGTCAACTGTCAATTGTCAACTGTCAATTGTCAACTATCAACTGTCAACTATCAACTGTAATGGCTGGCTATCTCGAGCTTTTCTGGTCTTTTTTCAAAATCGGCAGTTTCACCCTTGGCGGAGGCTTTGCCATGATTCCGCTGATGGAGAAAGAGCTGGTTTTGCGTAAGCAATGGCTCAGCAAAGAGGAATTTCTGGATTTACTATCCGTCAGCCAAGCCATGCCGGGCGTTTTTGCCGTGAACATGGCCACCAGCATCGGCTATCGCCTGCGAGGCAAACGAGGTGCCGTTATGTCTGTATTAGGCAATATTCTGATGCCCATCCTGACCATATTATTCTTAGCCATATTTATCCGTTATTTTCGTGATAACGCTGTGGTAGAAAGCATCTTCAAGGGCATCCGTCCCTGCGTGGTAGCACTCATTGCCGCCCCCGTGTTCACCATGGCCAAAAACGCAGGACTCACATGGCAAAACTGCTGGATTCCATTGGTGGCAGCAGCCCTGATATGGCTGTTAGGCGTTTCCCCCGTCCTAATCATCATTATTGCAGGAGTCGGCGGCTTCTTGTATGGCCGGATTAAAGACAGAAAGGAGGCTTCCGCATGATTTTCTGGAAACTTTTCTACACTTTCTGCAAAATCGGCATCTTCAACTTCGGAGGCGGCTACGCCATGATCGCCCTCATCCAGAACGAAGTGGTGGAAAAACAGGCCTGGATGACCGCCCAAGAGTGCACCGACATTGTGGCGGTGAGCCAAATGACCCCCGGACCCATAGGTATTAATGTGGCCACCTATGCAGGTTATACTGCGGTAGTCAACGCCGGCTACGACCCATGGCTCGGTGTGGCAGGTGCGTTCTTGGCTTCCTTCTCAGTAATTTTGCTGCCTTTCATCCTCATGCTATTGCTGGCTCACTATCTGCTGAAACACAAGGACAACAAGGACATAAAAAACGTATTCTCCAGTCTGCGTATCACGGTTCTCGGTCTGATTGCCGCCGCCGCATTGCTTTTGGCCACTCCCGCCAACTTTGGTTCTCTGTCCCAATCCCCCCTCCAGTTTTACCTCAGCCTTGCCATTTTCGCCATTGTTTTCCTGCTTAGTCTGAAAAAGAAAGTCAGCCCCATTTTGCTGATACTGCTGAGCGGTGTGGTGGGGGGCATTGTTTATGGGGTGTGCTAGTTAGCAATCATGAATTCAAAATTCAGAATTCAAAAATTCTCCCCTCAAGCGTAGCGAGACTCCTCTGATGCGAAGCATCACTCCTCTTGAGCACGCAGTGCGAAACTCCCCTTTTTAATCCATTAGCACAGTAGCACATTAAAAAACTGTCAACTTAATTGACCCTTGATCCCTGACTCCTGCAAACATCTCCCTTTACTCCATTTCCCGCAACTGCGAGACGCTGTTGCCTACATTAACATCCCCTATTCACTGACCCCTGACCCCTGATCACTGAAAATTAGCACATTAGCACATTGATAATTAGCACATTAACTAATTTGCTAATTTGCTAATTATTTTTTTTGTATCTTTGCAAGTTGTTTTGACGAATTTTATCATTAAAAAAATACTTTTATGAAAAAAACTCTTTTATTGATTGTTTTGGCATTCTTATCCGTAAGAATGTTCGCCACCAACCCACCAGATGAGGGTATGTGGCTGCCTATGTTTATCAAAAATTACAACTATGCCGAAATGCAGAAGCTTGGTCTGAAACTGACCCCCGAGCAGCTGTACGACATCAACCACTCCTCTTTGAAAGACGCTATCGTCCAGCTGGGCGACGGTTTCTGCACCGGTGAGATGGTTTCCCGAGATGGTCTGATGTTCACCAACCACCACTGCGGCTATTCTTCAGTGGTTGAACTGTCAACTGTTGAACACGACTACCTCAACAACGGTTTCTTCGCCATGAGCAAAGAAGAAGAGCTGCAAGCCAACTTCAGCGTCAACTTCCTTGAACGCATGGAAGATGTGACCAAGATTGTGTTGGCCGAGGTGACCAGCGACACCAAAGAATCCAAGAGAGAGGAATTGGTGAAAGCCGCTATCAAGAAACTGCAGGAAGAAAACTCTGACAATGGCAAACACAAAGTTGTGGTAAAACCATTCTACGAAGGCAACGAATACTATATGTTCATTTACACCACCTATAAAGATGTTCGTTTGGTAGTTGCTCCCCCCGCCAGTATCGGCAAATTCGGTGGCGACACAGACAACTGGATGTGGCCCCGTCACACCGGCGACTTCACCGTGTTCCGTATCTACACTGCTCCCGATGGTTCTCCTGCTGAATATGCCAAAGAGAATGTACCCTTCCATCCGAAACATTTCTTACCCATCAGCTTAAAAGGTTATCAACCTGGTGATTACACTATGATCTGGGGTTATCCTGGCACAACCGAGCGTTTTATGACTTCCTACGAAGTAGAAAACACTATCAACATTGACGACCCGGCTCTGTACGAACCCCTCGATATCATTCTTCCTGTAATTAAGGAAGCCATGGAAGCCGACAAAGCTGTTGAATTGAAATATGCTGATGACCATGCCAGCTTGGCCAACATGTGGAAAAACAAACATGGCGAGGTCAACAGTTTGAAAGCGTTACACGTGGCTGAAAAGAAAGCTGCCCAAGAACAAGAACTCCGCACCTGGATCAACGCCAACAGTGAACGTCAGGAAAAGTACGGCAAATGCTTAGACAAAATCGAGAAAATCTGCAAGGGTGTTGACGCCGCTGCTACCAAAACCTTTATGAACGCCAATATCTGCTTGATGTCTTCTCCTACTCTTTTGACTGCTTGGAGACTGAGAAATTCCGTTAAGCTGGAAGAAAAACAGAAGAGCTTCAGCGAGGAAAAAATCGCCAAAGTGCTGGAACAATATGAAAAAGGTGTTAACGATAAAGATGTAAATACCGAAGTAAAAGTTATTTTGGCAACCCTGAAGACATGGGAAAGACTGCCTGCTGACAAACAGCCCGACATTCAAGGAATCGTTGACAAATATTACAAAGGCAACCGTGCCGCTTTCGAGGCCGCTATTGCCAACTCTATTTTCGTTTCCAAAGAAAACCTTGAAAAATACATGCGCAAACCTTCTACTAAGGTATTGGAAAAAGATCCTGTTTACCAGTATCTGAACAGCATATTCACAGTCATTCTTTCCAACCAGAGCGCATTGGCTGACAATGATAAGCTGACTGTGCCTCGCCGCCAATTCATTGCCGCTATTAAAGAAATGAAAGCCGACACTCCCGTTTATCCCGATGCCAACAGCACCATGCGTACCACTTACGGTACCGTATGCGACTACTACCCCGCTGACGGTGTTCACTACAACTATTTCACCACTACCCAAGGTATTTTGGAGAAAGAAATCCCTGGTGACTTCGAATTTGATGTACCTGCCAAGCTGAAACAGCTGATTTTGGCTAAAGATTTCGGCCAATATGCTGACAAGGATGGCTCATTGCACGTTTGCTTCCTGTCCAACAACGACATCACCGGTGGTAACTCCGGCAGCCCCATCATGAACGGCAACGGCGAGCTTATCGGTCTGGCCTTCGACGGCAACTGGGAAGCTCTGAGCAGTGATATCGTGTTCAACACCGAACTGCAGCGTTGTATTAACGTTGACTCACGCTATGTTTTATTCGTTATCGACAAGTTCGGTGGTGCAGGCTACCTGCTGAACGAAATGGATATCAGAAAATAAGCATTTACCTTGAAAAAAATATTCCTTATCGGATTAGTATTATTATCGGTGCTGGTCATGGCCAACACCGATAATAATGTTTATAAACTGCCACAAAAAGCAGTAAAAACGATTGACTCCCTGGTCAATAGAGGCATTCGGACAGAAGTTTTTCCAGGTTGTCAGGTTGTGGTGTTGCATAAAGGCGAACTTGTTTTCGACAAATGCTACGGCTATCAGACCTACAAAAAGCAACTCCCTGTGACCGACAGCACCCTCTATGACATGGCCTCCGTGACCAAAGCGGCAGCCACCACTTTGGCTGTAATGAAGCTGTACGACGAAGGAAAAATCAAGCTCTACGACACCATCGGAACTTATCTGCCCTACTTGCGAGGCACCGACAAGAGCCGCATTCCACTTATCGAATTACTGACTCATACCTCCGGTATGCCGGCTTTTATTCCTTTCTACAAGAAGATTTGTAATAATTGCCAGTATATCGTCCCCTGCCCTTCCGACCAGTTCTCCGTGCAGATTGCCGACAGCTGCTACCTGCGTAACGATTATCAGGACAGTGTCCGCTACAAAATCGCCCATTGCAAATTAGGCGCGAAAAAATATGTTTACAGCGATTTGAATTTCTTTTTCCTGAAAGAAATGGTGGAACAAATCACAGGCATGCCTATGGACCAATACCTGCAAGAAAACTTCTATCAGCCTATGGGACTGAGATTCACCTGTTTCAACCCTTTGCGTAATGGATTCAGCAAGAACAACATAGCACCTACGGAACTTGACACACTGTTCCGCCATCAAGTGGTGGAAGGCTATGTTCATGACCAGACAGCAGCCCTTTTCGATGGTGACGCAGGCAATGCCGGCTTGTTCTCCACCGCTTACGAAATCGCAGCCATTTTCCAGATGCTGATGGATGGAGGTATCTATCAGGGACAGAGATATTTATCTGAAAAAACAGTCCGTCTTTTCACCAAGACCTATTCTATTCATGGTTGTAACAGAAGAGCTCTGGGCTTCGACACACCCTGCTTCGCAAAACCCAATGGCGTATTGCCTTCTATGGCATCCAACAAAACATACGGACATCAAGGATTTACCGGCAATGTGGTATGGTGTGACCCTGATAGACAGTTGGTTTATGTGTTCATCTCCAACCGTGTTTACCCCTATAGCGAACCTAACAAATTAGTTAAAAGCAAAATACGTCTCACTGTTCACGAGGCTGTTTATCGTGGACTGAACATTTTTTAATCTTACTATTCGACTTTTTTCATGAAGCCACAGCCTAAAAAGAAAGCCAACATACCGGCACAAGCCCCGGTACAAATTGTCAAGGAAAAGAAATACAGAGGTTTAGGACTGATTATCTTCATCGTGGCCGCTGCTTTGTATGCCAACACTTTCCACCATGGTTGGGTGTTGGATGATTATGGCAGCTTCAAGCTCAACATATACGTTACTGCTGGCACAAACGGTTACCACGATATTCTTACTAAAACCTACCGTCACGGTTCTGGTTTTTACACTGATAATCTCTACCGTCCCTTCTCCCAGCTCATGTTCGCCACCGAATGGCAGCTTTTCCCCGACAGTCCCGGCTTATACCACGCCATCAGTGTGTTTTACTATGCCTTGGCCTGCACACTGCTGTTTTTCTTCTTACGCCGATTGCTGAAAAAATATAATCTTTGGATTCCATTTTTCATCGCCCTACTGTTTGCAGCACATCCTATTCACACAGAGGTAGTTGCCAACATCAAAAGCCGTGATGAAATCATGTGTTTCCTTTTTGTGGTACTTACGCTATACCTTTCATTATTATATGTAGATAAACAGAAATTCTACCTACTGCCTTTGGCCTTCCTTAGCTTCTTGCTGGCCATGTTCTCCAAAGAGAGCGCCATCACCACATTGGCTTTGCTGCCTGTAACCTTGTATTTTTTCAGAGAAGCCAAAGCCAAAGACTATATCCTCACTTTCCTGATGATTGCCATTCCCGCTGCCATCTATCTGATGGCACGCCATGCGGTGTTAGCCAATTATCCGGAATCTGAAAATTTCAATGTTTCTGTTGTTGACAATTACTTCTATGACAGCGATTTATTTGAAGGATGGGCTACTGCTATCATGCTTTTAGGACAATACCTCATCAAACTGTTTTTACCCATCAGTTTGGCTTGCGACTACTCCATGAAACAGTTCCCAATCACTTCTTTTACGGATGTCTCCACTTGGATTTCACTGCTAATTCACATAGGATTAGTTATTTATGCCATTTTCGGTATCAAGAAGAAAAATCCCATTGCCTACGCTATCTTCTTCTACATCATCACCATGAGTATTTTCAGCAATCTGGTTTACCGTATCGGTTCCTCTTTTGCTGAGCGTTTTCTATTCATCCCCGCTTTAGGCTTCTGTATCGCATTGATTTTTCTTATTTTCAAACTTTTCAAAATTGATGGAAAAGAGGCGGAAATCAAAACTCCACGTTTCGGAATAGTAGCCGGAGCCTTGGCGGTGTTTTTCCTGCTCTATTCAGGCAGAACCATTACCCGTGCCGCCGACTGGAAAGACCAGTTCACCCTCTTCGGCAAGGATGTCAAAAAGTCGGACAAGAGCGCACACATGCGTTTATACTGGGGACTGGCACTTAGGGACAAAGGTGGTGAATACGAGGAAGCCAACATCAAGGAGCAGAACTGGGTGAAAAGACTGGAAAATGACCAACAGTATTTTGACTGGACCTGGAAGGCCATCAAACAATTCAAAAAAGGCATTGAAATCTATCCGCAATATGCGGACTGCTACGAGCAATTGGGCTTGCTGTATGATAAAATCGGCGTCAAAATCAACGATATGTCATACAGAGACACAGCAGAATATTATTATCTACAGTGTCTCAGGAATATTCCCAGCAAAGCCACAGCCAACAGCAACCTCGCCAAAATTTATTACGAGCGTAACGAAATCCAAAAAGCCAAACAGTTTTATTTGGCTGCGGTTTATTTTGACCCACTGTTGACGGATGCGTATTTCAACTTAGGTAGCACTTATGGTACGTTGGCCATGTATGATTCTTCTTTCTATTATTACAAAAAAGCCCTGCAACTGGATCCCAAACGTACGGATGCCATCACTTTTATTGGACTAAACTATTTCAACACCGGCAAGCCAGACTCCGCTATCTTGTATTACGACAAAGCTATCCAAATGGATCCTTATATGCCGACAGGCTATATACTGAAAACCAAAGTGTTGCTTTTGAGTGACCGCTGGGACGAGGGTGAGCAAGTGATTGACAAGGCACAATCCATTTTCCCTTATAACGGAGAACTTTATTACTATAAAGGCCTTGTGGAGAAACACCGCCAGGATTATAAAGCGGCTTTGGACTGCATGAACAACTGTATCAAATACCAGCAGAACTTTTTGGAAGGTTACCGCGAAAAAGGCGACCTGTTCCAGCGCTTGGGCCAACGCGACTCCGCCTTATACTACTACAATTTCGTCAGTCAAATTGATGCGATGATTAAGTAACAAGGGTCAGGAGACATAATGTGCTAATTAACAATGTGCTAATGTGCCAATGAATTCATTTTTTCAGAATGCAAAGTCTTTTTTTTAACAAACAAATCATCATTCTTAACTAAAAAAAATCATGGCTCATAGTTTATAGCAAAATAATTGGCACATTGGCATATTAGCACATTAGCACATTAAAATATTTATTATTTTTGCACGCTTATATTCTAAAACAACAAAACATTAAAAAACCTAATAATTATGCCGAAAATTTCCCAAAAAGGCGCAAGCATGCAGTCTTCCCCCATCAGGAAGCTGGTGCCATTTTCTGATGCCGCCAAAAGTCGTGGTATCCACGTTTACCACCTTAACATCGGTCAACCCGACATTGAGACCCCGAAAGGTGCCCGTGATGCCGTGCGCAACGCCGACATTCCCGTAATCGCTTACAGCCACTCTGCCGGTAACCTCAGCTACCGCAAGAAATTGGTGGAATACTACCACAGTGTGGGCATCGAAATCACCACCGACGAAATTATCGTCACCACTGGTGGTAGCGAAGGTCTCCTTTTCGCCTTCAACAGCTGCATGGATCCGGGCGACGAGATTATCATCCCCGAGCCTTTCTATGCCAACTACAACGCTTTCGCCACCATGTGCGGTGTTATCGTGAAGCCCATCATTTCCACCATCGAGAACGGCTTCGCACTGCCTTCCATCGAGGATTTCGAGAAGGTAATCACCCCGAAGACGAAAGCTATCATGATCTGTAACCCCAACAACCCCACTGGTTACCTGTACTCCAAAGAGGAAATCCTGAAACTGGGTGAGATTGCCAAGAAACACGACCTCTTCCTCTTCGCTGACGAGGTTTACCGCGAATTCTGTTACGATGGTGCACAGCACTTCTCCGTCATGGAGCTGACCGACATCGCCGACAATGTAGTGCTTTTGGACTCTGTTTCAAAACGCTACAGCGCATGCGGTGTACGTGTAGGTGCCTTTATCACACACAACAAAGAAGTTTACGCAACCGCTATGAAGATGGCTCAGGCCCGTTTGAGTCCGCCTTCCTATGGTCAGATTCTCGGTGAAGCCGCTGTGGATACCCCGAAAGAATATTTTGAGGCTGTCAACAAAGAATATGTGGCTCGCCGTAATACCATCGTGAATGGCGTAAATGCCATCCCTGGCTGCTTCGTACCGATGCCCAAAGGTGCCTTCTACTGTGTGGCACGTCTGCCCATCGACGACTCCGACCGCTTCTGCCGCTGGTTGCTCGAAGAATTCAACTATAACGGTGCAACAGTAATGTTCGCTCCTGCCACGGGATTCTATTCCAAGAAGGGCCAAGGCGTTAACGAGGTGCGTATCAGCTACTGCCTCAACGTTTCCGACCTCGAGAAAGCCGTTGAATGCCTCCGCGAAGCCCTGAAGGTTTATCCTGGACGCACGAACTAATTGACAATTGACAATTAATAATTGATAATTTGTAGAGACGCAAAGCCTTGCGTCTCTACTTTTTTTTATTACTCGGTTTTCTTGCTGACATACAGGGTGAACTGCCGTGCCAAGCGCTTGTCAAACATTTTCAGAATAAGATAATATATGGCTGTTAAACCCAAGGCCACCAATGCACTCAGCCATTCAATATGAGTCAAAGCATAGCAGACAAACAGGCCGACAATCAGCACAATAAATGGCAACAAATAGCCCAACACCACCGCTTGATGCGCCTTACGCTCCTGTATCTGTATTTGCACCATCTCTCCAACAACAAATTCCTCGCCTGTAATATTTTCAGCTTCAATTATTTCGTTTTTCTTTTCTGAAATATTGCACATATTCTTGGCCACGCAGCCACCACAGGCTGAGCTGACCACAATCTCAACCCAAACTTTACCAGCTTCAATCTTTCTTACAATTCCCTCTTTGCAAACTTTTTCTTCCATTTTTTCAATTATTGTTATCTATACTTTAGTCTTCCCATAATATCACCAACAAAAATAAAAAATATTTTTTTACCCTAGTTACCCTAAAAATTTTTTTAGCTTCAAGCTACTCTGAATCCACAATCTGACCACAGTGGAATTTCAGCATGAACTTTTTTTATAAAAATAATTCACTGATAATCAACATTTTACACCCCACCATTTGGATTTTGTTTTTTTAACATATTATCTCAATTATTTTATATATCTTTGCACTATCAATTAAACCCTTTTACAAACCAAAAATTAAAAACATGAAAAAAGTATTGTGTATTTTGGCAGCTGTGGCTATGGTAGCTGCTGTATCAACTTCTTGCAAAAAAACTTGTACTTGCGACATGTATGAAAATGGCAAAGTTGTTTCTACCACAACTTATGATGCTAAAAATGGCAAATGTGCAAATATGTCAACTGTTATGACTACTCCTGATGGTAAAGTTGGCATGGAATGCAAATAATTTACCGCAAAATTTCAAAAAAAAGGTGGTACGAAGGGTATCACCTTTTTTTTATTTCCGAATTCAGAAGTCTTGTTGTTATTAACATTTATTAATATGCGACTGTATTTTTTTTTTGTACTTTTGCAAATTAAATAAATTATAAACCAAATAAAATCAAAAGTCATGAAAAAAGTATTGTGTATTTTGGCAGCTATCGCTATTGTAGCCGCTTTTACAACTTCTTGCAACAAAAAATGTACTTGCAAAGTTAATGGTGTAACCGCTACCTATGATTTGAAAAAAATCAAAGATATGACCGGTATTGAAATCAAAAACTGCGCAGAGTTATCAGCTCCAGGTTGGGAATGCAAATAATTTCAACACATTCTAACAAAAAAAGGTGGTGCAATGCATCACCTTTTTTTGTTATCTTTGCAAACAATTTCTCAATACGATAATTTCAAAAAATAATATCATGAAAAAAATCCTTGCTTTCTTTTTGCTGCTTCTGCCCTTATTGTTAGATGCCCAAAAACAGATTACCGTTGAGGACATCTGGTCCAAATATCTGTTTTACCCTAAAGGTGTCCGGGGATATACCCCTGTGCCCAATGGCAATGAATACAGTGTGGTAAGTTTAGCCGGCATCGTCAAACACAGTTTCGAGACTGGAGATATGACCGAAGTAACATTACCCTCCCTCAAAATTTCAAGTTTTTCCAATAAAGAATTAAAATTGGAGGATTTGAGCGATTATAGTTTCGACCAGTCCGAAAACAAAATTTTATTATCTACAGAAGAAGAAAGCATATACCGCCGCTCCTCCAAAGCGTTTTACTATGTTTTTGATAAACAGAAAGAAAAAATAGTTTCCATTAGCGACAAGAGTAAAGGGAAACAAAGTTTCGCCACCTTCTCGAATGATGGTAGCAAAGTGGCTTTTGTACGCGACAACAACCTCTTCATGGTTGATTTAGCCACTATGAAAGAGACACAAATCACTTTCGACGGAGAACGCAACAAGGTGCTGAACGGCATGGCTGATTGGGTATATGAAGAAGAACTCAGTCAAGCTCAATATTTTAGCTGGTCACCCGATGGCAGCAAAATCGCTTTCCTACGCTTCGATGAAAGCCAGGTCAAAGAATTTTCCATGACAATGTGGGGTGAACTTTATCCCGAGGAATATCGCTACAAATACCCGAAAGCTGGCGAGGACAATTCTGTTGTGGAAGTGATGATATACGATCTCGGTACACAAAAAACCACCAAACTGGATTTTGGTAAGGACTTTGATGGTTATTACCCCCGCATCTATTGGCTGCCCAACTCCACTGACCTGATCACGCTGAAACTGAACCGCCACCAGAACCATCTTGATTTTATCCGTTACAACACACTGACTCAGCAATATGATGTGGTTTTTACCGATGATAACAAATGCTGGCTAGAAATCAGCGATGAATATCATTTTCTGAATGACAATAAAACCATGTTAGTCACTTCTGAACGTGACGGCTATAACCATATTTATAAAGTTGAGCTGGGCGGCCCCGTGACACAACTCACCAAAGGCCAATGGGATGTGGCCTCTATCGCCGCTGTTGACCAGAAAGCGAAATTGGTTTACTACCTATCCAATGAGTCCAACACACTTAACCGCGACCTCTACGTTATCAATTTCGATGGCAAAAAGAAGAAACTGCTCACCTCAGGCACCGGTTGGAACGATGTATCCTTCAGCTCCAATGCGAAATATTACCGCTGCACCTATTCTGATATTCAAACCCCGCCAATCTATACCATCCATAAAGCCGACGGCAAGCAATTGCGTGTGTTGGAAGACAATGCAGCCCTCAAAAAACGGATGGAAGAATATGGTTTCGCTAAAAAAGAATTGTTTACTTTCACCAGCGACCAAGGTGTGCAGCTGAACGGCTGGATGCTGAAACCTTTGGACTTCGATGCCACTAAAAAATACCCTGTGCTAATGTACGTTTATGGTGGTCCCTGCTCACAGGAAGTCGATAACTCATACTCCCGCGCTATGGATTTCGCCTGGTACCAACTGCTGGCCCAGCACGGCTATATCGTGGTTTGTGTGGATGGTCGCGGCACTAACGCTCGTGGCGACGAATTCCGCAAATGCGTGTATAAAAACATGGGACATTATGAGGCTATCGACCAGATTTCCACCGCCAACTACCTGAAAACCCTCTACTATGTGGACAAAAACCGCATCGGCATCTGGGGTTGGAGTTTTGGTGGCTATCTTTCCGCCTTGTCCGCTTTCAAGAGTGGCAAAACCTTCAAAATGGCCATTTCCGTCGCCCCCGTCACCAACTGGCGCTATTACGACAACATCTATACCGAACGCTTCCTCCAAACCCCACAGGAAAATCCGGACGGCTACGACCAAAACTCGCCCATTACATTTGCCAAAGATTTGGAAACCAAATATTTACTCATTCACGGCACGGCCGATGACAATGTACATTTCCAAAATGCCATGGACTTGGTTACAGCTCTCAACAAAGCGGGCAAGCAATACGACCAGTTCTTCTATCCCAACAAGAACCATTTTATCATGGGTGGCAATACCAGAACCCATCTATATACTAAACTGACCAATTATATCCTTGAAAACTTATAAAACACCGAACATGAAAAAACTGAAGGTCCTCCTTGTTATTGCCATCCTTTTGCTGCCAGGGATGGTCTTCTGCACTCAAGACAGCATCAAGAATGTCATTCTCATGATTCCCGATGGCTGCAGCACTGCCCTCTTGTCCATGACCCGGCAATACGCCCAGTATCATGACGCTAACTATACCTCGCTGCCCATCGACGCCTATTTCTGCGGTATGGTGATGACCCATTGCTCAGACGCACCGATTGGCGACTCCGCCCCTACCACCTCATGCTATGTCACAGGCCAGCCTTCCCAAAAAGGTTTTGTGTCCACCTACCCTGTCAAAACCGATCACGACCTGTATCCAATAGATGCCACCCGTGTTTACCAGCCCATGGCCACTGTATTGGAAGCGGCTCGCATATTGAAGCACAAAGCCACCGGGCTGGTCTTCACCTGTGAGTTTCCCCATGCCACCCCCGCTGACTGTGCCGCCCACACATACAACCGCAGCGATTATGGTGCCATTGCCCCGCAAATGGTTCACAATCAACTGGATGTGGTGATTGGCGGAGGTACAACGTATTTGACTGACGCATTGGTCAACGATTTGAAACATAACAACTACCAAGTGTTCCTGAACGACAAAAAAGGCATGGAAGCCACCCAAAGCGGCAAAATGTGGGCTTTGTTCAATAAAACCTGCATGGAATACGAGATTGAACGGAAACCCGCCGAAGAGCCCTCTTTAGCGGAAATGACACATAAAGCCATTGACCTGTTGTCGCAGAAAAAAGAAGGTTTCTTCCTCATGGTGGAAGGCAGCAAAGTAGATTGGGCTGCCCACGACAACGATGCCAAAACCGCCATTCTGGACTTTCTGGCATTCAACAACGCAGTACAGGTGGCCATGGATTTTGCCCGTAAAGATGGCCATACGGTAGTGCTCGTCCTCCCCGACCATGGTTGCGGCGGTTTTAATATCGGCAGTCGTCAGAGCAACAGTGGTTACAGCAAACTTTCGCTGGAAGAAATCATGAAACCTCTGGATGATTACACCGTCTCCACCTGGTCAATGGCCGAGATGATCAAAAAAGAAGAAATAAACAAAATCCCTGAACTGATCAAGAAGTACTATAATATCACACTTACTGAAGAGGAGCTGGACAAAATATACCACTCCAAAGACTTCAAGAACTCCCCTATCGCCAAAGAGGATAGAAAAGAAGCCTCTTTGACCAAAACCCTTGCCCGCATTGTGTATGACCGCACCTATTTCGGCACCACCACCTACGGTCATACCGGTGAAGATGTCTTTATGGCATGCTATCATCCGCAAAACGATCGTCCCAACGGCGTTATCAGCAATATAGAAGTGAATGAGTACCTGTGCCGGCAATTAGGCATTACAGGACAACTTTCCAGACTGACCGAAGACATTTTCACCAGCCATGCCACCCTGTTTCCTGATGCGAAAAACATCACCATTGACAGCCTCGACAAAGACCACTATCGCCTGACCGTGCAATACAAAAAACACAAACTGGTGGCCAACAGCTACGACAACTACGTCACCATCGACAAACAGATTGTACCACTGTCTTCCGTAGTGGTTTTCATGGAGAAAAACAAAACCTTTTATTTGCCAAAAGAGCTGCGGAAATACCTTATTTCAGAAAAGCGTTAATCTTCTCCACTGCCTCCTCCTGGGCGGTTTTCAGCTTGTCGTTGACAATCACAGTGTCGAATTGGTCGGCAAACGACAATTCGTATTCGGCCTTGGCCAGACGCTTTTTCAATGAAGCTTCGTCTTCGGTGCCACGGCCGCACAAACGCTCTTTGAGGGCTTCTACGGTGGGAGGTTGGATGAATACAGCCAATGCCTTATCGCCGAATATTTTTTTCAGATTCAGTCCGCCCAGCACATCCACATCGAAAATCACGTGCTTGCCCTCGCCCCAAATACGGTCGATTTCGGATTTCAACGTGCCATAGAACTGGTTGTGATATACCTCCTGCCATTCCAGAAATTCATCATTGGCTAACTTTTGTTTGAAATCCTCCACGGACAGGAAATAATAATCCTTGCCATCACATTCTCCCTCACGTTTGGCACGGCTGGTGGCGGAAATGGAAAATGCCAAATTGGGCTGTACTTTCAGAAGATGCTTCACGATTGACGTTTTTCCTGCCCCGGAAGGCGCTGACACAATGATTAATTTTCCTGACATGGTAAATTTTGTTTTTGGAGACAGGGGTTGTCCCGTCTTCACAATATTTCGTTTTATAGAGACGTACGGCCGTGCGTCTCTTCATGTGTTATTTTTATGAGACAAGGCATGCCCCGTCTTTACAATTACTATTTCAATTCAAACACGTACGGTCCATTCTGTTTCAGTATCTCCTGGGCCGCCTGGTTCTGCATGATACTTCCACCCCATTCATTTAAATCAAACACATGATTCGCATTGAACCATTGGTTGATGTTCATGACCAGTTGCATGTTTTTCCATTCTCCCTTCACCGTAAAAGGGCTTTCTACTCTCACAGTAAAAGAGTTGTCCACCAATTCGACAACATTTCCTTCTTCATCGTATATCTGACCTCTGCCTGTATGCAGATTAAAAGGTTTCACTTCCCCATTCTCCGCCAACCATTTGCCATTGATTTTCATGTAATGATAACCTCCGCCCATAACTTCCGGCCAGCTCATGTCACACTCCGGCGGATTCACAAAACGATTGTTGAGGTTTTGTGCGTCAGTCAAGCCAAAAGTAAATGAAATCGCGGTATAGTCACCCTGTGGTATCATGCCCAAATCCCATTCCAAAGTTGAAGGAATATCGGCATCCACATAATGAATATGGTTTTTTGAAACCACGGAGCCATCACTTTTATACAATTTAACATCATCAATGAAATACATGACTTCGTTCACTTCGTATTGATTGCCTGCGGCATTGACATATTGGCGTACATCCTGCTGCAATGCCTTCCCATCCACCTCAAAAGCAAACGACAACGACAAATCTGCTGTTTTCTCTTTACGGCAGGAAGAAAACAAAGCCGACAACAAAACTAATAAGAAAAGAACTTTTTTACCACTCATCTTCTATAATGACAGGGGGATTCATACCTTCTTCCAAGGATTCTATCAACGCCAGAATCTGTTCATCAATCTGATTCAGCCATGCATATTGTCCAATTTCCCATTTAGGATTCTCGGTATTCAGCCAAACCTCAACAGGAGCGGCAGCGGTAGCCTTCTCATTGAAATCTGTAATGGTATAACGATAACGGCCTGGACGGCATTCTATCTTCATATTGTAATACACAATATTCTTGAACAACTTGCTTCCGTCTTCTTTCACCACATATATTTTCACACTGGAACGCAACTGGATAACACCCTTGTCGCGATCACTGCTCTTGATGACCTCTGCCGTGTTTTTATAATAGTTTTTCACCCACTGCATGGCACGGTCAAACAATTCCTGTGGTGTGGCATTGGCTTGCTGCACCACTTCCTTATATGTGACCAGATTGGTCTGTTCATCAATAGGAACATTGGGATATGGGATTTCCACTCCCTTTTTGTTTTGGGCGAAGGCCATCAGGCCTACCATTACAAAAGCGAGAAATACGATAATCTTTTTCATTTTTGTTTCCTTTTATAGGTTTGAAAACGCAAATCATAGATATTTATTTCATCCTTGGGTTTAAATTCGTCCTCCACCAGTGTCCACTCCTCCATATTCAATTCTGGGAAATAAACATCCGCTTGAAAATCAGACAAAATGCGGGTAAGGTATAAAGTTTCAATCTTGTCGATAAACAACTTGTAGATAGTAGCCCCGCCCATGATAAAAGGCTGTTCGTCATTTTCTACCAAACGCATGGCCTCATCTATGGAAAAAGCCAATTCACAATCCTGATAATCAGCATCTTGATTTAGTGTAATGACAATATTCCGGCGATTGGGAAGGGGTTTTTTGGGCAATGACTCCCAGGTGCGGTCACCCATCAATACGGTATGGCCGGAGGTCAGCGTTTTGAAACGCTTCAGGTCCACCGGCAAATGGCAAAGCAATTGGTTCTTATAGCCCAACTCATAGTTATTGCCGACAGCGGCAATCATAGAAAGATTATTCATAGCCCAAATTATTGGATTAAGAATGGGAATTTGTCGAAATTCTTCAAGGCGATAGCGGTACCACGGGCCACAGCTTTCAATGGGTCTTCAGCCACATGCACCTTCAAGCTGGTCTTCTTGGCGATACGCTTATCCAAGCCACGCAACAAGGAACCACCACCGGCCATGTAAATACCGGTCTTGTAAATATCTGCGGAAAGCTCTGCCGGAGTATTTTCCAAAGCGTTGATGACAGCGGCTTCAATTTTCGAAATGGAGCGGTCCAAAGCCTGGGCAATCTCACGGTAATTGACTTTTACGCAGATAGGAATACCCTGCAAGAGGTCACGACCGTAAACCTCATAATCTTCAGGCGGATTTTCCAAGTCCTCGATGGCGGAACCCACATTGATTTTGATTTGTTCTGCGGTACCGAAACCGATAGCGATATTGTGTTTTTTACGCATATAATCCTGAATGTCGAGATTGAACTCCACACCAGCGGTTTTGACAGACTTGCTGCAAACGATACCACCCAAGGCCAACACAGCGATTTCGCTGGTACCACCACCGATGTCAATAATCATGTTACCATTGGCATCCAGCACATCGATACCTGTACCGATAGCGGCAGCCATAGGCTCATAAATCATACGTACCTCTTTGGCACCCGCATGTTCGGCTGAGTCTCTTACAGCACGTTCCTCCACTTCGGTGATACCCGAAGGAATGCAAATCACCATTTTCAGGGCCTGCGGGAAAAAGTAACGCTTGGTACCCGTCATCTTGATCAGCTCGTAAAGCATCTTTTCGGTGGACTGGAAGTCGGCGATAACGCCATCGCGCAAGGGACGGATAGTTTTGATACGCTCATGTTCCTTACCCTCCATCATCAAAGCTTTTTTGCCGACAGCCTGCAATTCTTTGGTATCTCTGTCTATGGCAATAATGGAAGGTTCATCGACGACAACTTTGTCGTTATATAAAATGACCGTGTTGGCAGTGCCAAGGTCAATGGCTATTTCTTTCGTGAAAATAGAAAATAATCCCATAATATTCAGCTATTTAACCTAATTTATCAATATCATACAATAAAGTCTGCAAATGTACAAAAAACTTTTTACATAACATGGCATAGTTAAACATAAAAAAAAGTATTTTTGCAAAAATAAATTCACACGCATGATGACATTGGCGCAAATCAAGGATGTTTGTCACCCATTAAACCACCACATTGTTGATGAAAATGCTGAAATAGAGTTTCTTGCGTTCGACAGTCGAAACATTCTGATTCCGCAGAAGACCCTGTTTTTTGCCATCACCACTGCCAAAGATGATGGGCATCATTACATTCAGGAATTATGGAAATTAGGGGTACGGAATTTCATAATCACGCAACCCTTAGCCGTATTTTCTCATTTTTCCGACACCAACTTCCTCCAAGTAACCAATGCGGTGGATGCCTTGCAAAAAATCGCCGCTGCCCATCGGAAGCAATTTGACTATCCTGTGGTCGGCATCACAGGAAGCAATGGCAAAACCATTGTGAAAGAGTGGCTTAGCCAGATGCTGGCCCCTGAATTCCACGTGGTGAGAAACCCCAACAGCTACAATTCGCAAATCGGTGTACCACTCTCGGTTTGGCAAATGGCCGAACGACACAATCTGGCTATTTTTGAAGCTGGCATTTCCCAGCCTGGTGAAATGGAAAAATTAGCCACTGTTATTCAGCCTACTATAGGTATTCTTACCAATATCGGATCCGCACATAAAGAGTTTTTTCAAAATATTGAAGAAAAACTGATAGAAAAAACCAAACTTTTCCAGCATTGTCAGAAAGTCATCTACAATACTGATAATCCTCTCATTCACAACTATTTCAAGCAGAATAAAGACTTCCAAGGAAAGACTATTTCCTGGGGACATGCCGAGGATGCGGACTATCATCTTGATTTTGTCAACACTACCGATGTGCACACGGTGGTCTCCCTGAATGGCCAATTGATTGACATTCCTTTCTCTGACACAGGCTCTATCGAAAATGCCATGCACGCCGTTGTGCTGATGCTGTTGTTGGATTTCACGCTCCCACAAATCAACCAGAAATTGCAGAGTTTGTCTGCTGTTTCCATGCGTATGGAGATGATTGAGGGCATCAACAATTCAGTCATCATCAACGACACTTACAGTCTGGATATGAGCTCCTTGCGTATCGCCTTGGACTTTATGAATGCCCAAACCCAGATGATTCGCAAAACCGTTATCATTTCCGATTTTGAACAAGCCGGAAATTTGGACACTGATGATTATCAGAACATATATAAATTACTGATAAACAAAGGAATAACAAGACTTATTGCGGTCGGTACCGGTTTTTATGCCCACCGTTCCGTCTTTGCATTTCCGGAGCAAAGCTTTTACCATACCACAGAAGAGCTATTGGCCAACTTAGACCAAGAACCCTTCAATCAAGAAGTTATCCTTCTCAAAGCGGCCCGTAGCTACCGCTTCGAAAAGGTAGTGGCAGCCTTGCAGTACAAAACCCACCAAACGGTGCTCAATGTCAACCTACCCGCCATCATCCACAACCTAAGCTACTACCGCTCGCTGCTAAAACCCGAAACCAAGATGGTGGCCATGGTGAAAGCCCAGTCGTACGGACTTGGCGATGTGGAATTGATCAACGAACTGGTGTATCATCATGTGGACTATCTGGCAGTGGCCTATACTGATGAAGGTGTCAGATTCCGCAGACGCAGCATCACCAAGCCTATTATTGTGCTGGGGGCCGAAGCGCACAGTTTCGAAGCCATGATCGCCTATCGGCTGGAACCCGAGATTTTCAACTTCCATTATCTGGAACAATTGACAGAATTGTTGGCACAACATTCTGATATTGAATCTTTTCCCATTCACATTAAGTTGGATACAGGCATGCACCGTTTGGGCTTTGACGAAGGAGATTTGCCCCAGTTGGCAGCTTTCATCCAGCAACATCCGAAGTTGAAGATCGCTTCCATTTTCTCGCATTTGGCGGCTGCCGAAGACCCCAATGAGGACGACTTCACCCGCAGACAAATTGCACTGTTCGACCGCATGAGTTCCTACCTGATTGGCCAGTTTGACTATCCCATTCTGCGGCACATCCTCAACTCCGCGGGCATCAGCCGTTTTCCCGAAGCACAATACGACATGGTGCGTTTGGGTATTGGTTTGTATGGCTTCTCGGCCGTGCCACAAGACCAAGCGCAATTGCAAAATACCGTCACCCTGCGTACAGTGGTCACGCAAGTCAAGACCATCCCCGCCAACGAAACCATTGGCTATAATCGAAGCTATAAAACACTTAAAGATAGCAAGATAGCCATTATCCCCATCGGTTATGCCGACGGCTATCCGAGAGAATTAGGCAATGGCATTGGACAGGTATCTATCGCTGGCCGACTGGTACCCATTGTAGGCAAAATCTGCATGGACATGTGCATGGTGGATGTCACCGGCTTGGAGGTCAAGGAGGGCGACGAAGTGATTGTTTATGGCGACGCCAACCCGTTAGATAAAGTGGCCGCCTCTATCCGCCGCATCCCCTACGAGCTGATGACCGCGATTTCCAAGCGGGTGCAAAGGATTTACATTAAAGAGTGAGCAGGTTACAGGGGACAGATTGAAATCCCCTTCTTTTAGAAGGGGTGGCCGAAGGCCGGGGTAGTGAAAGAATTCAAAGTTCATAATTCAATTTTAAATTCCCTTTAAACAAAGTAAGACTTCCCAAAAGCAAGTATAATAATAGGGTAATCATTTAAAAATCAGTATTTTTCTGATAAACAAAACTTTGGGTGCTAACTCCAGAAGGGATAAGCATTTGAAAACTGTATTGCAACTTGTTTTCAGTAAACATTCCCTCAAAATTGTTGTAATTTCCCCATTCGACACTTGGCTTAACAACCGTCAAACTGCCATCTTCCGCCACATTGAATATAATTTCCCAGGGATACACAGAATATATACCGATTCTTGTATATGATATTTTGGCAACATAAATCTGATTGCCAGACGAGTAGTTGCTGATATCTGTATATTTACCTATCCATTTGTCCCTGTAATCTATTGGATAATCTCGATTTGTGGAAGTGTTGCCATTGATTTTTTTACATCTGTATATCACTTTAGTACGAGGCTCTGATTGCACATAATACTCGAAGCATAGGCTATCCTCTGTAAATTGTCCTGTCAGGCTATTGCACAAGTAATAATCTTGTTGAGTTAGACTCAGACTTCCGTCTTTTGCCACCCCCATCTTTTTTAGTTCTCCAATTCCGGAGATGTAGATATTCACATACCCGTCTTCGGTTTTGTCCGCATAGATTGTTCCTTCCATTCCCCCGTCTCTGTCGGTGACATACGCATATTCACCCATCCACTGGTCGCGGTAATCGGCTGGATTTTTGTGACAAGAGGTGACCATTACCGCTGTCAATATCATAAAAAACAAAACTTTAAATATTTTCATATTTCAATTTTTTGCAAATATACAATTTTTTTTAATCAGGACAACCATCACAAACACCAGCAGCAAATTCCACACCCAGAGGAATTGAAAAATCATTATTCAGTAATATGTAATCTCTCGCATATAAAGATATGCTACTATTTGGCGGCAAAATTGTTGTTCCACTTAATGTTATAGATTTTTTCACATGATAATTATATGTTGTGAAATCAAGAATTTCATTTACAATGACATCTTTATCCTGACAATCAAGTTGATACCCATTAATTTGGTCTATTTTCATATAATTAGGAAAAATGGTATTATTCGACACAGGGTGATTACTCCAATTATTTGGGAATAATGCCACATTAATGATTATTCTCATAGGATGTTGTATACCAACACCCATCATATCATTTTTTTCCACACGTACAACATTTCTATCAAACAACCAAATTATCTCATTTTTATCCCATTGTACACCATACCAATGATATTCATCCGCATAATCACAGGGGTAATATTTCACAGAGGACAATAAATCTACAATAAAAGGTGAATATCCCCAATGATATGCACAGCTAAGTGTATCTATAATTGCCCCATCCCCCTCCATTATATCTATTTCATTATACCATGGAATAGCAGCATGCCCATCAGAATCATAAAACCAAAATGCAGGCCAATACCCCTCACTAATTGGCAATTTTGCATATATTTCATAATATCCATACTGATATTTCCTCCACGAATGAATCTGTCCAGAAGTATAGTAATGTTGGTTATTATACATGCAATTATTATGATCATGGAGTTGAAGTGGCCTTGATAGATCTTGGGTTTTTAGTACAATTTTTCCATCATCAATATATACATTTTCTTTTAAATATACTTGTGGTTCTTCTGCTCCTTGGTTTGGATTTCCGTGAGTCAGAGAATCGTCCTTAACCCACAAATACTGTTTAAAAGTAGAACAATCATCTTCAAACAAAGTTTTCCACAATTGTGTATTCGTTGTAGGATGTTCCTGTCCCCACAATGGTACAACCAGCATAATCATTACTGGAATAAGTAATAATCTTAATTTCATGGGATTATTTATTGAGTTATTATCATTTGTTTGGCTTCACTTACTTGTCCATCTCCTTGTAATAGATATATATATACTCCCGCGGGAAGTTCTCCTGATATAATTTGAATGTTAACATTTCCTCGGTTTGTCACAGTAATGCATTTCCTTAGCACTCCCGACACATCATAAATACATAGCTGAGCGTTCTGTTGGTTTATGGGGATATGTGCATGAATAGTGGTTGTTTCAGAAAACGGATTGGGAATATTTTGAAATATACGCATTTGTAATGATTCATTTTCAGTATTATCAATATTGTCTTTTGTATTGTCTTTCTCTTTCTGCAATAAAAAAAGTTCTTGTTGAAGATTGTTGATATTTTCTTGCATTAAAGATCTTTCTGTAACACATTGTTGTTGCATGTTTTCTATCATCACTTGCTGTTCTTTGATGGCTTCTACTAAAACTGCTATCAAATCTGTATATGACATGGCTTTAGTTCCATCTGGCATATCTTTTATCACTTCTGGGAATATGGTTTCTACCTCCTGTGCAATAAATCCTAAGCGAAAACCCTCTGTGGAATTATCATTTTCTTCATCGTCCCCACTCTTATATTGATACCGTACACCTCTTAAACTTTGTACTTTAGGCAAAACATTATTTAAAGATGTGATGTTTTTCTTCAGGGAAATATCTGATCCAAAATATCCACCTTGTTCGGTCCAAAGCCATCCTTCAGCACAGACATAAAATACATCTTTATTTTTAGGAAAGCTCCACAAATTGTACGAACACCCTTGAGGATGAGTTACACGAGCCCAAATAGCACGTTCGTATGCGGAACCACTAAAATCAACTTGAAGTTTTACTGTCGGAAAACTGGTTCCTATTCCAACATTTCCATAAGTAGTTACTTTTAATTGTGCGTTTGCACTCATTGTAATGGCTAGTACCATTAAAACACATAATGTTTTTTCATAGTTTCTTTGTTTTTTATTTTTATATGTTGATTTTTCAGAAATAGATTATCCCGTAATCAATTATTCATTCTCATATGCCGCACTTGGGGTATAATATAGTCCGTTAAAGGCGAATTGTCGGGTGGTGCTATCGCGGAAAACTAATTGGGCTGGGATGTTCAGCCATACTTCGTTGTTTTTGTCATCATATCCTACAAACAAAGACCTTGAGGGCATGTTGAAGAAATCCTCATTGGTCAGGGCTGTGCTGTCGAGAGTAGTGGCCGTGTAATCATTGCCACTATTCTGTACAAGACGAACGATGGTACTGGCAGCACATGCATTACCATAGCTCATACAGTCAAAATGAGTCCATCTCCCATACACATAAATACATTTTCCACCACATTCGGATATGTGATGTCCCAAAGCTATAATAATGGAATAATTACTTTCTTTCGCATCACTATCCAATAATACCGCAGCAGACTCATATGATTCTATGGATGTTTTTTCAGCCTTGTGACAAGTACATAATGTTAGAATCAAACATAAAGCAATAAAAATATTCTTTTTCATACGTTTTTTCCGGCAAAGTTCTGAAAAAAAACTTTTGTCTTTTTTATGGTTTTAAGTTTTATGCCAAAATTATGCCGAAATAAAAACAATGTGTCAATAAAAAATGTATTTTTGTACTTCTTTTAACTAGCTATTATTTGATATGAAAAAAAATAAATTGATTAAAATCATATGTCATTCCATTTTTATCTTGTTTTTTTTTGTTTCTTTTTATTTTTTTTCTTTTCTGAGACCTGCTGCCTTTGGAGCTTTATATAAAGAATATTTAGCAGCTATTATTGTATTGATAATGTTGTATATCAACTATTTGCTTCTTATTCCAAAATTTTACTTGAAACAAAACTATAATGTGTTCCTAATCCTTTCACTATCCAGTATATTCATTGCAACCGCATGGGAAATGTTATTGATAACTCCTAATAGCATAACTTGTTTACCTTCGTCATTCACAGAACAAGATATCCGCAAAACTATTATTTTGCAATCTTTCTTGGTAGGAGGTAGAAATATGGCTTTATTCCTATTTTTCTTCGTCATAAGGATATTCGAAAATGAAAAACAAACTCTTGAAAAAGAACGAATTGCTATAGCGAAAAACCAAGGCTTCATCTGCGTTCCAAGTGGTAAAGACACTATTAAAACCATCAATATATCAAGTATCTACTATGTTTTACATGAAAAAAACTACACCTATATAAACACTATTGATGGAAATAGATATTGTAAATATTGCTCTTTGTCCAATATGACAAAACTACTTCCCGAAACTTTTTTTCTTCGTATCAACAGAAATGTCATTATACCTTTGAATAGAATCGTCCGTTATTCACAAGACAGTGTGACCATGTCATACGGCAATCCTACTCAGGAAATAACCTTCCCTTTGTCGGAAAAATATGTCCCGAATGTGAAAGAAATTTTAACCTCTACTGTCGGTTTAAATCATCTGGTTGACGGTTTAAATTCTCAAAATGACGGTTTAAACAACCTTTCTGGCGGTTTAAATAACAGTGTAAACAAGACTAATTTGGGAGAATTTCTCGCCAATATCGAGAACAACGAGGAGCTTTTGACCCTCTGTCGAATAATTGCCAAAGAACCATCCGTGACAATGAAAAGCCTGTCGGATCAGTTGAAGGTTTCGCTCAAAACCGTTGAAAGGAGATTGAAAATTCTAAAAAATAAGGGTATTCTTCTGCACTGCGGTGCCAAAAAAAATGGAGAATATGTTTTTTCTCCTTCAATATCCGATTCTGTCATAAATTGGTTAACCACCGATTAACCCGCATACCTGCGGCCTGCGAGAAGGTTAATTCGGCTGCCACATGAGACAACCACAGGTCATACCCATTGCGGCTGCCGTGATACGACAGCCCTACATATAATCACACCTTCTCACCGTATAATCCATCATCCTGTAATCTTTTAATCCTGTAATCAACACTTCTCCCCTCGAGGGCGCAGCCCGAGACTCCCCATGGACGAAGTCCACTCCCCTTGAGCGAAGCGAAACTCCCCCTTTTCTTCATTTGCTAATTAACTAATTAACTAATTTGCTAATTTGCTAATTAAAGGTATATCTTCAAATTTCGGTTCTTGGACTCCTGTTTGAGGCGTTTGATGGCACGCTCTTTGATTTGACGCACACGTTCGCGCGACAAGCCCACGGTGTCACCGATTTCATCTAAGGTATATTCATGGGTTACCCCTATGCCGAAAAACAATTTGACAATCTCTATCTCCTTGTCATTCAAGGCTTTCTTCAAAATACCATCAATTTCAGAACTTAAAGACTCATTGATAAGCTTATCATCTGTGTCTTTTTCAACATTATACACAAAAGTATCTGAAAACTTGGTGTCGTCATCCGGGGATACTGGCGAATCCATCGACTGTGGATGGTTGTTGATTCTCAAAATCTCATTCACCTTGTCGATAGGCAAATCCATCGCTTCGGAAATCTCCTCCAAAGTAGGGGCACGTTGAAATTCCTGCTCCAGATGGGCAATTTCCTTCTTGATTTTATTAATGGTTCCCACCTGATTCAGCGGCAAGCGCACGATACGCGATTGGTCAGCGATAGCTTGACAGATGGCCTGACGAATCCACCAAACAGCGTAGGAGATGAACTTGAACCCACGGGTTTCGTCAAAACGCTTGGCCGCTTTAATCAAGCCGATATTGCCTTCGTTAATCAGGTCGGGCAAACTGATACCTTGGTTCTGGTATTGCTTCGCCACCGACACGACAAAACGCAAGTTAGCCTTGGTCAATCTTTCCAAAGCCTCTTGGTCACCCTGTTTGATACGTCTTGCCAGTTCAACTTCCTCATCGGCACTGATCATCTGTTCTTTGCCAATATCCGCCAAAAAACGGTCCAACGAGGCGGTGTCGCGGTTGGTGATGGATTTCGAAATTTTTAATTGTCTCATGGTATTTGTATTGTATAAGTATATTTATAATATCCGTTGTCGTACACGCCTTCGATGGCGAGATACTTGTCGTGGTTGTTTTGGATAAATTTGTCCAAGTCTTTGGTATCGGAAATGATGCGTCCGTTGATAACTGTAATGACAAAGCCTTTCTTCACTCCGGATTGTCGCAGCAAGCCATCTCCGATATTGGTCACTTTCACCCCGCCGGTAATGCGGTAATAGCTCAACTCCCGTTTTGTCAAATCGCTGAAAGATGCACCTAACACACTTGCAGCTGTGGCATTGCTCTGCTCAACAATATCGGTAGTGCCTTTTCTGTTCAGCAAGTGGACATTTCTGTCATATACTTCTCCTTTATGCAGCACACGCACGCTAACCGTCTCACCTGGTGAGTGTTGCATTAACACCTCTCGCAATTCAGAGGCAGAATTGGTTTTAGTATTATTGATGGCCAAAATCACATCGCCTTCTTGCAAGCCACTCTGGCGGGCGGCTCCGTTTTCATCAACCAAGCTCACCACAACACCCTCCAAACTCTTCAGGTTCAACTCTTCCGCTTTCTGTGGAGTAATATCCATAATGGAAACACCAAGATAAGCACGTTGCACCACCCCGTAAGTTTTCAGGTCGTTGGCCACTTTACGGGCAATATTGGACGGGATTGCAAAGGAATAGCCTGTGTAATAGCCTGTTCCAGAAGCAATTGCGGTATTGATACCGATCAATTCGCCCTGCACATTGACCAAAGCGCCACCGCTGTTGCCCTGGTTAAGAGCGGCATCGGTCTGGATAAAGGATTCAATATTGGAACTTTCATCCATAATATTTAAGTTTCTGGCCTTGGCACTCACAATTCCCGCAGTCACCGTAGATGTCAGGTTGAACGGGTTACCCACTGCCAGCACCCACTCACCAATTCGCACCAGGTCGGAATTACCAAAAGTCAGGAAAGGCAAATTCGTTTCTTCTATTTTAATCAAGGCCAAATCCGCTTCGGCATCCGTGCCCACCAAGGTAGCATTAAATTCACGCTTATCGTTCAGAGTCACCGTGATTTTCTCCGCATCCTCCACCACATGATTATTGGTAATGATATAACCATCGGGAGCTATAATCACACCTGATCCGGCAGCCTGCACAGGATAGTCATTGGTATTTCCATAGGGCAACATTCCGAAAAATTCCTCCCAAAACGAGCCGCTAAAATAGCTGTCCCATGCAGAATTTTTCTGTTTAAATTCCGTTTTTATATGCACAACGGCCTGAATTGAGTGCTCCGCCGCCTCGGTTAAATCGACATAATGGGAAGTTTTTGGAAGTTTTTGGTGGTTATTTTCTATCGGATTTTGAGCATTAGAAAAAGCCACAGAAAAACATAAAATACTGATTACAAATACTTTAATTAATCTATTCATCGCTTTTCCTCCTTAATAATTAGTTGTTATAACATTATATAGACGCATATTAAACGAAATTGTTTAAGAAAAAGTATAAATTTTTGCCGCTTGTATGATTTTTTTTTATATTTTTGCAGCCCAAAAAAATTACTAACCAAAAATATCAATCACAATGTACGCAATCGTAGAAATAGCAGGGCAACAGTTCAAGATTGAACAAGGCCGCAAGGTTTATGTTCACCGCCTCAATGCTGAAGAAGGGTCGCAAGTTAAGTTCGACCGCGTTATGCTTGTTGATAATGACGGTTCTGTAAACGTAGGAACTCCCACCGTTGCCGGTGCAGAGGTAACCGCTACCGTTGTTAATCACATTAAAGGTGACAAAGTTCTTGTTTTCAAGAAAAAAAGAAGAAAAGGTTATCAGAAAATGAATGGTCATCGTCAGTATTTGACCACATTGAAAATTGATTCCATAACCTTCTAATTTTAGTATTAACGATTAAAAATTTACAGAAATGGCTCATAAAAAAGGTGTCGGTAGTTCACAGAACGGTCGTGAATCCCACAGCAAGCGCTTAGGCGTTAAGATTTTTGGCGGTCAGCTGGCCAAAGCCGGTAACATCATTATCCGCCAGAGAGGTACCGTCCACAATCCCGGTATGAACGTAGGTATGGGTAAAGACCATACTTTGTTCGCCCTGATTGACGGAACCGTTACTTTCAAAAAAGGTAGAAACGGTAAATCTTTTGTTTCTGTACAACCTGTTGCAGAGGCATAAAGTTTGTTCATAATGTTTGATTGGAAAAACCGCTCGCTTGAGCGGTTTTTTTTGTCCAAGGACATAGCCCAAGACTCCCCTCGAGCACGCAGTGCGTCCCTACATCCCATCACACCTTCTCACCATATAATCCATCATCCTGTAATCCTGTAATCAACACCTCTCCCCTCGAGGGCGTAGCCCGAGACTCCCCTTTGGACGTAGTCCACTCCCCTCAAGCACGCAGTGCGATACTTCCTCTAAAATCCCCTCACTCCTTCACTAACTTCGCCGAATAAATCTTGCCGCTCTGGCTCTGCACCCGCACTATATACATGCCAACTGGAAGATGGGCAATGTTGACCGTATTGCTGGAAGGATTCTCCACACTCATCACCTCTTTGCCCAGCATATCCACGATACGTACTTGCTTTATACTCTCCTGCACTTCCGTAAAGCCTATAGTGAAGGTTTGGTTGGCGGGGTTGGGGAAGATAGCATAATATGCGAAATCCCTTACGGGGACTGCATTAAAATAACTTTTATTGTAACAGTCTTCAGGAGAATTGTCTAAATCGAAACCCGTGTGCAAGCTTGCGCCTTCGATATTAGTGAAACACAAAAGCCTTTTACTGGGCATATCACTATAAAAATAAAACTCATTGCTGAATCCCATAATGCTGCCTATGCCTTCCATCCATATATCATCCACTTGAAGCGGCTGAATTCCTGAAAGGAATATTCTTCGGCACGAATCACCATTTGACATACCAACGATTGTGTCATCATAGAAACAAACATCGTCATGATTATTTCCCCCTGAGGACAAGCTTGTTATGTAAGCGTGGTCACTTCTCACAGATTTACACTCAATCACACCGCCGACACCGCCGTCATAATAATCTCTGTATAGTGTGTAATAAGAGACAGTGTCTCCAAGTGCCAAAGAAAAATCATATAACAGAAATTCTTGCGAAGACTCAGTTTGCCGTATCAGCATATTATCTCTATATATCTTGGTGCCCGCAGGAAGGTTACAATAAACCTTTTTTCCTGCGGTGTCGTTTCTGATAGCCGTATAATACTGTGCATTAGACATATTGAATTCAAAGGGCTGATTGGAAATCTGCAGGTATAGCTTAATGTAGGAAATGCCATCAATGAGTGTGTCACCTGTGGTTATGTATTTTTCATTGCTCACCGACCATTCACAACCATCAGTGAAAAGACGATAGGGTATCTGGGCGGTCATCTTAGTTGACACAAAGGAGCACACCAATGCCAGACAAATGACATATTTTGCTTTTCTAAAATTAAATTTGTTTTTCATAGCTTGATTTTTTATTTTTGTTTGCAAAGTTAATAATTTTTTCGTAGCACTCCCTTTTAGCACACAGTGCGCAACTCCCCGTAAAATCCCTTCATTCCTTCACCAATTTCGCCGAATAAGTCTTGCCGCTTTGGCTAAGCACTCGCACTACATATATGCCTACAGGCAAAACTGATATGTCTATCGTATTACGGTTGGGATTTTCTTCACTTAATATGGTTACACCTTGCATATTGACAAACATAACTTTATTCACAATTTCCTGATTTTCAGAAAACAGTATGGTCACGGTTTGTTTGGCAGGATTGGGATAAAGGGTTATTGTTGCGATGTTTTGCTCTTCTTGTACCTTGTCTTCCTTGGTACCCATATCTCCACCTCTGAATTCATCTATAGGAAGATTATCCACATTTTGATTCATAATACTTCTTGTATCTATATTTTCCTCTTCGTCTTCATAACATATTTTGTAAAAGAAGCATAGAATACCTTTGGCCATCACCGAAGAACGTCCTGTGTTGCGTTCTGCTATCCGCATCAATTCTTCTATTTGCAGATCTGACAACGCATACCAATTCACGCCCCGTTCAGGAGTTTGTGCTGCACATTCCGCTTTCAATGTGCGAAAAGCGGCATAATTTTCCCTTTCATCAGGATTATCAACGGTAATATTCGCATAATCAGCAGTTTCATCTATTTGAAATTGTGTTTCTGATAATGAATAAGGATCAGCGAAAATTGAGGCTGTTGAATGCCATTCGGCCAATGTCATCAAATCCGTCAAGCTATCGAGCATGATTTGCCGCACAGTTTCATAATAAAGTTCCGAGGCCTCCTGCTGCAATGCCATCATTTCTGGAGTTACCCCCGGGGTGTTATAAGTGTTTTCTTCTGTCATTTCCCATTGGGAGAGTCTTGTTGAATCCATTTCCAAGTATGACGAAACCATTGCGGCCAATTCTCCCGTATTGTAATCAGCCCTGGGCTCCAAATCAAAAATTGTTGTAAGGCAAGGATTAGAAGATACTCCTTGCGAAGAGGACACAACCTGATAGGTTTGGCTTGGATAATGGGCGGAGTTGGACGAACTGTAAAGATAGGTTAAAAACGAACCGCCACCGTTGTATATGTCATAATTATATGTCGCTGAGAAACTGTTGTCAGCGCCAGCGGTAAGTGTTCCCTGAACAGGGGAGACCACCGTTGATAGCATTAATCGCACGTCATAATCGCTATTTGAAAAAGAGTTGCAATGGAATTGCAGGCCCCCACTTGTATTCCCATTGGTTCCCGAAATCAAGAGACCATTTGTCAACATGTTAAAATCATTCCTGTAAATTTTATTTGAATATACCCCGGACTCTGACACTTTTATGCCGAAAGAGTTGTCTGTAAGTGCGGAATGCACATGATAATTATCATAGAACGAGTTTTCCTCTATATGGTATCCTGTACAACAGTTCAGGCTGATACCCTTCCTTTGGTAAGATTGCAATGTCTTGTAGCTTGTCTGGTTAATGTCACATCGTGTTATCACCACATGGTTGTTTCCATTAACAGCCACAGCCTGTTGGTTGTTGTTGAACTTTGTCTCATCCATTTTAATGGCATATTGGCTTCCTGAGGTTGTCACATCAACAGCGGTATTGAAACCGTAAAAAGTGTTGAACAAAAAGGTATCAGGAAGAAAACTTCCGCCACCCGAATATGTTGCATAAGTAACGGGGTCGGTGGTAAGAGAAAAACCCGCGTCTACGGAATATATGCCTTTCCCCTCACATAATTTTCCCAAGTGTATGTTGTTTTCGAAGGTACAACCTTTGAATTTGACATTTTTCACATCCCACATAGTCACGTGGTTATAGAACTGGAGGTTGTTCTGGGCCAGCAGATTGTCGGTGCCAATAGTGAATACGCACCTGGTAAAGAAACTACAGTTGTCGCGCAAACTGGTACCGGAGACAGTGTCGCAATAGGATAAGAACTCTATGGCCTGCTGGTTGTTTCTGAAAACAGCGTCAGTAGCCTTGATGATGCCACCAGTGGTAAGCCAATTGTCACCTTGTAATCCCGTACGGATAGCGGTGACTGCATTCTCGATAACTGCGCCATTCCAAAGTTCCACAGTGCCTTGGTATTGGGGTTCCTGGTGTTTGGTTCTGTCGCCCACAAGCTCAATGCCTTGCCATAATGCTCCCGGTTCAGCCGAGGTAAGAGTGCATCCGTCAACAATGAGTTTGCCACCGGGCAGAACTATCAGTCGGGCATTTTCACCGAACGTGCATGTTCCGTTTATGGTCACCACTGCCCCAGAGTCGATTTCCAATGTTCCCAAAAATTTCGCATTAGCTCCACTTTGGACAAGGAGTGAGCAACCGGCTTGCACATGCATCACGGCATCCTCCGCCTGTTCGTAAGTGCTTCCGCTTTGGAATATTAGTGAGCTGTTTTCGGTCAAATAAACATGCGTGCTGTCATTCTGCCGGAAAGATGAACCTACCTCGCATGTCCATTGTGTCCGTCCCGCAAACAAGCCTGTCACAGTGTCACGGTATGGCAGAGCCACAGTCCTGTTTTGTGCCAAAGTAATGGAATAGGGCGTGGTGAGGATAGCGGTGTCTTTCAGCACAATGTTGCCTGTCCATCGGGTGTCGTTAGTGATGTCATAGTCGTCCCAGCGGATGTTAACCTGTATGGTTGACCTGCTTTTTCTCAACATCTCTATGCTCAATCCTGTGAGATAGGTGGTCTGGGTGTTTTTATTGGTGTTAAATGTAACTATATATCCAGAATTATACCCGCTATTATTGCTATGATATGTTTTAGCATTGCAAGTGCTCGGATTTGTAGCCATGTTTATCTTTGTGGGAGGAACAAAAGCATCCAAGGTGTCACCTAATATAGCTAAATGATGATCATGCTCATTATTTAAAATCTTGCGCCACATGTGGAATTCCCGGGAGACATATAATAGATTATCCGTTTCAAGAGGGAAAAATTGCAGTTCCTGGTCTTGGCCTCCGCAGAAAGGATTGGAAGCACATCTGCTCATGGAAAAATTCACGTTGCCATCAGCAACACAGTCAAAATTATAGGTGTCCGCTTCCATCACATAATCATAATAACCCTCCGCAGGAATGATTTTGAGGTTGTCCCGATGATACTTGTCCCACACATCAGTTTCAATGTAACTTTCTAAAACATCTCTTCCTATCTGGTAATATGCATATATGCCGGCTTTACCACGTGAACGACAATCATACATGTTAGAATACTGTAGAAAATCCAATTTGTCATTCCTGATCTGATGGTTTTCCAACCAAATATATTGGTTGGAGGAGGTCTCGTTGTCCTTGTATGGCAGTTTGATGCGAACTGCGTCACCGTAAGTGACAAAATCGCGTAATACAAAAGAAATATTACCATTCTCTTTTGAAATATCTGAAGGGACAGATACTAATCCTGTGCTGTTCTGGGCGGAGATATAGTCTGCGGATTGAGGATGTTTCCAGTGCATGCGCCAACGCTCGTAGCCGTTACAACTTACCAAACTGGCACCCGCCGCTCCCATCAGACCGTATCCATACTGAATATTGAAAAACGGCATTACACATCCATAATCTCTGTGATTTCCCCCAGATGTATGAAAATCATTGCTGCCAAACAAGCTGTGTCCAATTTCATGGATAACAACATTTGTTGGGTTGGCATAAAAATTTCCATCTCCCACACACTGAAAAGTGCCTTGTTCAATAGAATGTGAAATACCATTAATGTACAATGAACCAGAAATACCATTATAACCACTTCCAGGATTATATCCGCCATAATTATAGGTAATATTTCTGATCAAAAAATTCACATAATCGAATTTATTATTGCCATTGTGGTCGTAATCTGTAATATTATTATGACCATATATTGTGCTGAATCCTTTTTGTCGGATGAGATCAAAAGTTGCTTGTTTTATACTATAACCAGAAAATCCTCCATAATGGCATATTGTGCTTTCCCGAATGTTTACCACCATAAAATCTCCTGTGATTTGCAAACTGTCGAATGAAGACTCCCCGTATATGCGAGTGCATGTGCCCCGCAATTGTCCTGGAACATATACTGTGTCCATCCAATCCAGCAAATAGGTGGGAATTGCTTCATTGTTTATACCCTCCTTTGTTGTGTCTGTAATTTTTGGCCACCAATTGTTAAGGTTATGATAATCATTAGTGTCTGGATGATTATCATAAATTATGTTGACAAAAATATTAAGGCAGCGGAATTTAGTATTGGGAGATAATCCTTGACCATCCCAACTATGATGTTGTGCAAATAATATGACTGGGAATATCATGCCCAAAATAATCAAAAACCTTTTCATATTTTTACGAATTTTTTCGAGAGTTTTCTCATATTCTCATCCATAAAAGTTAAAATATAAACCCCTTGTGGCAGGTCGGAAACGGATATAACATTCGTTTTTGAATTGATGTCCACCTGTTTGCACACCCTGCCTATGATATCCCTGACAATTACAGTTCCTGAAACTTCATTTTCGGTGGTGAATTCCAAAGTGATATTTTCGGAAGCAGGATTTGGGTATATGTTTAAGGAAGTCTGAAAGTAATCATTTATTCCGCCGCCATTCTGATAACAGCCCAAATCCTCATGGGTCATGTAAAACAATTCCTCGTCTTTATGCAAACACAATAATACAGCTCCACCACCTTGTTCATACCAATGATGTGGACGAATACCAAATATTGGCCCAATACCTTCCATAAAGCGCATGGTTACATTTATAGAAGTCATTAATCCAAAATTAGGTTTTAAATATATGATCTTCTTTTCTGAAATATAAGTTATGGAATCCACCAACATTTCACAATCTCCATAATAATCCCACCCTAATTCATGCCCACTTCTCAACACAAAAGTATCTCCCACTGAAAGAGACATATCGCAAATTAAGTATTCTTTCTCATAATTGTCAATATAATAGCGGCCATATAATCTTCCACTTATGGTATCCTCTCGCAGATATACAGAATACAATGGTCCATAAAAAGTACTTTGATAATACAATGTGTCATTTAAATTTACAGTGTCATCTTTGTTAAAATTATATATTTCTGTTATGCAACATCCTATTAAATTCGGATCATAATCTTCTGTGTAACAAATGAGAGGATGTACTTCATTGTACGACCATGTTTGCTGTCCGAAGAAAGATTCGTACTGGGCGTGGGCATGTCCCAGTATCAATAAAAA
Organism: uncultured Bacteroidota bacterium; assembly: GCA_902802755.1. Classification (GTDB taxonomy): domain Bacteria; phylum Bacteroidota; class Bacteroidia; order Bacteroidales; family WCHB1-69; genus RUG11690. The sequence continues at coordinate 247,666 of CADCNH010000001.1, read as the reverse complement.
GCCAAAAAGAAAAAATTTGTGTTTCATGATATTTTTGATTTTTATGCTTGCAAAGATAATGTTTTTTTCCTGTAACAAAACTCTCCTTTCTCAAACTGATATGGTTAAACGTTTTTGGTAATACTTTCTAGTCATTCGAATATACGGCGTTACTGCTGTAATACAGGCCATTGAGAGTGAATTGCAGGGTGGTGCTGTCACGGTAAACCAATTGGGCAGGGATGTTGAGAAACACAGGCTGTCCCTTCTCGTCTTCAGCACTCAGCGAACGAGCCGGCATATTGAAGTAGTTTTGATCCGTCAATCCGAAGGTGTCGGTGGTAACCGCATACGATGTTGCCCCATTATTGTACAATGTCACATTGGAGGAAAGTCTGCACGCATTGCCCTGTCCTTGGCAATCAATATGTATCCACTGTCTGTCAATTAAAACGCAGCCGTTGCAATTTGCCCCATTGTGTCCCACTTCAATAACCATAACATATTCTTGATTAGTTTTAGAACCCTCTTGAATTCCAACCATATAATTGGTTTGCAAGGATAATGGATGGGAATCAGAAACTTTCTTACAAGATACTGTTATCAAAGACAAAATAATAAGAGTTAAAAACTTTGGATAAAGAAAGACCATTTTTTTCATAAACTTGATTTTAAGATTTTCACATTACAAAGATAATGGCTTTTCACCGAAAAAACACATGAAGAACCTTGACAATTTCTTTTTATGAAGAATTGCCTGAAATGAGCAAATGAAAAATAATTAAAGCTCTGTATTACAGTTTTTTCAATTATCTCATAAAATAATTATTTTTTTATTTGCTCATGAAATTTGTGACGAATACAGTATACTGGGATAATAAAATCAATGGAAATGATTAATAAAATTGAAAAAAAATTCCGACAATATCCGTTTTTTTCTTACTTTTGCATAAATATTGATATGATTATGAACAAATATCTAAAGGAACAAATAAAAAAAGGGTGCTCTCATCTTGTTTTTTGTTTCATATTTTTATATTTCTTCTCAAGCAACTGCAACTTAAGACCGGCTACTTATCCTTATTATTATAAGGAATTCCTTTCAGGAGTGATTGCCCTTACTGTTATATATCTGAATTATCTTTTGCTCTTTCCCAAATTATTTGCATATAAAAAATATAAGTCATACTGGTTTCTTACGTTCTGTAGTGTTGTGTTGTCCAGCTGTTTGGAGATGATTATAGTATATCCTGAGGTAAAGGAAACATACATACACGCAGGTATTGCTTCCAACCTAACCAAATATATTTTATATGACACATTTGAGGTCTTCCTCCGAAACGGAGCATGTGTATTGTATGTCTTTTCCATTAGCGAGATTCTGCATTTGCGAGGACAAGAACTGGACAAAGAAAATATCTTACGGAAACAATGTGAATTTTTGGATGTACGTGACAAAAACCACAAAAGCGGATTCATTAATACTAAAGACATATATTACTGTGAGCAAGAGCAAAACATGGTCACGATACATACCCTTAACCAAGATAAATACTATCGGTATTGTTCCATGAAAAGAATGGAAGAATTGTTAGGATCTGAAGAATTCACACGCATCTCACGAAATGCCATTGTGTCCAAGAGATTCATCAGCAAATATGATGACAACCAATTGGAATTGCGTAAAATCAATAAATTCTCTAACAATATCATTTTATCTATTGGCGACAGCTATAAAGAACAAATAATAAAACAGCTTAAACTTGAGATTGGCAAAGAGGACACCAATCTTGTATGGGAAATCGAAAAGTCAAAGAAAAAACACAGGGAAACACACACTTTCTTTCCAAAACAGAGAACCAGATCTGAAGATTTTGAGCATAATTCCAAACTGAGAGCCGTGTATTTGCACATAAAAAGCCACCCAGGATGCAAAGTCAACGACATCTGCACAACCTGCCGTTTGCCCCAAGGCACTGTCAGACGCTATATTGGTTTTCTGATAAACAAGCGTCTTATCCAACATACCGGTAGCAGACGATACGGCGGCTACAGCGTTGTCAGCCAGGATTAGCCTGCATACCAATCCATCATCCCGTAATCCTGTAATCAACACCTCTCCCCTCGAGGGCGCAGCCCGAGACTCCCCATGGACAAAGTCCACTCCCCTCGAGCACGCAGTGCGAAACTCCCCCTTACCTCATTTGCTAATTAACTAATTAACTAATTTGCCAATTTGCTAATTATTTTTCGTACTTTTGCACCCTCATAAATAAATAAGGTATGATTATCATCGGTATTACCGGAACTTTGGGTGCGGGGAAAGGCACCATCGTGGATTATCTGATTGAAAAACGGCAGTTTCTGCACTACTCGGTGCGCAGTTACCTGATAGAGGAAGCTGAAAGAAGAGGACTTCCCATCAACCGCGACACTTTCGTGGTGGTGGCCAACGAGCTGAGAGCCACCCACTGCCCTTCTTTCATCACCGACGAATTATTCAAACGCGCCCAGCAAAACGGTAAGAACGCCATCATCGAGAGCATCCGTACTCCAGGTGAGATAGATTCACTACGCCAAAAAGGCAACTTTGTACTCCTGGCAGTGGATGCCGACCCAAAAGTGCGCTACGAACGCATCGTAGACCGCAATTCCGAGACCGACCATGTGAGCTTCGAAACCTTCATTGAGAACGAACAACGCGAAATGACTTCCACCGATCCCAACAAGCAGAACCTGTCGAAATGCATTCAAATGGCAGACTATACCCTGCAAAACAATGGCGATTTCGAGGCCTTGTACCAACAAATTGATGACATCTTAAAACAAATGAATCATGAGTGAAAATACTGAACAAAAATATATACGCCCGTCCTGGGATGAATACTTCATGGAAATCGCCAATACGGTGAGCAAGCGTGCCACCTGCGACCGTGGTCGCAGCGGCTGTGTAGTAGTCCGCGACCGCCAGATACTGGTCACCGGTTATGTAGGCTCTCCCAAAGGTCTGCCCCACTGCGATGAGGTGGGACATCAATTCAAGCGCACAGTCCACGAAGACGGCACCGTCACCGAGCATTGCGTGCGCACAGTACACGCAGAACAAAATGCCATTTGTCAAGCGGCGAAATTAGGCATTTCCTTAGACGGAGCCACGCTATATTGCCGTATGACCCCCTGCCGCGTATGCGCCATGCTCATCATCAACTGCGGCATCAAACGCGTGGTGTGCGAGAAAAAATACCACGCCGGCGCCGAATCAGAAGAGATGTTCAAAACAGCCGGCGTGCAACTGGATTTCTTCTCTGAAGAGGTTGTGAAATACGACAGGCAATAATTTCCCGATAATTGTGGGGATGTTATTCCATGACAGCCTCACAACATTACACAATAGACATAAAAAAAGGCGACCATTTGGCCGCCTCTTTTTTCTATTATGTAAATTACTTACAAATGGTTTGTGCAGTTACTTCCTTGCCTTCAACAATAATTGAATAGGTTTGGTATTTTTCAGTAGAATTCTTCGTGCAGGCTTCTTTATTGAAAAATTTTGTACCACTTTGTTGTGCACTTGATGTCACTGCAACTTTCTTACCATCTTCATAATAAGTACAGTTACAAGTTTTACCACATGAGCAAAAAACAAAAGCTGCAACAGCCATAATGCCTAAAACTTTTTTCATAACGATTTTACTTTAATGTTAGTACTAATTATTTGTGCTGCAAAAATATGCATTTATTTCCAGATTCTTTCAATAATATATTAACTTTAACAATATTTAACACGCACGGATACTCCCAAATAATCTCTACTTATTTGATACCCAACTTTTTCTTGATATCCTTGGGAATACCGTTTTTGTGAACCACAATATTCATGGTTTTGTAGCGCACGTATGCTTTGCTGGCATAGAACATACCGTCATATTTGTAAACCTTTCCCCAGCTGTTCTTCACCATGTAATATTCATTACCAGCTTGATCTTTGGCTTTACCATAAATCAACATGCCATGGTCATCGGTGGTTTCCCAACTATCGAATGCCAATTGACGCTCCTCGGGAGTAACCCAACGCTGCGGTGTGGGATGCTCGTAAGCTTCTTTCGCACGGTCGGTCTTGCTCAGGCCAGTCCAATGTGCCATATCGCTACCGCCATTATCGGTGCTTGATGCATCTAAATCGGGCAGTACAGCAAAACCTTCACGGATACCCTTGCGGAAACCTTCCTCGCTGACATCAGCACCCCAAGCGATGGTGTAGCCATTGTCTATAGCATAATCGAAAATGTCCATGAACTCATCCAAAGGCACATTGTAGCACTGAGCCCAACGCCAGTTGTCCTGGATTTCCAACACAAACTTCTCATAATAAGGATGATGCGTATATGAAGTGATGGAAATGTAGTCATCAGGATTCAAACCTAAAGAATTGTAGAATGACATCGGAGTGTAAGTGACACCATTGTACACGAAACTTTCGGGACGCTTGCCCAGATAAATGTCATGCACGGCTTCGATGGATTTAACCCACAACAGCTCGTTTTTAGCATTGTGTTGCAGAGATTTGTGGTCGCCTGTGGCAATAGCTTTCACGATAGCGTCGCTGATAGCGGACAGCTCACCATGTTTGGAAAGACTGTCGCCATACATGGCACCTGGACGCATCTCGGATTCAGGAACCAGACCAAAGGTCTTCATACCGTAAATCACATCGTAGAAAGAACCACCCTGTGAGAAAGAAACATCACCATGGGTACGAACGGCTGCTTTGGCACGGTCGATGTAGGTGTTGTGAACAATGTACATTTCGGAAAGGTCATATTCACCTTTGCCCATACGGAGCAATTCGGCCTCGATGAAACCCAAGCCTGAATAGCACCAGCAAGTACCTGCACGGGCCTGGTCTTTCACAGAAGTGACAGGAATTTCTTTAAGGTTAGTAAACACATAACCTTCTTTCTCTTCTTTTTTGGTATCGTTTTGAGCAAATACCACGCCACCAAATAGCAAGGCGGCAACAGTAAGGAGGGAAACTAATTTTTTCATTTCAAATACTTAATTTGATTAAACATAATGTGAATTAGAATTTTCTTCTGACCAAGTCACACAGAGCCAGATAAGCCGATGAGGTGGAATCCCAAAAATACTGTTTTTTCAGGCCTTCCATGATGTCAAAAGCTTCTTCGATATTCTCGCAATTGTTCAAAGTTTGAATAGCTCTGCTGAATTCTTCACTTTTATTTTTAAATAACTCTCTGATAAACAAAAACTTATCATTAATTGACATTGCTTTTGTCAAATCCGTGATTTTCGTCTGCTGAAACTTGTCACCGAGGTCTTGCTTCTGTTCATTAAACAAGTCGTTCAGTGAGCGTTGCTGAGGCTTAACGGGTTCTTCAATCTTTGTCTCAGGCTTAATCTCTACCTTAGGTTCGGGCTCGGGCTTCAGCGCTGGTGCAGGTTCCACAACCGGTTCTGGCGCAGGCTTTGGTTCTGGTTCAGGAACAACAGCTTCAACCACTTTTTCAGGCTCGGGTTCGGGCACTGGTTTCACAACTGGCTCAGGTACTGGTTCCACAAGCGGCTCAGGTGCGGGCTTCGTCTCCGGTTCAGAGATTTCTGAAATCTCAGGGGCAAGCGTTTCAACCATTTTTTCAGGTTCAGGTTCTGGCACGGGCACTGATTCTACGACCGGTTTTGGCTCGGGCATCGGTTCTGCAAACAATTCCGGTTCTTTATGGACGGGCTTTTGCTCAGCAGTGGCTTGAGATATATCTTTGATGAACTCCAAAATATCAGTATCCATTTCCTCTTCTTCCGCTTCATTTTGGACAGGTTCTTCAGCTTTTTGCACTGGTATCTCCGCTGCATTTGAAGCTGGGATATTTTCTTCAAATTCTATTTTTTCAGTCGGAATTTCCGAATCTTGTTCCCCCAAAACCGGTTCTTCCACCCTCTTTTCCTCTACGTTTTCCACTATTGGGGCAAGCTTTGGTTCTTCTTTTGTTCCTATCTGATTATCAGGTTTTTGCACCTCTTCAACAACCGGACATTGCAACACCGTCAAATAAGCATCCCTTAAATTCTGGAGGAGAATATCCTTGTCAATTTGAGAAAAACCAGTTCCATTATTCTTGATAAGCAAAAGATTTTCAATTATTTGCTCCAAAGATTCGTTAATGTTCCGCATAATTAATTTCTTTAAGCCGAAAATATCCCGATAAATTTACTAATTTTGCCTTTTGAAAAAGTGTGTAAAAATACAAAAATAATCAATATCAAAACACGATAAAAATGTTTTTAGAAAGTAAGGCAAGCAGAAGTAAAAACAAAGGGTGGATAGAGGTAATCTGCGGCTCTATGTTTTCGGGAAAAACCGAGGAATTATTACGAAGAATACGAAGGGCCACTTTCGCACATCAAAAAATAGAATTATTCAAGCCAGCCATAGATATACGTTACGACGAGAACGATGTCGTTTCGCACGATGAAACTTCTATGGTCTCAACTCCCGTACACAACTCCTCTGAAATATTGCTTTATGTGAACATGGAAACCGTTGAGGTGGTGGGCATTGATGAGGTCCAATTTTTTGACGAGGGCATTGTCGATGTATGTAACCAACTGGCTTCCTGTGGAATACGTGTCATTGTAGCAGGATTGGATATGGACTATTTAGGCAAACCTTTTGGACCAATGCCGCAATTGATGGCTGTTGCCGAATACGTGTCTAAAGTTCACGCTATATGCACCCGTTGCGGTGACTTGGCGCAATACTCTCACCGAATTGTCCACGGCGACAAACAAGTGATGTTGGGTGAAAAAGAAAGTTATGAACCGCTGTGCCGGCACTGCTATAATGAGGTTACAGGGGTCAGGGGACAGGGGACAGATGATTAAGAATTAAGAATTAAAAACTAAGAACTAAGAACAATTCAACAATTCAACAGTTCAACAATTCAACATTCTTAACTTAATTGGCACATTAGCACATTGATAATTGGCACATTGAAAAAATTTGTATCTTTGCAGGTTAAAAAAATAAATCATGGCAGATCAAGGCAATCATGTTAATTTGTTCATTCCCTGTGAAATGGATTTGTTCAGTCCCTCTGTGGCACAGAGTGTTGTGCATTTGCTGGAGAAATTAGGACTTGAGGTGCATTACAATGCTGAACAGACCTGTTGCGGACGGTGTTTTTATTTCTCCGGAGAAGTTGAAACCGCCAAAGAACTGGGTGCAAAAATGATGTCCGAGTATGATGGTTCCAAATTTCCTTTGGTCATTCCCTCCGCTGCATGTGCCGGATTTATCCGCAAGTATTACGGTCAGTTGCTCACCAATATCAGTGTGGTCAATGATTTGAAAAACTTCGTGACCAACACATACGAATTATGCGACTTTATTGTCAACCGGCTGGGTGTGTCCAATTTGAACAATCACTTTCCGCAAAGAGTTTTCTACTTTAAGTCGTGTGCGGCCCGCAACATGTACGAAATGCAAGACGAAGCGGAAATCCTGCTGAAAAACACAAAAGGTCTGGAATTGCTGACAGATTCTGAGATGAACGAATGCTGCTCCGCCAATGGGCGTTTTTCGGTCATCAACCCAGAAGCATCAGACCACATGATAGAAAAAATCGTAACCAAAATTTATTCCATGGGTGCTCAATATGTCACCTCCACAGACATCAACTGCCTGCAGCATCTTGACGCCTTCATACAATCAAAAGGCATGGGACTTGAGGTAATCCACATTGCCGACATTCTCAACGCCGAAGAATAAAAAAACTATCGCTACTATGTTACAGATTCAATTAATCCGCGAAAATCCGCAATTTGTAATCGATCGTCTGAAAGTAAAGCATTTTGATGCTAAACAGATTATAGCTGAAATCACACAATTGGATGTCGATATCAGACAAAACAAGAAAACCCTGGATGACAACCTGATGGAGCAGAAGAAATTGTCTGCCGAAATTGGAAAATTATTCAAGGAAGGCAAAGCCGCCGAAGCCGCTGACATGAAAAAGCGCATCGCTGAACTTAAAGAAGTGGAAAAACAGCTGCAAGCCAAAGTGGCCGAAGCCGCTGATGAAATCCAAAACAGATTGTTTTTGATGCCCAATTTGCCTCATAGTTCTGTTCCAGAAGGCAAAACCGCCGAAGACAATGAAATCGTTTACACCGAAGGCGATGCTTCCAACTTCGACTACGACGCCCTGCCCCACTGGGAACTGGTGAAGAAATATGACATCATTGATTTTGACTTAGGATGCAAAATCACAGGAGCCGGTTTCCCCGTTTACAAGGGAAAAGGCGCTCGCATCCAAAGAGCTTTGATAGACTTCTTTTTGGACGAGGCTGTTAAACACGGATTTACAGAAATCCAACCGCCTTATATGGTGAATGAAGCTTCCGCTTACGGCACAGGACAGTTACCGGACAAGGAAGGCCAGATGTATCACTGCGAAGTAGATGACTTCTATTTGATTCCCACCGCCGAGGTGCCTATCACCAACATCTATCGGGATGTCATTCTGAAAGAAAGCGACTTTCCCATCAAAAACTGCGGTTATTCAGCCTGTTTCCGTCGCGAGGCCGGCTCGTATGGCAAGGATGTACGCGGCCTGAACCGTCTGCATCAGTTCGATAAAGTGGAAATCGTTGTCATTGAACATCCAGACCGTTCATACGAAACCCTAGAGAAAATGAAGACCTACGCCATGTCGCTGCTGACCAAACTCGGATTACCCTTCAGAGTGTTGCGTCTCTGCGGTGGTGACATCAGCTTCACCTCTGCACTTACTTTCGACTTGGAAGTTTATTCCAAAGCACAACAACGCTGGCTGGAAGTAAGCTCTGTCTCCAATTTTGAAAGCTTCCAGGCCAACCGTCTCAAACTGAGATTCAAAGATGAGGCCACAGGCAAAATGAGATTGGCACATACCCTGAACGGCAGCGCCTTGGCTCTTCCCCGTGTGTTGGCTGCTTTACTTGAAAACAACCAAACCGAAAAAGGTATCATTGTGCCCGAAGTACTTAGAAAATATACGGGCTTCGATATGATTGACTAATGAGCTCTATGCGTCGATTCCTTTTCACCTGCCTGCTTGTCATTGTGTCTTCGTTGGTGTTTGCCCAGCAAACCCCCGACGAACAATTGGCTATTCAGTATTACAAAGATGCTGAGTATGAAAAAGCTGCCGAACTGTTTGATAAAATCCCTCTGACGAAAAGAAACTCCTATATATACTACTATCACTTCCAAACGCTGTCGGAACTGCATGACTACGACAAACTGGAAAAATTAGTCAAAAAGCAAAGTAAACTTTTCCCCGAACAGCAACGCTATAAGATTGATTTGGGTTATGTCTATGAGCTGTCGAACCAACCTGGCAAAGCGGAAAAGGAATACCAATCCGCATTGAAAGATGTTGCTGCTAAAGATTACAATATCAGAGACTTATATAGTGCTTTTCTCGCCAAAGGCAAAAGGGAATATGCATTAAGCACCTTGATAAAGGGTCGTATTTTATTGAATGACAATAAAATATACTCCAAAGAAATCGCTGGTATTTATAGTCAGTTAGGCAGAACTGACAAACTTTTTGAAGAAGCTCTCGCTTTAATTCAAGACAATGAGGCCAAATATCTTCCCCAAGCTGAAGAAATCATTCAGAATGCGCTCGCGGATGATGAAAATCAGCAGAAGTACCTGACAATAAAGACCTTGCTTCAAAAAAACATGCAGAAATATCCTGAGAATGACTGCTATACCCTGTTACTGACATGGGTATATCAAGTCAACAAGGATTTTCCTGAAGCATTGATATTAGCCAAGGCCTTGGATAAAAAGAACAATGAAGACGGATCCCGGTTGGTGCAACTGGCGGTAAGTGCTGAACAGAACCGCAATTACGATGTTGCCATTGAAGCATTGGAATACGTGGTGGCCAAAGGCAAAGATGGTGCCCAATACGACAATGCTATTAACAGATTACTGAACATCAAGTATCAAAAGATATCCACTACCTATCCCGTTAATATGACGGAAGTAGTCAATCTGGACAAAGAATACAAGAATTATGTCGCCGAGAAAGGTCTGGCTTCCTGCTCCACTGATTTGGTATTAAAATACTCATCCCTTTTGGCTTTTTACCAGAACAAAGCCGATGAAGCCATACAATTATTGGAAGAAGCCATCAAAAACGCCAGCAGGGAAGCAAAGCAGATGAACGAATACAAGGTTCAGCTTGCTGATATATTATTATATACAAACAATATTTGGGATGCTACTTTATTGTATTCCCAAGTGGATAAAGACATGCCCAATGATGAAATTGGACAAAGTGCCAAGTTCAAAAATGCCAAACTCTCATTTTACATCGGGGAGTTTGCCTGGGCAAAAAGCCAATTGGACGTATTGCGTGCCGCCACTTCCAAACTGATTGCCAACGATGCCATGTATTTCTCATTGCTGATTTCGGATAATGAGGAAGACGAAGAAGATGATGATGAGGATGGTGAAGAGGAAGACACACTGCTTTTTTCTGGACAGAAAGTCAATATTCCTTTACAATACTACGCCAAAGCCGATTATCTGCTGTTCCAGAACAAAGTTGACGAGGCCTATACCATGTTCGATTCAGTTATCACCCTATCGCCCTTTGGCACTTTGGTTGATGACGCTCTTTATCAGAAAGCGCTTATTCTGATTAAAAAGAAAGATTATCTGACCGCAGAACAATTGCTGCGTAAAATTGAAGAATCCCACTATACAGAACTACTGGCTGATGATGCCCTATTCAAATTGGGAGATTTATACGAATATTATATTCATGATCCCAACAAAGCCATGGACTATTATCGCAAGTTGATGCGTGATTTCCCGTCCAGTTTATATGTCAACGACGCCCGCAGCCGGTATAGAACCCTGCGTGGTGATAATTAGTCTTTGCCATGCCTCTTGTCAAGCCCAAAAAGAACTTAGGACAGCACTTTTTGCAGAACGAGGATATTGCTCGGCAAATTGCGGAAAGCATTTCCACAGCGCCCGAAAACGTCCTTGAAATCGGTCCTGGCATGGGTGTATTGACCAAATACCTGATCAACCACCATTATCCGCATTTCAAAGTGGTGGAAATAGACCGTGAATCTGTTGACTATCTGGAGCAACATTATCCGGATTTACAGGGCAATATATTGTCACAAGACTTTCTGCGGCTGAATTTGGATACGATATTTTCCAACAACTTGACCATCATAGGCAATTTCCCCTATAACATATCCTCCCAAATACTATTCAAAGTACTGGATTACAAATATTTAGTCAACGAAGTAGTGGGTATGTTCCAAAAAGAGGTAGCCGAACGTGTGGCTGCATCACCGGGCCATAAGCAATACGGTATTATAAGTGTCTTGTTGCAAGCATTTTATGATATAGAATATTTGTTCACAGTAGATGAGCAACAATTCTTTCCGCCTCCTAAAGTCAAATCAGCGGTAATACGTTTGATCAAAAATCCGGAAAAGGAATTACACTGTTCCGAGAAGTTATTCAGGCAGGTGGTGAAAACAGCTTTCAACCAACGCAGAAAAACTTTACGCAACTCGTTACATCAATTTGGGTTTTCAGCAGACTACAAGCAAAACCCCATTTTCTCCAAAAGGCCAGAGCAATTAAGTATACAGGAGTTTGAAGAGATATGCACCAATATCATTATGTAAACCTCTCTCCTCTTATATATAAATTGTAACCTTATATCCTTTTCATTTAAAAAAATAGAGACGCACCGTGGCACGTCTCTACAAAATATATCCTTTCAATTAAGCCTAAACTATTTCACAATGAATTTCTGGATGGTTTTACCTGTAGGAGTATTCAGGTGCAGGAAATAAATTCCGCTGGCCAGATTTGAAACAGGGACTTTGTAAATCTGTGAACCGCCATTGTGGTTGATTTCGTCGTTATACAGAATCTTACCACTCATATCCACCACGTTCATGCTTATTTTCTGAGCATCGCCAGTCAGGTCAACATTCAAGAAATTGGTAGCGGGGTTAGGATAGATATTGATATCTGAAAGACCGCTTTCCTGGTTGATACCCAAGATAGTCCAGTATTCCAATTCAAAACCATCGCCTTCCATCCAGTGGTCGGTAACGAATCTTACTCTCATCTTGCTAGCATCCACGCTATAGCCACCAACACCTGGCCAATTGAATACGTCAAACTTGTACAGTAATTCGGGATTGGTTTCAATAGTGGTGATTTCAATAAAATCGCCATATTTCAGGTCAAATTTTGAGAAGTCAATATAATAACCCACTGCGTCCACTGTTTTAATTGTCCATGAGCAAACAGTATTTGCTGCGTATGGTTCATCATCGCTGGAGATACTGTTAATTGCTTCCTCAGCATTGGGATCTGTGTCAGCGATAACAGGTTGATTTTTATCAACCAGCACATAATGATAATTGGTCAAAGCCTGGCTCGGGGCACATACTGAAAGATCACTTTGGTCGTATGTGGCTGCATATTCCAATACAAAACCATAATCTTCAATAGTATCATTAGAAGTAAAGGTTACTAACACCTTATCAGAATTTACTGTAAATGCATTGGGCAATGCAGGCATATCAAAAGTAACCTGTTGAGAAGAACCCTGGGTTTGGTCGGTGGCAGCTGCGGTGAGGTACTGACCAGAGAATGACTGAATCAAATTAGCAGCATTGACTTCTTCACCTGAATAGATAGAAATAACGTCATTATTTGCTTCTGTATTCAAACGTTTGAAGGTAAAGGTATAGCTGCTGGCATTCGGAGCAGCAATCAGCCATTGTCTGTTAGAATTGCTTTGGTATTTCATATTACCAGCACCATCACTAATAGTACCAGCCTTTGCAGTGACTTCACTTTCGCTGACAATAGGTTTTTCTATATTTACAGCATCTGGTTGCAAATATCTGATTACACTTTCACCAGATTTGTAGGAGAAGTTATTACTCGGATACATGTAATATGCTTTTTTCATTTCGTTACCAGTTGTGGTAGGAGAGAGGTTCACATGGAGGAATAAATTTCCATTTGAACCAGTACCGGTCATATATTTATAACCATCCACCACCATGCACATATTATTCAACAATTCGGGTTCTCTGTATGCGGAATAGAACACCGGGCGTCTTTCGTTCAATTCTGAAATCACATAATCAGCCATCCAAACGCTATCATCTTGAATTTCTGTAGGTCTAAATGTCATTTGAGCATCATTGGAAAAACCCCAATATTGTTTCAAGGCATTAAATGCGTTTATAGGTTCTGTTTTGGTTTTATTGTTGAAATTTCTTTCTGCGCTATAATTGGTCAATGCGGTAGCACCTGTATGGAACAATAATTTTGCGACTTCACCATTATAATTGTTAATGGCTGAAGTCATAGCATCATAATTATATTCCACATTATTGAGGTTTACATATATACGGGGATAAGTTTCCTGGAATGCACCCCAATCAATATAGGGAATATAACTTACACCACCAGAACCTTGGGTAGGATAGCGGTAATAATTGATGATTGAAGCCATTGCTACCGCAGCATTACCAACAGTTGTACGATAATCCTGACTATTTGCATCGGCATGACCATCAAACGGGCAATATTGATTGTAATATTGTTTCTGGCCCCAGCTGGTGGTCAAGAGAGGCTGGCACTCGTTAACAGTCGCATCCTTGCTTTTAGAGAAGTTTGTCGTATTGTAACGGTTCCATGCTTTGGTAGCAGCAGCGTTGACAGGCATTTGAGCTGTTTTAGCTTGCTGAATGTCTTTCTTATAGCCGTCACAGAAAGCTGCATTTTCTTTGCAATTTTCATAATTTGACTCATACGAGAAAGCTACCACAGGATAGTAAAGCTCTGTAGCGGAAACAATCACAAAACCCTGATCGTTCAATTGAAAGCGATAGAACAAAGGTTCACCATTCTCGTCGGTTTCCGTATGTTTCAAAGTCAAATTAATGCTGGCGGCATTAATATAGCATTGTTCGACTAAGAAATTGGTCGCTGTTTGCTTGGCTTCGTTAACAGTCACAACTGGCTTTGTGGCAAACGAAAAAGAAAATAAAGAAACCAGAATGAATAAAAGAATAGATTTTTTCATAGCTATGTATTTTATTTGCATTATATTTCTATATTAGATGGCAAAAATACAAAAAAAATCCATACTATGCACGTTTGCACAAAAAAATAACTAACTTTTAATCATGATGATAGGGCTCATTGTGTAAAATAGTGAACGCTCGATAGAGCTGTTCTGTAAAAATAAGGCGTGTCATCAAGTGCGGAAAAGTAAGTTTCGATAATGAAATTTTAGCGTTCTGACGCTGGTACACTGCCTCCGAAAAACCGTATGCGCCGCCTATGACGAAGACCAGTTTTTTTATTCCGCTATTCATTTTTTGCTGTAAAAAATTGGCGAATTCCACCGATGAAATTTCCTTTCCTCGTTCATCCAGGAGCACAACACAGTCAGAAGGAGAGAATTTTTTGAGCAACAGCTCGCCTTCTTTCCGTTTCTGTTCCTCAAACGACATGGACTTGGTGTTTTTCAGGTAGGGAATAACCACCAAGTCAAAGTTGTTATACAGCTTGATTTTTTTGATGTACTGACCCAACGCTTCTTCGAAAGCATCCGCATTTTCTTTGCCAATACACAAAAGCTCGATATTCATATTAATACTTCACTGCTTTGACCTTAAATTGAATTCAAAATTCAAAGTTCAAAATCCAATTTGCACATTTGCTAATTAACTATTTTGCTAATTAATTAGCACATCAGCACATTGATAATTAGCACATTATTATATTTTGCTCAGATCTATCTTGAACGAGAAGCTTTTCGCCTCGCCACAGGGGAACGCACAATGACTGCAGGCAGACAATTCACCGCTGAGGCGTTTTTGGGTCATATCCAACAAACGCTCACGCAAAGAATCGATTTCCACAAAATTAACCACCTCGTTGGCAAAGGCATACATCAGCAAAGCCCGGGCATTGCGTTCACATATACCTCTGGATTTCAGGTAGAATAAAGCCTCCTCATCCAACTGGCCAATAGTAGCACCATGACTGCACTTCACATCATCGGCATAAATCTCCAGGAACGGCTTGGTAGTGATCTTCGCCTCATCCGTCAAAGCTATATTTTTGTTAGTCTGATAAGCGGAAGTACGCTGTGCCTGCGGTCTTACAATGATATGCCCGTTAAAGTTTGCGCGAGACTCGTCATCAGCAATACCTTTGTACAACTGATAGCTGGTGCAATCCGGCACCGCATGATTTACATACACTTGATTATCAACAAATTGCTTTTTATCAACCAAATACAAACCATATAATTTGGCATCCGCAAACGGCTCTGTCAAATCCACATGAATCATATTGCGTAAAAAACCCGCATTAAAGGTAATGGCATTGGAAAAGAAGGTGGAGTATGCTTTCTGATGCACAAAAATATGATTCAACTCCATAGTCTGTGCATCTTTATTCTCCATTTTATAAAAATTCAAATGGGCACCCTCTTCCAGAATTATCTCACTCACATTATTGGTAAAACTCAGATCATGTTGCAAAGAGTCGTCGCACTGTACCAATGACAGGGACGCATGCTTACCTAAAATCACCAAATTGTGGTTATTTATCATCAGTGTCTGCTGACTATTGACAATAGAAACGAATTGCATCGGTTTTTCCACCGAAACATGGTCTGGCACATAGACAAAGAAGCCGTCGTTGAACAGAAGTTCGTTGAGACGTACAAACTTGTCGGCCTTGTCTGAGTAAAATTTAGCCAGATGCGACATCACCAAATCGGGATACAGGTCCACGGCCGCCATAAGACTGCCCACAATCACCCCGTTGGGGAAGGTGGTCAAGGGAGCGTTTTTATGGACATACCAACCGTTCAGCATCGTGAACATGTCCGTGTTTATATCACTAACATTACATTTAAAATACTGTTCTACAGGTTGATATGGATTTGCTTCCAATTGGATATCGTAGGAAGAGGAGATCTGTTTCTCGATGGGAAAATGGCGCCACAACTCATCTTTTGAATTGGGAAGTCCCTCTGAGATGATTTGGTTTAATGCCTTTTCCCGCATAGCGGAAACCCTTGACTGTTCGTCATCGGGCAGTTTTGACCTCACTTCGGCAAACGTCTGTTGCAAATATTGAATAAACTTCTCCATATTAGTTCAGTTTGCCTGCGTTATACTCTTCTTTAATCCACTCGTATCCCTTGATTTCCAATTCTTTAGCCAATTCTTTTGGACCGGATTTCACAATTTTGCCATCGAACAGGATATGTACGATATCAGGTACGATATAGTCCAACAAACGCTGATAGTGGGTGATGACAACCGTAGCATTATCCTTGGTTTTCAGTTGATTAACGCCATTGGCAACAATACGTAAAGCGTCGATATCCAAGCCTGAATCTGTTTCATCCAAGATGGCCAAGGTGGGTTCAAGCATCGCCATTTGGAAAATCTCGTTTTTCTTTTTCTCACCACCAGAAAAACCTTCGTTTACCGAACGGTTGCTCAGTTTGGCGGTCAATTCCACCACCTTTTTCTTCTCCTCCATCAGTTTGAGGAACTGTGCACCCGACAGAGCTTCTTGTCCGCGATATTGGCGGATTTCATTCAAGGCTGTACGCATAAAATTGGAAATACTCACCCCTGGAATCTCCACCGGATATTGGAAACCGATGAAGATACCCTCACGGGCACGCTGTTCTACCGGCATTTCCAGCAGGTTTTTTCCTTTATAGGTAATACTTCCTTCGGTAACCTCAAAAATCTCCTTGCCGGCAATCACTGATGCCAAGGTACTTTTTCCTGTACCATTCGGTCCCATAATGGCATGAACCTCACCCGGATTGATTTCCAGATTAACACCTTTCAATATTTCTTTTCCTTTAATGGAAACATGTAAATTTTCAATTTTAAGCATAGTCAAAATTTTGGAGTGCAAAATTACGGATTTTTTTCCATTTATCGCTTGATGATTTTCGTGGTCTCGATACCGTTTGATGAATGGATTCTGACGATATAAAAACCATCTATCAACTGACTGACGGGCATTTGAATCAAAGCTCTTCCGCAATTGTCGAAATGATATATCAATTTCCCACTCACATCATATACTTCTATTTTGCGAATAGTATATTCAGGATTGGGTATCACCAGTTTTTCTGTGCATGGATTCGGATAGACCATAAACTTATTTTGGACATTGACCGGTTCCACTTGCACCAAAGCATTATCAAGATAAGCTTGATACATATCAGGAATGCCATAGCCCATAATGGAATCAGGAGAGTTATACTGGTGTCCATGTTGACGGATAATATCCATAATTTCCATGGCGTTTTTCTGAGGCAAGGCCTGTCGCAGGCAAGCCGTCAAGCCGGCCATAACAGGACTTGCGAAACTTGTCCCATTACCCGAATAGACACTACCATCAGTATTCACCACAAAGGTATCCCAGCCCACGCTCACCACATCCGGTTTAACCCGGCCATCAGCACTGGGACCATACGAGGAAAAATATGCCATCGCGCTGTCAATAGCACGAGCTGCCCCTACACAAAGCACATCAAAGGCATCGGCGGGATGGGTGATGTAATGCCACGAATTATTGCCCTCATTACCCGCGGAAACACATACCGCAATTCCCTTTTGGCAAGCCAAACTGGCGTTTCGGGAAGCAATGCTGGCCACGCCATCACAGGACTCATACGTAAAATCTCCCTGGTGAAATTCTGAAAAGGTAGAATAACCCAACGAGGAATTTACCACATCCGCACCCAAGCTATCCGCAATTTCAATTCCCTGAGCCCAAAAATCTTCTTCTATCAGTTCTTCGTTAAAAGGATTCTCAGACAGAATGAAATAATACCGGGCATGGGGAGCCGCCCCAATATATTCTCCATCGGCACCGGTTGCCATAATTGATGTAACCTTAGTACCATGAGATCCCCCATCATATACATTATCATGGTCAGGAATCAGATCACGGGTGCCGAGCAATTGTCCGTTTTCATACATAATCTGGAAATAAGGAATGTGATTGAACTCCTCCCAACCACCATCCAACACCACTATCAGCATATCATCCCCATAGTAACCAAGTTCATGCAAGCGATGACCATTATGGAAAGCTATCTGTGCCCACGCTGGACCATAATCAAACAAGGAATCAAAATATAAATCATTCTGCAACAAATCATTACTATTATTTGGAACAATTTCTTTTTCCTCTTGAGAAGGGGTTAAGTCATAGGAAGCGACAGGAATCACTGTAGTATCGGTAAAAGGCAAAACTTTCACCGCCTCCAGTGCCAATGAGTCGGGGCAATAAATCACCACGGTATTCTGCCATTTGGATTCGGAAAGTATCCGGATGGAAGCATTAATAGCGCATATTTGCTGTTTATACTGAGGATTTACGGGAATATCCTCAATGGTAATAGGAATATTGTATCTTGCCTTATTATTGATGGCACGTGGCGACAAAAATTCCTCCGGGCGTGTTACTGAGTAGGGACTCAAGTTTTTGTCCTTCAGTTGGATACGGAAACACGTAGCGGGTTCTTGTGCCGGCAATTGGAACAATAAGAGCGAAAAGATAATCAGAAAAAGGATGTTTTTTGTTTTCATGCAGTGAATAATGATTTCCTGAACGTAGAGACACGCCATAACACATTTCTACTAATCACATAATGATATTTTGTAAATTCGTCAACCTCCGGTTTTTGAAAAAAAAAGAGACCTGCAAGAAGTCTCTTTTATATTCATTGACCAAAACGTGTTTACTGTAAAGTGAAGCGGATAGGAAGGTTGAAGTAGCATCTGACGGGCTTACCCATCTGCTTGCCGGGTTTCCATTTCGGCATCTTCTTCACCACGCGGATAGCTTCAGCGTCGCATTCAGGGAAGAGAGAAACCAAGGGTTTCACATTACTAACACTTCCGTCTCTTTCCACCACGAACTCTAACAAGACTGTACCCTGGATACCATTGTTACGGGCAGCTTCAGGATATTGTAACTCGTTCTTGAGGAAAGCGTACATAGCTTCCATGCCACCAACATACTCGGGCATTTCTTCTGCGAAACGAACAGGAGGTGCTTCTTCTGCCTCTTCTTCCACGATATCAATCGGAACATACTCTTCAACTTCGGCATCTTCGTCGAAATCCTGAGTAAAGTCGAAGTCAGTATTGACCTTAATATTGTTATCCACAATATTTAAGACCACTTCCTGCTGCTGAGCCACTGGTGGTGGTGGCGGGGGAGGGGTTTGGTCGGTTGCGATAACGTCTTCATCCATCACTTCGATGAATTCGTCATCATCAATAGCCATCACCGTACCTTTGTCACGGGAGGCGAACAACTCGAAACTTACGTATGTAAGCGCGAGGACGGCGGCAAAACCAATCAAGAGAAATGATAATTTTCTCTTTTCCAGGTTACCTTTGTCTGACTTTTTCTCAATCATGATTGTATATTTTTTGATTCTTATATTTCTAACGGCAAAAATACAAAAAATATTGTAATAAAATTTGATTTTCCCTCATTTTTTTATTTTTATTTTTTCTCACTGATTTTCTGACACATAAGGATGTGTTGGTGTGCCTCCGGCACTTTTTGATTTTAAACTATCAAATTTCTCAACTATCAAAACTATTTTGTAGTTTTGCACGTTCATTATAGAAATCCATCAAAAAATGATTTATCGGTTTTTTGATTTGAATGACAAAGAGGCGTGCCAAAGGCACGATATCCTATTAACCCCGCACAACTTGTTGTGTGGGGTGGACAGTAACAACTCCTGTCTGCGTGCTAAAAGCACGCTACACACACTCCAATGTGGCGTACCTACGGCACGCTGGAGTATGGTAGATTGCCACATACCCCACATTGCGCTGCGCTTATGCGGGGTTAATAGAATTGCGTGCTTTCAGCACGACCAACCGCATACATCGTATACCACTTTATAACATATTCTTATCACCAACCAAAACAAGAAAATACCGCAACACTAGTAAAGATATGAAAAGAACCACGCTTATCGTTTCACTTTTTTTCTTTTGCATTATGGTAACTTTTGCACAACAAGGCCCCAAAGATATCCAGCGGCAGCTGAAACTGTATGAAAAACAAATGCTGCAGTATGACAATGCCTTTGACACCATTTATCTGTCTATCAATCAGCAGATTGAACAACAAAAAAACAACCCTGCCAATGTGGCAATTTGGCAAAGCTGCATGGCCCAGCTGCTGTCTGTCTATTACCAGCAGAACCGCTGGCGAATTATGGACCGTACCACCCTTGCCGACGAGGAGGCTAATGCCGCCGCAGATTTCAACACCTGGGACGCACAACGCTTCGCGAAAGAAATCATCAAACATTATCTGCTTTCTATCGAGAACAAAGAAGCACTCAGCAAAATCCCCATCAAAGAGTACGCTGTTTTGTTAGATTCGGTGACTTCGGAAGCCTACCGACCCACTTTGTACGACTTTTTAGCCTTCCGTTTTTTGGATTTTCTGCAGAATGAAATCTATGAACTGCCAATACCTGAGATTCCTTTTGATGTGAATGATGAGCGATACTGGGCTGAACCTCAACAATTTGCCAATATTGATATTCCCGCTACGGACGAATTGTCATTTTCCTATCTCACTCTTTACACCCTGCAAGAGTTGACCCTTTTGCACCTGAACGAACCTGACTGCAGAGCTTTGTTAGACGCCACCTTGCGCCGTTTCGAGTATTTGGGCACACACAGCAATTTAGACAATGCCTCAGCATTGCAGTTAGCCGCACTCACCAGCATGGAAAAACAATATCAGGGCAAAGAAGGATATGAAATGGTCAGTTTTGCATTGGGAGTTTTCTATGATAACAGAGCTGATCAATACGACAAAAACACCCGGCCTGAGTACAAAAACTATTATGTGAATGCCATAGACTGGTTCAACAAAACCATTGCGGTGGCACCGAAATCCATAGAAGCCCATAATGCCAAAGCCACTATCGATGTCATCAAAAGTTCCGTGGTGAAATTCAGCAGCAATAATATCATTCCCGCTAACCAAGCCAACCTCATCACTTTTTCTTATAAGAATTGCGAGAATTTATATTTCCGCATTATTTCATGTAAAGAAGAAGAATATGAGCTGAAAAGAAGCACGGATAACACGAAATTATACGCTTGGCTGATACAGCAGAAAAAAGTCTATGAAACCAAACTCAATGCTCCTAATGAAAAAGACTACCGTAGTGTCAGCGGACATTTTCTGCTACCCTCATTAGACGCAGGCTTTTATGTGCTATTAGCTTCCGATGCCGCCTTTACCAACGAGAACCACAAAGGTTATTCTTTTTATACTTTGTATGTAACCAATATTGACGCACAATACCGGCAAAATGACAAAAAATTAGAGTTTTTCGTGTTCGACCGCACCACAGGCCACCCTCTCAAAGGAGCGGAAGTCTGCATCAGTTTCTATCCAGATTACAACGCCAAAAAAACTTCCAAAACTACGACACTCAGTTGCGATGCAGACGGAAAATGCACCTGTGACATAGCTAATAACACCTATACATTTGCTGCTTATGCCACTTGGAATCAGGATAAATATCAAATTATCAAACGCAAATATTGGGGTAGATACCATGAAAATCCTGAGGC
Source organism: uncultured Bacteroidota bacterium (assembly GCA_902802755.1). Taxonomy (GTDB): domain Bacteria; phylum Bacteroidota; class Bacteroidia; order Bacteroidales; family WCHB1-69; genus RUG11690. Next base: position 225,922 of record CADCNH010000001.1, on the reverse strand, counting down.
CAATATCTCTGAAAATGCCTATACATTCACAGACCGAAGCATATATAGACCTGGACAAACGGTCTATTTCAAGACGATTTTGGTGGAAACAACGAGTGCAGGAAACACCATACTCCACCAAAACACTGGCAATGGGCAGAAAATTACCGTTGAACTTTACGATGCCAATTATCAAAAGGTTTCCGAACAACAACTTATATCAAATGAATATGGTTCTGTGTCAGGAAGTTTTGTACTTCCAAGCCAAGGTTTAACAGGGAATTTTCGTCTTCAGATTAAATTGGAATCAAAACACATAGCTAACCATTATTTTTCGGTAGAAGAATACAAGCGCCCCACCTTCGAAATCACCTTGGACCAACCCACCGAAGAGTTCAAAATCGGGCAAAATGTAAGCGTGGACGGCCATGTGAAAGCCTACGCTGGCTATGGCATCGGCGGGGCAAGCGTAAAATACCATGTGGTGCGCAAGGCCTCCTTCCCCTGGTGGCGCTGGTGGTGGTGGCAACCCGTGGGAAAATCCCAGGAAATAGCCCATGGCGAGACCACCAGCGACAATGAGGGCAATTTCCACATCGATTTCATCGCCCAACCCGACTTGGAGTCACAACGCTACAACCCGCTCTACACGTACGAAATCAGTGTGGATGTGACCGATATCACAGGCGAAACCCACAGCGGCTCCACCCGAGTCTTGGTGAGCAAAATCGGACTGCTGATCAATGCAGAATTCCCTGAAAGCATTGCCTTGAACGGGAAAAACCAGTTCCCCGTAAAAATCACCAACTTGGCTGGTGAGGCCCAAAAAGGCACAATCCATTACCGCATCGAAGCCATACAAACTCCTGAAAATTACAAATACAGCTGCAAAGATGCCAATTATTATCTGTCGGATTCTGCCCAGATGATACAGAAACTACGCTATCTGGACTTCCAAAACGAGGCTCAAAAGAGCAATTGGAAAGTCCTTAAAACTGTTAAACACGGCGATTTTGTGACCGATGGCCAAAATCCTTTCATCATTCAGGATATGAAAAATCTTCAGGAAGGTTATTACAAAATCAGCTTAAGCACTTACGATAAAGACAATAATCAGATCCAAGAAGAGTATTTTGTATTGATTTATGACGAAAAAAGTAAAAAATGTGCGAATTACGAAGCTATTTGGCTGACATCATCCCATAAAAACACTGTAGAGGTTGGCGAAACCATTCATTTCACCTTGGGAAGTTACCTGAAAAATGCCATGGTACTATGCGAAATCATCTCCAATGAGGTATTAGTAGAGTCAAAATGGGTGAAACTCAACCAAGGCAAGGCCGATTTCAGCTATACTGTGACCGAAGAAGACCTCGGTCATGTGGTTGTCCATGCCTTCACCGCACAAAACAACAAACCGTATGAAAAAAGCTTAAATTTCAATATTCCATTCAGTCACAAAAAAATTGATTTCGACTTTCTGACTTTCCGCGACAAAACTCTGCCGGGCAGTCAGGAACAATACCAGATTCGGCTGAAGGACAAAAACGGTGACAAGGTGGCAGCGGAATTGCTCTGCTCTATGTATGACGCTTCTTTAGACGCTTTAGCCTCGCCAAATAGATGGATATCAAGTATTTTCAATACCAGCAAACCTTCTTACAATTATTCTTTCCGTTTCTCTTCAAACATTGGAAACAGCTATTACCGGAATTTACAAAAAACCTCCTATGATTTTATCAGCCGAAACTATCCGCAGCTGTTATGGGAAATCAACAGCTGGCGTAGAAATCGCCTGATGATGAGCAAGGCTGCTGGTGCCTATACCACTAATGCGGTTGTGGAAGAAAGCGTGGAAATGGATTTAGCTGCTGAATTTGATGAAGCAGAAGAACCACAATTTATGGCAGACGAAGTAGGATATATTGACCATCTTACACTTCAATGGAATCCAGATAATACAGAAGCTGCTCTCGCTGAAACTGAGAATGGGGAGCCAAAAGAAGACCTTCAAATCCGCACCAATTTCAACGAAACCGCATTTTTCTTCCCGCATCTGCAAACGGACAAAGAGGGTAATGTGCTGGTATCCTTCACCATACCCGAATCGCTCACCCGTTGGAAACTGCAAGGCTTTGCCCATAACAACGAGCTGATGAGCGGCTATTTCGAGAAATTTGTGCAGACCCAGAAACCGCTGATGGTAGTGCCCAATATGCCGAGATTCCTGCGGGAAGGCGACTTAGTGGTTTTGTCCGCCAAGGTGGTCAATATGGGCGAGGAACAACAAAGCGGACAGGTAAAACTGACCCTGACCAATCCTTTCAACGGAGAAAAATTAGATTTGACTAACGGCATCTCCACCCAGAGTTTCACCGTTGAGGCGGGACAAAGCAAGGAAGTGCACTTCGCCCTGACGGTTCCCAAAGACTTGGGTGCGGTGACCTACCGCATAGAAGCACAAAATGACCAGAGTCCCGCGTATGCTGACGGCGAAGAAGCCACCCTGCCCATTCTCACCAACCGCATTTTAGTAACCGAGAGCCTGCCGCTTCATATTTCAGGAAAAGGAAGTAAAACATTCACTTTCAATAAATTGAAAAACAGCTTCGGCATCGCCAACTCCACTTTGAGCACCCAATCCTATACTTTGGAATTCACCCCCAATCCCATCTGGTACGCCATTCAGGCCCTGCCCTATCTGATGGAATATCCCCATGAATGCAACGAACAAACTTTCAGCCGTTTATATGCCAACACTTTGGCGGCTCACCTCGTCAACTCGCATCCCCGCATCAAAAAGGTATTCGACAGCTGGCTGAACGAATCGCCCGATGCTTTTTGCTCGCAGTTGGAGAAGAATCAGGAACTGAAATCCGTCATTCTGGAAGAAACCCCCTGGGTGTTGGATGCCCAGAACGAGTCGATGCGGAAACAGAACATCGCCCTGCTGTTCGACCTGCACCGCATGGCCAAAGAAAACAAGGCCGCTGTGACCAAATTGGAGAAAGCCCAGAACAATGACGGCGGCTGGTCGTGGTTCGGCAGCCATGAAAGCAGTCGCTACATCACGCAACACATTGTAGCCGGCTGCGGTCACCTGCAAGTGCTTGGTGTTCAGAATCCCATGAGTGACCAAGTCATCAGGAAAGCTGTCAATTTCATCGACAACAAAGCCCGCGAAATCTACGACAAATGGTACAGAGGCAAGAAAGCAGACTACGACGTAACGGACATCCACTACCTGTATGCCCGCAGTTTCTTCCTGAAACAGAAGGTCAGCATTACCAACAGCGAAGCCTACAATTATTATTATGCCAATCTGAAAAAAAACTGGAAAAAGCAATCCATTTACACCCAAGCCATGACGGCTTTGATTTGTTATCGCAACGGCGATACCCAGCTGGCCCAGGAAATTGTGGCAAACATCAAGTCGAGAGCGCAATATTCAGAAGAAATGGGCATGTTCTGGAAAAAAGAAGGCTATGGCTACTTCTGGTACGAAGCTCCTATTGAGCGTCAGGCCATGTTGATCGAGGCGTTCAACACCATCACCAAAGACCAGAAATCCGTAGAGCAGATGCAGCTGTGGTTGCTCAAACAAAAACAAACGCAGAACTGGCCCACTACAAAATCCACCACCGAAGCCATTTACGCCCTGCTGCTCAACAACACACAATTGGAGAACACCAATGGTGTGAAGCTGACTATGGGTGATTGGAGCTACACCGAAGACGACAAGAGCATGGAGGCGGAAGCCGGCACCGGCTATATCAAAAAAGCATGGAAAGGCAGCGAAGTGACGGAAGATATGGCCATCATCAAGATTGAAAAGAGCAGCGACGGTCCCGCCTGGGGAGGATTGTACTGGCAGTATTTGGAAAATCTGGACAAGATATCCCATAGCGACGACCAGAACTTCAGCATCCTAAAGAGACTCTACAAGGTAGAGATCGGAGACCGCGGCGAAGTGCTGGTACCGATTACGGAAAATTCCCCTCTGAAAGTCGGGGACAAAGTGCGGGTGCGCACCGAGATCCGCTGTGACCGCGACATGGAATATGTCCACCTGAAAGATATGCGCGCCTCCGCTTTCGAGCCCGTGAATGTGTTGTCGCAATACAAGCACCAAGGCGGGCTGTGGTATTACGAGGCCACCGGCGATGCCGCCACCAACTTCTTCATCGACTATCTGCCCAAGGGCACCTACGTGTTCGAATACACGCTGATGGCTACGATGGCAGGAACATACAGCAACGGCATCACCACTATCCAGTGCATGTACGCGCCCGAATTCACCTCGCATAGCGAAGGCATTCAAGTTACTGTTCAATAACCCCACACTTACGTGCGGGGTTACTGAAATTCGACCTCTTCGAAGCCGTAATCTTCGTTTGTGGAAATTGATACGAAAAAGATATTTATCGCGACAATACTAATCTGAAAAAAATGGAATACTTCTTGGACATGGACGAGCAATACGCTCGCTTGGAAAACGCAAAATACGCCTTGTTGCCCGTTGCCTACGACGGCACCAGCACTTTCGTGAAAGGCGCTGACAAGGGACCGCAAGCCATTATTGACGCCTCCGACAGCATTGAGTTGTATGATGTGCAATTTGAGATGGAACCTTATACCGCCGGCATCTACACCGACCGCCACGGTTATGATTTCAGCACACCAGACAAAATGGTGGAATCGGTATATTTGAGGGTAAAACACTTCATAGAGCAACAGAAACGTATCGGCCTTTTGGGCGGAGAACACTCTATATCAGTAGGTTCCATCAAGGCTTTCAGCGAAAAATATCCCGATTTGTCAGTATTGCAGGTGGATGCCCATGCCGACCTGCGCGACGAGTATCATGGCTCGATATACAACCATGCCTGCGTGATGCGCAGAGCCCAGGATTATGCCCGTGTGGTGCAGGTGGGTATCCGAAATGTGTGCACGGAGGAGATGCACAACATCGTGAAAGAAAACATCTTCTATGCCCACAAAATGTACGACAATACGGATTGGATGCAACAAGCCATCGACCGCCTCACTGACCATGTGTATCTCACCATCGACCTGGACGGTTTAGACCCGTCGGTATTGCCCTCCACGGGCACCCCGCTGCCTGGCGGCCTGTCGTGGTACACCCTGATTTCCTTCCTGGAAAAACTCTTTGCCTCGAAAAAAATCGTCGGCTTCGATGTGGTGGAACTCTGCCCCCAGCCGCACGACAAGTCATCGGATGTGCTCGCCGCGGTGCTGGTGTATAAACTTATATGCCTTTGGGAGAAAAGAAGATAATGTGCTAATTATCAATGTGCTAATGTGCCAATGAAATTAGCAAATTAGTTAATTAGCAAATGTGCAAATGGAATTAGTGTGCTATTGTGCCAATTTCACTGACAGTAGCGTGCTGAAAGCACGATATTCTATTAACCCCGCACAACTTGTTGTGTGGGGTACGAGGCTATCTCATCAACCCCTGCGTGCCGAAGGTACGCTACTTTACATGATTCGTTGTAGTAGCGTGTCTTCAACACGCCATGTGTGATGGCAGATTCCCTACCCCACACTGACGTGCGGGGTTAATAGGATAGTGTGCCTTTGGCACACGACTCAACCAACAGGTGCACAATTTGTATTATTACTCTTTATCGAAGATCCCGTAAACCGCTGAGCCGCTGCCGGACATTGAGGCGTAAACAGCACCTCGAGCATAGAAGTCGTCCTTGATTTCCTGCAATGCAGGGTATTTCGGGAATAAGGAATCTTCAAAATCATTATGGATACAATGCTTCCACTCGCTGATGGGGCGACAAATGAGCATATCCAAATTCTCCGCTGGTTGCTGGGGATGCACGCCGGCATAAGCCTCTTTGGTGGAAATGGAAAATTCGGGTTTGACCATTTCTATTCTGTAAGCGGACAAGTCCAAATCCAGTGGCGTCATGATCTCGCCACGGCCTGTGGCATATACGGGACGGTTTTCAATGAAAAAGGCCGTGTCGCTTCCCAATTGGGCAGCCAAATCCCGCAATTCCATTGAAGAGAGTTGCAATTGAAACAGCTCATTGTACATTTTCAGCGCAAAAGCCGCATCAGCAGAGCCCCCTCCCAATCCGGCACCGAAAGGGATGTTTTTCGTCAGTTTGATCTCCACCCCATCGATATCAAAATGTTGCTGCAGCAAACGGAAAGCCCTCACGCAAAGATTATCCTCATCGGCGCACAAGTTGTCAACATTTCGCACCGAAAGCATCACTCCTTTCTCTATCCTATTGATTTCCAATACATCTTTTAGTGTATCTACTGGATAAAACACCGTTTGCAGCTCATGAAAACCGTCGGCACGTTTGGCCACGATATTCAGTCCGATATTGATTTTGAAATTGGGATGGGTAATCATACTGAAAACCAATATTTTTAATAATTACAGACAATTTGTTCAATTTTCCGTGAGACTTCTATGAGAGAGCAGCTATAACAAAATAGGCCGTCATTACTGACGGCCTTTGTTTTGCGGTCCGGACGAGACTCGAACTCGCGACCTCCTGCGTGACAGGCAGGCATTCTAACCAAACTGAACTACCGAACCTTCCGTTTGTTTTGAGGATGCAAAGATACAACTTTTTTTGATGCAAAAACAGGTTGATGAAATTTTTTCTTCAGTATTATATAAAACACTTATTTTCAATATTTTATATTTTTAGAATTTGAAAACAAGATAAAGAAAAAGGTTTTTTTCAAAGATTTCCGTATAAGAATTTGGAAGAAAATATGAGAAAAACGCAATTTTACTATAACTTTATGTGTCAACGGCACGATATTCCATTAACCCCGCACAAGCGCGATAGCACACTGTGTGGGATGATGCCAACGCAGATATGATCAGCGTGCTGAAAGCACGATATTCCATTAACCCCGCACAAGCGCGATAGCGCACTGTGTGGGGTGATGCCAACGCGGGTATGATCGGCGTGCTGAAAGCACGATATTCTATTAACCCCGCACAACTCGTTGTGTGGGGTACGAGGCTATCTCATCAACCTCTGCGTGCCGAAGGCACGCTACTTTATATGATGTCATTGTTGTAGCGTGTCTTCGACACGCCGTATGTGATGGCAGATTCCCTACCCCACACTGACGTGCGGGGTTAATAGGATTTTGTGCCTTCGGCACAACTGCAAAACCAATTTACTGCCAAAAAAGTAAAGCAAAATTAGACAAAAACTAAAACTTCATCCCTTTAAAATTCTTCCTTCCTCTAAATGTAACATATAAAAGGAATTTTTGTACCTTTGCACGTTTATAAGCAATGATCAATGAATAAGATTCAGGAAAAAAAACGTCAAATACTCTATCATACGCACCATAATAGTAAATTTTTCCTTTTCACATTGATGCTGATACTTGTATCACTTCATCTTTCTGCTCAAGTCTCCATCAGCGGGGTAGTTACCGACCCGCTAGGAAATCCCATTCCCGAATTGGAAGTAGGCCTTTTTATAGACAATGGTGATTCTTCCGCCAACTTTGATTCATCATTAGTGGCTTGGACAATGACAGACAGCAACGGCCATTATGTGATAGAGGAGATTCCAGCTGGAACATACAGAACCTGCTTCAATTTTCACTATAAAGATACTATGCATCAAAGTATGTCCGTTGTAAACATTGAACTATCCAGCCAAGACTTTCTGTTAGACGCAAGTATCGAGATGCGCGAAAATGTGGCGTATTGTTATGTGATACAAAAACCTGCTAACTGGAAAAAAATTTCGGGAAAGATAACAGGACTTCCTGTTTACAGGAAAGCGAAAATTATTTTTGAAGTCATGGAAACTGGGGAAAAACACGTGGTTTATACTGATAGAGATGGTAACTTCATCGGGGAATTTCCTCCAAAGACAGGTCTTGTAAAAGTCCATGTTATTGTACATGAGGGCAAGAACGAGTGGCGGGAGGTGAGGAGTTATGTTCAGCGGCCACGAAGACACAGATAATGGTGTTTTTTGCATCTTATCGAAGCTATTTCGTTTCGCGGCGGCACATTCATGACTTCGGCGCAAACCCGACCTGCGCCGCGACCGTGACGTTTGATAATTTCCATTTCTATTGACATGGAATCCCTGACGGGATTTGGTGATGGTGCACACTCCTTTTCCCCAGGGCGATGTCCTGGACTACCAGCTCCTGCAGACCTACGGCCTACATACATTGACGGTGTGTAAACTCATGGCAACATCAGCCCATTGACGACTGTGCGGAGGGAATGCCGACATGGCGAGGCAGAAGCGGTGTGAAATAGTGATCAGGTTTTAGGGGTCAGGGGTCAGTAATTAGGTGGAAGGTAGAAGATGGGTGGTAGAAGAAATCTGAAGTCATCGGTCAATGGAGATGCGTGCGTTGGCCTTGCTGACGGTTGGGGGAAACGGGCTTGTACGGCTGCACTTACCGTCAGCTTGATCTTTTGCCTACTTTTCGCTTAATCGAAAAGTAGGAGAAAAGAAGTCGGCTAGATCTTTTGGTTACTTTTCTATCATGAGAAAAGTAACAGAAAAAAAATTTCATGCGATAGCCGTGGTTATTCCCTCTTTCAATGTAATATATAAAAGAAATTTTTGTACCTTTGCACGCTTTTTGAGAAAAACCTGAAATCAATAACTATAAGGGATTTCCAACTGCAAAAAGTATAAAACAACATCAACTTAAATAAAAAACTATGGCAGAAAAAAAATTTATGACATGCGACGGTAACTGCGCTGCTGCGCACGTAGCCTACATGTTTAGCGAAGTCGCCGCTATCTATCCTATCACCCCCTCATCACCGATGGCAGAGTACATCGACGAGTGGAGCGCAGGCGGCAGAAAGAACATTTTCGGTGAGACCGTGAAAGTGGTCGAAATGCAATCAGAAGCCGGTGCTGCCGGTGCCGTTCACGGTTCACTGCAGGCAGGTGCACTGACCACCACCTACACCGCTTCACAGGGTCTGTTGCTGATGATCCCCAACATGTACAAGATTGCCGGCGAATTGCTGCCCGGCGTGTTCCATGTGTCAGCACGTGCATTGGCTGCTCAGGCACTGTCTATCTTCGGTGACCACGCCGACGTGATGAGCGCCCGCCAGACCGGTTTCGCCATGTTGGCTACCGGTTCCGTTCAGGAAATCATGGACCTGGCTCCTGTTGCCCACCTTGCAGCTATCGAAGGCCGCGTTCCTTTCCTGCACTTCTTCGACGGTTTCCGTACTTCTCACGAAATCCAGAAAGTGGAAGCCGCTGACCAAAGCAAAATCGAAAAATTGGTCAACTGGAAAGCCCTGAAAGAATACCGTGACCGCGCTCTGAACCCCGAGCACCCTGTAACCCGCGGCACTGCTCAGAATCCGGATATCTACTTCCAGACCAGAGAGCTGCAGAACAAATATTACGATGCTCTTCCCGACATCGTGGCCAAATACATGAAGAAACTGAGCAAAATCACCGGTCGTGAATATGCTCCGTTCACCTTCTACGGCGCAGAAGACGCTACCGACATCATCATCGCTATGGGTTCCATCACCGATGTCATCAAGACCGTCATCGACAAGGAGAACAAAGCAGGCAAGAAACTCGGTCTCGTGAGCGTTCACCTCTATCGTCCTTTCAGCGTGAAATACTTGATGGAAGTAATGCCCAAGAGCGTGAAGAGAATCTGCGTGCTCGACCGTACAAAAGAACCCGGCGCTAACGGAGATCCTTTGTATCTCGACGTTGTGGAAGCTTTCAAGGATTGCGAATGCAAGCCGATGATTATCGGTGGCCGCTTCGGTCTCTCCTCAAAAGACACCACTCCTGCCCAGATCCTGGCAGTTTACAAGAACCTCGCTGCCCCCAAGCCGATGAACCAGTTCACCGTGGGTATCAACGACGATGTGACCCACCGTTCTCTCAAGGTTGGCAAGGAAATCTCCATCCTGCCGAAGGGCACTTTCGAAGCCAAATTCTATGGCCTCGGCGCTGACGGTACCGTAGGTGCTAACAAGAACAGTATCAAAATCATCGGTGACAACACCAACAAATACAGCCAGGCTTATTTCGACTATGATTCCAAGAAATCTGGCGGTTACACCTGCTCTCACCTCCGTTTCGGTGACCAGCCCATCCTGGCTCCTTACTTGGTAGGTACTCCCGACTTCGTGGCCGTTCATGTTCCTTCATACCTGAAGAAATATGACTGTCTGCGCGGTCTGAAGAAAAACGGCACCTTCCTCTACAACTCACCGTGGAGCGTGGCCGACACCAAGAAACATCTTCCCGATTTCGTGAAGAAATACTTGGCTCTCAACAATATCAACATGTACATCATCGACGCCACCAAGATTGCCGCTGAGATTGGTTTGGGCAACCGTACCAACACCATCCTGCAGAGCGCATTCTTCAAGATTTCAGGCGTTATTCCTTACGACCTTGCTGTGGAACAGATGAAGAAATTCATCGTGAAATCATACGGCAAGAAAGGTGAGGACATTGTCAACATGAACTATGCAGCTGTTGACCGTGGTGGTGAAATCACCAAGGTTGACATCCCCGCTGAATGGGCTAAATTGGAATGCAGCACCGACTTCGTTTTCGAACACAACGACAGCGATCCCGAATTCATCAACAAAGTGATGCGCCCGATGGTTGCTCAGTGCGGTAACGACCTGCCCGTGAGTGCCTTCAAGGAAATCGTTGACGGTACTTTCCCCGCTGGTACCACCGCTTACGAGAAACGTGGTGTGGCCACTGTAGTTCCCGAATGGAATCCTGCCAACTGTATCCAGTGTAACCAGTGCTCTTTGGTATGTCCTCACGCAGCTATCCGTCCCGTTGTAATGACTGATGCTGAGTTGAAGAAAGCTCCTAAGGGCATGGCTGCCATCGACATCAAGGCTCCGAAGGAATTTGCCGGCATGCATTTCCGTATGCAGGTTTCCGTGATGGACTGCACCGGTTGCGGCAACTGCGCCGACGTATGTCCCGCCAAGGAGAAAGCTTTGGTGATGAAACCTTTCGAAAGCCAGCTCGACGAAGCCAAGAACTGGGATTACAGCCAGAAGAAAGTGACATACAAAGACAACCTCATCGACAAATACGCTACTGCCAAGAACAGCCAATTCGCACAGCCTCTGTTCGAGTTCTCAGGCGCTTGCGCTGGTTGCGGCGAGACTCCTTATATCAAGACTATCACCCAGCTGTTTGGCGAAAGAATGATTGTGGCCAACGCTACAGGTTGCTCCTCCATCTATGGTGGTTCAGCTCCCGCTACTCCGTACTGCAAGAACAACCGCAGCGGCAAGGGTGTTGCATGGGCTAACAGCTTGTTCGAAGACAACGCTGAATTCGGCCTCGGTATGACTACCGCTACCCGCAAGATGCGCGACCGCGTAGAACGCATCATGAAGGAAGCTATCGCCAACTGCGAGTGCTGCAGCGCTGAATTGAAAGCTATGTTCCAGGAATGGATCGACAACCGCGAATGTGGTATCAAGACCGCTGAGTTGGCCGACAAGATCGTGGCCGCTTGCGAAAAATGCGGTTGCGACTACTGCAAGCAGATTGTGGACCTGAAAGACCACTTGGTGAAGAAATCACAGTGGATCTTCGGTGGTGACGGTTGGGCTTACGACATCGGTTTCGGCGGTTTGGACCATGTATTGGCCAGCGGCGAAGACGTGAACGTGCTCGTGCTCGACACTGAGGTTTATTCTAACACGGGTGGTCAGTCTTCCAAGGCTACTCCTGCTGGTGCTGTCGCCAAATTTGCCGCTTCTGGTAAGAAGGTGCGCAAGAAAGACCTCGGCATGATTGCCAAGAGCTATGGCTATGTGTATGTGGCACAGGTAGCTATGGGCGCCAGCCAGGCACAGTACTTCAAGGCCATCAAGGAAGCCGAAGCTTATCCTGGACCGTCATTGATCATCTGCTATGCTCCGTGTATCAACCACGGCATCAAGATTGGTATGGGTCACTCACAGCTCGAAGAGAAGCTCGCCGTTGATTGCGGTTACTGGCACCTGTGGCGCTTCAACCCCGCTGAGGAAGAAGCCGGCCAGAACGGTTTCCACTTGGACAGCAAGGAACCCAACTGGGCCGACTTCCAGAAGTTCATCATGGGTGAGGTCCGTTACAACAGCTTGCTGAAGACCTTCCCCGAAGAAGCCAAGGAACTCTTCGCCAAGACCGAACAATTCGCGAAACTGAGATACGAAGGATACAAGAAGCTGAGCGATGAGCGAAGGGAAATAAACTCAAACTCATAACATTTATCATCAATCAGGGCAGCCCGAAAGGGTCGCCCTGATTTTCAAAAATTTAAAATATCATTGTAATAGTATGGCAAATAAGCTTATTGTGCAAGACACTCCCATCACCGTTATTGCAAGCGATGGTAAAGATTTTATTTGCCTCACTGATATGGCCGGGGCCAAAAAAGATGGAATACGCGCTGCGGACATTATCAAAAACTGGCTGAGGAACCGCTATACCATCGAATTTCTTGGCACTTGGGAAATGATTCACAACCCTGATTTTAAAGTGGTCGAATTTGACCACTTTAGAATGCAAGCTGGCCTTCCCAACTTCGTCTTGAGTGCCTCTGAATGGATTGAGCAGACCAATGCCATTGGAATCTTTGTCAAAAAAGGTCGTTACGGCGGGACCTATGCACACAAAGACATTGCTTTTGAGTTTGGCTCTGCCATTAGTGTCCCATTCAAACTTTATCTGATTGAGGAATTCCAACGTCTGAAAGAAGACGAACAAAAAGCACTCGGATGGTCGGCCAAACGTGAATTATCAAAAATAAACTACCACATACACACTGATGCCATAAAGTCCAACCTTATCCCAAACGAAATTGACGAATACCATAAATCCCTTATCTACGCTGAGGAAGCAGATGTGCTCAACGTAGCTCTGTTTGGCATCACAGCGAAAGAGTGGCGTGAGGCTAATCCTCATTTGAAAGGGAATATGCGAGATTATGCCTCAATAAATCAACTCATTTGTCTCTCCAACATGGAGAATATAAATGCTGTATTCATTAATGACGGGATGTCTCAATCGGAACGCTTGCAGCGACTTAACCAGATTGCGATACAGCAAATGTCCATCCTTGAGGATGTTGAATCTAAAAAACTATTGAAATAACGCAATAATAGAATATAGAAACAGACTAAAAACAACCATATATAATAATAGTAGATAGCGTTTGTAGCTATCCTTGACAGTAAAAAATTGAAGTATCAACAAAATTCAAACTATAGAAGAAATAAAGTAAACTAACATATTATTAATCATAGCGTTTGCTATTTATTCGGTATCATTCTGGAACGTGAGAAATTTTAGATAAAGTTATACCTCGAATAAGTCAGTAAATGCCTGCGCTAAGCGTGGGCTTTTGGCTTATCTGGTATAACGGGCAATTCTCACGGCCTCAGAATGTGGATAATGTCAAAGTCCACGTTTTTTTGTCCGAAGGGTTGCCCGAATTCCGATAAAAAGCCAAACGCCAAAATGAAAGCGTATGGCAAAGGCAGTCAAACAACACGGGCGGGTCTATACGCCCGATTATTTGGTCAAGGTGATCCTTGATTTTGGAGGATACGATAAACCAACCATCCTCAAAAAACACGTCATTGACAATAGTTGCGGTGACGGTGCTTTCCTCACAGAAATTGTGCGGCGATATTGCGCATCTTTTCTTACCCAGAAACAGGATTTATCCAAGTTGAAGCATGAATTGGAGACCTATATCCATGGTATAGAATTAGATGCCACGGAATGTGATAAATGTATCCTAAATCTCAACAAAGTAGTTGAAGAATATGGCATATCTAAATTGAAATGGGATATTACCAATGCCGACACGCTAACCGTTGATCGTTTCAATGCGAAAATGGATTATGTGGTCGGTAATCCGCCTTATGTGCGTGTCCATAACCTCGAAGAAAGTTACGAAATCGTAAAGAAATTCAAGTTCGCTGAAGGAGGAATGACGGATTTGTTCATCGTCTTTTTCGAGATTGGATTTAATATGTTGGCAAAAGGCGGATTAATGTGCTTGATTACTCCGAGCTCATGGTTAGGAAGTTTGGCCGGAACACATCTTCGTCAATACATTCACACACATCAGAATTTGTCTGGTGTGATTGATTTAGAACACTTTCAACCATTTGAAGCTACAACATATACTTTCATTTCACGATTTTCAAAATCAAAGAAAAACAGTCATATAGAATATTATACCTTTGATGGAGAAAAACTTAAAGCGAAATTCCAGGAAAAACTTTCTTATTCGGACATTCAGATAGGTAATAACTTCTATTTTTCAAAAAAAACACACCTTTCTCTTCTGAATAATATCAAGACGACATACGGTTACCCATACGTATCTGTGAAAAATGGCTTTGCCACGCTTGCGGACAAAGTTTTCATCGGCGACTTTGATTTCACAGAAGGCACCATTGATATTTTGAAGGCATCTACGGGAAAATGGAGCAAGTGTATTTATCCATACGACAAAAAAGGAAAACCTTTGCCTCTAAAGGATTTTATGAATAATACCGAGGCTTATAATCATTTGTTATCTCACCAAGATAAGCTTTCCAAAAGCAGGGATATTGAAGATGATAAGTTCTGGTACCTCTTTGGGAGAACTCAAGCACTGAAAGATGTTTCAAAGGTGAAATATGCTATAAATACTCTTATTAAAGATAAAGGCAGCATCAAATTAGAGTGTGTTCCACAAGGGGCAGGTATCTACAGTGGGCTATACATCCTTACCGACATTGAATTTGAAACAATCAAGCAACTTGTTTATTCAGAGGATTTTATCAATTATGTAAAGCTTCTGAAAAATTATAAAAGCGGTGGCTATTACACATTCGCATCAAAAGACTTAGAACAATATTTGAATTACAAATTATCTGAAAAATATGGACAATCAAGAATTTCTAACGGTAGTCGGGAACTCTTTTAAAAAGTTCCTTGAAACAGGTTCTCGCAGTAATGAGAAACTGAAAATTCTGCACGGAGCTATCGCCAAAGATTTAAAAGAACGTTTGGGAGCTGGCTATTATGTGCAGTCTTTGGGGATAGGTAACGGCAAAGAAATGAAATTAGACGGTCGGTACATCGACAAAGTCGTGGATATCACAATATTGAAGAACTCCAAACCTATTGCAGGAATTGGAGTGAAATTTGTGATGCAGAATTATTCACAAAATTCCAACAATTATTTCGAGAACATGTTGGGTGA
This sequence comes from uncultured Bacteroidota bacterium, assembly GCA_902802755.1. Taxonomy (GTDB): domain Bacteria; phylum Bacteroidota; class Bacteroidia; order Bacteroidales; family WCHB1-69; genus RUG11690. The sequence goes on along the minus strand of CADCNH010000001.1, from coordinate 210,661 downwards.
AACGGCAAACATCCGCTGCGCGAACATCCCTTATTTCCAGATTTTTATCATTCCCGACAAACTGCCATATTATAAAAATGACGGCACTATTCAAAAATGGGAGGAGTTTTCCGTCCATAATTCAGCCAAATATCTGACTCTCTCAAAAGATGACATACAGACATCGGTGCATACGCCAACTAAAACGTTACTATTTGTGGTGCATCTGCCAGAAATCAAAGAAGAAGTTTTCGACAGATATGATTATGTCCATTATTACGAACGGCAGCAGAATCTCAAAGTCTGTGAATCACCTATGCAATACGGAAACTTCTCTTCCGCTGTCGTCCACAACGACTACGAGGATTTTGCCGACAAAGTTGTGCATTACATACGGTTTTTGTAGAAGATCTTTAGCCTTCTTACGCTTGCTACATGACCGCTGTTCGTATCAATTAAAGGTTGTGAGAAAATAATCTAGGAGGGCGCATTCGCAGAAATTGCACGGTGCGCCCTATATTATTTTGGTCTTTTGTCCTTTATCGAATTCTAGATAATAAATCCTTGAAATTGCGATTAACTTCGGCCTCAGACATTTGCATATATAGCAATGTCTTGCTGATATCTCAAGTTTAACAAAGGGATTGATATTACAATAAAGCGAAGCAACGATATTGGCTTCCGTATAACAGTCAACATGCGACAAAAAAAATCAGCGCATCATCAACTTCTGTCTCTTTATAATATTTGAGCCAATTGTAGATATTGCCAGTTGATATACGATTGTTGAATCTGTATTTCGACAATTCTTTTATCGTATCCTTCTGCTGTTCAGTCAATTTTCAGAGATCAAACGACATTTGACTTCTTTTTCCAAACTAATAATTTATGATTAACACCAACAAAAAATGATAAAAAGATCTAAACGACATCCTTGGCGGCAGCCGTGTTATTAATAACTCTTTCAACCATATTATCTGCATTATCTATCGTTGATAGGTCGTCTCTCACACTTTCCAGTTTTTCTTTCAAATACTTGTGCCTTGCTTCTGTTTCATTCAGCACCTGTGCCCAAGTCTTCATGTAAAGGCGGTAATTATCCTTTTCAATGCACAATCCTGACTTCGGATCTTTTATTTGTTGTTCTGCCACATCATCTATTCCAAGTCCAATAAGTAAGAAGGTCCAGTAAGTATTGGGATCATTAAACCCTTTCTGATTTCTGATCACATTCATATATTTGTTAATCTGCGTATAGTGGTCCATATTCAGATTAGTGACATTGGTAGGATTTTTTATTTCAACCACCAAATTTGAAGGGCTGTTATTCTTAAAATCTTGTCCAGTGATAAACAGGTCCATTTCTTTATATTTGTCAGGATGGTTCACGTATTCTTTTTCTGTCACGTCATGTAATATATACCTGTATCTATTCAAGGCTTCTTGGAATTTTACCTCTTCGGCACAAACATACCTATACTCCTCTCCAAAAATCCAATAGTGATATTCTATTAGTTTCTGTAGATGGTTCACCTCTCCAGCTTTCAAAGTGCGGTCAAAGTTTATTAACCTTAATGCTTTGATGGTCTCAAGTCTGTCTTCAATCAATTGTATTGTAGCTATTACATTCTTAAGCTTTGTGGTCTGTAAAATAGCAGCAAACGTTTTTTTGTCTTCTTCTTCCAACTCAACTAGCTCACCTAGAATTTTGAACAGGTTCTCGTTGTTATCCGTATCCATCACTTGGTCAAGCAAGCGAATGAATATCTTCTTTTGGGCAGCATTCAATTTCGTAAATACGGCAGGTTCTACCTCATAAAGTTCCTTAATAAAACATTGCAAATATCTCTTTCGCTCGATCTCCCATGGAGATTTACCAATAAAAGAAAAAAGATTTTCCGATTCATAATCTCCAATCAACACCTCTGCTTTGGCTTTTAAAAAAGGACGACGCTTTTTACCCAAATAATCATTAAGTTCGTCTTTTAAGGATTTGAAAACTCGGCGTTCTGGCAACGATGAAAACAAATTGCGCTCATCATCGTCTTCAATATCAGCCAAACTGTTGAAAAACGTGCTCTTTATCAAAACACTGTGCCAGAAATAATCTCCTTTATTGTTATATAGGGTGGTTTTTTGGTATTTCAAATCACCATTAACACTCATGAAATAAAACCTGGAATATTCATCTTGTGGTTTCACATTCCACTGGAAGTAGTACACATGAAACAATTCATTGTCAACATCTTCAAGTTGAATGGGTAAATCAAACATTTCGCTGTCAGCTATAACTGATGAGCAATCCAAAAGTTCGTCGTCAATATATAGTTTTCTCTCTGGATAAACTTTGAAATACCAAGCAAATTCGGCTCGAAGATACGGAATAAGCTTATCTTTTACCCAAGGGGTTGACAAGTCGTCATTATTGATATTGGTAAAAACAACCTCAGTTCCAGTTTCAGTCTCTGAGGTTATCTCAGGTTCAGATGCATGATAATCTGTCAGTTTTTGGGAGTTTATGTCTATGCTATACTTAAACAAATCATCATTTTTATAAACAGTGTTCCATACAACATTATCAGCAAATTTAAAGAATGTGAATCGGCCATAACCGTTCTTTCCTCTTGAAAAGCGGCTATCCACATTTCCTTTTGCCGACTTATGTGACTCATAGAACTTTTTAAAGGCAACAGGAAGCAAATCATATACAATGCCATCCCCATTGTCAACAACACGAACCTTAACTATGCTGTCATATGTGGTTTCACTTTCTATTAAAACTCTCACCACAGAGGCATGAGCATCAAAGCCGTTCCAGATATATTCTGCAATGGCTCGTTGCGGAGTATACTTGTTCAGCACTTTCCTGATACCTTTTGAGGTGATTTCTACTGATTCTGTTGCACTATTCATATTTAACTAGCAATAAAAATCTTAATCAATCAAATACTCTTCCAATCCTCCAACAATATCATTCACCAACTGATCATATATTGTTGGTGTAATCAGGCATCCTTCAGGATGTTTTGCAAATGCTTTGTTTACAATATCGCTTACCAGCTTTTCTCTTCCTCTCTCCTGACATATTCCGAATATCTTGTTTGCCCTATTTTCAGTTTTAGCAAACAATTCTTTTCTACTGTTCTCAAAGTTTTTCATATAATTAACAATCCAAGCACGATCAACAGGCAAGGAGAAATCTCTTTTCACCTCAACATTATTAATTACATCATAGCAATAGGTTATGTTGACATCTGCCCCTGAATAATCTTCTTTGAGAAAAACGACATAAGTGTAAATACTATAATACTCCATCAGAGCATATAGAACGCCAGTTTTTGCCGAACCTTCAAGATGAATCATGTGGGTTATCTCGTTAGGATTTTCAATGAAAGGCAATTGGTCGAAGATCACCAAATTCAGTATCTCTTTACAATCCTTTTTCCCTTTCAAATAAGGGATCAGATGTTTGATGTCTTCATTTCTATGGAAGCATTCAATGTAATAATCAACTGCCGACTTTACTATACTCGGGAAAGCCTCTTCCGGCACACAGGTTTGAATGTTAAGCTTTGGCCGTTGTTTAGTCACCTGGGCCTTGCTCATCACTTCATCCATTTGTTCCTGTGTTATTTCTCCAGCTTTCACCTGCCCGGCTAGGTATTTTCTCAATTCATCTTTGTTTTTTACTACTATATGATACCTCTTCTCATCGCCTATTATCTCTTTATCAATGTATGATCTTCGCAGCTTTAATTTATTGCCTGCCTCTTCAACAATAATTTCGTGACCATCTTCATCCGTCATTACCTGGTTATGGTCGTGATCCCTATCCTTCTTCACCATCAGCATATCGGTGTAAAATGATAAGCTATTTGATAAAGCCACATCCGAACTACTTCCCAACTCATTATTGCACTTTTTGCAAATCAAATTCTTTGAACGCAGCTTCCCTCCAATACCATTCAAAATGATATGCTCTACGGTAACATTATCATCTTCAATCAGTTTGCCACATATAAAACAATTATACTTGATTTCTTTCATATCTGAATTCTTCTTTATTGGCTCTATTAATACAAATTATCTCAAAACGGCAACTCAAAATCACCTTCTTGACCATCTACTTGCTTTTTCAGCCCTATAGCATCAAACACGTCGACAAGCGATGCTTCGCTCTGCTTTCTTCCAGTTATGGCATTTCTTGAAACATTCAAGGTGTCCAAGGCGTGAAGCGTCACCTTCTCTTCTTTGGCTACAGATAAGATATCTTGATAACGGATTGAATTCATGAATGAGCGTGTCCTGATGGTTGGCTCCTCTTCTATTACATAGGAATGTCCGTCCTTTAATAGCAAGACCTTGTCAAAGAACTCCATCACATTTCCTTTAGGTATTGAAAAAGCCGATATAACCCTTCCGTAGTCCATCAAGTCTTCTTCAACGCCTTTCCTGCTTCTTTTCGGCAGTTCTATTTCGCCCCAACCATCTTTTTCAGCATATTGTTTGTCTTTTAAGGTGTAAACACGTAGTTTTCCACTTTTCAAGAAAACATATGCATTGCTTGAGTTATTAAAACAATAACCTATTTCCTCTTTCTTCAAGCCGCTATTCTCAATCACCGACTCCATCGGTTGCTTTTTGGCGGCGAAGCGAGTGATCTTTTTCGTTTCTCGACGCTCCCAGAATCTATCTTTCTTCTGAGGTATCGCTTGATATTCATTAGAGATATACGAAAACTCCTCCTTACCATAGTAATTGAACAAATCTGTATCTGCCCAAACGGTTCTTAGTGAACGGTTTTCCACCGCTTTCGTCTCATCAACCTTCGTTTGTGTGCTGCCCTCCATGTCGATACTTGCAGCGTAGAGCCCTTCGGTATCAGCCGACACCACCAGCTCTCCATACTTGGCATTTACGCATGTCACCTTGCTGTCAAAACACCGCTGAAGTTTCTTTCTCCCATTGTTGTCTGCATCAATGACTATTTCATACAAACCAGCCCTACAACCTAAAAACATCCTCATCCCGTAAATTCTCATGTCGAGGGGAATCGACTCCCATTCGCACAGGGGTTGAAGCAAATCCTCAATATCCTTGTATGTTAGTGTGAATTCGGTTTTCGACAGTCTTTCCCAGTGCCATTTAAGAACCTCCTTCATCCCCGGAACTTTCAAAAAGGTACGACTTGGCTGACTATAATAGAATTCGTTCCTAAGAAAAGCCAACTTCAAGAAGGAAAAATCCGATTCCTCATAATTCCTGGCCAATCGAGATATGATTTTTGGGTAAGAGGCATACAAAATACTCCCATTCTGCATAACGAAATAAATGTTACCGCCATACAGATAGCAGTCAAGAGCCTTAATATCAAAGTTTAATTTAATGGTTTTCATATGTCGCGACGAAGCATACGTGAATATACATTAATTGTTATTGCTTCAGCTTCCCAGAATTTGTCCATTATTTCATCAGTAAGCTTCTTTTCTTCACTCGACACAGGATAGCCATGCCAGTCAACAGTTCCTTTTGGAGGAACAGGAAACAAGGCTATGCGCTCTCCATCTTCACCCATAACCACATTGCAATTGTCAAGCACTGAAAACATATTATTGCTATCCATAAACATTCCGATTTCCCCTTCCAAAAAGGCATCATATTGTTGGCTTTTGGTCAGCACCCAATGCGTTTTGTCATCATGCTCTTTTTCTTTCGCTTTTTTCCCTTTCTTGCTGTGTGCTTTGCACACCTTCCCGTGATAGTCGGCGGGCTGATAGTACCAACCGTTGCCAGTTGGTCCATACCTTTTGCCATCTATCATTTTATGTTTCTTAAATGCATACATATTCTATTTATTATTAATGATCTAAGCAACTTTTAAATATTGCAGTAAGCCTAATTGTCAACCACCAAAATCCCTTCCACCTCATGCGGCACATAGGGGCCTTCCTTGCACTCGAAGATGACGGAACCCGGCTCCAGGGCTTCCACGGTGTGCCAGACATTCTTTCCTACATTCACGCCGTAGCGGCCTTCCGATGGGTCGAGGACCATGTCGTCGATAATGGTGCCGTCGTCGTTGTAGGTGATGACACGCACCCTGCCACGCAACACAACAAATGTCTCCTCTTTCTCCGGATGTCGATGAATGGGGATGTTGGCACCCGGTTCCACGGCATTCAGAAAACGGTGGCACTTCTCATCCAGACTCTGATGAAAGTTCAGATTCATCCGCAGCCGGGGCGATGCCTTGGCCTGAGCAGTCAAGCTGTCCAGTATCTTATTGTCTATAACCATAATGCTTTCTCCTGATCTGAAAATGTGTCAACCCCTCCGTCTTCCCCCTTATTTTGTGTCATACAATTGGCAAAAATAAAAATTTTTCTTCTTCTGTCACTATTCTCCCTAAAATATTTGTCTTCCTTGAGATAAATATTCACCATATCTTCCGTCTGACATCCGCCCTCCCCTTTCGGTTAATCCCTTATGGCTTCAACAAATTGATCGGAGCCACATACACCCCGTCTTCACGCCTGTACGCACCACCAACAGCAGTCAGCACTAACAAGAACGAAGGTGCCTTCTCATCGCTTTTCTCCACAATCTTGTCACGAAGCGTCTTCAGCGATTTTGCCCCGTCGTCAATCAAGTCGTCACCGCCAAGCTTAATCTCAATACCACCCCAACGTCCATCGTGCGCTCATTGCTCTGGCGTATATCCGATATGATGGTCAACACCGCCGCCTCGCTCGAAATATTGCGGGCATAGCTCCTCAGAATCATCCTCATCACCTCGGGTTTCTTGTTGCGGAACCGCTCGTTTTCGCTATCCTCAAACACGAATAATCCGTTATTAGTACTGTTGCGATAAATTTCTATAGGAATTAACCACTGGACAGGATATTACAGAAAGATGTAACCTCGGAGAGGTGTGATGCACGCAGTGCAATTAACACCACACAAGCCGTCAGGCGTAGTGTGGTGGATGAGACACTCACGCTATACAAGCATCTCGGAGAGATGCGACAAGCTATGCTGGATGGTAGAGAGATGTCGCATATCTCCGATATGCACCTGATGCATTGCCCCTATTGTCACCAAACTGCGCTTCGCTTGTATGGTGTTAATTGCGCCTGTCGGCACATCTCATGCCTTCGGCATGCCGTCATAGCCAATACAAAATATACTGTCATCATTGCACTTTCATTCAAATCAAAAAAACGAAAAAACCGCACAAAAACATTTGAATCAACATGTTAAATATTGATACTGAAAATTTATCGCAACAGTACTAATCCGTTATAATAGTTTTTCGTGATTTTAAACTCCCAAGATTTTCAATCAGAAATTCCCAAGATTTTCAATTTACATCACATCTGCACCCTGATCTTCAGGACGCCATGTCCAAGTCTGAAATGCATTTATTCCCCAAAAACTATAGGTGTCACAGACTAGTCCCCCTGCCATTTGAGCCCCTTCTCAGACATTCATGTGACACAGAAAAAGGCTAGACCCTTCATCGGAATCTGACCTTAAATTATAAGCTATAAACAGTAAGCGCTAAGCAACAGGTAGGCCGTAAGCCCCTAAGGCATCGCCTCAACTTGCGTCCAGCGTTTTGACGATTTCCGGGTGATTTTTCCTGTAAAACGGGAAAACTTCGGTTCGTTGTCGTGCAGGAAAGTAAACAAATTATCAAAACCTGACGGGAAAGTGCATTGGCCAATGTACTTAATCTGGAAACCGTTAATGCAAATGGTTATTATAGCATAGGGACTATCATCCACTCCATTACATCTGCTATATACAAGGCTGTCGTTAGCACAAACACTTTGAAGCCGCTTCATTTCTTCATCAGAAAAAATAGAGGAATATTGCTCTTCGAAGATTTTGGTATGGTATATTTGAGAAGATGTAAAAACACCTCTTTTATAATACAAATCACAATCAGGAGTAATCATGTACGTGTATTGTGACAAAGAAATGGGATATCCCTCTTGCACAATGACAGTATAACGACCGGTGTTGTTTGGCTTTTGAGCGAAAACGCATAACACCATACAACATATTAAGCAAGAAAGAATGATTCGTTTCATATATCTCTGTTAGGAGGGCAAAAATACTAAATATTTTTTGGTCAGAGATAAGATTTTTTTGTAATGCATAAAAACAACTTTTTATTTAATGAAATTTTATATTTTTGCAAAATATAATTGAAAAATAATGATAAAACTAAAGTATGCCATCACAAATTGTGACGGCATACTTAAAACCAACAACTTATGAACGACAAGTTATCAATCACCAATAACACCATCGAAAACCTCATCTTCGAAATCAGAGGTGTGAAAGTTATGTTAGACTACGATTTGGCAGCTATTTACGGTGTGGAAACCAGAACGTTAAATCAAGCTGTGAAGAGGAATATCGAAAGGTTTCCCGAAGATTTTATGTTCATGCTTTCAGACAAAGAATGGAGAGATTTACATGCTAACTTATTGACTACTAATATGACATCACAATTTGTGATATCATCCATCAACAAACGGAAGAAATCCACCCCTCCCTACGCTTTCACAGAACACGGTGCAGTGATGCTCGCTTCGGTGCTTCGAAGCCCAAGTGCCATTCAGATGAGTGTAATGGTGACGAGGGCATTTATTGCCATGCGGCAGGCTATAACTAATATGCTGTCTTTTGATTTTAAAGTCGAGCAATTGTCCCATAAAGTTGACCAATTAAACGCCTACGTTGAAGAAATACTGGAATTTTATGTACCTTTGCAACTGAAATAAAGTTTGTCACCTAAAAAATCGACCATGCCCACATTCACCATCCGGGCGGCGAAAGAGAATGAGGCCGCCACTGTTCTGGAATACATCAAGAAACTGGCTGAGTATGAAAAACTTGCCCATGAGGTGGAGGCCACCGAGGAAGGACTCCATGAGGCTCTCTTCGTACGCCACGAAGCGGAAGTGGTGTTTGGAGAGGAAGACGGCGTGATTGTCGGCTTCGCCCTCTTTTTCCATAACTTCTCTACTTTTGTGGGGCACAAAGGCCTCTATCTGGAAGATCTTTTCGTGCTGCCGGAGAAGCGCGGTCTCGGTTACGGAAAGGCACTGCTGCAACATCTGGCCAAACTGGCATTAGAGCGTCACTGTGGCCGCATGGAGTGGGTTTGCCTCAATTGGAACCAACCTTCCATCGACTTTTACAAAAGCATCGGCGCCGTACCCATGGAGGATTGGACTGTCTATCGCCTTACAGAAGAGAAACTGAAAGAATTTGCCATTTCAAAATAGAATAATCATGAATACCACCATTGAAAAACCTTTGGATTACCGATGCTTTTTGCTCGGAATCATCGTCTATTGGATATTTGGTTCCGTTTTGGCGTCCTTTTCCTCATTCTTTTTTGCTTTGGAAAGTGTGCTGAATCCTATAGCAGTAGTTATAGGGAAATCCATACTGACATTACTGGTGTTTTACCTCCTGTTTCACAAAGCGAAAATGCCGACTATCAAATGGGGGCACATCCTAATGCTGGTTGCCTTTTTGTTAATAATGAGTTTATTTGATTTTTACATTTTTTTCTGGTAAAAAGTTTTTTTGAGAACCATTCTCCCGCTGCCAATAGGATAGACAACGTCATCCCCAACTATGTGATGCAAAACGTGCGAAAATGGTCAGATTTAATTACAGGAGTGCTCATTGTCGGCTTCGTCTGGTGGCATTACGATACGGAGAGCACCGCTTCTGACAACGAAACCTCAACAGTCGAATCCCAAAGCTATTTCGGCGGTATGCTGTTCGCCATCACTTTGGGATACATTCTTTCCATAATACGTGTAATCGGTGGTAATTACTGGAAGTATGCACATCATCCGATACTGGAAGATGTGATTACCTGTTTGCTGATTCTCGTCGTTACTATCGGTGCCATTTACCTGCTTGTCAAAAAGCGTATGGTGGTATTACCCATTGTAGTAGTTATGATTATCATCACCCTACATTTTTTCTCCGTAAATTATCTGTTTAACATCATCGCTGAATATCTCACCATAAACGACATCTGGTATCCGCGGGCGTCATTTCTCGTTCCTGTTGCCTACATTTGTAGTATCGCATTTAACCTTATCGCCTTTGTCCTCTATCGCAAAGAGTTGGAAAAACTGAAAGAATAGATACTTTTAATCTTCTATGAATAATAAATTATCAGTTTAAGATTCAAGGCTGGTAGTTCTCGACTTCAATGACCCAGGCATTTTCCAAATGGTTCAATAATTCTTGAGGAATATTGGAAAAGTCAATGGTGAGGGTTCCGTGCCTGTCTTGCTTCCACTTCAGCTTACCCCAGTAAGCCCAATCATCCAACAAATGGAATGTCGCCTTGGGATTGATTTTTGGCATATCCTTTATTGTCAATGGTTTATCTCGGCTTGGGCGTTTGAACTCAATGATGTATAAGTCGTTATGATTGGTAGTAAAACATCGTATCGTGCGATCCCAAAACACATTGCCTCTCCAATGTCCTGGAATAGGTACTGCTTCTCCGCCATCTTTGCTCCATTTCAGTGAGATAGCAGCCTCTAAGTCCTCTTCGTGAAAATCAATCTGAAGCGATATTCTTTCGTCTTTATGTAAATTTAATACAGTATTTGCTTTGGGGTTGGAAGATGCATTTTTGTCGTAATGCAGTAAAGTGTCCCAGCTGTCTTCAGCAGTTTTTATATAAACAGTTGCTCTGTCATCCGCATTCAGGGTCAACGTATATTCCCCATCTGCAGTAACTTTCACTTCGCCATCCCAATGAATGTCAAAATGGTCTGAAGTTGCCTCACGCATTGGGGCGTTACGCACCCAGTCAATATCTATGTCCTTTCCTATTGCATCGTGGTACCAGACAGGCAATTGAGCCTTGGTTCGTTCCCGTTGACAAGGAATCACATAGGGACGCGAACCGTAAATTGCATTACCATGGTACCACAACCAATCTCCGAGACCATAGAGGCGTTCCTGTTGGATAAGCGGGATAGTACCATCGGCATAGGGAGCTACGTTGAGAGTCATGCCACCGCCATGGGCAACCAACTCCACAAAGTGCTGTATCAGCTCTTTGTCGGTCATATAGTTGTCCAAATCCTCGTTGCGGTTGAGACCGAAACTACGCCCAAGTCCGCGACATTCCGCCCACGGCACCTCCGTGTTGGCAATGCCCGCACTGTACTCAGGTGTGAGGAAACCATGCTTCGTGCCATTACCCCAACGGTTGTTCACAATGGCATCAGGCCCCACGGTGTTGTAATACCAACTGATCAGTTCCTGTGAACGAAGTTGTTCCACCGTATTGTTCCAGTCGCCATCTGAAAAGATTAAGTCGGGTTTGTAGCGGCTCACCAACTCTTTGAACTGTGGCACCATGTAGTTATCGACATAATCGCTGATTTCGTTATCAGGATCTACCATCCAGATGTGGCGCGGGTTCGTCCATTCGGGTAGCGAGTAATAAAAGCCCATGCGTAGTCCACCCCAATTGCGCACAGCATTGGTCAGTTCCTCCACAATATTGCGTTTCGGACCGCTCACCACACTATTCCATTCGGGCTGGAATTGGCTATCCCACAGACAATAGCCATCGTGATGCTTGGTAACTAACACCACATATCTTGCCCCTGCATACTGAAAAAGTGCAGCCCATTTTTCAGGATTCCAAAGTTCTGCGTGCCAGTAATTTGTAAGTTCCTTATACTGATCAAAGACAGGTTTGGTGGTATCGGCATAATAACTCATGATGCGCATCCGTTCCGGATCTTTTTGCATCAGTCCGCGGTAGAACCACTCACTGTACCCCTCTTTAGAGGCATAGGCGGGTACAGAATAAAGTCCCCAATGGACAAAAATGCCCAGTTTCGCATCTTGAAACCACTGCGGATAACCACGCTTATTAAGCGACTCCCAATTGGGCTTCACCTGCTGTGCCGTCATCCGCATCGGCAACAAAGCGGCCAACACTATCATCACCAAAAACCAAAGCTTTTTCATAATTATAAGTGATTTCAAAATAATTGGTTTTTCATCACATGCACCACTATTTCAGCAATTGCGCTGTGTGGTTTTTGGTGTCGACTTTGCCGATGGCGTCGATGATAACACCTTGCTCGTCAATAACGTAGGTGGTGCGCAGCGTGCCTTCGGTCACTTTGCCGTACATTTTCTTTTCACCCCAGGCCTCGTAGGCTTTCAGGATGGTGAGGTCGGTGTCGGCGATGAGATGGAAAGGCAACTCATATTTGGCAATAAACTTTTGATGTGAGGCAGCAGAGTCTCTGCTTACACCCAATACCTCATAGCCCATGGCGAGGAAGCGCTGGTAGTTGTCGCGCAGGTCGCAGGCCTCGGCAGTGCAGCCCGGCGTACTGTCCTTCGGATAAAAGTAGAGCACTAACTTCTTTCCTGCGAAATCTTTCAGGGAAACGGGCTTTCCGTTTTCGTCAACACCCTCAAAATAAGGGGCTTTTGTTCCAATTTGTAACATTTTTCTGATTTTTTGACTTTGAGATGGCAAAGATAGCATTTTTTCAATTGCAAAATCACGTCTCCTCTTTTCAGATTATTTTGTATCTTTGCAAGATATTACGTCTATTTCTAATGAACATTCAAATTTAAATCAATATGAAACAAAAAATCAATCTTTTATGCATCTTGATGATGTTGTTTTTCTTTGGGGCCCGTGCCGATGAAGGCATGTGGCTGCCCTACTCCATCAACGGTCAGAATCTGGCCGACATGCAGCGACTCGGCTGCAAGCTGACCGCTGAACAAATCTTCAGCTTCAACCAGCCCAGCCTGAAAGACGCTATCGTACAGTTCGGTGGCGGCTGCACCGGCGAGCTGATTTCTCCCGAAGGACTGCTGCTCACCAACCATCACTGCGGCCTTTCATACGTGCAAACCCACGCTTCTGTGGAACACGACTATCTGAAGGACGGTTTCTGGGCCAAAAGTAAAGATCAGGAACTTCCCAACGAGGGTTTGACCGTTTCATTTTTGAATTATATTGAAGATGTTACAGAAGCCATATTGAAAGGTGTAGGCAGCAACACTTCTGAGGCTGATCGTGATAAAATCATTGATGAGAACATCAAAAAAATGAAAAAAGAACGTAAGGGTGACAAGTCGGTGAAAGTAGAAATCATACCTTTCTATCATGGCAACCAGTACATTCTTTTTGTATATGATGTGTATAAAGATGTCCGCTTGGTGGCTTGTCCGCCCTGGGGCATCGGCAAATTCGGTGCCGACACCGACAACTGGACCTGGCCGCGTCACAAGGGCGACTTCTGCATTTTCCGTGTCTATACCGCTCCTGACGGCACACCAGCGGAATACAGTGCGAAGAACGTTCCCATGAAGTCAAAACACTTCCTGCCGATTTCCTTAAAAGGCGTACAACCAGGTGATTATACTATGATTTTGGGTTATCCAGGCTCCACTGACCGCTATTCATCCTCAGGTTCAGTGAAGAATGTGATTGAACTTGAAGGTCCCGCCATTGTGGATTGCCGTACCACCAAGTTGGAGCAATACCGCAAACACATGGATGCTGACCCTGCCGTGTTCATTCAGTACGCTTCCAAGCAAGCCAGCGTGAGTAACTACTGGAAATATTACATCGGTCAGGTAAAACAGCTGAAACGCAACAAAGTCTATGAGAAGCGCTTGGAGCAGGAAAAAGCATTCCGCCAATGGGCTTCCCAGGACAAAAACCGCAGTGCAAAATATGCAGGCATTTTCGATGAAATGGACAACTATTGGGATCACCAGTCCAAATATACCAAAGCCCTGATTTATCATCGTGAGGCTGGCTGGCGAGGCGGCGAAGCGGTGGCCTACGCTGTGAAATTCAGACGTTTGAGCAATATTATTGAGACAAAAGCAGCCACAAAAGAAAATATTGCTGAGTATGCCAAGGGAATGAAACCAGCTGTTCAGGAGTATTTCAAGGATTATGACAAGGAACTGGACCGTGATGTCACCATCGCATTGCTGAATCTCTTCTACAAAGATGTGAATCCTGACCAATTGCCATCCCTTATCAAGAAAACAGGCGACAAAAACGGAGGTGATTTCACCGCATTCGTAAATAACGCTTTCGCTAAATCCGTTTTGGTAGATGCCGACAAGCTGAATGCATGGCTTGACAACCCCAAATCATTGAAAAACGACCCCATTTATGCTTTGATGGAAAATATTGTCGCATCCTATATTGCCTTGAGTGATGAAGCTGAAAAAGTAAACTGCAGCCGTGCCGACCGCCTTTACATGAAAGGCCTGATGGAAATGCAGGAAGACCGCAATTTCTATCCTGACGCCAACTTCACCATGCGTCTTACCTACGGTAGCGTACAGGACTGCAAACCATCGGACGGTGTCACTTACAACTACATCACCACTCTGGACGGTGTGATGGCCAAATACGTACCCGGCAACTGGGAATTTGACGTGCCACAAGACCTCATTAAACTCTGGGAAAGCCACGATTATGGCCGCTATGCCAACGAAAATGGTGACTTGGTGGTCAACTTCATCACCACCAACGACATCACTGGCGGCAACTCCGGCAGCCCCGTGATTGATGCTAACGGCAACCTCATCGGCTTGGCTTTCGACGGCAACTGGGAAGCCATGAGTGGCGATATCTCCTTCGAGAACGAGGTACAACGTACCATCTGCATGGATACACGCTATCTGCTCTTCATCATCGACAAGATGGCCAATGCCCAGAACCTGATGAAAGAAATTAAGATTGTGGATTAAAATTTTCTCGCAAGAGACTCATACATCAATCGAAATAACCACAAAAAAACGCCTCCAAATGGGGGCGTTTTTTCTTTTCATAGCATTTATACAGATTTCAGAAAGCTTCTTATTTGATGGTATATCTTACACCCACACAAATGGCCCAATCAAAGTAATGAATATTATAATTCTTGTTCATGATCAGACCAAAGCCAGGGCGGATATCAGCTTGCAAGGTCAAGGGGATGTTAAATTTATACTCAACCCCTCCAATGGCATTCACACCAAACTTGGCAAATGAATTTCGATAGTAATCATGATAATATGCATCATAATGATTGTGATAAATATAAGCCCATCCAAATCCAGCGCTTACTCCACCGCCTACAAACCAATGCAAACCTTTGGCACCTGCAGGAGCCTCATACATGAAATTCGGATTTGCCTCAATAGACGTTAGCCATACGGCACCAGAATATGGGTGATGCTCTGGTTTATAAAGAAAACGAGCCGAACTGTATGTGAACTTCGCTCCTGCATCCACGCTGAAAGCAAAATTATCCGTGAAGAAAGTTTTATATGAAAACGCTTCCATATTGCCTAAGGTTGCACCAATACTATGCCGATATGGTGCTTGAGCATTTACAGTCAGCATCATACCCATCACTAAACCCAATAAAATAACACTGATTTTTTTCATAGCTTAAATTTTTTTAACGTTATTATTTTTTTGCAAATTTAGAATTTTTAACATTATAAACGGAATTTTACTGAAAAAATTATGCACATCCTCACGTTGAATATTATTTTGTTTTTTCCTCGCATTTTTTCCGCAAGCAATACTTCTCCGCAATAAATTATTGGTCTGTGTATAATTCAAGAATTTTATGTAATTTTGCCACGATGTTTTGATGAGGATTTTGCCAAAACAAAATCCGTGAGGGAAACAGGTGCGAATCCTGTACAGCTCCCGCTGCTGTAAGTTTCAGCCGCCTTTTGACAACAAGTCACTGTCGAGCCCAAAACCGATGGGAAGACGTCAAAAAGGAGAAACAAGTCAGAAAACCTGTCAATTCATCCGGATTGTGAAACCTCGGGATGCAGGCACACACAAACACTTTTAAGGATATTGCCTTTTGAGGCTGTTTGTCGTCTCTCCGAATTCCACAAAACCAATTGAAACAACCCAAAAAAGAGGAAAAAGTGAAACGACAAAAAGCTTTATTGACATCGAATTTTCTCAGGTCTGTTTCAATGGTACTTGCTGTAATGCTCATGACTTGCTCTATATATGCGCAAGATGATAGCCTTCGGCATCAACGCTTACAGGAAGTGGAAATTGTGGGTAAGGAACGACCGCATGAATCGTCCGCTCCGATTCAGGTCATCAGGAATCAGGACCTAAAATCCTTGCCCACACTCCAACTTTCTGATGCCCTGAAATTCATGTCCGGCATTGTCATTAAAGACTATGGCGGCGTGGGAGGCATGAAGACGGTGGCAGTACGCGGTCTCGGCTCACAGCATACCGGTGTGGCCTACGATGGCATCCCTATGAGCGACTGCCAAACCGGACAAATCGACCTCAGCAAAATCTCCACCGACAACATAAAATCCATTTCCCTGCAATCCGGACGGGAAGACGATATTTTTGTCCCCGCACGGCTCTTCGCCTCGGCAAGCCTCATCAACATTGTCTCCGAAGAGCCCAAATTCAAAGATAACAAGCCTGTAAACCTGCACTTTGCCTTTACAGGAGGCTCTTTCGGCCTGATCAATCCTTATCTTTTGCTGGAAAACCGTATCAAAAAACAGCAGAATTCCGAAGATCCTTATTATGCTTGGTCTTTGAAAATCAATTATTTGCAATCAAAAGGTAATTATCCTTTCGATTTGCATTACGGACAGGGCATCAACGACAGCATTTCTCGCGAGCGACGCAGCAACTCTGATGTACGCGCCATCCAAACAGAGGCCAATTTTTACGCCAATTTCAATCCTAAAGCCAAACTGAATTTCAAAATTTATTACTACTGGTCCGACCGCGGACTTCCCGGAGCCACCATCTATTATAATCTGGAGAACGACCAGCGTCTCAGCAACCAAAATGCCTTTGGACAAGCCCATTTCGAGTATCATTTCTCTGAAAAGGTGGCTTACCAATGCCATGCTAAATTCAACTACGACCAGACACACTATTTGGACCCGCATTACCATAATTTGGAGGGGAAACTGGACAACACCTACATTCAGCGCGAATACTACCTCAGCAACAGTGTACTCTACAAACCCTTCAAACAATGGCAGCTTTCGTTAGCCAACGACCTGTTCTACAACAACATGAATGCCAACCTGCGGGACTTTGCCAAGCCGAGTCGTTTCAATTGCCTGACGGTGTTGGCCACCTCTTTCAACTCCAAGTACATTAACCTGTCAGCCAACTTGCTGCACACCTACGTTTACAATCATGTTGAACTGGGCGAAGCCGCTAAAAACGAAAATCACTTCTCCCCTTCCGCAGGCATCAGCATTCTGCCGCTTGGCAAGCGGGATTTCACCATCCGGCTATTATACAAAAACATCTTCCGCATGCCCTCGTTCAACGACCTGTATTATCGCGAAGTGGGCAATATCAAGCTTAATCCGGAAAAGACGAACCAATTTAACGCAGGTGTGACCTACGAGCATTCCTGGCTGGGCAGAATTGACCTTTCCGCTGCCACAGATGTCTATTACAACATGGTGAAAGACAAGATTGTAGCCATTCCCAACCGCAATCTTTTTGTGTGGAGCATGATCAATTATGGCAAGGTGAATGTGTTGGGTACCGATGTCAATCTTCAGTTTTCTTATAGAGTAGTCAAACAACTGAAAATCAGTTTGATGGGATCCTACTCTTTCCAGCGTGCTTTGGATATGACCGATCCTGAAAGTAAAACTTACGGACATCAGATACCCTATACCCCACTCCATTCGGGTTCAGCCGCCATCAACTTCCAAACACCCTGGTTCACTGTTGGGTACACTGTTATTGCGTCAGGCATTCGTTATGCTTTGGGGCAGAATATTCCCGCCAACCAATTAGACCCCTACGCCGACCAGAGTGTCTTTATCGGCCATGATTTCAACATCAAGGACAAGGTAACGCTTGGTTTCAAAGCGGAGCTGCTGAATATCACCAACGAGCAATATGAAATCGTCCGGAACTATCCCATGCAGGGCCGCAGCTTCCGCATCAAGCTGATGCTGAGGTATTAAGGGAAAATGTTGAAAGTTGACAATTCAAAGTTCAACATTCGATTGCGTATGTATTTATTACAAGTTAGGGCTGCCATAATATGACAGCCCTACAATCAGTGAAGGGTTGAAAATCCTCTATACAAAGGATAATAACCCTCTATACCTTACCTTTTTACTCTTCCGGAGCAAACATCGGATCCCAAGGTGGCAACATGATGGGTTTCTGCTTGGTGAGAGTCTTGATTTTGGCAGGAATATATTTTTCCTCGACCACCACACGGAACATGTACTCATTGAACCATTCGTTGGTCATAATGAGGAAACCGTTATGGCCGTAAGAACTGCTCCAGCTGTTCTCTACCATCCACTTGAGGGGTTTGCCGTTGGCATCCAAATCTACCGCACACAAGGTCATAGCATGGGAAGAACCACTGGCAAAAGTAGCCACTCTTTGCTTCTTCGTCATATTAAAACTGGTACCGAAAAGAGAGGCATAATCATAATTGTTGACATCCAACCAGCCTTTGTCACGGTCCAAAAATTTGCCCACATCACAGGAGAAATACATCATGGTGCTGTCTTTGATGGAAGCGATGGCGATGGGTGCGATTTCTTCCATCGGCAGGTTCAGGTAAACCCAGTTCTTGCCATCATACACATGGCGGTCATACTCTATTTCATATACCTTATAATACTCGCGGGTGGGATCATTCATGATCATGTAATACTTCGAAAAGTCCTCATTAACAAACTTCTTGAAGAAAGACTGCGGTGTATAAGTGTCGGTGGATACAGCCTTGCCGGAAGCGTCACGCTGGGTCCAGGTGAATTCTGTGGGCGGCTCACCAATAGTCATCACCAAAATACGGTAGATGGTCTTCAACATCTCTGTTTTACGGTCTTGTAACATCTGTTCCGTAGTACTCTTGTTGTTCGCCATATCACGCAATTCAAGGCCAAATTCACGCAATTTCAGCGACAGGATATTGGACATTCTGGAGGTACTGTTACTACTGAAAGTTTCTGGCATAACATCTTTCGGCACAAGACCGTATTTGGTCACCAAGTCGGCCACACCTGTGAACTGTCCGCCATCACCAATGGGATTCTTGAACAGCCATTCCACATACTTGTCTTCCATAGACCTAACTCTGTGATCCAATATAGCCTGCAAAAACAGATTTGATTTCTCCAGCTGATCCCAGAAGAAAGTATAAGCTTGTGAGAACTGGAAATCAGCAGGCAGATTGTGTTTGGCGATGGCTTTGGAGCGCATCACGTTCATACCCGTAAACATCCAGCAGCGCCCGGAAGATTTCTGGTCTGTGATTGCCTTGGAATTCACCCTATTGGAAAAATGGTCATCAAAGGCGGTACTATTGTCGGCATTGGCCGCCAATTTGTTGATATCATTGGCGACAATGGCATTGCGCAAAGCCTTGTTTTCGGGCGTATTCTGGTAGCTCGATTTGATTTTGGAAAGCATTTCCGGAGTGATGCCGCCATTGGCGCTTTGAGCCTGTACACCCAATACGCAGAGCGCGGAAAAGATAAAAAGGAACAGTTTTTTCATACTATATTTTGATTTTAAGATTATGCTGATGCAAAAGTACAACAATTTTATTTCACCTGCAGCTTTTTTGTCACTATACCTTTACTTGTCCGTACCACCAGCAAATAGATGCCTTTTGGCAAAGTCTCAAGCGATAAAATGGCATGGTCTTTCCCTTCTCCATTCTTACACAACAAACTCTGTCCCAACATATTATAGACAGCAAAATGCAAAATGGGCTCAGAAGTGCTGATATAACAACTTGAAGAGGCGGGATTCGGATAAAGCACTAAACTTAAATTTTCGTGATTGGCGAACACAGCAGTCTGTGTTGAATCCGGCACATAACATGGCAATTGTTCGGATGCCAACGTAACCACCGGACTGTAACTCACAAGTCCTAAATTTGCCTGGTCCGGCTGATGGAAAATTACACTCTCAGCGTATGATTCTGTATCCTCGCCCCAATAATTGCCAATCGCTGTCAAATTGCTGTTGGCATTGTTATACAAGTCATATTCCTCACCACCATTGCCATTACCATAGATGCAGTTATATCCATAATCCTCTGCTGTACCCATATCGACAGAATGATAATAAATGGCTGTAACACCCCATAAATTACCCGTGATAATGTTCCGGCGCAACTTGGCAACACAAGTCTCATCACTGCCATAAATGCTGATACCGCTGCCACCATTCATCGGGTTTGTTTCTAAGTTATTGTCTCTAAAAATATTATCTTCAATAATAGAATAAATATTGTTTCCCTGTTGATTATAACCGTAACGATTGTTTTCGATGACATTGCCTCTAATGACCGCCTTGGTATTCCCCACATTCATCAGATTGGCGATGGCAATGCCGCCAGACATGGAAGAACAACCAACAATAGTATTATCTTCAATGAAAATGGTATCGTTGACACTACCTGGTCCCAAGTTGAGTTGTGGCTGATTAACATTACTTAAAACATTGTGATAGAATTGGTTATTTCTGATAATTGGAGATCCCATCACATTAACTCCTGAATTAACCGCTGCTGACTGATTATCATGAAAATAGCAATTCAGGATAATCGGATTGCAATTCATATATTTGATAACCTGTGAGTTGAAATAACGAAATTCGCAATTGTCAAAAGTTATCGGACTATTGCTTACCAGAATCTGCTGGCAATATTCCACCAACAAGTTGGAAAGTATGGAGGCTTCGGCATCTTCAAAGCGCAGTTCGAAAAGGGTGGATGACGCATCAGCAGTGGCACCACTGACGACCAGTTCTTCGTCACGTGATGCACAGCACACACATCCGTGCACCTGGATAGAAAGCTCCGCATCCATATAGATTTCCATTGTGGCAGCATCCAGCAACAATGTATCATTAGCCGCCAAAGTCAAATCCTGATGCACCTCATATACTCCTGGCTGTGAAGATGTTACAGCCCCAGAAGAGTCGTATAACAAATCATTGAAAGTCAATGTTATGCCCGTTCCCGGACTTACTATTTGTGCATATGTGATGGCATAACAAGAACAAAAAACAAAAAGTAAAATTCTTTTCATTATCATTAGATTACTTAACTCAAAGTATTGTTATTTTTTCGGTATTAAAATCAACACTGAAGAAACGATTTTCTTTGCCATTGGTGATTCCTATTATCGGGGCACGCAATGTCTTATTATAGCGGCCTGCCTGCTCCATTACCTCTTGAGTTAGCTTGACATGCGGCGCCTTACACTCCACCACCATCCATGGCTTACCTTCCTCGTCAAACACCACTAAATCGTAGCGACGTGACAGCCCATTCATGATGATTTCGCGCTCCACGGACAGATGCGAAGCGGGAATTTTCTTCACCGTGAGCAGAAACTGGATAAACTGCTGGCGCACCTCTTCTTCAGGGGTCGCGGGTACCCATTTCTTTCGCACAGGATCGAAGAATTCCCTGTTATCTGCTGTTATCCGTTGTTTGATCATTGCATTTACCAATATATACAGAATTCAAAGTTCAAAATTCAAATTATAATTTTCAACTTTCAGTTTTCAGTTTTCAACTTAAAAAACTCCCTTTGAGGGTGCAGCCCGAAACTCCTCTTATTCTCTTTCCCGCAGATATATTTCCTCCAGCACCTTCTCCTCATTTTCCCAGCATAGTTCTTCCGCCGCAATCTTGCAATTGGCTTTCATTTTATCGTACAACTGCTTGTCATTCACCAGTGTATTGATTTTCTCCGCAATGTGTTCGGCTTGGGCATCCTCCACAATCAAACCTACCTGATACTGCTGGATAATACGAGCACGTTCCACCAAATTTGACGCCACCAACGGAGTTTCAGCTTTAATGTATTCAAAGATTTTGTTAGGCAGACTGAATTTGGCGTTCAGGCATACATCTTGGTCTAAATTGATACCAATGTCAGCTAAATAAGTGTAGTTGAACAGCTTTTCTGGAGAAACACGGGGCACAAAGATGACACGCTCTTCCAGTTGCAGCTGCTGCACTTTCTGCTTCATTTTAGGAACGACAGGACCAGCTCCCACCACCAACAGCATAGCCTTCTGGTCAACCAGCGGCATGGTCTCTATCAGCTCCACACCACCTCTACCTTCAATCAAACCATTGCCCTGAAGAATCAGAATAGTTTTATCCTCAGGAAGTTGTAATGATTTACGGTTCTCTGTCACGGGAGGAGTAGCTTTCGGAGGAATATTTCGTACCAAATGCGGACGAACCCCGTATTCCTTTTCATATTGCTCTACTATAGACTGGCTGACCGTAATGACATCCTTCAACTTGGGAAAACAGAATTTTTCAATGCCATGCCAAATGTGCCATACAACGGGTCTATTGGCAATAGACAGTTCCCCACAAAAATATTCATGGCTGTCATACACTATTCTCTTTCTTTTCAGCTTGCTAATCAGAAAATTAGGCAACAATGTATCCAAATCATTGGCTACAAATAAATCGAAATGATGAAAGAGCAGGTAGAAAAACAGCCTGATATTGTATTCCGCATAAAATAGTCCTCCTTTGCGGAATAACAGACACATTCTATGCATTTTGTAGGCTCGGGGCGCCAATTTTTCAGAGTCTTTGTAACGACGGCCCACAAGGGTAACATCAAACCCGTTGCGTGTCAAAAAGTTACATACTTTATCGACACGCGGGTCTGTATAGAGGTCATTGGTGACGGACAGAACAACTTTATTGTTCGTCTTTGCCATGGCAGTTTTTATATTTCTTTCCGCTTCCGCAGGGACAAGGATCATTTCGTCCCACCTTCTTCTCTACGCGAACAGGCGCACTGCCTTTTCCGCCGGGAGCCACTTGACGGCCACTACCTACTTCCTGACGGCCGGTTTGCAATTTCTTGGCATCCGATTCAGGCAATTTGGCCTCTTTCACCTGGGTATCTTCTCTAATTGGAATAGTACCCTTGGTCAAGAATGACACGATTTCCGTGCTGATACGTTCCAACATCTGCTCGAATAAGTTAGCAGATTCAAGTTTGTATATCAACAGCGGGTCTTTCTGCTCGTAAGAGGCATTTTGCACGGATTGTTTCAAGTCATCCAAATCGCGGAGGTGCTCTTTCCAAGCATTATCGATAACCGACAACGTGATACTCTTTTCAATAGACAAACCTACCTCACGTCCCTTGGTTTCATACGATTTTTTCAGCGGAGCCACAATGGTCATATTCTTGAATCCATCGGTGAAAGGAATGGCAATATTCTGGTAACGGTCGCCCTGTTCCAGATATACCCTTTCAATAATCGGATAGGCCATATTGCTCAACTGCTGTATTTTATTTTTATAATGCTCATAAATGAAGGGGAACAGCTCATCAGCCAGCTTCTGCGGACGTTCCTGCAAGAAACGGCTGGAATCAAACGGTGACTCACAACCGAAGGTGGTAATCATTTCCTGGCAGAATCCCTCATAATCCTTGGCTCCCCAGTTGTTGTCCACCACAATAGAGCACACATCATAGAACATCTCGGAAATATCGATAGCCAAACGGTCACCAAACAAAGCGTTACGACGCTTGTCATAGATATTACTACGCTGATGGTTCATCACGTCGTCGTATTCCAGCAAACGTTTACGGATACCAAAGTTGTTTTCCTCCACTTTCTTCTGGGCTCTCTCGATAGACTTGGTAATCATGCTGTGCTGAATCACCTCACCTTCCTGCAAACCCAGCGTATCCATCACCTTGGCGATACGGTCGGAACCGAACAGACGCATCAGGTTATCTTCCAGAGACACATAGAACTGAGAGCTACCGGGGTCTCCCTGACGACCGGCACGACCACGCAGCTGACGGTCCACACGACGCGAGTCGTGACGTTCTGTACCAATAATAGCCAAACCACCCTTTTCCTTGATGCCGGGTCCCAACTTGATATCGGTACCACGACCTGCCATGTTGGTGGAAATGGTCACCGTACCTGCCTGACCAGCCTCGGCCACGATGTCAGCCTCTTTCTTGTGCAGTTTTGCGTTCAACACGTTATGGACAATGCGACGGCGAGTCAAAATATTGGAAAGCAACTCAGAGTCTTCCACCGAAGTAGTACCTACCAAAACAGGACGGCCTTCTTCATGCAATTCCAGAATCTTATCCACTACCGCGGCCAACTTCTCACGTTTGGTTTTGTATACCATATCTTCCGCATCAATACGAGCGATGGGGCGGTTCGTCGGAATCACCACCACATCCAGTTTATAGATATTCCAGAACTCACCAGCTTCGGTTTCAGCGGTACCTGTCATACCCGACAGTTTCTTGTACATTCTGAAATAGTTCTGCAAAGTGATGGTAGCGTATGTTTGTGTAGCGGCTTCCACTTTCACATTCTCCTTGGCCTCGATAGCCTGGTGCAAACCATCGGAGTAACGACGGCCTTCCATGATACGACCAGTCTGCTCATCCACAATCTTCACCTTATTGTCAATAATCACATATTCCACATCCTTTTCGAACATGGTATAGGCTTTCAGCAACTGATGGATAGTATGGATTCTTTCTGAAGCGATAGAGAAATTGCGGTAAATCTCGTTCTTGCGTTCCTGTTTCTCTTTCGGATCAAGGTTTTCTCTCTCCAGTTCCGCAATTTCAGCGCCCACATCCGGCATGATGAACATCTTGGCTTCTTCTGCATCCTTAGAGATCAGCTCGATACCCTTATCCATGATATCCACCGTATTCTGTTTTTCTTCAATCACAAAATACAATTCATCATCGATGAGATGCATATTTCTGTTTTGCTCTTGCATGAAGAAACCTTCGGTTTTCAGCAAAATCTGCTTGATACCTTGTTCACTGAGGAACTTGATCAAAGCCTTGTTTTTCGGCAGACCGCGCTGAGCACGTAGCAAAAGCATAGCACCCTCATCCGTTGGTTTCGGGTCAGGATTCTCTGCCAACAGTTTCTTGGCTTTGGTCAGAATCTCTGCCACATATACTTTCTGTGCATTGTACAATTTCTCGACAATAGGCTTATAAAGGTCAAATTCCTGCTGGTCGCCTCTTGGCGTGGGACCAGAAATAATCAATGGTGTACGGGCATCGTCAATCAACACAGAGTCCACCTCATCGACGATAGCGAAGTTATGCGGACGCTGCACCAACTCGGTAAGGTTTCGGGCCATGTTATCACGCAAATAGTCGAAACCGAATTCATTGTTGGTGCCGTAAGTGATATCCGCTGCGTAGGCCTTACGGCGAGCTTCGGAGTTCGGCTCGTGCTTATCGATACAATCTACCGTCAAACCATGAAATTCGTATAACAAACCCATCCACTCGGCGTCACGCTTGGCCAAATAATCGTTTACGGTTACCACATGCACGCCCTTGCCCGGGAGCGCATTCAGATATACTGGCAAAGTAGCCACCAAGGTTTTACCTTCACCTGTCGCCATCTCGGCGATTTTGCCCTGATGCAGGACAGTACCACCAATCAGCTGCACATCATAATGGCACATGTCCCATTTGATCATGTTTCCGCCCGCGGACCAGGTGTTATGGTAACGTGCTTTGTCATCCACAATGTCGATACAGCCTCTGTACGCGGCAATATCCCTGTCCATTTGGGTGGCGGTAACCTCCACTATTTCATTTTCCTTGAAACGGCGGGCAGTCTCCTTCATTACAGCAAATGCCTGAGGCAAGATTTCATCCAACACCTCCTGAGTCTTCTTATAGGAACGTTTTTCCAATTGCTCCAGCTCCTTGTAGAAATCCTCTTTTTCGCGGATAGGCATATCATAGTTTTTGTCAAGATAATCCTTGATTTCCGCTATTCTGTCCTCTTCCTCCTTGATAGTTTCCGCAATATATTGCTTAAATTCAACTGTCTTATGTCGAAGTTCATCGTTGGATAAATCCTTGATGGTCTCGTATGCCGCTAATGTTCTCTCGAGATAAGGTTTTAATTCTTTCAAGTCTCGGTCTGCCTTTGTCCCGAAAAGTTTGCCTAAAAAACTCATATATTTTTATATTTTAAAATTGGGGTGCAAAGGTACGGAAATTTTCCCGAATAACCTAAATGTTGGTTTATTTTATCGCATAGACGAAACGCAACCCGTCTTTACCGTAGGTTTGCATTTATTTAATTTTTGTAGAGACGCGCCATGACGCGTCTTCGCTAATTGAAAATCATTTCATCGCAAAAAATATACGACGGCTGGCCAGGGGCTTGGTGCCAAGAGGGCAAAGAACCCGCATTTTTCACCACTACCCTGACAAAACGGGCTTTCATCGACAAGTCGTTCACCTGAAGCGTGAAAACACCTGTCCTTTCCGCGGTATATTCCACATTAGGCACTATTAAAACTTTGTATAACTGATAATTAACCCCATCCTTTGAGGTATATAATTCCACTGTTTGCGGACACATAATCCAATCATGGATATTCTGCAAAAAACGAGTTTTAAATTCATGAATGACTGTGGTTTTTCCGAAATCGAACTCTATATCAATATCATTGCCCCAATAACCTTGCCAACAGCCATCAAGGTAATTTTCACTGCCGATAATGCCATCTGCCAATCCCATTTTGCCCGAAGCCGCATATTGCGGTCTGTATTCCGAATAAGCTGTGTTCAGTTTGCTAATCTTGTGCAAAGCTTTGTGTATCAATATATATTTTTCCGATAAAACCTTCTCTTTGAAAGGATTAAGAGTCATGGCATGTATGGTGGCGGATTGCGAAAGCACGATGGGAGTTTCATATTTTTCTCCTATTTGCGGCTCACGACCATCCAAGGTGTAGTAGATTTCCTGATCGTTAAAAAGTGTACGGAGGCTTACCTCCACCTCATTTTTCTCATTTTGTCTGGATGAAATAATGACATGATACGGAATATCCATCAGCTCCTGTGCCAGCTTGTCATACCGTTCTTCTACAATATTCCGACAATAAGGACGGCACTCCTCATCCCACAGTTTCATATAGGCTAACTTGGTCTCGTGCAGAAGTTCCAAAGTGGCTTGAATATCATTTTTGATGGACGCTTTTGAAAATTGCTTATTATCCTGAAGTTTTTGACTGATAGCATACCTCAACATCCCAATCATGTTGGCAGTTTGCTGTCGGAGACACACATAATGGGCAATTCTCATTGCAGCATGATACTGCGGATCTTTCGTTCTTTGCTCTTCCGATACTTCGTATTGTTTTTTCTGATTTTCAATTATTTGGAAAGTCCGCTTATGAAGCTGCCATGTTTTCTCACTGATTTTTGAAGGATAAAAATCCCATACACTTTCATACAACCCCAAGCTGTTGAAGTAATTCTGAATTTCCACATGTTCCAAATCTTTCATCAATTGAAAAGCATCTGTCGGCACAACAAACACGGTGGCAAAAGCTTTATTGAAAGTGTTCAACCTTTCCATTCTTTCTTGGTCTGCTTTGGCAGGTTCGGTTTGTCGGATGGGATTCCAGCTCATTTCGGCGGCCCAGGCCATACCGTGCCAAGTGCTGTTGAACAGCGACTCGCCCGAGTCGTCCCATGCGGTGTTCATCATGCCGATGGCCCCATGCTGATAACCGTCGCGCACCAAGTTGGCAATATTTTTGGTATAGGTCTCCTCGCTCGGAAAGACGGAGCCCCACATGCTCATGCCAGGTGCCACCATAAACTCAAGACCTTGTTTTTCAAAAGGTTCCATCATATCCACATAACTGTCTGAAGGCGAATAACTCCACACCAACATCAGCATATCTTTGGGCAATTGTGAGGTAATTACCGGATCTTTGGCGGCAATATCGCCCCACATCATCACTTTTTTGCCTAATGGTTTCAGCACATCATACACCCATTGGATATGCTTGGCATACACCTGCGAAGCACCTCCGTAATAGTTCACATATTCCTTTGCCCTTCCACTTCCCAAGGCTTCCGTCTCATCGCAATTGATATTGAAAAACGGCGATTGGTATGCCTTGGCCACCGTTTCCAACTCATAACGCAAAAATTCGTATGTTCTGGGCTCTCCTGGATTCCAATTATATTTGGTGTCAGCCATCGGTTGGTAAAAAGGTATTCTGAAAGTCTCTTCAGCATGAGCCAAACACTGTTGATTGCCAAAAATTTCAATATGAAATAATTTGGCATAGTCTTCCAACTCCTTGATTTCCGCAGCGGTCAAGCCATCGGCAGGCGCTATGTCCGGATATTTATCCAGCTTAAAAACATGTTCTGTATAAAGATTGAAAAAATTCAATTTATACTCAGCCAAAGTGGCAATAGCCCGTTTCAGGAACTCCATGTTTGGTATCGGTCCCCGACTGATATCGTCCATCCAGCCGCGGTATTTCAGCTTGGGATAGTCCACAATCCTCATGCAAGGAATATTTATCGTTCCTTTCTCTTCCTTGAAATACCGCATCAGCTGCTTCACGCTCTGTTTGCCATAAAACAAACCCTGTTCCGTAGTGGCTTGAATTAAAATTTTATCCGCTTTCACTTCCAAAATATAAGCCTGATCGGCATTGGTATCAATCGGAAATGAGGAAATCAACTGCGTTTCCACAATAGGCGTTTTGCCAGCAGCCAACACATATTGTCCGTCTTGAAACATCACGTGCTGGGGAGTAGGAATAATGCCTGTTTGTGTGGTAGATTTGCTTGTTTGTAAGGAAACAAAAGGGGTTTGCTGCGCTTGGACACTCAACACCCCTAACACAGCTAAAACAATGATAATAAAATATTTACGCATATAATTATTTTTTACATTCAATTGCAATGGTTCTTTTCAATAATGTTATCATAATCGACTTCACCACCAATAATTCGGCGGCTTTTCCGATAGGATAGTGACAAAACATTCTGCTCTTCTAACACCCATCGGCTATTGATATCGGCAAGATAGAGCAACAACTGTGGAATGTTATCGGACATTAGTGGTCGGCTTGTCGCGTCTTTAATTGAAGCTATGATCTCAGGGTGAACCTCAAAGTAACGTTGCGAACACCATATCCACATAGGGACTTCGTATTCGTTGCGAGCCTGAAACTTGTCGGGCCTCTGAAAAAGCCTTCCTTGCACAGGAAGATCGTCATAAATTTCTTCACCATGGTCAGAAATGAAAACAACGATTGATTCCATGCTCTCATAGAATAACAAAAGGCTGTCAAGCACACGGTCATTGTACCGTGTAGCATTGTCATAATGCATTACTGTCAACACAGACTGTCTGTCAAGACCACGGTCGGCATAATCTTCAACAGAGAAAAAAGACTCCCCGCTTGGATAGCGAAGACTATAATCAAAATGCTGCCCTTTGAGATGAATGATGTCAAGAGTGAACGGAGTAACGGTTTTCTTGGCATAATACTCTGACAACTGGCGTACAATACCCATATCTCTCTGTGAGAAACGACTATTACGATAGGAAAAGAGAGAATCGCTCATATCTCGATCGGAAAGAAAAAAATTTCCAGCTTCACTGGTAGCTCCAGAAAAGAATCCTTTTATCCTATATTGATTAGAAAAGAAGGTCACCTCGTAGCCTG
The DNA here is from genome assembly GCA_902802755.1 of uncultured Bacteroidota bacterium. Classification (GTDB taxonomy): domain Bacteria; phylum Bacteroidota; class Bacteroidia; order Bacteroidales; family WCHB1-69; genus RUG11690. Next base: position 181,055 of record CADCNH010000001.1, on the reverse strand, counting down.
CCCTTCGAAATAGTATTGGGAAGAGTATGCGATTGGCTAAGGTTCCATCAGAATCATCGGAACCTACAGCAAAAAGATGGAGAATAGCATTACTCGTGATATTCCATGGGGTCACCACATCAGTAAAAGGGAACAATTCCCCCTTCTCCATACGTCGTTGCTGCAATGGAGTTGTAGGAAGAGAGTAACCATATAGAGAGGAGTGATGTTTGTTGAAACTCTCACCGATGACAAGCACAATATGTGGAGAGCGATGGCTTGTTTTGTCGATAGTGGCACCGTAAGTATTGGCTCGCAACATCCCCATAGCACGCATGGACACGCTGGTAGTTTGCCATGAATATGCAAGCCGGTGCAATGGTGTGGGCATATCTTGATGATAATTGCGGAAAATAAGGCTTTCCACAAAATCAGGATTAGCACCAGACCTGAAAAACTGTAAGAAACGTACTGAAGCTGGTAACTCAACCACCAAGCAGACCATCAGCAGTATAGCAACCACTATGCGAGTACGTCGTCCCCTAGGAAAAAAACGGAGTAACCTGGTTCCAATTTTATTATTTACAGCAGGAATATAGGACAATGGAAACAAAATACCCACCAACAACAATCCGATGATACGCCATTGGAAGAAAACATTCGGACCTATGAAAGTAGACAGGAACTCGCTGGCCTCTGAAAGATTTGTTTGCGAAATAACGCTGAGAATGTGTGGAGATATTGATGCTTTAAGGTAAATCTGACAATAAGCATCTACCAAACACACTGCAACCACAATTTCTCCAACAACAATCTGCACCACTATACGTATAATTCCAGGCAACAAAGATGTCGGAGCACTGATTAGAAACGCCGTGAGCAATGGAGTGGTAAGAATATGCCACGACAGCCTGTTTGTACAAATCAGACAGGCTGTCAGGATGGTAAAAAACATTGAGCCAAATTGCCACCGATACTTAAAAGAATCTGCAAATTGCATTATTCTTTATGCAGCAAACATATTGTTTCCTTATTGCCATAGTGGTAACGGTACAAAACCATATTTCCACTGATGATTTCAAAATACAAAATTTCCGGATCTCCCGCCAAATAAGAACCATCGTCATCATGAAGGGTGAGACTTCCGCTTTGACTATCAGTCATTGTATAGTCAAATGGCATGTAAACATGTTCTACCCCGCCAGAGGAAGAATGATAAAAATCCTCATACAATCCGGTTTTGTTATCCGAAAAAGTAAGTTTATAATCTGTATTACCCTCTGTACCAGACCATACGCCCACAACTGAGTTGTTGTCTTCGTTTGAAGTTTCACTTTTTTTGCATGAAACCACAGCCACTGATAAAATGATCAGTGCCACTAAGGCAACTGCGCTCCAAGATAAAATTTTCTTTGTCATATTTTGATGATTTTATGGTTAATATATAATTTTTTATATGGCAATCAAATTATAATCCTTCTTTTATTTCCAAAAGCAACCGTTTCACCTTTAACAAAGTATCGGCGATATGGGCATTGCAGGTCTCTTTTATGAAATTGTTTTTCATAGCCTCCTTGGCACCCTTAAGGGTATAGCCCTTGGTTTTGGTCAGGTAATGGATAGTTTTGATGATATCTATATCCTGGCGGGTATAATATCGCTCCCCTTTTTTATTCTTAAAAGGCTTGATTTCAGTGAATTCTTTTTCCCAAAAACGCAAAGTGGCAGGAGTGAGACCAAACATCTTAGCGGTATCTCCAATACTGAAATACGAGCGTTCGATATCCATATTCATCATTTCGTCTTCCATAGCTATTCCTCCTCTCTTGCTGCGGCCCTGCGGTTATCTTTCTCCTTGATACTTTCACGCTTGTCGTACATTTTCTTACCTCTTGCCAATGAAATATCCAATTTTGCATAGCCTTTTTCATTGATCCACAGCAAGGTAGGAATGATGGTAGTACCTCGGTCGTTGAGTTTGCTCATCAGTTTTTTCAGTTCCTTTTTGTTGAGCAACAGTTTGCGGTCACGCTTGGGCTCATGATTGTTATAGCTGCCGTGGGCGTATTCGCTGATATGCAGGTTATGCACCCATAATTCACCATTGATGAAAGAGCAGTAGCTGTCGGTAAGATTGGCCTTGCCTGCTCGGATAGATTTTATTTCAGTTCCACAAAGCACCAGACCTGCGGAAAAAGATGTCAGCAGATAGTATTCAAACTCCGCTTTCCGGTTTTTGATAGCAACTTGTGGTATATTTTTTTCTTTTGCCATTTTTTTCAAAACTAACTTGCAAAGTTACACAAATTTCTCGAATTCTATACCAACGAATAAATTTTATTATACGATTCGGTGCTTTCAAAAAGCTAGTTTCATTTGCGAATTTTCCCAATAACAAATTTGTTAATTAAATTGGCACATTAGCACATTGTTAATTAGCACATTAACCAACTTGCTAATTTGCTAATTAAATTGTATTTTTGCAAAAATTTTGAATGATGTTTTTATCCGCATTAAGTTTTTTGAAATTCGGCCTTTCCGACGCGGTGGATATCCTGCTGGTCGCCATTTTGATGTACTGGCTATACCGTCTCTTGCGGGGTACCGGCGCCGTGAAAGTTTTCTTCGGTATCTTTATTGTTTTCATCATCTGGACCGTTGCCCGTTACTTCCATTTGACGATGTTTGCCGACATACTGGGCAAGATTTTCAGTGTGGGTTTGGTCGCACTGATTGTCATTTACCAGCCCGAAATCCGTAAATTTCTTACTTACATCGGCAATACGCATTTCACAAAGTTCATTGAATACCGGCGCAACAAAAATTTGAGTACGGAAGATTATGCCGAGGATATCGACTCCATTGTACGTGCCTGCAAGCGTATGGCCAGTTCCAAAACTGGCGCACTCATTGTTGTGGCACGTTCCACCCCACTCTACGATTACCTGCAAACTGGCGAGAAAATAGACTCTCTGATTTCTCGTGAACTATTAGAGAATATCTTTTTCAAAAACAGTCCCTTGCACGATGGTGCCGTCATCATTAAAGACCATCGTATTGCCGCTGCCCGCTGCATCCTGCCCGTATCCAAAGAGGATGACCTCCCCACTGACTTGGGCTTGCGTCACCGCTCCGCAATTGGCTCCACCCAATTCACCGACGCCCTGGCCATTGTGGTGTCCGAACAAACAGGACAAATTTCTCTGTGTGAGCAAGGTAAGATAACCCGCGACATCTCCCCCACCGTGCTCAATCAGCTGCTGCAGAAGGCACTGAAACAGTAAAGCGTGAAGGCGTGGAGACGTGGAGACGACATATTTTACTTTCCGTCTCCACGAACGAACGAAGTGAGAGACTCCACGTCTTAACGTATAAACGAAAATAAAAGTAATCAAAATAAACACCCATTAACAAATATGTTCACCCTAAATTACATCACCTGGACCGTCAACCCCGTGGCAATTTCATTAGGACCTATCGAGGTAAGATGGTACGGCTTGCTTCTGGCATTCGGCTTTTTCTTTTCCTATCTTACTTTAAGCAAGATATTTAAGACAGAGGGCATTTCACAACAGTTGTGCGACAAGCTTTCTATTTGGACCATTGTTTGGACTATTGTGGGCTTGCGTTTGGGTCATTTTTTGTTTTACGAGCCCGAATATTTCACCAGCCTCAAAGGAATTTCCGAAATTATTTTACCCATTCAAGACGGGCAATTTGTCGGCTACCAAGGTTTAGCCAGTCACGGAGCGGTTATTGCCATCACCTTGTTTCTTTGTTATTTCGCATGGAAATACAAGATGAACGCTCTGTGGCTATGCGACCGTCTTGCTATTGTTATTCCCATCGCCGCAGGCATGGTCAGAATCGGCAACCTGATGAACCACGAAATTGTGGGCAGCATTACCACTGTGCCTTGGGCCTTCGACTTCACCCTTGGCGGACCAGGCATTGCCGGCACCTTCCGCCACCCCGCCCAATTGTATGAAGCGAGTGTCTACCTGCTTTTGTATTTGTGTTTTGTCATTTATTATTTTAAAATCGCCAAAGGAAAAGTGCCTGCCGGAAGAACTGTCGGTTTAATCTTCTTTGTGATTTTCACCGCCCGCTTTATCATTGAATTTTTCAAAGAAGTGCAAGTCAGCAAAGAAGTTGGCATGACCCTCGATATTGGCCAGATTCTGAGTATTCCCATTCTCCTCGCCGGCTTGGTATTGTTGATTTATTCCATTGTCAAACGCGACAACATCCCTGTTTATAAAGAAATTAATTGGCAGAAAAACAAAACGGTAAAAAAATAAACCATGTGGCTCAATTTCAAAGGAAAACTCTGTGATTTGTCCCATCCCTTGGTAATGGGCATTTTGAATTATACGGAAGATTCCTTTTTCGACGGGGGCCGATATACCAACGAAAAGGCCATTGTTGACCGTGCTGCCCAATTATTGGAAGAAGGAGCGGACATTATCGACATTGGCGCTATGTCCACCCGTCCCGGAGCCGCCGATATTGATAAAACTACCGAAATTGAACGTATTCGACAGGCCGTAACGCTTGTTTTACAACACTTCCCAGATGCTATCCTTTCTATAGATACCTGGCGGGCATCGGTTGCCCAAGTGGCACTTGACCATGGAGCTGCAATGATTAATGATGTTTCCGGAGGTACTTTCGATGAAGAAATGATTCCCACAGTAGCCAGGGCAAGAGTACCCTACTGCCTGATGCACACACCTGCCAAACCCGACGTGATGCAACAGCATACGCAATACGAGAACCTCATCGGTGATATGCTGCGTTTCTTCGGCACCCAGGTAGCCAAACTGAAAGAGCTGGGAGCCAATGACATTATTCTTGACCCAGGCTTTGGCTTTGGTAAAACATTGGAACAGAATTATTTCCTGATGAATAACCTCAATGCTTTTGATAGTTTTGGCTTGCCAATTTTAGTGGGAATTTCACGGAAATCAATGATATACAAACTCTTAAACACTAACGCCCAACATGCCTTGAATGGCACCACCGTGCTGAATACCATTGCCTTGATGAAAGGCGCACATATTCTCAGGGTGCACGATGTGAGAGAAGCCAAGGAATGCGTGAAGATGGTGGAGATGTGCCAAAATACGTGAAGACACTCGCTTCGCTCGTTCGGGGAGACGTGGGGACGTGAAGGCATGAATACGAAATGAATAAGATGTGGCGAAAATTTTTCGTCTAAACGAATGCACGAAGTGCATGACTTGACGTCTCAACGTCTAAATGCATAACTGAAATAAACAATTAATTATGAAAAAGCATCTACTATTGATAACCGCTATCCTCTGGACCTTCACCCTCGCTGCCCAAGAACCCGCTGGCTATTATAATGCCGCCGACGGCAAAAAGGGACGGGCATTACGAATTGCCTTGGCACAAATTATCAATAACAATACAAATTCATTGACATATAGCGGCTTATGGAATGCTTTCACGCAGACGGATGTCAAGAGCAATGGTAAAATATGGGATATATACTCCGACATTCCTGGTGGTACCCCTCCCTACGAATATACTCCCATCACTGACCAATGCGGTACTTATAACAGCGAAGGGGATTGCTATAATCGGGAGCATGTGGTGCCCCAAAGTTGGTTCAATGGTCAGACTCCCATGTACACAGACTTGTTTCACATGTATCCTACCGATGGACAAGTGAACAATCAGCGAGGCAACCTTCCTTTTGGCGAAGTGGGCAATGCCAATTGGACCAGCCTCAATGGCTCAAAACGAGGAAGTTCCGTTACCCCTGGCTATTCAGGCACTGTTTTCGAACCTATTGACGCATACAAAGGGGATATAGCCCGTTCATTGCTATATATGTGCACACGCTACTACAACCGCGATTTCGACATAAGCACCCCTTCCATGTTCACCGACGGCAATCTCAACCCCTGGGCTTTGGCCATGTTGATTCGTTGGCATGAGGAAGACCCTGTCAGTCAAAAAGAAATTGACCGCAACAATGCTATTTTTAATATCCAGCATAACCGTAATCCTTTTATCGATTATCCTGAATTGGTGGGTGAAATTTTCGGTGCCGACTCGGTCAACGTTTTCCACTATGGCAGTGCGGTTGCCCTCATCGATCCTGCACTGGTGGCAGTATATCCTAACCCTGCCCATGAACAATTCACCGTTCAAAGTAATTCGGTGGAAATCAATGAAATAGCTATTTTTGATCTCACAGGAAGGGAAGTGTTGCATACCGAGGTATGGGACAACCACTGCACCATTAATGTTTCGCAACTCCCCGCCGGACTTTACCTCCTGAAAATCCACAGCGCAAACCAGGCGGTCATTATCAAGAAGCTGGTGATACAATAAATTTCTGTACCTTTGCACCCTAATTGACAAAAATGAAAAAATTTACGCTTGTTATTGTTTTAGGATTGGCACTGCTTCCTTTTGGTTTCGCCCAAACGGAGACTATCCGTATAATGCAGTATAATCTTCTGTATTACACGGAACAAACAGTATATGGCTGTAACCAAACCACGAACAATTTGACTGTCAAAGACAACGCTTTACGCACCATTATTGACTATGTGGTTCCCGATGTGCTGGTGGTCAACGAAATCGGCAGTAATGTAAGCTATGCCAACCGTATTGTCAATAATGTGCTGAACACCAATGGAAGATATGGCTACCTGCATGGCCCACTGACGAACTATTCAGGGGGTTCCATCGCCAATATGCTGTTCTACAATTCCGCTAAATTAGCCCTTCACAGCCACTTCTATATCGCAACTGTCAACCGTGACATTAATGGCTACAAGATGTACTACCTAACACCGAACCTGTTACAAGGGGATACTATTTTTACCACTTTTATATTGGCACACCTGAAAGCTGGAACAGGTAGCGATAATGAACAAAAACGATATAGCCAGGTAGTTCAGCTCATGTCGAGACTGGAAAGTATTGGCGAATATGGAAATTATTGTCTTTCAGGAGATTTCAATCTTTATGGAGCCTCTGAGGACGCTTATCAGCATTTGATTCATTACCCAAATAACCTGTATAAATTTTATGACCCCATTAATGTGGAAGGGGAATGGAATAACAATTACAACTATCGGAATATCCACACCCAATCCACCCATAGCGATGACAACGACTGCGCCTCTTCCGGTGGTTTGGACGACCGTTTCGACTTCATTCTGGTCTCTTCGCCAGTATTTTACGGGAGCCGTAAAGTAAGTTGTATTCCAGAATCCTATCATGCAGTGGGCAATGATGGCAATCATTTCAACAAAAGCATTAATTATCCTGCTAATCAAGATGTTCCTTCTATTGTGGCCGATGCCTTGTACAACATGTCCGACCATCTGCCCGTAATTATGGATTTAGCCATTGATATCAGCCCAGTTTCTATACCAACATTGGCTGATTTTGATGTAAGAGTTATCAACCCCATCAGGAACAATCTGCAGATCAATATTTTACCATCCAACGAAGAAGATATGCTGATTGAATTATACTCTTTGGAGGGCAAGCTATTGATGCGAAACCAGCAAAGAGTGAGTAGCGACGGCGGATATTTGGAATTTGATTTTCCCTACGCATCCGGCTTTTACATATTGAAAATCAGCGACAACAAGAACAACTGTGTCATCAAGAAAATAGTGAAATAATTAGTAAATTAGTTAATGTGCTAATGTGCTAATGAGACAATGTGCCAATTATTTATATTCTTTTTTTTTTAGCTCATTAATACATTAAAAACAGTCTCACATTTGTTAATTAATTCATTGAATTATTTAACTCATTTCATTGGCACATTAGCACATTGAAAATTAGCACATTTATTACAGATTCAGTATCGAAATTATATCAGAACCCAAGAATTCGCCACCAGGATAACGGGCAGTGTAATCCAGATTCAGCCAAATCTGCTTTTGGTTATCTACATGATAATGAAGTCTTTTTCCATCCGATTCATCTTTAAACATAACCTGTTTGATGAGGTAATTGACATCTTCCAGATTCTGACGGTCACCAATCAGAATTTCCGGATACACATGTTCAGTAGTATGCACCAAACGCATCGTGCCGCCTATCGACATGACTGCGGCAGCCATCATGATGGAATGGTCATCGCAATCGCCCGAAAAAACACCTAAGTTGTCACTGGCTTTCACCAAGTACTCTTGCCCAAGAGGGTCATTCACATAATTCCAACGTTTATTAATGTCACGGAATACCGCAAAACACTGGATTAAACGACGATATTCATGATAATCGGTAATATACTTTTTCAGACTATCGTCTGCCGTCAAAGAAACCGCATAATTCCGCACATCCGGATTATAATAATCCACTGCCTGAATGTATTTGGTCTTATGTGGAAAAGGACGCAAGTCACGAGGTGTACTTTCAGGCTCCGGCTCGGTAAAAATGCCAAAAGCCATTTCCTTGAAATCCTTGTATGCCAAACGGAAACCGTAGCCATTGCTCAGCGATCCCACTGTTAAAATACCAAAAACCAGCAACCAAAGCGCGGTAACAATGATTTTTTGTTTCCGTAGCACAAAAGTTATCAATGCCACCAAAGCCAAAAACAACAGCACTCTGTCCAAATTCAAGGGCCAATGGGCATTGGGAATATAGCGAAAAACAACAAAGACAAAAGGAATCAGCAACAAATACGCCAAAACGTTGAAGATTATCCGAATTGCTAAATTGTCTGGTAACTTTTTCATTATCAAAATTGAAGCTGCAAAAATACAAAAATATCCTATTTTGCCATTCGAGAAAACAAAATTTTTTGTAAATTTGCACCTTCCTTACAAGGTAGAAGCGGAATGGATAACCTTTTAATTTTCAATTTATTATGGGAGGGTTCTTTGGCGTCGCATCACACAAGGAATGCGCAGCTGATTTATTTTATGGTATAGACTACCATTCACACCTCGGAGCAAAACGCGCCGGCATGGCCACTATGGAAGGGGAAAACTTCTTCCGCTCCATTCACAACATCGAAAACACTTATTTCCGTACAAAGTTCAGCGACAGCTTGCCTAAATTCAAGGGCACGCATGGTATTGGCGTTATCAGTGATACGGATGCCCAACCCATTGTGGTGAACTCGCACTTGGGCCGCTTCGCCATTGTCACTGTGGGCAAAATCAACAACTTGGCAGAACTGGAGGCAGAATGTCTGAGTCTGAACCAACAGTTCACCGAGCTGAGCTCCGGAAGTACCAACCCTACCGAATTGGTTGCGCTACTGATTACACAAGGCAAAGATTTTGTGGATGGTATTCAGAATGTTTACCGCAAAGTTCAGGGTTCCTGCACAATGCTGATTCTGACTAATGATGGCTTGATTGTCGCCCGTGACTTCCTAGGCCGCACTCCTGCTATCGTCGGCAAAAACCATGAGGGTTACGCTGTAGCATTCGATTGCCATAGCTTCGACAATCTGGATTACCATACCGAACATTATGTCGGTCCAGGTGAAATTATAAAGGTAACCGCTGACGGCTTCAAACAGCTGCTGGCTCCGAATCCGCAAATGCAGATTTGTTCTTTCTTATGGATTTACTATGGTTTCCCCTCTTCGTCATACGAAGGTATCAGCATTGAGCAAATGCGTTACCAAGGAGGCTATGAAATGGGAAAAGAGGATGATGTTGAGGCCGATTTTGTCTCAGCCATCCCCGACTCCGGCATCGGCATGGCCCTAGGTTACGCCACAGGAAAAGGCATTCCCTACCAGCGAGGCATCATCAAATACACTCCTACCTGGTCACGTAGCTTTATGCCCGTCAACCAGGAAACCCGCGAGCATGTAGCCAAGATGAAACTGCTGCCCAACGCCGCCATCCTGAAAGGCAAACGCGCCGTTTTCTGCGACGACTCCATCGTGCGTGGTACCCAATTGCGTGACAATGTGCGCAAACTTTATGAATATGGTGCCAAGGAAGTGCATATCCGTATCAGCTGCCCGCCACTGTTGTATGGCTGCAAATTCATCAACTTCTCGGCCTCCAAGTCAGAAATGGAATTGATTTCTCGCCGTGTGATTGAGGAACTGGAAGGCGACAGCAGGAAGAACCTGCATTTATACATGGATGACACTACCCCGCAATATGCTAACATGGTGGAGAAAATCCGCCAACATCTGGGTGTAGATTCATTGAAATTCAACAAGTTGAGCACCATTGCCAAAGCCATTGGCCTGCCGAAAGACCGCCTTTGCACCTACTGCTTCGACGGAGCTGAAATTTAATATGCTAATTAGTTAATGTGCTAATGTGCCAATGAATTAGCAAATTGGTTAATTTGTAAATTAGCAAATGTATTAAACTTTTTTTTTAACTGAAGAGTTAAATGCATAATTTGTTGAATTTATAAATTAGCACATTTGCTAATTTGCTAATTTTCTAATTGAAAAATTTTGTATCTTTGCAGAATAATTAATCACCTAAAATAAATAAGAATATGTCAGGAAAAACAATGGTAAGATATTCAGACGAGGAATTGGCTGAATTTAAAGAATTGATTGAAGGCAAGATAGCTGAAGCCAAAGAAAACCTGGCTTCCTATTTAGAAGCGTACAGCAATGCTGGAAACGATACAATGGACACCGCTCCCACTTTCAAAAACCTGGAAGAAGGCAATATGGTTTTGTCAAAAGAAGAAAACGGACAACTGGCAGCCCGTCTGGAAAAATACATCAAGAATCTGGAAGCTGCCCTCATCCGTATTGAGAACAAAACTTACGGTATTTGCCGCGTAACAGGAAAACTTATCCCAAAAGAACGCCTCAAAATCGTGCCTCATGCTACCTTAAGTTATGAAGCAAAGATGAATCAGAATAAATAATTCTCCGTGAAAAAAAGTTCCAAACTCTTCCTCCTCTCCACCTGCATTGTCGTTCTGTTCATCGTCTTAGACCAAATTCTGAAAATTTGGGTCAAGACTCACATGGCTTTAGGTGAACATATTCCCGTTCTCGGTAACTGGTTCTACCTTTATTTCATCGAGAATGAAGGTATGGCATTTGGTATGTCTTTTGGCCAGAATATCGGCAAGTTATTGCTGACTATTGGACGTGTTGTTATTGTGGGCTTTCTTATTTACTACCTGATTCGTTTGATTAAGAAAGATAAAGCCGACTGGATTGTGGCCTCAGTCCTGTCTTTGATTATCACTGGAGCTGTGGGCAATATCATTGATTCACTGTTCTATGGCGTCATTTTCAGCGAAAGCACCCCTCTCTCCGTGGCCACCCTCTTCCCCGATGGTGGAGGCTATGCACCTGTGCTGTTTGGCAAAGTGGTGGATATGTTCTATTTTCCTTTGTTTGTCATGCCCGATTGGTTTCCGTTGTGGGGGGGAGAATACTTTTTCCCCGCCATCTTCAATCTGGCGGACAGCTGTGTGACCGTGGGAATTGTACTGGCACTTATTTTCTATAAACGAATCTTTCCAGAACAAGAAAAACTGAAAACGGAAAACTGAAAGTTGAAAACTAACAAAAGACAAGCTATAAATACCTTATATTCCTTTATTATCTTTCAGTTTTCAACTTTCAACTAATAATAACCATGAGTATCGAAATCATGTCCCCTGTGGGCTCGTACGAGTCGCTGATGGCCGCCATCCAAGCGGGTGCAGGTTCTGTGTATTTCGGCGTGGGCAAGATGAATATGCGCTCACGCTCCGCCGCCAACTTCGACTACGATGACTTACAACAAATTACCAAAATCTGCAAGGAACATCAAGTACGCTCCTACCTGACCGTTAACACAGTTGTATATAACAACGAAGTGGATGAGGTGGTAAAATTGGTTGATTTAGCCCAAAAATGTGAAGTCTCAGCCATTATCGCCTCCGACTGGGCCGTTATCCAATACTGCCGCAAAATCGGCATGGAAGTGCATATTTCCACCCAGTGCAACATTACTAATATCGCAGCGGTGCGCTTCTTCGCCCAATTTGCCGATGTCATGGTGTTGGCTCGCGAGGTGAGTCTGGCTCAGGCCGCAGAAATATGCCAAGCCATACGAGATGAAAACATTTGTGGGCCTTCAGGACAACTGGTTCAAATTGAGATGTTTATACACGGCGCTCTTTGTATGGCCGTGTCTGGCAAATGTTATCTCAGCCTTGACAATATGGGCTATTCCGCCAACCGCGGAGCATGCCTGCAACTCTGCCGCCGCAAATATACGGTCAAAGATACCGAAAGCGATTTGGAACTGGAAGTGGACGGAAAATACATCATGTCACCCAAAGACCTGTGTACCATAGGTTTTCTGGACAAAATCATCAAAGCGGGAGTAACTATTCTCAAGATTGAAGGACGTGGACGTTCCGCTGAGTATGTTAAAATGGTGACGGAATGCTACCATGAGGCATTGAAAGCTATTGAAGAGGGAAACTATACACAAGACAAAGTCACCCATTGGATGGAACGATTGCGCAGTGTCTTCAACCGGGGTTTCTGGGATGGCTACTATTTAGGTCGCACCATGGGCGAATGGTCAGAGCGCTACGGCTCGCAAGCCACCCGCGTTAAAACCCATATCGGCAAAATCACCAATTACTATACCAATATCGGTGTGGCTGAAATTCTGATAGAGACCGATGAGCTCAAACTAGGCGACAATATCCTGATTACCGGTCCAACTACTGGAGTTTACGAAGATACCCTGCAAGAAATCCGTGTGGACCTGAAACCCTGCGAAAAAGCTGAAAAAGGCGTGTATTGCTCCATCGCCACCAAAGAGCTGGTGCGCCGCGGGGATAAAGTATATAAGTGGATTGAGGTAGCCGACGAGTTCTGATTTTTTTCACTACCCCGCCCTTCGGGCATCCGTTGGAGGCTTCGCCTCCGTTTCCTCTTCGCTTGGCATAGCCAAAGTAAACTTTGTCTCTGCTCTCGCTCATTCGTCAACCCTGCAAGAAGGGGAATTTCATTAACTCCTGACCCCTGTAACCTGACCCCTACAGAGCGACTTTCATTCTTCGTTTATAAATCTCAAAGGTGTTTTCCAGCAGCGAGGCAATCGTCATCGGGCCTACGCCACCGGGAACGGGCGTAATGGCCGCCGCTTTTTTCTCGATACTCGACACATCAATACTGTTATAGACATCACCAACCAGCTTGTTGTCAACACTGTTGATGCCCACATCCACCACAACGGCACCCGGTTTGATCATATCGGCATTGATCAAATTTGGACAGCCGATGGCAACAATCAGAATTTCTCCTTGACGAGTGAGATAAGGTAAATCACGAGTCTTGCTGTGGCAAACCGTCACCGAGGCGTTCTCTCGCAACATCAGCTGGGCCATAGGCTTGCCTACCAGATTGCTGCGACCAATCACCACCGCGTGTTTGCCAGCAATTTCAATACCCTCGGACTTCAGCAACGACAGAATGCCTTTGGGAGTACAAGGAATAATGCAATCACCCGCCGTGTTCAGTAGTCCCACATTCATCGGATGCAATCCATCCACATCCTTGTGATAGTCTATCGCACTGAGAATCACATTTTTATCAATATGCTTCGGAACAGGAAGCTGTACCAGAATACCATCCACACTATTATCCTCATTCAATTGCTGTATCAGTGCCAACAGCTCATCCTGAGAAGTAGAAAACGGCAGAAAGTGCAAGTCACTCTCAATGCCGATTTCATTGCAAGCTTTCCCCTTGTTTTTCACGTATGTCATGCTGGCAGGATCATTCCCTACCAAAATAACGGATAGTTTGGGTGCGCGACCATATTTGTTCTTGCAGAACTCTATTTCAATGGTCAGCACCGATCTGATTTTACGGGCCAAAGCCGCCCCATTCATGATTCTCATGGCATTCATAGTTTGAAAGTGCAAATTTACGGATTTTTTTTATTGTATAATTTGCTAATTAACTAATTTGCTAATTTACCAATTTTTACTATCTTTGCAGTGTAATTTCAAAAAATAAAAGTCATGAAAGCTTCACAATTAATTACCTTCTTAGGCGGTGCCTTCCTCGGCGCCATTATTGCTCTTTTGTTAGCTCCTGAAAGCGGTGACGAAACCCGTGATAAAATCAAAGCCAAACTGGAAGAAAAAGGTGTCAAACTGAGCAAAGAGCAGTTGGATGAATTCATTGATTCCATCAAGGAAAAATTAAACCTCAAGAAGGATCAGGAAGTCATTATCGACGATGAACCCAACACTACGGAAGAAGTTTAAGGTATGTTTTTCGATTTTTTCAAGAATAACAATGACGACAAGGATGCTTACAAAAGCATCGCCAAAAACGCCAAAGAATACGGAGAGTTATACCTGCAGCTGTTCAAATTGAACGCTGTCGGTACTCTCTCGCAGTTTGTCTCTTATCTTATCGTCATCATCGCCGGGGTAATGCTACTGGTGACCGTGCTCATCTTTTTGGCCATAATTCTTGTGCTATGGCTGAAAAACGCTACTGGCAGTATGATTTACAGTCTGCTGATCATGAGCGGTATTTTTGTCGTTCTATTCCTTTTGTTGCTACTATTCCGCAAAAAACTCATGCTCAACCCCATCATCAAGAAGATGAGCTCTATCATCTTCAGCAAAGAAAGCGAGCTTTCAGACGACGAAGAGATTGATGCGGACATCATTGAATCTTCCCCAAAAAACGCCGCAAAGGAGCCTTTTAATGACATAGAAATCATGAAGGAGGATGTCCATGATTAACAAACGAGTTTCCAGCTACAGCAGCATTTCGAGTCTTAAGGACCTCGAACGTGAAAAAAATTATGTCAAGAAACTGATTGAAAAACAAGAAAAATCAGTGGAAAAGGACTGGGACGAAATCTATGGTTTCTGGAGTTTCGTGCCCAAAACCGGCCGTTTTGTCAAGAATTTCGTAAGCAACATCCCCATCAACATGAATGTGCTGACCATTATTTTTGATATTCTGCGAAAGAGAAAGAAAAAATGAACGGAGACCCGAAACTATACCAGCTGTTAGACGAGCTTCATATTTCCTACGAATATATCGAGCACCCACCGGCACCTACCATCGAAATTGCCAAACAATACTGGGCGGGCCATGATGCCCAGCATTGCAAGAATCTGTTTTTCCGCAACCATAAAGGAAACCGGCATTATCTAGTCATATTAAATTGTGACCGAGATATGGCCATTCACGATATTGAAAAACAATTACATCAAGGAAAATTGAGCTTTGCCTCCGAAGCCCGTATGGACAAATATCTTGGTGTAAAACCAGGCTCTGTCACCCCTTTCGGGCTCATTAACGATACAGAGCACCATGTAACTGTTTTTCTTGACCACACCTTACAGCAGGCCGAAAAACTCAGCTTTCATCCATGTATTAACACGGCTTCACTGATCATCAAAAAAGAAGATTTGATAAAATTTTTGGATTATTGCGGCAACGAATACCTGTGGATGGAAGTCTATTAACGGCCAGATATCCAGTGTTTTGACGGTTCCGGAGCCACTTCCCAAGTGATATTTTTATAGGCAATACGCAAGAAACGTTCTTCCGCGGTGGTTCTGTTATACATCTTGCCTGTCTGGACTGCCGTAATGGTATGGGCATTCAAATCTATCGACACGATACTTGTGGTCAAATCTTTGGATTCCCAGTTCGGATATGCGTCGGCATCTACATCGTCTTCGTTAGCCATATACATCATGCCAGCACCCACATTTTCGCCCGTATGGGCATCCATCCATCCCTGGAACTGAGGATATTCCGTTTCAGTGGACTTATACAGCCATACTCTGATTTTTCCAGGCAAAGACTGTGCATCCGCTTGGAAAGAAGCCACCTTCCAGCTGTCTGCACCCAGAGTCACATATACTCCGTCCTCAACGGGTTCGTCCCCGTCAAAGAAAAACATCGCCTTATAGCTGGCATCACCAGTGACTTTAACTGTTCGTGGATTGTCAGTATTGCCATCATCCCATTTCACAAACTTAAAATTAGGATTAGCTGTTGCCGTCAATGTTGCAGTAGTATTTTCATCATAGACACCTCCACCCGTGGCAGAGCCCATGGAAGCGTCATTCACGGAAACGGTGATGGTAAATTGTTTTGTTTTTTTACAGGATACAAACAAAAAGGAACATGCCAAAAGGGCTAATCCTATGAATCTCAATGCTTTCATCGTCAAAATGTGGTTTTATAATAATCTATTTTGTCTGTATGGATGTAGGGATCCACGTCACATTGTTGTACTGGATTTTGACATCCTTTGTTTCTGAAGTCCGCTGGTTTTTCATTT
Source organism: uncultured Bacteroidota bacterium (assembly GCA_902802755.1). GTDB lineage: Bacteria > Bacteroidota > Bacteroidia > Bacteroidales > WCHB1-69 > RUG11690. Next base: position 164,787 of record CADCNH010000001.1, on the reverse strand, counting down.
CACCCGTTTGAACAGCGGTAATCGTATAGGTAGCCAAATCAATGGCTGTGATTTCTGTCCGAAGACTGGTAGCCATCCATTCAACATTACCTTGTGCGTCAAGTTCATCTGCACTGCCGACATAAAGCAAACGGTCATTGTCAGCCAAAGTGGAAACTCCTACAATATTAGGCATATAGCCTTGAAATTGTGGAAATTGTGCTTGTGAGGTGGTTTTAAAGACATAAAACAGCAGTTTGTCATAGCTTGCATAAACATCCGCATCCACCATAAATTCGCCCGCCGTCCATTGCTCAGAGCCAAAAGTAATATAGACTCCAGCTGGCTGTTCTACTGGATTTTCGTTATTATTACCATTATTATCTGGTGCCTCTGTTTTCTTGCATGAAACTGATAAAAGTGAGCAAGCAAGAAGCATTAAGCAGAAATATCTAAGTGGTTTCATCTTGATTGTTTTTTTTGTTTTTTAGGGAATGTTTTTCGCAAATCCACAAGCCATTTTCCACCTTTTTGCTTTATTAAGCACACATTTCCATTATGAGTGTATAAAGGTGATTTTGTATCAAAATTCACAAAAGCTGTATCTTTATCGATGGTGACTTGCTTTATGATAATTTCCACAGGAAGGTTCTTTTCCTTATCCTCCTCTGACATGATTTTGACAATACTAAACATTCTGTCAATAACAATTTGTGAAGAATCCGTCACGAAAGACCTTCCTTCCTCAAATTTATAATTTCCCACCGCTTCCAGATAGTTTTTTGCCACTTCCTTAATCTTTGCCTCCTGGTTGATTTGGCAAGAAAAAAGGATTAAACAGAATCCAAATACAATAAAAAGGAGTTTTTTCATTTGCCTATAATAAAAAAAGAGTTCCCTGAAGAGAGAACTCTTTTTTTTCTTTGTAATAGTTGATTATTTGTTAGCTTTTGAAATGCTCACAACTTTACCGAATGTTTGGTTATTCATGCCCTTGCCTGTCTCTTCGTAAGGATCCAAAGTTACATTCTGATACTGAACGGTCATATCTTTAACTGCAGGATTTTCATTTCCGTTGCCAAAACGATCATATACATCAATCATAGGAGCAACTACCTTATATGAAGCAACCAATGTAGTAGCGTCGAAAGCCATACCGGTAACTGTTTTGGGACTATTATAGTTGGAACCCAACCATGCCCAGTCACCAACAGCAATTTGACCACCATCTGTGGTGTTGAGGTTATAACCCTTTTCTTTATAATAGTTCATTCTATAGGACTGATCTGCATTGGCATCCAAAGCCATAGTACCATCTGCTGAAGGAAGATAGTTACCTTCTTCAATCCACAAGTCGAAAATATTATAGTGCGCACCTTCATAAGGATAATCAACATTTTGGTTGATGAGACCAGGCTCCCAAGTTTCACCATCAAAAGTAACGGTAATCTTTTCTGTTACAGTTTGACCACCACCACCAGGAGTATCACCGCCACCACTGGGGTTCTCAGTTGTGTTGTCATTGGGTTTCGGATTGTCTTTCTTGCAAGAAACACACATCATTGTGCATGCGAGCAATGCAATGCCTAAAAATCTTAATGCTTTCATTTGTTTTGTTTTTTTTGTTATTACTAAGTGTGTTTTTCTTCTTTGTTGTTTTCTCAAATAAAACGATGCAAAGATACATTTATTATTTGACACTACAAATTAAAAAAGTTTAAAATCATCATTTTTTTTATCTTTCAAAAAAAACATCAGTTTTCGCATGGCTCTTCCTCTATGGCTGATGCTGTTTTTTTCTTCTTCGCCCATCTCCGCAAAAGTCTGCTCAAAGCCCTCGGGCAAGAAAACAGGGTCATAGCCAAAACCCGATGAACCCCGTTGGTTTTCAATTATCACACCATCTACTCTTCCTTCAAAAAGATATTCTTTATCGTTTAAAATAAGAGCCACAACGGTTTTGAAACAGGCTTTGCGATTGTTTTTACCTTCCATTTCCTTAAGTAGCTTGTCCACATTATCCTGATATGAACAATGCTCGCCGGCGAAACGCGCGGAATACACACCTGGGCGTCCGTCAAGGGCCTCCACCTCCAATCCGGTATCATCGGCAAAACAATCAACGTGGTAATGCTCATGCACATAACGGGCCTTCTGCAAAGCGTTTCCCTGTAACGTATCCGCTGTTTCGGGAATTTCGTCAAAACAGCCAATATCCTTCAGGTTCTTGACTTGGAAGGCGGAAGCGGCAATTTCCCTGACTTCTTCTGTTTTGTGCTGGTTGTGGGTGGCAAAAATCAGTTCCATGATTTTAAAACAAGAAAAGATGATATAAAAAACTTTATACCATCTAAATTTGATTATACGATTTAATTTGACTTACTTACTATTGAGCGGCACCTTCCACTTCAATAGCCTGTTTGCCTCTGTAATATCCACATTCGGGACAAATACGGTGAGGCAGAACAGCTGCACCACAATGGCTGCAAGTGGTGAACTGAGGAGGAGTCATGAAATCGTTTGCTCTTCTCTTATCTCTTCTCGTTTGAGAATGTCTTCTTTTCGGATTCGGCATAACTTTATTATTTTATATGTATTAATCTAATTTAAGGTCTTTCAAAGCAGCCCAGCGTTCATCGATTTCCTGAGGTTTTTCCGTCTGCTTCAAACTCTCCAACTTCTTCAAAACCTCAGGATTACATGTTGAATTTCCGTTCTCATCATCGGGATGGATGATTCTGTGAGGCAGAGCCAAACAGATGGTCTCATAGATGAAATGGAACAAGTCCAACTCATAAATGTTTTCATCCACCATCCAGATGTTCTCGTCGTTTTCAAAATCCTCTTCCACTTCCGGCACGAGATTCACAATCAACTGCTCATCAAAATCCATCGGAATGGTCACCGGATCAAGGCAACGGTCACATGGCGCAACCACTTTTCCGGCAAAATGGAACTTCAAATCCAACATTTTCTCACTTTTGTCCATTTCAATCTGCAAATTCAACAAACCATCTTCCAGTTCAGATATCTCGGACAATTCAAAGAACGCTTTATCACAAATCATTGAATACGAATAAGTTCCAATCTCAACTCCCGCAATTCTAATCTTGTAATCGTCTCTTTTTTCCTTCGTCTTCATGCTGCGATTTTTGGGGTTGCAAATATACAAAGTTTTTTTATATAAATATCACATTTAATTTTTATTACGATAAAAACATATTATTCCACCTTTGATTTGATTTTTCCATGGTATAAAACCGTGGTTAGCGAATCACCCGGATGGGCTGCTGCGGCATCGGTCAACGCCTTGCCATTCAGTCGTGTGATACTATAACCTCGTTTTAGAACCTGTTCGGGATGCAGCAACTTGATTTTTTCTTCCAGCGCTTCCAATTCTTTATTTTTGATCTTAACCAATTGAATTATGGATATGTGCATCATTTTACACAAGCTCTCAATCTGTTTTTTTTCTTGTGCAAGCAAATGAGAAGCGATAAGTTTATAACTGTGTTCTATTTGCCCAATCCTGCTTTTTTCTTGGGTAAGCAAGCGTGTGGCCACCAGTCTATAATTGTGTTCAATCTGCTCTATCTTATGTTTCTCCTGAATGAAAACGCCCTCCACATATCGTAACAGTTTATCCTGAGCTTCCTCTACCTGAATAGCAAAATTATGGAACTGTTGGATAAGGAAATACGCCACTTCCGTGGGAGTGATTTTGTTGGCGTATGACACCATATCGGTGACACTTTCGTTAGTGGAATGTCCAATACCTGAAATGATGGGCAAAGGGAAAGTAGCCACCTTATGCGACAAACTGTAGTCATCATAGCAACTCAAACCCACATCGCCTCCACCGCCACGGATAATAACCACACAGTCAAATTCCTGTTGCCTTTTGGCAATAGCCTCCAGCTGAGCGGTAATGGTACTGATAGCCTTATCACCCTGCAATATTGACGGAAACAGCTCACACTCAAAACAATAATTCCAATTATTTTCTTGCAAAGTGACCATAAAATCACTATAGCCCTTGCTCGTTTCCACAGAAATAACCGCAATGCGCTTGGGCAATAACGGTAAATGCAATTTTTTATTGGCGTCAAATACACCTTCTTTCTTCAGTTGAGCAATGACCGTCAGCTTATTTTTCATCAATTCCCCCAAGGTATAGCTGGGTTCAATATCTTGAATATAAAGGGCCAAGCCGTATTGCGGACTGAACTCAATGGTGGCCAAACATAAGATGCTGATATTGTCCTTGAGTCCCTCGCCGGTGATTTTCATAAACTTCTCGTTGATAGCATCCACCTGTGTTTTCCATATCACCGCCCGCATTTGCGTAACAATTTTATCCCCTTCTTTTTCAACAAGTTCTGGATAACAATGACCAGAATGGGGATACTTGTTCAAACGAATCATTTCAGCCTTTACATAATAGGCACGAATATAAGTTTTGTTAATAACAGATTTGATACTGCCGGTAATTTCCGACAGACTGTAAACAGGATGATCATTAAAAGTCTCACGTTTTGTTTCCATAGAATTACATGGAGCTGATATTTGAAAAAACAAAAATACGGAAAAACTTGAATCGGTACATTAGCATATAAACTAATCAACACATTATCTTAATCCCTCGATTTTTGTCACCGCTTCCCAAATATAATGTGTACGCACAAATTGATAGGACTGTTGTGAAACCCCATCATAAAATTCACGATCTGTGAGGAGGCGGGAAATAATGGAAACATATTCCTCGGGAGTTTCACAAACCAATATATCTTTTTGATATTCAGCATTTTTTAACGGTCTTGCAGCCAAGGGAGAGGTAACACACGGCAGCTGTGTGGCCATAGCTTCCAACAGCTTGTTCTGCAAGCCCGTGCCCAAACGCATCGGGGCTATAAAGACCTTCGACTGGGCATAATATTCCGCCATAGAATCTACCCAACCTGTGACTATTACATGCGGGCCCTGCAAGGCTTGCACCCGTTTGGCCGGATTAGCCCCACACAACACCAAACGCAGTTGCGGGAACCTGGGCAATAATTCTGGTAGTATCTGATTTACAATAAATTCAGCCGCATCAACATTCGGGGCGTATGCCATATTGCCCGCAAAAATCAAATCATATATTTTCTTTTGTCCTTCATACTTAAACTGCTCAAAATCAACACCATTCCCCACCACCTGTATGTTATCCTTTACTTTCACCGGCATCAAATCCCGATCCACTTCAGTAATAATGGTATGGTGCTGAAAATACGCAAACACTTCCGCTTCATAACGTTGCAAACGACGGGCTTCTATCTTGAAAATTGGTTTCTGCCAAAATGGAGCCCGTTGGGCGCGCCGCCACATGCCTTGGGACAAAACATCCTGATAATCAATGGTTTTCTCAACCTCTATATCCTGAACGTAAGGAACCGTTCTTACCATTTGGGCATAAATGGCATCAGGTTTAACCTCAGCCACAAACCGCTGCAAAGCTCCTTTGGCCATTTTTCTGTAAAAATAGCCGCATTGGATGGGCCAGCCCTTAAAGAAAGCCAGCAGACTGTTCCACAGTTTTGTGAAAAAGTTGAGTTTTTCCACCCTGATTTCTTTACAAAACGGCATTAACGCAGCCTTAGAAGCCGCAGAAACATCTTTATCACTCAGAGCAAACAAATATATCTCGTGCTGCTGCGACAATACTCGAAGCTGGTGGTAAGCACGCAACTTATCCCCCTTCTCAAGAGGGTAAGGAAAACGGGGCAAAACAACCAACAACCTCATATATTTATTTTTCTTTATACAACGGTAACGTGAATTCAAACGTAGCCCCTTTGTCTTTATTGTTATAAGCCCTCAACGAGCCATTATTTTTTTCAAGAATTGTTTGAACCAATAACAACCCCAAGCCTGTTCCCGACTCATTCATGGTTCCTCTGGTGAAATAATCCGTATTATTGCGTAATTTTTCTTCAATTTTCGCTTCGTCTATACCTACTCCCTCGTCCTTCACACGGATTACATAATTTTCCTTGTCCACACTTTCACCACTCACAGTTATGGTACCATCCTCATACGAAAATTTGATGGCATTAGTAATCAAATTCGTAAATATCGAAGACAACAAATTGGCATTGCAAAAAAGAAAAACTTCAGGATCAAGCTGGTTTTTCACTATAATCCGCTTAAATTGCAGGTTATTTTCAATCATGAGAAGATATTCCTGCAACATATCATAAGGTTTTATTTTCTCGGGCCGAAAATCAGCCAATCCGCCCCTGATACGGAAAACATTCATCAAGCTTGTGCAAAACTGAGTCGCTGTATTGGCACATACACCTATCTTCTCATTAATCTCATCCGCCTTCTGTTCGCCTACAAGTCCCGATTGCAGCATTTCCACGTAAGCACTGATGGGTGCTATTAAGTTTTTCAAGGTATGCATGGAATCAGCCAAAAAACGGTCGTACCTTTTAAGCAAAACACTATCCTCTTCGTTCATGGAGTGTTCTTTTAGTAGTGATTTAGAACATGTAATTCATTTTCACATAGAAGTTTGAGAACTGATTGGCGTTATCTCTTTTGTCGAAAGGAACAGCCCAGTCAACCGAAAGCACGAAATTATCGTTCATAGCAATCTTTAAACCTAAACCTGCCGACAAGTGCGGACGGTAAATTTGGGGATTGTCAAAATTCAGGTACCAATCCAGGTTAGCAAGATCGAATTCGGGATCATTCTGTTCGATATTGCTAATGATTTCGTCTTTGTCTAACTTATAGGGCTGCAATACTATAGCACCATCGAAGAAAGGATTCAGACCAATATAGAACTGTTCTTTTTTAATGGCAAATTTGCACAACTTGAAGCGGAATTCCACATTGGCAAAAGCAAAACCATTAGATGTGGCACGATGGCGGGCAATACCACGTGTAGTATTACCACCGCCCAATACCTCGTAAGTCACACGTTGGATAAATAATGTATTCCAAATATTGTTCTGATAGAATGGACTCTTTCCGGCTGTGGTCAACTGCAAGGACAAGCGGTAAGCAAAAAGCACACGGTCTTGATATACAGGAACATAATGTCTGAAATCAAAGTTGAATTTCAGATTATTGTATGCTTTCAAGGCACCAAAAGCGGCGGTATAAGTCAAAAATGCGTCGGTGTAAATACCCCTGTTCGGATTTTGCTGGCGGTCACGGGTATCGTAGGTGACACCGGCACGGAGATAGGGATGCCAACCACCTTTGGCCTCATTAGCATCCAAAATGCCCCATTTTATGTATTTTTCATACATACCTTCCACTCCTGTCGGTAGCTTATTCTCTTCTTTTTTTCCTTTATTAATCATGTCGAGGTTCACACTACCGATTTTGAACCAATATACACCCAAACCAGCATTCCAATACCAATTCCCGGAAATGTTTCCTGAAATATCAGCGGCTATACGCAACATATCTCTTCTGCTGCGATAGAAAGCCCTACTTTTATAGGAGTCGGGATATTTTTTATTGTTAATCCACTCTTTGATCAACACAGTCTGATACCCATTGAAGCCATAAAAATCACAGATGGCATCGGGCAAATAAGAAATGTCGACCGTAAGTCGATGTTTGGGAATCAGATATTTGGAATCATAATTGAAGCGAAAGATGCCGCAATGTTTGGTTGTATAAGCCATCTCCACATAAAAGGAATGAAGATACTCCGGGTAGGTGCTGCCGTCACCGAAATAATAGATATTGGACAACAAACCTCCCTGGAAACCCTTGTCCGCATCGTAAGCCACACTGGGCAATATGCCAAAGGTCCAACCTCTTCGGATACTGTCTTTCGGTTGTTTTTCCTTTTTTACTTTCTCTTTTTTCACCAACTGCTCAAGTTGGTCCGTATTAACATCTTCATTAAAACTTGAAGAAAAAGCACTATTCGTCACAAATAGTGACATTATCAGTAAAATAAAAGCTATTTTTTTCATTTTCCGTAATTTGTGGCAAAGTTACGGAAAAAATATTAAAAATATGCAAATACACAATTTTTTCTATGGTGACGTTTCCCGAAAGGTTCTTATAATTCAACCTTTCCGCTATTTACCGACAAATTCAGGTGATTAGACAAACAAATGGCCATGGGCATGTCGGGATGCAAGGGAAAACACAAGCGAGCCGACACTGAGCTATTAGCAGGAATCTCCTGAATGCCAATATTATCACAACGCTCAAAAAGATAACCATCGTCACTGACATAGGCAGCAAAAACCAAAGTAGGACACTCTGGATGAGCGAAAATAAAAGGTTCAGCATAATTGTTTCTAAAAACGACATCCAAAAAAACAGAATCCCTTTCTATTTGCTGTTTTGCAATATCCACCTCTATTCTATTGGTACTTTGAAAATGATCTATTTTATTATAGTATAAATCATACTTTTCCAGTTTTTTGCAGTTCAAAAAATCACTGGCAGAAAGCACAAAAACTTCTTTCCCTTGCCAATCCTTATCTATTTGCAATATATCATATTGGGTAGAACGATTGTATAAAGAACTAAGTGCCACCGCATTTTCGTGTGTGAAGTAACGATATAAAGAAGGATTTTGAAAAGAGCCATAAAAAACTACTGGCTGATGCCCACATAGCTCATGAATATCGGCCATTTGCTGTTTTTTATCCCCAAAACCAGTAATTTCAGGCACAAAAGGCGTGCATAAAACCACCCTAACCACCAATATCAGCAAGGAAAATGGCAAAATAAAATATTTTATTCTGGACTGCCAACGCACATTACGCGTGTGCCAGTATAGCAAGGTCAACATCGGTATTGAGATGACCACTGTCCAATGCGGCTCGGCATGGCCATTGACCGTCATCACCCAGAAAAACAAGATAAAACCGACACAGGTGAAGACACAGGCTTTCGTAAAAACATCCTTGCTTTTGCTTTCCCGCCAACAGAAAAACAAAGCCAGCAATAAACACACCGGATTGAAAACCAACAACTGGTTTGGTAGATATTCAAGCGGATAAGCCCATGAAAAACTGTCTTTCCTGAGTATAAAATGATATTTCAAACTGGGGAAATCTTGCTGGAACTGCCATAGAATATGGGGGACAAACAAAGCTAATGCCACGATTCCAGCAAACCATACTTTCCAATCCTTCAATAATTTAAGATTTGACAATAACACAAAAGCAATCACCAATACCGCCATGTATTTACTGTACAGCATACCCGCCATCGCAATCGCTAACGCCAAAGCCAACACCACATTATCTCTTTTCAAATACTGTTTATACAAGTAAAAGAACAAAGCCGTGAAAAAGAGCAACGGAGCATCGGGAGTGGTGACAAAGCCATACAACACAAACATAAACAAAGAAGAGGCGAGGATAAAGAACTCGTTGACATCCCTGACCGTAGTGTTTACCTTGGCAATCGTTTTCCAAACCAGCCATATAGTGGCCCCGTGCAGCAATACCGTGCAAAAACGAATAGACAAAGCTCCTGGCAGCCAGCTGCTCAGATGCGTCATCACGGCCACCATCGGAGGATGATCGTAATAACCCCAAGCCATGAACTGACCATATAACGCATAATACGCCTCATCCGCATGGATATTGGTGAATATGGCCTGTACCAAATCTACCAGCACCCACAACAGCAGAAACAGGTAAAAACGTTTTTCCACGTTATTCATACGGCAAAAATACGAAATTTTCATTTAGCAAATTAGTTAATTGGTGAATGAAACATCCTATTTTCTTCCAAAAATTTCCCCAAAAACATATCTCTTTTTTAGAAAATTTTTCCATTGTGTTGATTCTCAGTAATTTAAAATTTTTATTTTCTTGTACACCGTATATAAAAAATGCACTACTTTTGCAGTGTACTATTTCACTAATACAGTAAAACAAAAAAGAGAAAAACTACAATATCTATTTAAACCATCATCCAACAATCCAACAACAATCCAACAACAATTCAACAACAATTCAACAACAATTCAACAAATAAACAAATAAACAACAATGATTACCTTACAAAACATCAATTTCAGTTACAGCAAGGACAGGATGTTGTTCAATGACCTCAGTCTGTCGCTTGTAGGAGGGCATGTTTACGGCTTATTTGGCAAAAACGGTGCCGGCAAGACCACCCTTCTCAAAATCATGTCCGGATTACGTTTTATCCAGGCCGGCAATGTCACCACCTTAGGTGAAAATGCAGCACTGCGTAAAGCGGAAATGATGAAAGACCTTTATTTCTTACAAGAAGAGGTTTTTGTTCCCGCACTCAGCATCCGCAATTATGTAAAATGTTATGCGCCTTTCTACGAGGACTTCGATCGTGAGCAATTCGAAGAGTATCTGCATCTTTTCGAAATCGAATCGCAGGAGGACAAGCTCACGGCTCTGTCTCACGGTCAGCGCAAGAAAGTCATCATCAGTTTCGCTTTGGCTACCAACACCAAAATCTTACTGATGGACGAGCCCACCAACGGCTTGGATATTCCCTCCAAAGCCGCTTTCCGCAAAATCATGTCTATGGCTGCCAACGACGAGCGACTGATACTCATCTCAACCCATCAGGTACGCGATCTGCATAGTCTCATCGATGCGGTAGTCATCCTCGACAATGGCCACATTTTACTGAATGCTATGGCAGATGACATTACCAACAAGCTATGTTTCAAAATTTTGGATGAAAACGGAACGGATGAACCTATTTTGTACCGTGAGGACAACATCCGCGGAGACATTGTGGTGACTGAAAATATCCATCATATTGAAACCAATCTTGACATTGAACTTCTGTTCAACGCAGTCATGATGAACAAAAACCGTATCAACGAATTGTTTAACGCTCAAAAATAAATCCGATGAATACACAAAATATTATCAATCTGATTAAAAGATATTTCATAGAAAGTGGTCGCAAAGACATTACCACCTTCGTTTCCGTGTTGTTGATTATTGCTTTTGTTGGCGTCTTTCAACCCATGGGAAGAGTAAGCGACAGCCTTATGTGGCTCATCCTTTACATTATGTCCATCGTTTTTGCCGGACGTATTTTTGGCATATTCCAACCTGCCAACAGAGCTATTCACTATTTGACCATACCCGCCTCCTCTGCTGAGAAAACATTGGTCAACGCCTGTTTGGTTTACCTGTATTACAATATTCTGCTTATCACCGCACTGTTTTTGGGAGGAATCCTCAGCGAACTCGTCCGAAAAATTATTGTATCAAGCTATGAACTTCGATTGTACTTTCCCTTTGATTGGGATGATTTATGTTTCCTTCTCATTTTGGAATCAATTTTCATGTTTGGATCCATCTACTTTAAAACCCACGCTGTTAGCAAAACCCTGTTAAGTCTTCTTGTTATTGCCATATTCTTTGTCATTTTAGATACCACTATCCTTGGTTTCTACACGCAATCCTTCACTGGTGGTAGTTTTCACCGTGTTCAAAACTCATTAGATAAGGTCAACTTCGATTTTCTGGAATATGCTGTGAGCATTTTAGTATTTTTATTCTTCAATTTCATGACCTGGTTACGCTTAAGAGAAACGGAGGCATAAGATGAAATTCATAGACAACAAAGCCATTTATATACAGATTGCCGAATGGGTTTTTGAGCAAATCCTTAACGGCAAATGGAAAGAAGGCGACCGTATTTTGTCGGTACGAGAATTAGGCACCACCTTGGAGGTCAACCCCAATACCGTCTTACGTTCCTACGATTATCTTCAAAACATGGAAATCATTGTCAACCGGCGAGGTATCGGCTATTTTGTCGCCCCGGAAGCTACCGACAAAATCATCAGCTACCGTCGCAAACAATTTGTGGAAGAGGAGATTCCCGCTTTTTTCAAAACCATGAAGTTGGTGAGGATGAGTTGGGAGGAACTTGCAGAGCTATACCAAAACATTAAAAGCTGAGGGAAAAAATTCAAAGTTCAAAATTCAGAATTCAAATCTTTGAACTTTGGATTTTGAATTTTGAATTCCATTAGCACATTAACACATTAACTTATTAGCACATTTTTTTGTATTTTTGCAATTTAAATCATTTTGACATGAAAAAATTCACCAATAAAATATTAATCGCCACAGGCATTATCCTGTTAGTTTGTAACATCGTGCTTGTGTCATGTTCCTTGAGTCGTTATGCTGGAGATGGTGAGGATTCGTATGACATGTACGATGAATATTATTACGATGATGACGATTACACCATAGACGATGAAAGATATTGACAGTTAATAATTTACAATTAACAATTGTAGGGCTGTCATATTATGGCAGCCGTAATTAGAAAACAAAAAGAAAAAAATCAATAAAACAGGCCCATTACCCAGTGGTGACCAAAAACCAAAAAATTCCAAATAAATAATGAAAAAAACAATTGTCTCTTTTTTGCTGATTTTCAGTGTTTTATTTTCTTTTGCCCAAAAGAAATTAGAGGTTAAAATCACCCGTTTAGACAACGGCATGAAGGTCATGCTATGCGAAGATCACTCTAAATCAGAAATATACGGAGGCGTTTGTGTTCATGCCGGCAGCAAAAACGACCCTGCGGAGGCCACAGGCATGGCTCATTATCTGGAACACATGATGTTCAAGGGAACCGACAAAATCGGCACGCTCGACTGGAAAGCGGAACAGCCGTTGATTGGTGAGATAGCGGCGTTATACGACCAATTATCCGAGACCAAAGACGAGAAAGAGAAGAAAAAAATCCTGAAAGAGCTCAACAAGCTGAGTGCCGAGGCCGCCCAATATGCCATTCCCAACGAGGTGGATGCCATTCTCGGACAGATTGGAAGTACCAATGTGAACGCTTTCACCAACAACGATTTCACGGTTTACCATAACATTTTCCCCGCCGGTGAGCTGGAAAAATGGTCAGTTATCTATGCCGAGCGCTTCAGAAATCCCGTATTCCGTCTGTTCCAATCAGAATTGGAGGCAGTTTATGAAGAATACAACATGTATTCTGATGATCCTTTCTCCGTTTATCAGGAAGATGTGATGGCGGCATTTTTCAAAGGGCATCCCTACGGAATTCCCATCATCGGCTATCCCGAACACATCAAGAATCCAAGCATGTCGAAGATGTATTCCTTTTTCAAGACATACTATGTGCCCCGCAATATGACTTTGATTTTGGTAGGTGATTTTCAGACCGAAAAAGCACTGAAAATTTTGAACAACACCTGGGGTAAGAAAGCCATGCAGCGCAATTCCACTTTGGATCCCTCTTCTCTGAATGAGTTGAAAAAAGCCCCAAAAGATGGTGACGTTCGCTTTGAGGCAAAAAACAGAGCTGATGCGGAAGCCATGGCTGTCAATAAAAAACAAGATGGCAAAGTTGGTGGATTTTCATCTCGCATAGCACCTGTTCCCGAATGGAAAGGCAAACAAGTCATCACAACAGCCCAAACCCCCATCAAAATCGGAACTCTCTGTTTCCAAACCGTAGCCGACAACAATGATGACGCACAAATTCTGGACCTTTGCGCTGACATTCTCAGCAACAGTTTCTCCACTGGTATCTGCGACAAATTAGTCAACGACAACAAATTATACTCTTTTTCAGCCTATAATTACAGTATGTCTGATGCTGGAGTTTTTGTGATTAACTACTGTCCAAAAATGGACGGACAAAGCCATGAGGATGCGGAAAATTTCATCATGGAAGGGATTAACAAATTAAAAAAAGGCGACTTCAGCGATCAGCTTTTTGAGGCTATCAAGATGAACAGCCTTAAAGAACAACAAACCGCATTGGAAAGCATCACTTCAAAATTCTATACCGTTCTCTCTATGGATATGGAAAACAAAAACATGGGGGCATACGAGCAAGATCTTCTGAGATTGACAAAACTAACCAAAGATGAATTGGTTAAAACAGCCCAAAAATACCTCAACGAGAATGTTTTGATATACCGTTCCAACATCGGCAGCAAGAAAACCAAAACCATCGAAAAACCTACTTGGAAACCTATCACCTCTCTTAATGCGGACAAACATTCTGATTTTGCAAAGAGTTTGGAAAAATATGATTCCGAGCCTTCCAAAATTCAGAAAATCAATTTCAAAAAGGATGTCACCATCATCCCTGTCAACAATGTATTTGATTTGTACGCTTCCAAGAATCCCTGCAATGACATTTTCACTCTTGAGTTAATGTTCAAACATGGAAACTTTATGAATCCCGCATTGGAAGAGGCGGTATCTTATTTCAATTTACAAGGTACCGAGAACAAGAAATTCGAGGAGTTCAGCATTGAACTGCAAGCCATGGGTGCTGACATGAATCTGTACTCTTCTGACAATTACCTGACGGTAAGTATTGAAGGTTTTGACAAAGATTTTGAAAAGATTCTGTCTTTATGCGCGGAAAAATTATATAACCCTGGCAACGAGGAAAGCAAACTCAGCATTTTATTGGAAGATCATGTGAACAATATGCAGGTTATCAAGGAAGATTGCTCCGCTATGGGACGAGTGTTGTACTACTATGCCCTACATGGAAAATATTCTCCCTACCTGCAATCTCCTTCCACCGAACAAATCAAAAATTTCAAAGGAAAAGAGTTGTTGGATATGATTGAAAAAGCTATTAATAGCGAAGGCGTTGTCACCTACGTGGGCAATTTGGAACCCCTCTCTGTGATGAGATCTATACAACAGCATTTCAAGCTCTATAATACTGAAAACAAGAAAAAAACATTTTCAGCCGCCAATAACGCTAAAGCTCCGGAAAATAATAGTGGAGATGTTAAACGTGCCCCAAAAGACAGAGTAAGACCTGTCAAAAATTACGAGGAAGCAGAGATTTTCGTGTTGCACAATCCTAAATTCATCCAAAGTAATATTTATTTTTACATTCCCAGTAAGACGGTGGATGCCGAAAGCAAAGTTCGGGCAGCCATGTTCAATGAATATTACAATGGCGGCATGAACGGGGTTATTTTTCAGAATATTAGAGAATTACGTTCTTTAGGATATTCTGCTTTCGGTTATTTTTCCTACGACATATTAAACCGTCGGAATGCCTATACCATGGGCTTTTTAGGAACCCAGTCCGACAAAACCATCGATGGCATCACAGCTATGTCCGAACTGCTGAAAAAGTTCCAATTGAATCAGGATAAATTCGAGACTTCAAAAATTTCCTTAGTCAAACAATACGAAGCCGAACATATCAGTTTCAGAAATATTCCAGAACAAGTATATCTATGGAATCTTGAAGGCTATGAGGAAGACCCCAGAGCTTCAATCTGCACAATGACCGTCAGATTCAAGGCTAAGAATATAGAAGACTTTTTCAACACCTACATTGGCAACAGACCACTTGTGATTACGATTGCCGGAAATATGAACCGCATCAAGAAAAAACAGCTGGCCAAATTCGGAAAAGTTACTTTCTTGAACTATAGCGACATCCTTAACGATTAGTTCTGACAAGACATGGCGCGGTATATACTCAAAAAAATACTTTATGGAATACTCTTGCTTATAGGGGTTATCACCCTCGTGTTCTTCCTGTTCACAGTGTTGCCTTCCGACCCTGCCCGTATGATGATGGGGCAACGTAGCGATATTGACACAGAAGAGGCTATCCGCAAGGAAATGGGCCTTGATCTGCCTGTGGGCTTACAATATTTGGCCTACCTCAATGATCTGGCACCAATTTCATGGCACCGAACCGACGATGCGGACTCTTTCTGGTATTTGGATGACAATGACTACAGCTATATTACCCTGCTGCCCCTTAGCAAATCGAGCGTCGTGCTGAAAAAACCCTTCTTACGCCGCTCCTACCAAAGCAAACGACAAGTCTCCGAAATTTTAACAGAGGCTTTCCCGAAAACCGCACTGTTGGCTGTGGTATCCATCTTTTTCGCCATGGTAATCGGCATTTTGATTGGCATTTTATGTGCAGTCTTCAATGGCACATGGTTCGACAAAATCAGCTTTTTCTTCTCCGTTTTGGGCATGTCTTTGCCCTCCTTCTTTGCCGCTATACTTTTTGCTTGGGTTTTTGCCTTTCTGCTGTCCGACCTTACCGGTCTCAGCATGTTTGGCAGCTTATATACTGTGGATAACTATGGCACAGGACTCTATATCGATTGGAAAAACCTGATTTTGCCAGCTATAACATTGGGTATCAGACCATTGGCAGTAGTGGTAGAATTAACCAAAAATTCTGTCCTTGACGTACTCTCTCAGGACTATATCCGCACTGCCAAAGCTAAAGGTTTGTCATACAGACGAATACTGATTCATCACTCGCTGAAGAACGCCCTGAATCCTGTGGTAACCGCCATTTCGGGCTGGCTTGCAGGTCTGCTGGCCGGTGCCGTGTTCGTGGAATACATCTTCGACTGGAAAGGTATGGGTGTGGTTATTGTGGATGCCTTGGACAAATACGACTTTCCGGTAGTCATGGGTTCATTGCTGTATGTAGCCGTTATTTTGGTGATTATTAATGTTATATGCGACATTATCTATGGTTGGTTGGATCCGAGGGTGTCGCTAACAGCTTGACAGTTAACAGTTAACAGTTAATAATTAACAATTAATAATTAATAGTTATTAATGGAATAATGGATATCTTTTGAGAATTCCATAATCAAAAAATCAACTGTCAACTAAAAAACACTAAGATTTAATTTCTAACCCACTAACCACTAACCACTGACCACTGACCACTGACTACTGACCACTGACTACTGACCACTGACTACTGACTACTGACCACTGACCACTGTCACCTGAAACCTGAAAATGCAAACCCAAGCTACTGACAAAACCCAAATCCTAGCCACCGAGAAAATCGGAAAGTTACTTTGGCTGTATGCCTGGCCTGCTGTCATCAGTCAGATTATCGCCTCGGTTTACAACATTGTGGACCGAATTTTCATTGGTCAAGGGGTGGGTGCCTTGGCCATTGCGGGTTTGGCCATCACCATGCCCATCATGAATATTGTCCACGCTTTTGGCGCTCTGATTGGAGTAGGTTCCTCTGCCCGTATGTCCATCGTACTGGGACGGAAAGATGTGAACTGGGCGGAAAAGATTTTGGGCAACAGCATGGTTTTCACTATCATTCTCAGCGGCTTGGTGATGATTTCCGGATATTTATTCATGGACAATATTTTAGCCCGTTTCGGAGCTACCGCCGACACCATCGCATACGCTAAGGAATACTTGCTTATTGTTTTACCTGGCATGTTTTTGACCACGGTCACTTTCAACCTTACTGGACTGATTCGTGCCTCGGGTTATCCCACCAAATCGATGCTGATATTAGTAGGTGGTGCCATCTTAAACATGATCTTGGATCCCATTTTCATTTTTGCCATGAACTTGGGTATTGCCGGTGCCGCTTGGGCCACCACCATTTCCATGGCTATCATGGCCTTTGCCTCCATCCTGCATTTCGTTTCGCCCAAATCTTTCATCCGCTTCCGCCGCCATGCATGGACACCTAAGTCATACATTTTCAAGAACATAACACTGATAGGAATGAGCCCCTTCTTGATGAATGTGGCCGCCTCTGCAGTGGTTGCCATTCTCAACAACCAATTGATTCGTTACGGCAGCGACTTGGCCGTGGGTGCCTACGGCATTGTCAACACTTACGCCAGCCTGTTGGTGATGCTCTTTCTCGGCATCTGTCAGGGTATGCAGCCCATTGCGGGCTATAACTACGGAGCTTGCCAATTCGGGCGACTGAAAGAAGTTTACATACTTACCATGAAAATTTGCGTTTGGACAGGATTTGCCGGAGCTCTGATAGCCTGTTCCATTCCACAGTATTTGGCCCGGATTTTCACCACAGATGCAGATTTAATCCAGATATGCGTACCTGCCACTCGACTATTGATGGTGATGTTCCCGCTGATTGGTTTCACCATTGTAAACTCCAACTTTTTCCAATCCATCGACAAACCCTGGATTGCCATTGTCACCAGCCTTTCAAGACAAGTTATTTTCCTGGTGCCACTATGTTATATCGTACCCTTGATTTTTGAGCGAATGGGCTTCAATGGTTTGACAGGCGTATGGACCGCCTGCACCATTTCCGATGTCATCGGCACTGTTTTGGCAGCCAGCCTGCTCTATTCCCAACGCAAGGTCTTCCGCAGCGATTACCATCCGGTGTTCCGGCAGAAAAAAGAGTATTCGGAGTAGTCCAGGTTATAGGGATCAGGTTACAGGGGTCAGAAATTCAGAAATTATTTTACATGAAAATTATCTCATTAGCATATTAAAAAATCATTTGCTGATTTGCTAATTAACCGATTCACCATTTTAATTGGCACACTAGCACATTGATAATTAACACATTAACTAATTTACTAATTAATTTGTATCTTTCCTCTATATTTTTTCGGACGCACGCAGTGCGTCCCTACAAAAAAATTATTTGTCTGTGTATAATTCAGGAATTTCATGTAAATTTGCAAATTATACTAAATAAAACCTGATAATATGACAGCCCCCTATATTTTGTGCATCGAGACGAGTACGGAAATTTGTTCGGTGGCATTAGCGCATGGTGGCGATTGTGTCGCCGTGAAAGAATGCAACACCCATAACTCGCATGCGAAAAACATGATTCCCTTTGTGGAAGAAGTGCTTCAACAAGCAAACATTGATAAAAAACAACTCAACGCTGTCGCTGTGGGTGTCGGCCCTGGTTCTTATACTGGACTACGAATTGGTGTGTCCACCGCCAAAGGTTTGGCCTATACCTTGGAAATTCCAGTCATTGCCATATCTACACTTGAAACTATCGCGGAGCCTTATCTGAAAATGGCCGATCATTGCCGTCCCATGATTGACGCCCGTCGCATGGAGGTTTTCACTGCCCTGTACAACCAAGACGGAAAACAGCTGGAAGAACCTAACGCCAATATTGTGGATGAGAATTGCTTTGCGAAGGAATTAACGAATTTTAAGACCATTTTTTGCGGAAACGGAGCGGCCAAATGCGAAGAACTGCTGAGCAAATTCCCTAATGCGATATTCAAAAAAGAACCCCTATCCGCCCAAAACATGGTGCCTATCGCTTTCCGTAAATTCCAAGCGGAACAATTTGAGAATGTCGCTTATTTCGAGCCTTTCTATTTGAAAGACTATGTAGCCGCCAAACCTAAGGTGAAAGGACTTATCTGATTAAAAATCAATATTATAACTAAATAAAAGGGTATCTAGCTAATTATTAATCCAAGGTTGAATGGAACAAGAGGAAAAGAAAAAACTTAATATTATCGCCATCGCCGATAACAGCGAATATGGCACCTCAGCTATACGGCATGGAGGTATTCTGGCCGCTATCTTCAAGTCCTCTTTAACCATTATCAGTAATTTTTCTTTTTCAAAAAGCAATCAGAATGATCAAAATAAAAACATCTGCGAAGAGCAAATGAAGCTTACTAATCAACTGATTCAAAATGATATAGAAGTCTTTTTGCTATCCAATCCTTTTTCTACAGACAACATCTATTCTTACGCTGATGAGACCAACACCATCATGTTTGTCATCGGGGTGCAACGAAAAGGAAAAGATAGTCTCTTCAACCTTCGGAAAGCCCGCCATTTTATCAAACCCTCGCGACTACCTGTCATGACAGTAGGTCTAAAACTACCTGATAGCGACATTTTCCGCCAAGTAATGTTGCCTTTGGACATTGACCGTCAACACAAGGAAAAAGCACTCTGGGCTGGCTATTTCAGCCGTTTCTACCACGCCAAGGTACATGTGTTGTGCGGCAGTTACAAAGACCAGCTGCTTAAACAAAAAGTCAAAGATAACATAGATTTCACCAAAAAACTATACCAGAATTTGGAAATTGACTATGAATTGCATGAATTCAGTCGCACAATTGATGATATTGACCGCTTTTCCATCTTCTATGCCCCTGAAATAAAAGCCACACTCACGGTCATTATGATGACCTCCTTTTATACCTTTATTGACTATATTTTCGGTCCCAAGGAAAATGCCATTATCGCCAATGAAGATGGTCTCCCCGTATTGTGTATCAATGAAAGAGACGACTTATATGTCCTTTGTACTTAATCAATTATAAACATTATGAAGATTTTCTTTCGTCTTTACCACACCTTGCTTTGTTGCCTACTTTGTGCTTGTCTATTGATTTCTTGCAAAAGTCATGACAAGGATGTGGAAGGCAAAGCTCTTTTCATCACCGACTGGGAATTCCAATACCAAGGACAATGGTTTCCAGCCTTTATCCCTGGGTATATTCACACAGACTTGATGGATAACAAATTGATACCCAATCCTTTTTACGGATGCAATGAAGATAGTGTACAATGGGTTAGCGATAGTTGTTGGGTATATCGTCTGTTGTTTGATGGTACAAACATCGACCCGAATCAACATCCTGAACTTGTTTTCGAGGGAATTACCGGCTATGCTGAGTTTTACTTGAATGGCGAGCCTTTGCTGAATCAGGAAGGACAAAATTTTACCGACAACAGTTTCCGTACCTGGCGATTTCCTCTTCCCGATAATCTTAAAAATCAAGACAACCAATTAATAGTCAATTTTTTACCCTCCTCAAAAATCATACAACAAAGAAGCAAACAAGTATCTTACACCCTACCCGACAATAGAGTTTTCCTTCGTAATCCCCCTTACCAAGGAGGTTGGGACTGGGGACCCAAACTGGTAACTTGCGGTTTTTCCAAAACAGTCTATTTAAATCAATGGAAAGATTTTACTATCAGCAATTTACACATTAGACAGAATCATTTATGCGAGGAAGAGGCCCATCTGTTGGTTTCTTTCGATATGCTTTGCGACATGGAAGACCATGCCACCATCAAGTATTTGGTTAATGACAAAATATTCAAGATTGTACGTGGTGCTGAAATCAATCCAAATACTGATAAATTCTCTACCGAATTGACCATTAAACAACCCCAATTGTGGTATCCTAACGGCATGGGGGAACAAAAGCTGTATAAAATTTCCGTAGTGGTCGAAAAAGGCAGTCAATCCAAGCGATTGGATGCTAACATAGGCTTACGGAACATAGCGTTGAATACTGCCGCAGACTCAACGGGCAAGGCCTTTGAATTTTTAGTCAATGGTCAACCCGTATTCATGAAAGGCGTGAATTGGATTCCTGCGGATTTCTTTCCAACCCGTATCAAAGAAGAACAATACCGTTGGCTGCTGCAATCATGTAAAGATGCCAACATGAACATGATAAGAGTCTGGGGTGGAGGTATTTACGAACCCGATAAATTCTATGATTTATGTGATGAGATGGGTATATTGGTATGGCAAGACTTCATGTACGCCTGTGCCCTTTATCCTGGCGACAGTGCCTTTATGCACAATGCGGAGATGGAAGCCCGGGAACAGGTATGCCGCTTGCGTAATCATCCTTGCATGGCAATTTGGTGTGGCAACAACGAGGTGAAAAATGGTTGGGAAGATTGGGGCTGGCAAAGTAATTACAAGCCCAAACATCGCATAGAAATAGAAAGCAATATGCACGCCTTGTTCGACACACTTTTGGCAGATATAGTAACGGAATTGGATCCTTATCGGCCATACGTGGCCAGTTCGCCACTTTGGGGTTGGGGACATCCTGAATGTTGCACAGAAGGCGATTCGCATTACTGGGGTGTATGGTGGGGTGAGCTGCCCTTCGAGATGTGGAAAGAAAAAACCGGCCGCTTTATGTCGGAATATGGCTTCCAAAGTTATCCTGCCATGGCCACCTTAGCCAACTTTACTTCTGAAAACGAACGGAATTTGAATAGTGCGGCCATGAAAAACCACCAGAAACACGCTCGTGGTGTGCAAATCATCAACAAAGCCCTTGACCAATATTTTTATGTGCCTGAAAAAATGACTGACTATGTGTATCTTAGCCAGTTGGTACAAGCGTATGGAATCGGACAAGCCATAGAGGTGCATCGGCAAATGCAACCCCATTGCATGGGTACGTTATACTGGCAATTAAATGACTGCTGGCCTGTTGCCTCATGGAGTAGCATCGACTATTATGGCCGATGGAAAGCTTTGCAATACGAAGCTAAGCGGCAATTTGAACCGGTTATCCTCACCACGACTTCTTTGCAAAAAGACATCCTGCCCATCTACGTGGTGAATGACAAGGAGCAAATATCGTATAGTAAATTACTAGTACAGCTCTGCGACTTCGACGGAACAGTATTAGACAGCCTTATGGTGGACAGCCTCTGCATTCCCAGCGGAAGCTCCACCGAAATTGCCCAATATACATTACCTAAAAAATTCAAAATCAACAAATTAACACACCATTATTTATTATTAAAATTGTATCAGGGAGAAGGACAGCTTGCGGCGCAGAAAATATATTACTATCTTTATCCTAAGCAGTTGGAATTTCAACCAAAGGGCATCACCACCCAAGTGCAGCGACTTAATGCCGGCACCAAAGAAGAAAAGTATATTTTCACGCTGAGTGCCGAGCAAATCAAGTATGGAGTGTACATCAGCACTAACCTCAACGGCCACTTCTCCGACAATTATTTCACGCTATTGCCAGGTGAAGAAAAGCAGGTGACTTTTATCCCCACCGCTCCAGCCAAAGTACAAATGATTTACAATGTGAAGAATTATGGGATAAGTAAAAGCAAAAAATAACTTTTTTATATGACAACAAAAAAACGGGGGCGGAAATGTCCGCCCCCGTTATACGTTGAATAAATCCTGATTCTATTCCACATCGGCACGTGCCATAGCATCCTTGTAGTATTTCTGGTTGACGAATACGTCTTCCTTGTAAGGATTGATATGACGTTTCTTGGCTTGTACGAGGATGTAGGCCAAAGCGATAATATTGGTCACAAGTGCCAATGCACTGATAACGGTCATCATGGTAGGATTACCGGCTACGGTATCAACGGTTGTGCCCACAGCGGCCATGTCACCACCAGCGGCAGCGTAAATTTCCTTGACAGTTTCAATTCCGTTGGGGTACTGAACTGGCAGCACAGCCCATGAAAATTTCTGGAAACCATCTTTGAAAGTCTCCTGGAAGAGCGGGAACACCTGTGCGAACATACACCAGATAGCCAGGGTATTGGCACGGTTCTGAATCCAACCACCACGGTTCCACATCAAAGCGGCAATTGTCGGGGCAAGCAACAAAGCCACACCACAATACCATGAGTGTGTAGGCAGACAGTTATATGTGTAGGCGAAGTTCCAGATGTCATAAACCACGATGAACACCCAGGTCATATCGGCCCAGATCATATCTTTCTTATCCTTGGAGGGGAATACATTCCACCATGCGGTCATACAGAAGATGTTGAGGATACCAGCCAAACCATTCATCACGTTGTGCCAGCCACCATAGAGCCATACACCTTCGCTAGAGAGCCACCATTTATTCCAGCCCATGATGGCGGATTCAAAGTCGGAGGCCACTGCAATCAGGATGTTGATGGCTACAATAATAAACGGGAAGGGTTTGAACCAATGTTTGGCACCGATGCCCCATTTGTATTTGATCATCATAAAACCGATACAGCCTGTAAGGGCAGCGTAAAGCTTGGCATAGTGGAACCATCCGTTCATGTAAACATGCGTCTGGTTGTTGACAGCCCAATCCGAGCCCATACGTGCACCAATGTAGATGGCAACAAAATAAATGGTCAGGACAACCGGAATGGCGAAAAAGGTAACAAAACCACCGAATTTCGTACGGCGAGCGAACTCGTTGAACAGGATAAGGCCTACGAGAACGACGAGCAGCATTCCCCATTGGGCCAGCGCATTAGCGCCATAAACTTGAAAAAACATAATTTAATGGTTTAATTGTTGATATGTTTAGTTGTTGAATTGTTGTACATCTCAGTAGAGACATGCCATAGCAAGTTTCTACATGGTTACGGTGCGTGTTCGATGTTCTTTGACCAACGCATAAACTGCCCATGCAGCCGTCAGTACCAACGCCATGGGAACACCCACGGTTAGCATCTCACGAAGCATGACGGCAAAACCGCCTTCCGTGCCTAATGCCGTGAAAAAGGGGAAACTCAGGCTGAGCTCTCCATTGATGGCATGATCCACCATGAGCATCAGCGAACCACCCCACAACATCTTCTCCAATGCGGGAACATGCCGTTTGAGAGCGGATTCGGACTTTTCCAAAGAATCTTTATTGATTTTACGATAGGCACTTGTTGCTATCGCTTCTGTTAAAGGGACTAAAAAACAACACATATTATTCTGTTAAGCGTTAAAAATTAAAAGTTAAGGGTTATATGATGATACTGTTGATTTCGACTTCGTTGCCGCGAAGCAACCAGGTGTTGTTGCTGTTGCAATGCGGGCAGGTCTTGCCGAACTTTACAGTTTCATATTCTTTTTTGCAGTTATCGCACCAGGTCACTGCAGGGATGAGGTTTATTTCCAATGCACAACCTTTCAGCAACTCCTCCTTATCGGCCGCCCAGCGCCAGCAATCTGTGAGATATGAAGGCACAATCGTGGAAACTTCACCGATGTTCATCACCACGCTTGAAACGTGGTTTACATGGTGCTCTTCCGCCACTTGCTTGACGTCCTTGATGATATAGAAAATAATACCTAATTCGTGCACTTTGCTAGTTGACCATTGATAGTTGACAGTTATTTTTTGCCGAAAATAATTTTTCCGGTGCGTTTGAGCATGTAGGGCAAGATTCCGCTGAATTTGTCCTCGGAAGTGCGCATGACACTGGCCTCGGGGTTGTCGCGGAAGAGATGAATGGCATCGAAGCCGCACTTGGTGGTGCAAATACCACAACCGATACAGCGGTTCTCATCAACCACCGAAGCGCCACACGAGAGGCAACGAGCCGTTTCCTTGCGCACCTGTTCCTCGGTGAGGGTCACCATGTATTCCTTGAACGGATTCTCCTTGGCTTCATGGCCTTCAACCTGACGGGAGGAGTTGTCATAGCTTTCCACCACGATGTCATCTTTATCCAGCTCGATAAAGTCGCGGCGGTTACGTCCGATGGTCATGTGTCCGTGTTGCACATAACGGTGCAAACTCTCGGCAGCCTCTTTTCCCGCAGCGATGGCATCAATGGCAAATTTGGGTCCCGTAAACACGTCACCGCCCACAAAAATGTCTTCCTCCGCCGTTTGGTAAGTCAACTTGTCGGCCACAGGATAGACACCTCTGACAAATTCCACTTTACTATCCTTCAGCAGGTCTTTCAAAATGACAGTCTGACCGATGGCGAAAATGACCATGTCGGCTTCCAATGTGATAGTTTCATTCTCATCATATTGTGGTGAGAATCTATGTTCTGCATCATATACGGAAGTACATTTTTTGAAAACGATGCCGCTGACTTTATCCGTACCGAGCACCTCTTTCGGACCCCAGCCGGGATTGATTACCACACCGTCCTCACGTGCCTCGCGACGCTCTTCCAAAGAAGCGGGCATAATGTCTTCAGTTTCCAATGAAAGCATTGTTACTGAAGCAGCCCCACTGCGTTTGGCCACACGGGCGGCATCAATCGCCACGTTGCCACCGCCTACCACGACCACATTACCTTCCACTTTCACCTTGCCACAGTTGGCATCGTGCAGGAAATCAATAGCGGTAGTGGTTCCTGGAAGCGTCTCGCCCGTGATACCAGGCAGCTTGCCTCCTTGGCAGCCAATGGCCACATAAAATCCCTTGTAACCTTGTTCACGCAATTGCTGAATGGTTATATCTTTGCCTACTTCCACCCCCGTGCATATCTCCACACCTATCTCACGCATGATGTCGATTTCGGCCTTGATGACCTCTTTGTCCAATTTATAGGAGGGTATACCATATTGCAACATACCACCAGGAATCTCGTTCTTCTCGAACACAGTGGGTTTATAGCCCATGGTAGCCAGATAATAGGCACAACTCAAACCAGCGGGACCGCCACCGATAATGGCGATTTTCTCTTCCCAGTACTCCTGTACGTTGGAACAGATATTCACCTCCGGCACAAAGCGGGTATCCGCCTTCAAATCCTGCTCCGCAATGAACTTCTTCACCGCATCAATGGCTATCGGTTGGTCAATAGTGCCACGTGTACAAGCATCCTCGCAACGGCGGTTGCACACGCGACCGCACACTGCCGGAAATGGATTCTCGCGCTTAATCAATTCCAAAGCTTCGGTATATTTGCCTTCGGCGGCTTTCTTCAGATAGCCCTGCACAGCGATATGGGCAGGACAAGCGGTCTTGCAAGGTGCTGTGCCCGTCGGATAACAGTTGATACGATTCTTATCACGATAATCCTCATCCCATTTATGGGGACCCCACTTGCTGGCATCAGGCAGTTCCTGCTTGGGATAGGTCTGTTCGCCATGTTTAGTACACAGCTTCTGCCCCAGTCTGACGGCTCCAGCAGGACAGTATTCCACGCAGCGTCCACAAGCCACGCAACTGGAAGGATCCACTTTCGCCACATAAGCACTACGCGACAAATTCGGGGTGTTAAATAATTGAGATGTTCTTAAAGCGTTGCAAATCTTTACATTACAATTGCAGATAGCGAATATCTTACCTTCACCATCGATATTAGTCACTTGATGTACAAAACCATGATCCTCGGCTTTCTTCAGAATATCCATTGCTTCATCGTAGCTGATATAATGGCCACGGTTGGTTTCCACCAGATACTCGGCCATATCGCCTACGCCAATGCACCAATCACGGTAATCGTCGGCACAGCCTTCTTCGAGTTTTTTGCGGCCATAACGGCACGAGCAAATACCCACAGCAAGGTGGCCTTCATAGCGTTTGAGCCAATAAGAGATATGCTCGATATCGGCGGTTTCGTTCACCATGCTGATGGCTTTCTCAACAGGAATCACATGCATACCTATGCCTGAGCCACCCATAGGCACCATCGGAGTGACTTTCTCCAACGGCAGGAATGTCATTCTTTCAAAAAACATCGCCAACTCTGGATGTTTGTCCATCAACTCCACATTCATGTTTGTGTATTCCGCACTACCCGGAACGAACATCGGCACCCAGTAAATACGGTCCTTGCGTTCGAAAGAAGTACCAGGCACGGGGCCTTCCTTAGTATATTTGTCACCATAGTCATACTCCAACATGCCGAAATAAGCCAGCTTATCAAGCAGTTCGTCAAAGGACTTGTCATCTGGAGTATAATGCTTTTTGGCGTTCCACTCGTGAAGCTGAGCATAACTATGATGCTCTCTCACTTTGAAAAAGTTGCCGGGAAGCATGTCCAAGAGCAAATCCAACGAAGCCTCGCGGGTCACAGCATCCATTTCATCTTCGAAAATGCATGCGAGACCCCAGTACTCGGGAGCATCGGTGGTCATTTTAATCTTTCCAGGAACGCGGTCCGTAACATGACGGACGAATTTGATCAATTTTGGATTCGGATTCTTGTCCCCTCTGTGTTTGGGAACAAATTTGTTGGACATTTCAGGCATATCGAGTAAATTGATAGTTGATAATTGACAATTGATAATTAAAATTCACACATTTACGCTTTCCATCTCATAACTTCGTGGAGGAGCCAGTCGGCGAAAGCATCCACGCCATCGCCAGTTTTGGCGGAGATGGGGATGATTTTCGCTTGAGGATTGCGCTCATGAATATTTTTCGAACATTTTTCCATATCGAAATCAAAATACGGCAAAACATCGGTTTTATTGACAAGAACAACATCGCACACCGAAAACATCAAAGGATATTTCAGGGCTTTGTCATCGCCTTCGGGCACGGAAAGAATCATCACATTGCGGCAACTACCGGTATCGAATTCAGCGGGACAAACCAGATTGCCGACATTCTCGAGGATTACCAAATCCACATCCTCCAAGCCCACGTTATCCAGCCCCTGACGAGTCATTTCCGCATCCAAATGACACATACCACCCGTATGCAACTGTATAGACGGGATTCCCGTTGCCTCTTTGATTTTCACAGCATCCACATCGCTGTCAATGTCGGCTTCCATCACTGCCACTCGGATTTGGTCTTTGATACGATTGATGGTCTGGATGAGGGTGGTGGTTTTTCCGCTGCCTGGCGAAGACATCACGTTAAGCAGATATACACCCTTTTGTTTCAGCTCTTTACGAAGTTCATCCGCAGCCTTGTCATTATCAGCGAACACACTTTTTTTGATTTCTATTACTTTTACCTCATCCATAATATCTAATTCTCTCGAGTATCTTACAAATTTTCTCTGCAAAGATACGAAATTTTGTTTATCTTTGTCGCTCCGATTTTGCCCAAAGAGGCAAAAGAAGGATATAAAACCTGTTTTGTAACATTTATTATTGAATATTATGTCTTTAGAACAAAAAATCAACGACGACATCAAAGCCGCTATGCTGGCTAAAGAGAAAGAAAAACTGAATGCCCTGCGTGCCATCAAATCCGCTATTTTGTTGCTGAAAACTGAAAAAGGCGGCAGCGACGAAGTTGCCCCTGAGGCAGAATTAGCCCTGCTGCAGAAATTGGTGAAACAGCGCAAAGAATCAGCTGAACTTTACAAAGCCCAGAACCGTCAGGATTTGTACGAAGAAGAAATGGCTCAGTATGAAGTAATTGCACAGTATTTACCCAAGCAGCTTTCCGCTGACGAAATCAAGGAAGTGGTGCAGAAAATTATTGCCGACAATAACATTTCAAGCATCAAAGAAATGGGCAAAGCGATGGGCATGGCTTCCAAACAATTAGCTGGAAAAGCCGACAACAAAACCATTTCTGAGATTGTTAAATCCTTATTATCATAATTTTCACCTAATTTCAACAGATGAAATATTATATCGTTGCCGGTGAGGCATCGGGCGATCTTCATGGTTCCAACCTGATGAAAGCTCTCCAACAACGCGACCCGGAGGCGGATTTCCGCTGCTGGGGCGGTGACTTGATGGAAGCGGCAGGAGGGGAATTGGTGAAGCATTACCGCGACATGGCCTTTATGGGTTTTTTAGAGGTAGCATTGCATTTACGTCAGATTCTCAACAATATTAAAATTTGTGAAATCGACCTCCTAATGTACGAACCCGATGTGCTTATCCTCATCGACTATCCTGGCTTCAATCTGCGGGTGGCCGAATTTGCCCATAACAACGGCATCAAGGTGGTGTATTATATTTCTCCCCAAGTGTGGGCATGGAAGAAAAACCGCATCAAGAAAATCCAACAATTTGTGGATGAGATGATTGTGATTCTTCCCTTTGAGAAAGAATTTTACGAAAAACACAATGTACCCGTGCATTTTGTGGGACATCCGCTGCTGGATGCCATCGACAGTGACATCCGTGACAGCGAGGCGGTGCAACAGTTCCGTTTACTCAACCAATTGGATGACAGAGAAATAGTAGCTATTCTTCCTGGCAGTCGCAAGCAGGAAATTGTCAAAATGCTGCCGGTGATGGTGGAAGTAGCCAAACAGTACCCACAATTCCAATTTGTTGTGTCAGGGGTAAAATGGCAGGATAAATCATTGTATGATAAATACTTGAAAGATTCTGGTTTTCCTCTCGTCATTGATCAAACCTACCCTTTGCTGCTGAATGCCAAGTCGGCCTTGGTCACTTCGGGCACTGCCACTTTGGAAACAGCACTCTTGGGCACCCCACAGGTGGTGTGTTACCGTGGCAGCGCCATATCCTACGTGATTGCCAAGCACCTCATCAAAGGCATCAACTACATCAGTTTAGTGAATCTCATCTTAGATAAGCCTGTGGTGACGGAATTGATTCAGTATGAAATGAATAGCAAGCGTTTAGCTGAGGAATTTGAGAAAATCACCTTCGATGAGGCCAACATCAGCCGCATGAAGGAGGACTATGCGCAACTGCACCAGGTTCTGGCTGACAGCAAAGCGTCTGATAATGCGGCAGAAGTGATATTAGGGATTAGGGGTTAGAAAACTCCCCTCGAATGCGTAGCATGAGACTCCCCTTTGGACAAAGTCCACTCCCCTCGAGCACGAAGTGCGAGACTCCCCCTTATTTCATTTGCTATTTTGCTAATTTCATTGGCACATCAACACATTGATAATTAGCATATTAACTAATTTGCTAATTAACTAATTATTTTTTGTATTTTTGCATCGGAAACAATGGCAAAGCGGGCATCCGCTTCTTCATCAAAATAAAATAGAAAAAAATGGCAAGAGTATTAATCATTGGCGCCGGAGGTGTTGGCGCAGTAGTGGCACACAAATGTGCTTCCGTTCCTGAAGTTTTTACCGAAATCATGTTGGCCAGCCGTACCAAGGCCAAATGCGACAAGATTGCCGCTGAAATCGGTGGCAACCGCATTCAGACTGCCCAGGTCGATGCCGACAATGTGCAGGAAACCATCGAGCTGCTCAACAGCTACAAACCCGACCTGCTCATCAATGTGGCCCTGCCCTACCAAGATCTTCCCTTGATGGATGCTTGTTTGGCTACCAAGACCAACTACATGGACACCGCCAACTATGAGCCCCGTGATAAAGCCAAATTCGAATACAGCTGGCAGTGGGCTTACCAAGACCGCTACAAAGAAGCTGGCATTATGGCCCTTCTCGGCTGCGGCTTCGACCCCGGTGTGACCAGTATCTATACCGCTTACGCCGCTAAGCATTACTTCGACGAAATCCATTATTTGGACATCGTGGACTGCAATGCCGGTGACCATGGCAAGGCTTTCGCCACCAACTTCAACCCCGAAATCAACATCCGCGAAATCACCCAGCGCGGCAAATATTGGGAAAACGGCCAGTGGATTGAAATCGACCCGATGTCTATCCACAAATCCGTGGAATATCCCAACATCGGCCCAAAAGATTCTTATCTGCTTTATCATGAGGAATTGGAATCCTTAGTGCGCAGCTATCCGAGCATCAAGCGTGCCCGTTTCTGGATGACTTTCGGCCAGAAATACCTCACTGTACTGAACGTGCTGCAGGAAGTGGGCCTCACCAGTATCAAGCCCATCAACTACGAAGGCAAGGAAATCGTGCCGTTGCAGTTCCTGAAGGCTGTACTGCCCGAACCCTCTTCATTAGGCGAAGGCTACAAGGGACAGACCTCTATCGGTTGCCAAATCAGAGGTATCAAGGATGGTAAAGAACGCACCTATTACGTTTGGAACAACTGCGACCACGCCGCCTGCTACAAGGAAATCGGTGCACAAGCAGTTTCCTACACCACTGGCGTTCCCGCCATGCTCTGTGCCAAGATGATCCTCACCGGCCAGTGGAAAGGCCAGGGTGTGTTCAATGTAGAGCAATTCGACCCCGATCCGTTCATGAAGGAAATCGGCGGCTACGGACTGCCCTGGAACGAACAGATCGACCAGCCCCTGCCCATCGAACAATAATCAACATTCATAAAGATAAACTCATACGTAAGGGCGGGCCATTGTGTCCGCCCTTGTAAAATATACCCTGATGAACTTCAAACTTAATGCTCCCTTTGCTCCCTCCGGCGACCAGCCCGACGCCATCAAACAACTGGTGGACGGCTTGAACCGTGGCGACAAGGCCCAGACTTTGTTGGGCGTGACCGGCTCGGGCAAAACCTTCACCATCGCCAATGTGCTCAATGAGGTGAACCGCCCCGCCCTCATCCTCAGTCACAACAAAACCTTGGCCGCCCAGCTGTACAGCGAGTTTAAGCAGTTTTTTCCGGAAAATGCAGTGGAGTATTACGTTTCCTACTACGACTACTACCAGCCCGAAGCCTACATCCCCACTACCAACACATACATCGAAAAGGATTTGGCCATTAATCAGGAAATTGATAAACTCCGTATGCACACTACCTCATCCCTGCTTTCGGGAAGAAGGGATATTGTTGTAGTGGCTTCTGTATCATGTATTTACGGTATTGGAAATCCTGATGATTTTGCACAAAATGTCATCAATATCCACAAAGGCATGGTGGTGGACCGCGACCAGCTGCTCTATGCTTTTGTGGCTGGTTTGTACTCCCGCACGGAATTAGCTCTTGAACCTGGAAAATTCAGGGTGAAAGGCGATACGGTTGACATATTTCCTCCTTACAACGACACCGCTTTCCGCCTTATCTTCTTCGATGATGAGATTGAAGATATTTTCGAAATCGACCCTGTTTCAGGCGACAAACTCAACAAACTAAGTGTGCTCACCATATACCCCGCCAGCATTTTTGTGACCTCGCAAGATTCGATGAACAATGCGTTGGCGGAAATCAAGTTAGACCTTGAAACACAAATACAGTATCTTCATTCCATCGATAAACATCTAGAAGCCAAACGTTTGGATGACCGAGTAAATTATGACATCGAAATGATGAAGGAGTTAGGTTACTGCTCTGGTATTGAAAACTACTCCCGTTATTTCGACCGCCGCAAACCTGGCGAACGGCCTTTTTGCATCTTGGACTTTTTCCCCGACGACTTCATCTTGGTGATTGATGAAAGCCATGTTACCGTACCCCAGATCGGTGCCATGTACGGTGGCGACCGCTCCCGTAAAATCAACTTAGTGGACTATGGTTTCCGTTTGCCGGCAGCCTTGGACAACAGGCCTTTGAAATTCAATGAGTTTGAATCGCTCATCGGACAAACTATCTTTGTGAGTGCCACCCCCGCCCAGTATGAATTGGACAAGTCGGAAGGCGTGATTATTGAACAGATTGTTCGTCCCACGGGTTTGCTTGACCCGCCTATTGAAGTGCGCCCGGCGCTGCATCAGGTGGATGACTTACTCGACGAAATAGAAAAGACTGTTGGTCGGAAACAACGGGTATTGGTAACCACCTTGACCAAGAAAATGGCCGAAGAGCTGAACCTGTACCTGCTACGTATCGGCATCCGTTCCAAATACATCCATTCGGATGTGGAAACCTTGGAACGGGTGGAAATTCTCAAGGATTTGCGTGCCGGTGCCATCGATGTGCTGGTCGGTGTGAACCTTTTGCGAGAAGGACTCGACCTTCCAGAAGTGGCCCTGGTAGCTATTATGGATGCCGACAAAGAAGGCTTTTTGCGCAACGAGCGCTCGCTCACCCAAACCGCAGGCCGTGCCGCCCGTCATGTGGATGGCCGTGTAATCTTCTACGCCGACAAAGTCACCAAATCGATGCAGGCTACCATTGATGAGACTTTGCGCCGTAGAGCCAAGCAATTGGCTTACAACGAAAAACACCATATCATCCCGAAAACCGCCATCAAGTCAGATGCCATTCCCAAGGAGTTGCAGAACTTACGTTTTGATATCCCTGACCCGATACTGTACAAACCAGCTAACGAGGAAAGTCTCATGGCCGCAGAAAAAAGCATCGACTACAAGATGTACAATATTGAGCAACTGCAGGCCCAGACCAAGAAATTGCGTAAACAATTGGAAAGTGCCACCAAAGAGCTGGATTTCATGTTGGCGGCCAAGCTCCGCGACGAGATTCTCGAAATTGAAAAACTTATAGCAAAGCAAAAAGCATAAAAAAAGCCCCTGCAAAAAAGCAGGGGCTTTTTTTATTACTTCACCAAATTCTGGAATTCGGTTGTCTTTTTGTATTTCTTGAAGTTAGCATCACGTTTTGCTTTTCTCTTGTACTTGGAATCTTTGTCGATTGCCGCACCCAGGTTCTTGTACAAGTTGAACTCGTCAGCCGTACGGGCTGCCAAAACAGCTCTCAGATAATAAACTTTAGCATCTGTACTGGTCACGCAATCTAACGTGGCTTTGGCAGCGGTATAGTCCTTTTTCAGAATCTGTGACAATGCAGTATTGTAGTCGCAGGTAGTGTTAGCCAAGGCCTGGGCTGCACCGTCGAAGTCACCTTCCATAATTTTGAACATACCATTGTTATAAGACTGGTTTACCGGATTAACCGCTGCGTTTTGTGATTCTCTGAACAGCTGTTTAGCATCATTCAGATTGCCAGCGAAGAAAGCAGCGATAGCCTTATTGTTCAGTATAATACCATTATCCGGAGAAATAGCAGCGGCTTTGTTCAGCAGATTGTTGGCTTCATCCAAATATTCCTGGTTGGCAGTTGAATAATAGTCATTCAACTTCAATGCGGCCAGATTATTATAAGCTCTCCAGTCGTTCTCATATTTGCTGTCATTCATGATAGCCGTATAGATGTCCGCTTTGGTGGCATTGCTTTGAGCCAAAGAAGCGGCATACAGTCTCTCATTCAAATTCAACTTTTCAGGATTGGTGGTAGCCAGTTTCATGATTTCCTGATCATTATACTGGTTTTTATTGTAAACCAAAGAAACTTCGGCACGACGCAACGGGGGCAGAATCTGGTCAGCAATTTCATTGTAGATATCCGTCATTTCACGGATTCTCTGCTCACGCAAATTGTTGTTGGGCTGTGATCTCACCACATTCAGAATCTTGTTTCTTTCGGGAATATTAGATTTCTCAACAGCAGCTTCGAAGCCGTCCCAGTCTTCGCCTTTGGCATTGTTTTCAAATCTCAGCTCGGGTTTCTGGAAATTCTTGGGATTGATTTTGTTATCCTTGCAATACTGTTTGATATACTTGTCGTATTGCTCGTTGAACCATTTCTTACCCTGCTCGAAACGGCGTTCTGACAGACCTTGGTTATGGGATTCCTCACCTTCGGGTGAAGCCCAACCAGAGATGACAACTTTTTCGATATTACCACCCTGATTCAGAAAATCTACCAAATTCTTAATACCTTGCTTTGCTTCTTTGTTTCTATTCAGTGGTAAATTCCAGTTTACAGAGGAGCTGTTCACCTCAAAATAGATGTCTGCGGTTTCGCTTTCATAATTTGCTTTATAACCATGAGGACCGAACAAGAAATAGGTACCTTTATTGTTTTCAACATCCTCAGACAAAGTAGGAGTAATATCCATCAATGCAGAGGTATTTGCAATACCATCTCCCAACAGACGGTCCGGATCCAATTTCTGGCTTTTCTTTTTGAGTGCGGCATTGGTCACGGCATAAATCTCGCTATCCTCCATTTCATCATTAAAATCGATTGTGCCACTTTTCGTGAATTTTCCACCAGCTTTGTAAGGAATAACAGTGGCTCCGTCCACTTTTGCCTTTTCTCCAGCCAAGGTAATAGCTGGCAAAGTGCCCAACACTTCACCGGTAGCCGACTTTATAGTAGGCTGAACCGTCACCACAGCTTTTTTCTTCATGTATTTCGGAGGAACAGTACCTTTGATGGTATAATCTACCTTTCCTCCTTTGTTTTCCAAATCAGGATTGTCCAAAGTGATGGACACTTCCGGATAACGTTTCACCATTTTTTGCAAGCCACAGCCCACTAATAACAAGGCTGAAAGCGTCAACACTAATGCTAAATTCCTATTTTTCATAATGATATTGAATTATTGATTTTTTCTCTTTTATCCTGCAAAGTTAATATTTTTTTTGATTCAAACCGCTAAATTCATTTATTTATTTCGATTATTTTTCACACCGATATAAGCCTGTTTTTTCCTTTTTTTGTGTAATTTTGCCAAAATTTTTCCAGACGGAATTACTCAAAAAATCACTATGAAAAAATTTGGCATACTCATTTTCGCAGCATTATTGTTAATCTCTTGCAGCGATTTACAATTCCAAAAGATGGAAGGTGGCGCCTTAGGTACTTACTATGCCATCACTTACAAAGGCAAGGAAAATCCAAAACTTCAACTTGGAGTCGATTCCATTTTGAAGTCTGTTGACGAAACTTTTTCCATTTTCAACCCCACTTCTATCACTTCTAAAATAAATGATAACCGAGAAGTTATATTAAACAATGATTTTGTTGAAGTTTTTAAAATTGCACTTCAGATTGCAAAAGAAACTGATGGGGCTTTGGACATCACCATAGGACCACTGGTGAACTTATGGGGTTTTGGCAAAGACGAGCGAAAAGCCGACATTTCCCAAGCTGAAATTGATTCGGTCATGACCTTGATTGGCTGGTGGAAAATATGCTGCGATGGAAATTCCATTATCAAGAGAAATCCAAATATACAGCTGAATTTCAATGCTTTAGCTAAAGGCTATGCCGTGGATAAAGTAGCGGATTACATGGTGGCGCAAGGATATAAGGACTGTGTAATAGATATTGGCGGTGAAATCGTGGCAAAAGGCAAAAAATACCATGATCAAGAATGGAACATCGGTTTGCAAACACCTACACGCACCCGTGACGGAGAAATGCGTGCCGAGGAGAGTTTCCACCTGCGTGACCGCGCGGTAGCCACTTCCGGCAACTACCGCAATTATTTTGAGGAAAACGGACAACGCTTTACCCATATCATCAACCCGAAAACCGGTCGCCCTGAAAAAAGCAACCTGCTGAGTGTAACTGTGATAACTGACCAATGTGTGATGGCTGACGCCTACGCTACCGCTTTCATGGTGATGGGAAAAGAAAAAACAAAAAGATTTTTGGCAGATCACCCAGAATTGACCTGCATTTTTATTTCCGACAACCAAGGACAATACCAAACCGAAGTGTATAACCCCATCGACACAAACAACTGAAAACAAATATTTTACTGACTTCTAATAGATTTTTTGACGTAAAAACACCCTCTGTTCGGATAATTTTTTGTACCTTTGCAGTTCAAAATTGCGCTGTATGAAAAAAGACAGATTATCACCCTATAAATTCGGCTATTCCTTTTTCCTGTTACTTGCCTTTGTAGCAGTTATAGCCCTTTGCTTACCGTCCTGTTCCTCTTCAAAAAAATACGGCCAAACCGAACACAAACGCTCCGCCTACAAGGATGTGAGGGTAAAACAACCCAGATGGAACACGACTACTTCCACCTCTACCACCTACTACATCAAAAAACAAAAACCGCGTAAGAGATACAATCCGTAATCTCTTCCTTCTTATTAATTATCACTGTTTTATATGAAAATAAAATTTCATCTGTTTATACTTTGCACTTTTTTGCTTTGCCTTCCCGTCTTGGGATTCGGGCAGAATGACAATTCGTTGAATTTCAACACCTACAACGGTGTGCCCTATATGGATGAGGAAATGGTTTTCGACACCATCGGCATCATGATGGATAGTGTTGAAATGAGTTACTACGATAAAATCGACAAAAATGTCGACCCCGTTTTGTTCCTCTACCTCAAATGGATGCCGGGCTACGGCACATACGAGGATTTCAACATCGCCGCTGTCCACTACATCCACCATACCTCGGCAAAGGCAGATACCTTGGTATTAGGCAAATACTGTCATCCCGCTCCCTATAAGATATTCTCCAAATATGGCATGCGCCGCCGCAGAATGCACCGCGGAGTGGATTTGGCCTATCCGATGGGCACGCCTGTTGTGGCAGCCTTCGACGGCATGGTACGTATTTCCAAACCTAATGCCGGTGGATACGGACAACTCATTGTCATCCGCCACCACAATAAGCTGGAGACCTATTATGGCCATCTCTCCCAACGTTTGGTCAACCCTGGACAAATGGTTCATGCAGGCGACACCATCGCCTTGGGAGGCAGCACCGGACGCTCCACCGGTCCACACCTCCATTTCGAAACCCGTTACCTCGGCTATGACTTCAACCCAACAAAAATTATTGATTTCGACAACTTTAAGCTGAAAGTCGATACGCTCTATACCAGCGGTTTTGTGGTCTCCTCCAAAGAACTTATTGCCGAAAAGAAAGCCAACGACGCCAAAGCAAGTGCTTCCTCTTCTGGCTCTGTTTACCACAAAGTACGCCGCGGTGAAACCTTGGGCTCCATCGCAAAAAAATACCACACCTACGTGTCCACCATCAAAAGACTGAACGGATTACGCAGCGACTTTATCCGCGAAGGACAACGATTGCGGGTCAAGTAAACAGTTGACAATTGATAATTGACAGTTGATAATTAGAAGGTGATGGTATAGGTCAGAATATTGTTTTTAAAATAAACTTTATTGTGAAAAGTGGATTGTTATTTCGGGGGTTGTATCTGAGATCCATTCTGCTTTTCCTTTTCAATCTGCAATTTTTCATTTTTTCTCAACTGTCAACTGTCAACTGTCAATTTTCAATTGGTTCCGCTTCCGCCCAAAATTCCCTTATCCCCAGTTTTCAACGTAATCAGAACATCTTTGTGCTGAATGGCAATGACACCCTGTCATTAGCTTGGGCCGGCGGAATGAACAGCATTGCTTTCTTTGCCTTTGATCTCAACCTTGACGGTGCGGATGACATAGTGGCTTTTGAGAAACATGGCAATCGATTGCTGCCTTTTTTGCACGATGGTCAGCAGTGGACCTACTTCCCCGAATACACAAGATACTTTCCCGAACTGCATGACTGGGTTATTTTCAAAGACTATGACAACGATGGCAAAAAGGATATTTTCACATACGGACTCGCGGGAATCAGAGTTTTTAAAAACAATTCGCAGGAGCAACTTTCTTTCACCATGGTGACCGAACAACTCACCTCCTTCTACTATACTGATTATAGTAATATTTATGCTTCTCCTGATGACAATTTAGCGATTGCCGATGTGGACCATGATGGCGACTTGGATATATTAAACTTCTGGGTATTAGGAAAATATGTTCACCTTCAAAGAAACTATGCCGTGGAAAACAATCTCGCTAACGGCTGGTTGGATTTCCGCCTGGAAGATGAATGCTGGGGTAAATTTTCAGAAGGCACTGACAATAACGAAATCACCTTGCTCAGCTACTGTCAGGAAAAAAATGAAAAAAACACCCGCCATGTGGGCTCCACTATGACCATGACGGATTTTAACCACGATGGCCTGGAAGATTTGATTTTGGGAGATATTGACTTCGCCCAAGTGATCCTACTCACCAACGGGGGCACTCAACAAGAAGCTTTAATGATATCGCAAACCACTGATTTCCCGAATGCAGCTAATCCTGTAAATCTGTATTCAATGCCGTTGGTCTCACCTGTTGATTTGAATGCGGACGGACAACAAGAGCTTTTGGTGTCACCCGCCGACCCCTCGTTGTCCAAATCGCAAAATACCAACAGCGTATGGCTATATGAGTACGACAGCTTACTACAAAACCACTGCCTTACCACCACTTCATATCTGCAACAAGATATGATAGACCTTGGTTCGGGATGTTATCCCGTTTTCTACGACTGGAATGGAGACGAACTGCTCGATCTTTTCGCCGGCAATTACGGTTATTACGACAGTTCTTCCTATATCAACGGATTCCTTAATTCATATTACTCTTCTGCCATTGCCTATTTTGAGAATATCGGAACAAGTGCTGAACCTTCATTTCAACTGGTCAATTCCGATTTCGGCAATATGCGCCAACTGAACAAACAAGCCCTCTATCCAGCATTTGCCGATTTGGATGGTGATGGACAAAGCGAAATGATTTGCGGTTGTATCGATGGGACCCTCATTCTATGGAAAAACAACCAAATCACTGCAAATTTTCTGAATATTGATGTGGGCGATTATGCGACACCTCAGCTTTTCGACCTGG
Source organism: uncultured Bacteroidota bacterium (assembly GCA_902802755.1). GTDB lineage: Bacteria > Bacteroidota > Bacteroidia > Bacteroidales > WCHB1-69 > RUG11690. The sequence goes on along the minus strand of CADCNH010000001.1, from coordinate 125,289 downwards.
ACCAAGATGGAAAAATGGATTTGCTAATTGGAAACAGGAGAGGTGTAATTGCTTATTACAAAAACATTTCCTCCTTAAATAACATTGATTTTCAGTTGGAGAATCCTAACTTGGGCGATGTTGACGTGCGGGATTACGAGCTTTCCTATTTCGGCTTTGCCACACCCTGTTTTTATCGGCTGAACAATGAAACACGACTGATTTGCGGAAATGAGCAGGGAAAACTGTTTTGCTATAACCATATTGACAACAATTTGAATGGAAGTTTCTCCTTACAAAACCAAATTTTACCTGAAAATATTGAAAACCAGTTTTTTCCTATCAAAGAAGGCATCAGAATAGGGGTGGCTATAGCTAATTTGAATGGAGACTCCTATCCCGACATGATTGTAGGTAACTTTGCCGGTGGCATGAGCTATTTTGAGGGACTTCCAGAAATACCCGTCAGCATTGAGCCTGTTGATATGACAGCGGACATTCATTGTTATCCCAATCCCACATCCGACATTATCCATATTGAGATAAAGCACAAAGGGGATATACAAGTACAAGTTTTTGATGCTGCGGGAAGGATAATCCTGGAGAAAAGTTTTAATGATAACCACTTCGAGCTCAATATCAGTTATTTGAATCCTGCTTTTTACCTGTTGAAGATTTCCAACGGAACTAAATCAATGGTATTTAAAATTATAAAAAAATAAATTTTTTATCAAGATTTATTTTTGTATTGAAAAATTTTATATTTTTGCCTGCGTTTTCCTACTTCGATGACAAAGGGTATGGATTGGCAAAAATAATCCATATCCTTTGCTTTTGATATTAAAAAAAATTGTATTTTTGTAGTTTGTTTAACCTTGAAAAAATTTGTTTATGGACAAAGAAAAAATGAATGAAGAAAAGCTGAAAGTGCTGAATTCTACTTTGGAAAAACTGGAGAAGACCTTTGGCAAGGGAGCCATCATGCGTTTGAGTGACACTCCCGTTGAAGATATTGACGTTATACATACTGGTTCATTGACATTGGACCTGGCATTAGGTGTCGGTGGACTCCCGAAAGGAAGAATCATTGAAATCTACGGACCAGAATCTTCTGGTAAGACCACTTTGGCCATCCATGCCATTGCTGAGGCGCAGAAAGAGGGTGGTATTGCTGCCTTCATCGATGCCGAGCACGCATTTGACCGTTCCTATGCTGAAAAATTAGGAGTAAACACTGCTGATTTGTTGGTATCACAGCCTGATAATGGTGAGCAGGCCTTGGAAATCGCCGACAATCTGATCCGTTCCGGTGCCATCGATATCATTGTTATCGATTCTGTAGCCGCCTTGACACCCAAAAGTGAGATTGAAGGCGACATGGGCGACTCGAAGATGGGTTTGCAGGCTCGACTGATGTCACAGGCGCTCCGCAAACTGACCGCCACCATCAGCAAGACCCGATGCTGCTGCATCTTCATCAACCAGTTGCGTGAGAAGATTGGCATTATGTTCGGAAACCCCGAAACCACCACTGGCGGTAATGCGCTGAAGTTCTATGCGTCCGTCCGTCTCGACATCCGCCGCACCTCACAATTGAAAGACGGTGACCTCGCCGCAGGCAACCGCGTGAAGGTGAAAGTCGTGAAAAACAAAGTGGCACCTCCATTCCGCACCGCCGAATTTGACATCCTCTTTGGCGAAGGCATCTCCAAAACCGGTGAAATCGTTGACTTGGGTGTAGAATACAACATCATCAAGAAATCAGGCTCCTGGTTCTCTTATAACGACAGCAAGCTGGCCCAAGGCCGCGATGCTGTGAAACAGCTACTCAACGACAATCCCGAACTGATGGAGGAACTCGAAGAAAAAATCCGTGAGGCTGTCGCTGAGAAAAAACAATAATACGTTTTCCCCACTATGAAACCAAATTTTGTCAGACTGATTATTTTCTCCCTGGTATTGTTGTTCGCCGCATGCGGGCACAACAGCAAGCAATATGCCAATTTGCCGCCGGAACTGGCCAAATTATGCAAAGCTATCGACAAGCATCCCAAGGATGCCGAACTTCGCTATAGCAGAGCCGTTTACTACTACAACCGCGGCTTTATCGACGAGGCCAAAACAGATATGTTCGAATGCCTGAAACTCGACGACAAAACCTCCAAGTATTATGTGCTGATGTCGGATATTTACTTTGCGGAAAAGGAAACTGACGAAACGGAGGAGATGCTGGAACGCGCCATCGCATTAGACCCGAACAACAACGAGGCCCGTTTGAAACTGGCGGAATTGTATTTCCACCTCAGGATGTTTCCCGAGTGTAACCATACGCTGGATGCTGCCTTGGAGCAAGAAAGTTTTAATCCTAAAGCACACTTAATCAGAGGTTTCTGTCTAAAAGAAATGCAAGACACCGTGGGTGCCATGCGTATGTTTCAACTTTGTATAGACCAAAACCCTGCAGAAATCAGAGCATTTTTGGAATTAGGATATTACTACCAGCAAAAACTCGACCCCTTGGCCATCAGCTACTACCAAAACGCCCTGCAAGCCGACCCCAACAATATTGAAATCAATTTCAATCTGGCTAAACTTTTGCAGGATTTGGGAGAAAAGAATCAGTCGGACGAACAAATAGAGCAGGCTGTAGAGCAGTATAAAATCGTCCTCCAAATCAAGGAAGACCACCTGCCTGCCCTCAACAATTTGGGTTACGTTTATATGGTGGATCAGGACAAATACGACGAAGCACAGGCCTTGTTTGACCGTGCCATTGCCGTAGAACCCAACTGTGTGGAGGCATACTGCAACCGTGGCGTATGTTATGAGTGCACCGGTCGGTTAGCCGAAGCTCGCGAAGCATACGAAACGGCTTTAAAGATACTGCCCAACTATGAACCTGCAGTATTAGGTTTGAATCGCTTGGACAAAATGAAATAAAAGCAAGACCATGAATAACAATCTGGATCCCAACGCCTCAAGACTCTCCGCTGCAGAAAAGGAATTCGAACGTGCCATTCGGCCAACGGAATTTGCCGATTTCCATGGGCAAGAGCAGGTTATTGACAACATCATCGTCTTTGTCCGTGCCGCCAAAGCCCGCGGGGAAGCCTTGGACCATGTACTCCTGCACGGCCCTCCAGGCTTGGGTAAGACCACCCTCTCGCACATCATCGCCAACGAGATGGGTGTAAACATGAAAATCACCTCCGGCCCCGTCATCGACAAACCTGGTGAACTGGCGGGCCTGTTGACCAATCTGGAGCCCAATGACGTGCTCTTTATAGACGAAATTCATCGTCTTTCGCCTATTGTGGAGGAATACCTATACTCTGCCATGGAAGACTACCGCATTGACATTATGATTGACAGCGGCCCCAATGCGCGCAGTGTGCAAATCTCCCTCAACCCTTTCACTTTGGTGGGGGCTACCACACGTTCCGGCCTGCTGACAGCCCCATTGCGTTCCCGTTTCGGTATCAACTTGCGACTGCAATACTATGATGCGGAGACCTTGTCGAAGATTCTGAAACGCTCCGCTTCCATCCTCAGCATTCCCATCAAAGATGACGCTGCCTTCGAGATTGCCCGCCGCAGTCGTGGCACTCCTCGTATCGCCAACCTCTTGCTGCGCCGTGTGCGCGACTTCGCCCAAATCAAAGGCGACGGCACTATCACCTACGATATTACCCAGGTGGCATTGGCCGCCCTGAATGTTGACAAACACGGTTTGGACGAGATGGACAATAAAATACTTTCTACTATCGTTGAAAAATTTAAAGGAGGACCTGTTGGCATTTCCACCATTGCCACCGCTGTCGGTGAAGACCGGGGCACTTTGGAAGAAGTTTACGAGCCTTTCCTGATTCAGGAAGGTTACTTGATGAGAACCCCAAGAGGACGTGAAGTGACAGATTTGGGCTTTGCCCACCTTGGCAAATTGAGAATGAATGACCAACAACCCACTTTATTTTAGAGAATAACAGTTAAAAATACCATTCTATGAAGAAAATCTTTTGTTTTATCAGTATGTTTGCCATCATGGCCTGTGCTTTTTCGCAGAATTATTATAACAATGGCACAACTACCGCTAGAAATAGAGAGCAAAAAGAACAAAAAGGGCAAAAAGAACAAAAACATCACAGGGAAGACCATTACAATGAACTGGAAGCCCGTAGAGTGGTGTTTGGTGTCACCTTCGGTCCCACTTTCAATTGGATGAACTGGAAAAACCACAAGGCCGCACCAGTAGGCTATGAAAGATCCGCCCACGAGAGCGTAAAGTTAGGTCTCCGATATGGTGTCAATTTGGATGTTGACCTGACCAAAACCAAGAACTACTATGTTTCCACCGGTATTCTCATCGAACATACCGGCGGCAGCCTAAACTTTAATGATAACATCCATTTGGTGGATAAGACCTTAGACAATGCCAATATTGACCGCAAATACAAGAGTATTTATTTCACCATTCCCACCGCCATCACGCTGAAAACCCCAAGTTTCAGCCGTTTCATAATCTGCGGTAACATCGGCTTATATCACAGTTTCAATCTGTACTCCAGATACCAATCCCGATTCCAGATTGACCCGACGGCAAGAGAAACCGATAAGGAGACCATCAACTATGTGACTACCGATTGGTCCAAAGACAACGAGGTAGCTCTTTTCAAAGAGTCTGTTTTTGCCGGTTTAGGCTTTGAATATGTCATCAAAAGACATCTTAAAGGCAAGTTATACGTCAATTATGCCCAGTCTCTCAACAATTATTTTTCCAAAAATGCCAAGAACAGTCGAACAAAAGTACAGGAAAAAGCATCCATTGGCACTGTTGAGATTCTTTTCGGGCTGTCATTTTAGCATTCAAGCATGAAAATCATCTGTATTGGCAAGAATTACCTGAAACACATCCAGGAATTGGACCGGCAACGTCCTGCCGAGCCCGTTTTTTTTATGAAACCGGACTCGTCCATTATCATTCGTAACCGTCCATTTTTTCTGCCAGACTTTTCAGAAGAGATTCATCACGAGGTGGAGTTGATATTCCGTATATGCAAGGTCGGCAAGTGTATCCAGCCTAAATTCGCCCATACCTATTACGATGCCATCGGTTTAGGCATTGACTTTACCGCCAGAGACCTGCAACGAAAATGCGTGGCCGAAGGCAATCCTTGGGAAATTGCCAAAGCCTTCGACGGGTCTGCTGTCATCAGCAAATTTGTGGAAAAAGAGCATTTCGGAGACCTCAAAAACCTGGATTTCAAGTTGTTGCTTAACGACCACTGTGTACAACACGGGAATAGCAAGGATATGCTTTTCTCCATTGATGAGATTATCTGCCATGTGTCGAAATTCATGACCCTGAAAATCGGGGACATCATTTTCACAGGAACCCCTGAAGGTGTAGGGAAAGTGGCCATCAACGACAGATTGCAGGGCTTTATCGGAGAAGAAAAATTTTTAGATTTCAAAATAAAATAAAAACACTATGATACCAAGATATTCGCGCCCCGAGATGAGCGCCGTTTGGACAGAAGAAAACAAATTCAACAGCTACCTTAAAGTTGAAATCGAAGCCGCCGCCGCATGGAGCAAGTTAGGTGTGATTCCTGAACATGATGTGGAATTGTTGCGCCAGAATGCCCGCTTCGACATTCAGCGCATTTACGAGATCGAGAAAGAGACCAAACACGACATTGTGGCCTTTACCCGTACCGTAAGCGAAAGCCTCGGAGAAGAGAAAAAATGGGTGCATTATGGCATGACTTCCACCGACGTGGTGGATACCGCCAACGGTTACCTGCTCAAACAGGCCAATAACATCCTTCGGGAAGACCTGAAACGCATGTCGGCCATCCTGAAAAAACGCGCTTACGAGTTCAAAGACACCCCTTGTATCGGCCGTACCCATGGCGTGCATGCCGACATCACCTCTTTGGGTTTGAAATGGGCTTTGTGGTTCGAGGACATGCAACGCAACATGATCCGCTTCGAGGATGCCGCCGCTGATGTGGAATGCGGCAAAGTAAGCGGCGCTGTGGGCAATTTCGCTAATGCCCCCGCCTTTGTACAGGACTATGTCTGCGAGCAGTTGGGCATCAACTCCGCCAAGATTTCCACCCAGACCTTGCAGCGTGACCGACATGCCCATTATATCGCCACCTTGGCTTTGATTGGCGCCTGCATCGAGAAAATGGCCACCGAAGTGCGCCATTGGCAACGTACCGAATTGCGCGAGGCTGAAGAGAAATTCGGCAAGGGACAGAAAGGTTCCTCCGCCATGCCCCACAAGCGCAACCCCATCAGCAGCGAGAACATGTGCGGCTGTGCACGCGTGCTCCGCGGCTACATGATTACCTCTTACGAGGACATTGCCCTGTGGCACGAACGCGACATCTCCCACTCCTCTGCCGAACGCATCATCCTACCCGATGCCACCATCCTGCTCGACTATATGTTAAACCGCTTCAGCGGCATCCTGGAAAATCTCGTCGTCTTCCCGGAAAACATGCTGAAAAACATATACTTAACTCATAAAGTCATCTTCGCCCAGCGGGTGATGACTACCCTGATTGGCAAAGGTCTTTCACGTGAAAACGCCTACGACCTTGTACAACCCATTGCCATGACCGCCTGGTTCGACGGAAAAGACTACAAAGAGCTGCTCGAACAAAACGAGGAAGTGCGCAAATACCTCAACGAAGAAGAGTTAAACAGTTGTTTCACCCTCGAATATTACCTCAAAAACGTGGATTTGATTTTCAAACGTGTTTTTGGAGAGTAAAACTTTATTCGGAGTAAAATATTATCACACAAATATTTATCAACAAAAACCATTAATCATGAAAAAAATATTCTTTGCCTTATTAGCAGTAATCTTTATGCTGACCTCCTGCGAGCAGAAAAAAGTGGGCAGCTTCAAAGTCGATAATTTTTCCAATGGCAAAGCAGGGGAAATGCTGTTGGTTATGGATGACAAATATTTCTCCGAAGGCCAGGAACAGGAAGTGATAAAATGCTTTGAGCAAGCACAACCCGCGATCAATCAGATAGAACCCTTGTTTGATGTGTTGCACTTCCAAGCAGCTGATTTCACCTCTAAATTTGTGCGTCACCGCAATATTGTCCATTTCGATTTCAGTCCGAAATACAATAACAACATCATCTCGTTTGAGCGGAATGCATGGTCCAATCCTCAGGTCTATATCAAAATCGCAGGTAACAATGTGGATTCCTGCCTCAACCTGTTTAGAACCCATGTGGATACTATTCTTGAATTGCTGTATGACAATGACTTAAAGCGTGTTCAGTATGCTTTCAATCGTGAATTGGAACCCACCATTAAAAAGACCTTGAAGGAGATGTTCGACATATCCTTGGCTGTGCCCATGCACTATTTCATCGCCAACAAGACGGATGATTTCCTATGGTTGCGTTTCAGAACCACCAAAAATGACCGTTTTATCATGGTTTATAAGCAGCCCGCATACGAATTGAAAGAAGCCAATGTCATCGCCATGCGCGACACCATCACCAAACGCTATATTCCAGGTGCTGTGAAAGGTGCCTATCCCATCATTACCCAGAAATTCGGCTTCCCCATTGTGAACCCTACCCAAATCGGCAGCAAGAAAGGACTTGAGATGAGAGGTCTGTGGGAAAGTGTCGGTGACCACATGGGCGGCCCTTTCTATAGCTTCACCTATCTCACTGCAGACAAGCAATATTGCATTACCGTTGACGGCTTTGTTTATGCCCCTCAAGAGAACAAACGCGACTATCTCCGGGAGGTTGAAGCTATCGTAAAATCAGTGAAATAAAAAAATTTCATTTTTGCTGTAACGTTTTGACGGTTTAAAGCGTCTTGCCGGTGTGAAAACTACGTACGACTATACAAACCTGATTGATGGCTGTCTGCACAACGACAGAAAAAGCCAGCAGGAATTGTACGATACTTTCGCCCCGAAGATGCTGGCCGTATGTATGCGTTATGCAGTCACCAAACACGAGGCGGAAGATATTATGATAGAGGGTTTTATGCAAGTTTTCACGCATATTGGTGAATTTAAACGAACCTGTTCTTTGGAATTCTGGATCCGGCAAATCATGGTCAACAAGGCCATTTCAAATTTCCGTGTCAACCAAAAAAGATACCATCATGATGTTATTGACACGGATGTGGAAATAGCTGATGAAACAGCAGACATAGAGACAACACTGACAGGCAGGAAAATCATTGAAATCATACAGCTGATGCCCAATATGCTCAGGTTTGTATTCAACCTAAGAGTGTTTGAAGAGTTCAGCTATAAGGAAATAGGACAAGAATTGGCCATATCGGAAAACAATGCGAGGGTGCATTTTTTGAGGGCAAAGAAATGGATCACAAATAAAATCAAAGACGAAGACAAAAACAAAATATGAATATGAGCAATCTCAAAGACATAGTGGAACAAGTGCAGGAAACTCCCACACCCCGCTGTTGGGAGAGCATCGCCTCACAGCTACCGGCGGCAGGAACCGCCATTGGAGGAGGCACGGCTGCCACTGCCGCCAAAGGAACTATAGCCGCAGGAAAATTGGCCGCTATCATTGGTTCCACAGCAGCAGTGGTTACAGTGGTTACAGTGACTACTGTTTCCCTGCTGAAAAACGATTCTGTCACAGAGAACCAACTCACCTCTGACAATTCAACACAAATAATTATAAGCGACAGTATATCAACAGATGATACTGAAACCTTCCTGGTAGAAAGCGAAAGCGCAACACAAAAAACACACCTTAATTCCTCGGCTGCTGACAAACCCAGTGACAAAGCTGATCCCGTTGTTATCAACAGTTCAACTCCTGCCAGCAGCACCGAAACAACCCCTACACCCCCCAATAATATATCTAAAACTCCAACAACCTCCACAAGCTCTTCCGCAAACCTTGTGTCTGCCCCATCTCCAATCCCCTCAACAAATATGCAAAACGCCGTGGCACAAGATAATACAGTCAACACCAACTTTCAAACAAGTCAAAGCAATAACAAGCCCAAAGAAAGCACGGACAAGGCTGAGGAGAACCATCCAGAGACAAACATCAATCCTGAAGATTTTGACTACTCACGGCCTATTATCATAGAGATTCCCAACATCTTCACTCCCAATGGTGACGGCAAGAACGACCACTTCGTCATCAATGGCTTGGAGCAATGCGACAAACGCATGTTGATGGTGAAAGACCAGAAAGGCCAAACGGTGTTCCAGAGCAGCCAATACGACAACAGCTGGGATGGTGCCAATCTGCCCGATGGCACTTATTATTACCAATTCATGTACAGCATCAACAATATCAATGAGGTACGGAAAGGGATGGTGCTGATCCGGCGCTAAGGGAGTCCCTTGTTTCCTTTTTTATTCGTTCAAAAGATGACAACCCTCTTTATTCATTAACCACGCTTTTCACTATAAGAACAAAGAAAAGCTGTCCAAAAAATGGGAATCTTTATAATGCGACGCAGAAAAGAAAGCTTGTTCTCTTTTCATTTGGCTTGCGCGGTTTTTCCGACTGTCGTATTCACATTTCATGGCGAAAGGGGTGATTTTTGGGTGTAAAAGTACAAATTTTTGGTTTTACTTGCTGTCCTAATTTTGGGGAGTATTATAGAGGACGCCCATTCCGTGAAACGGGTGCGGAACGCCTTGCTGTCCAGAGCCTCAAAAAAGCGTCGGAGGGTGTCGTCAGAGGGGAAACCGTTGCTCAGGTCCAGGTATTTCTCGAAGAAGTCACGTTTGTACTTTGCGAAATCAGCGATTTCCTCCCAACCGTCCAGCCCGTTGAAGGCACCGACTAGCACGATGAAGACGATATTCCTCATCGGATGCAGGATCTTTCCGTTCTGCCGATGGTCCGGCTGGGTCTCAAAATGCTTTAAAATCTCGTTGTTTTACATTTTTGTATATTTTATTGGTTTTGAGGCAAATATACGAAAAATATCAATATAAAAATCATATAACAAGTTGATTGTTAATAACTTACACCTTTTGTTAATAACTTTTTGATAACTAATGATTTATGTGTGATTCACGTCCAATCCTCGGCTGAGGCGGCCCCGTTTCGCGGCGGCAGAGTATGTACTGCGGCGCATACGTCACCCGCGCCGCGACCGTGATGTATGACATTACCCATTGCTACACACATGGAATCTCTGACGAGATTCTTTGGTGGTGTGCATATATCTATTGATATTAATCTCCCTAAAGGGAGAATAAAGGAATGTCTATAAAATTTCGCTACGTGCGCAGGGGATACCGACATGCGGTGCGGACGCGGTGTGAATGGACGGCCTCCTAAAGCTGCGTGCAAAAGCGCGTCAGCGTACAGTTCACTTTTGCCGCAGCTGTTGGAGGGCGGACAGAGAGGGCGGCATTCATGTCGGCGAAAAAGCCACTTTTCTTTGCCTCTTTACATAAACTGCTATCGCTCGAAAGAGCAAGCAAGCTTTCTCTTTACTCGCTTACCGCAGTTTTCTTTTGTGGCCGCAAAAGAAAGAGGAATAAAAAAATTTTTTTCATGCGGTTGCCGTGATGGTAAAAACGAGAAAATAAACAGAATGAAGAAAAATAAGCCGATTATTCACAAAATATCGAAAAGGAATGTAAACTTACAAGGTTATGACCCTTAATCAAATTTTATTGCGGCCAATGGACTGCTTTTGCGGGCGACAAGGTAGGCCGGGATGACCAGTATCGCCATACACAGCACCAGAACAGCTACATTCACCGCCAAAATCAAGGGAATGTTGAATGCTACTGGCACGTAGGAAACATAGTATGTGGCAGCATCCAGCCGCACCCAGTGCCATTGCCGTTGCACCAAACATATCAATAGCGCCACCAAATTGCCCCATAGCAGGCCTTTCAGCAAGATATCAGCGGCTATCATCAAAAACAGCGACACCACCGACTTGGTTTTCATGCCCATGGTCTTCAACAGGCCAATGGTCGCTGTCTGCTCTATCACAATGATGAAAAACGCAGACATCATGGTAATCAAGCATACACAAAAGGTAATGACCAGCAATACGATGACATTGGTGTCGAAGAGGGCTATCCACTGAAAGATCTCCGGAAAAACCTGCTTGATACTCTCCGCTTTCAAGTTGTAACCTATCTTCAAGTCTATTTTCTGGGCCAACTCATCCAAATTCTTGTCATCATGGAGCAGCACTTCCATGCCCCCCACCATGTTGCTGTCCCACTGGTTGAGTTTCTGTATCTGCCGCAAGTCCACCAAAGCCATCTGGCTGTCATATTCTGGCAAGCCCGTCTCATAAATGCCCACCACCGTAAAGCTGCGCTGCATCGGCGGATCCTGCACAAAATAAGTCCTCACCTTGTCTCCTACATTCAGTTTTAGTCTTTTAGACAAGGTAGAGGAAATAATAATATCTTTGGAAGTGAGCGTATCTTCCAAAGTCAATAATTCTCCTGCTATCAGATTTTTCTTAAAATGTGCTGTATCAAAACTTTGGTCTATACCTTTCAGCACAACCCCTTCCACTTGGTCATCTGTTTTTATCACCCCAGATTTTGTGGAAAAGCATTGCAGGGATTTCACTTCAGGCATAGCCTTGATTTCCTCTACAAATGCTTGGTTTTTGTCAAACGGCACGGGTTCGAACGAATAGTTCATATCGTAATTGGAAATACGGACATGCGAACCCATAGCCACGACCTTGTCGCGTATAACTTGCTTATAGCCAGTAGTTATTGCTATGGCCGCAAGCATCACCACTATACCCAAGGCGACACCAGCCACAGACAATCTCACAATAGGCCGTGAAAAACTGCTGTTTTCCCCTTTCAGCAGTTTCCTCACCGTTTGAAGATAAAAGCTGAAGGATGACATAATTAGAACATATAATTATAGCCCACTCTGACTATGGGAGTGTACCAGGCACCATAATAGTTAACTCCGTCCGGATTAAACTGATAGACAGGCAATAAGACGATAGTTGTAATACTTGAACGGTCGCTTAATTCTTTATGGTAGCCACCACCGACAAGTAGCACATGCGATGAGCTTCTGAATCTCCCGACCTCATTGCCATAAATATCATATTCTCTGACTGGAAAATTCACAAATTCATATTCGGCATGCAAAACCAATTGTTTTTTTATGAGATAGCCCTCCACATAAGGACTGAGTCCGAATATATTGCTTACTTCCTTCATCGGCACATTCCAACGGAACACGTAAGTGGCAGTCAAGCCTATTGCCAACTGCTCAATGGGAAGAACCGCAACTTTGGGCTGCAATTCAAGGCCCATGAGTGCGCCGATTTCTATGCCAACATTGCCACCTGTTTGAAATTTTACTTTACGGTCTGGGTTATTCTTGGTGTTGACCGTACGAAGACTCTTGGGGAGGGGCACGTCGAATTTGACCTGTGCCCACACCCCTTGAGCAATGAATAACATCAATAAGAAAATGACTATTCTCTTCATAAATTTTTATTTGCCTGCTGCCTGGCAAGCAGTGATAGCCACGAGGCTGACGATATCTTCAACGGAGCAACCGCGTGATAAGTCGTTGATAGGAGCTGCCATACCCTGCATCACAGGACCAACAGCATCGGCACCAGCCATACGCTGCACCAGTTTATATGCGATATTGCCCACTTCCAGAGACGGGAATACAAGGACATTAGCCTTGCCAGCCACTGGGCTGCCGGGAGCTTTCTTCTCGGCCACAGACGGGATGATAGCGGCATCAGCTTGCAAGTCACCATCGATTACCAATGTAGGATCCATTTCCTTGGCGATACGGGTAGCGTTCACCACCTTGTCCACCAATTCGTGTTTAGCGGAACCCTTGGTAGAGAAGCTCAGCATGGCGATACGAGGTTCGATACCAGCGATATTGCGTGCGGTTTTGGCGGTCACCACAGCAATCTGAGCCAGCTTGTTCTCGTCGGTGTTCGGGTCGGCAGCGCAGTCAGCGAAGACCATGATACCATTGTCGCCCCATTTCTTGTCGGGGAAGCACATGATGAAAGCACCTGAAACCACAGAAATGCCGGGGAGGGTTTTCACAATCTGGAAAGCCGGACGCAACACATCGCCGGTAGCGTGCTGAGCACCGGTAACTTCACCGTCAGCATCACCGTTCTTGATCAGCAAAGTAGCCAAATACAAGGGATCTTCCACTAATTTGCGGGCTTCCTCGATGGTCATACCTTTCTTTTTGCGGATTTCGTACAGCATTTCAGCATAGAATTCTTTCTTGGGGTTATCCATCGGATCAATGATTTCGGCTTTGCCGATATTTTTCAAGTTCCATTCTTTGGCCTCGGCCTCAATGGTAGCTTTGTTACCCAACAAAACGATACCCGCATAGCCGTTTTCGAGGATAATGTCGGCAGCTTTCAGGGTTCTTTCTTCTTCACCTTCAGCCAAAACGATACGTTTGTTGACAGTTTTCGCTTTTTCCTTGATTTGATCAATAATACTCATGAGTTCTTCTCAGCGGACCTCTGAACCTTATATCTTTCGCTCGCATCCTTTGGCAACACGAAGTCCTTTAATGCTGCCAGTAATGCTTTGCGGATTTTAAATTACAACCTGCAAAGTTACAAAAATTTTTATTTGCTAATGCACACAAAGTGCTAATATGCCAATTATAAATCCTTTTTTACACAAAGAACAACGCCACACCTATCACACTGATGACCGCACCAATGACTTCACGGACAGTTACTTTCTGGTGGAAGAGAAGGGCTGCCGGGGCGATGATGAGGATGGGAGTGAGTGCGAAAAGAGTTTGGGCAATACCTGTTGAGGTGTATAGCGTGGCCATCAGCGAAGCACTGACTCCGATAAACGGACCGAAAATAGTGGAAATCAAAGCACAACCCATCGCTTTGCGGTCGCAAACCGCATGATGCAGCTTCGAAAGACCGTCTTTGTTGAACAGCATCAATGCCAGGAAAAAGCCCGCCAAGCCAATAAAAGCGCGAATCATGGTGGCCGCAAAAGGAACGCTGTAAGTTATCGGCACAGGCAGTATCGCTCCATCGGGTATGTCGAAACTGGAAAGTCCTGCCACCACAATCGATTGCTCATAATGTAAGAGTCCTATCTTGCTGATTACCAGTCCAACACCCTGTCCAATGCCTGCCATAGCCGCATAGAAAATACCCTTGGCTGGCAGTTTCAGTCGCACACTTTGTGTTGTTTTCGAAGCAGAATCCTCTTTGGCAATGATGGACAGGGCAATACCGCTAAGCGTGATAATCATGCCAAGGATGGCCAGAGGACGCATCTGCTCGCCCAAAAACAGGCGGCCGGTAATAGCCGCTGTGGGAGCCGACAGCGTCATAAACAGCTGTCCGAAGCGGGAACCGATATGGATATAACCCTGCATCAGGCAGTAATCCCCGATAACGTAACCCACTAAACCTGAGAGCAATAGCCATAACCACGTACTACCATCCGCATAACGGGGATAAGGAGCGCCCATGATGAGCCACAGGGTTATAGCCAACAGCACCAGCGACATGGACATGCGCATGATGTTGAACGGTAGCGAGCCTATGCGTTTCGACCCCACCTCAGCGGAAAGCGCCGTGAACGTCCACGCAATAGCTACACAAAGCGATATGGTTTCTCCGATGAACATTTTAACTCATTTTTACAAATCATTCTGAAATTACTCGTTATCCACTAAATCGCTCGTCGCATCTTTTACCTCACGGATAATTTGCTGGCATCGTTCGCGACTCATTTTAATGTTCATACCCACAATAATCATATCTTCATCGGAAGGTAATCCCTTGAAATTGACAGAAGTAGCGTGCTCTCCAAGCGTCTGGTTATTCGTAAGATCGTAAGCGGGTGAAAGTTCCCAATGACCCTCACGGTATATGAAACTGAAATTGCGCGCATGGTCATCGAAATTGCGTGCATAATGGTTGAAAACCATTCGACGGAACTGTTGTTCCACGGCAGCAGGAGACTGTGTAAGATAGCCTGTTAGCTGTAACAGACTGTGGTAGTCCATTTTAGGCGGAGATATCGGCTCGTTGAGCAAACCACTGGCTGTGGCAACATGCAAACGCTCACCATTCACATCTATATCAAACCGCCGTGTGGCGAAATACTTGCCTTCCATTAACCGGAATTCGGGTACATCAATGCCTGCCTGCTTCGCCAATTCATTATATCGGTATTCGATTTCACCAATATTCTTTGGGTCATATATATGTCGGAATTTGACCAACCAATGTCCTTCCGTATCGCTATATATACATTTTGGACGGACACCTCCTGAGTTGCCACTCCGCACCAACAACAGTCCTGCATCCTTGTCTTGTTTTTCAGAGAGCACTTCAATTGCCATAGCTTGCATCTCATCAAGCGTGATGGAAGACTCTTTTTCCTCCATTTTGTTTTCCGGGACATAGCATAATGCTCCCATCCCAGAGTTACCCACAATGCTCATCTGTTGCACAGGGGTAATACTTTGATAGTCAATCCCTTTTTGCCTCAACACCTTATGTAACAAATACTCACCATAACCTCCCGGAAGACTGTCCTCAAAGACACCGAAATTCCCGTTGAAGGGCTGGTAATTGGCAGTAAACAATCCTGCCTTCAGTGGCAGCTGTAATGGAGAAATGGAAAAACCATCGCGCAACCATTCACGATCATACTCAAACTGACAGCATGATTTGTTGCCCATGGAAAGTGTACCCACTTTACGTCCATGGTACTTTACACTCACATATTGCACATTTCTTACCATACTAATCGTAACTTTCTAAACACTAATCCAATTGTCACACTCCACGTTTTCTAGTCTTGTTTTTGTTGATTTCTATAAGTTCTTCCATAGTGTCGTATTTCGGCTCGGAAAGAAGCCGCATTATTTCTTCGGAATAGCCAAGTGCCTTTGCCAACCGGACATACGACTCCAATGAAATGGCATACTTCAGCTCAAACCGCTGAATAGTTGAGGCCGGCACTCCACTCATCGCCGCCAAATTCTTGGTAGAAATCTTTTTCTCCAAACGTCGGGCACGAAGATTTTCCGCCAAACGCTGCATGGTTAGCGACAAGGGGTAAGGATCAAAAACATATTCATTACGCATCATATAGTATGTATAAAATGGAAATTTCTTATTTAATACTGAATATATTGTGTCTATCTCATTAAATATTAATGTGCAAAGGTACACAAAATTTTTGGATAAATATGCGAGTAAATAAATTTTATTTTATCATAAAGATCCACACCAACAAAGCCACCTGTACTATCAGAATAATCGGAACACCATAGTGGAACTTCGCATGCTGGGTTTTGTGGCGCCATACGCGCATACCCAACCATGCCCCGACGCTGCCCCCAATAGCCGCCATCCCCAACAGCACACTCTCCGGAATCCGCCAGCGCGACCTCTGCGCCTTCCACTTGTCCACCCCATACAGGAAAAACGTGAATACATTGATAATCACAAGGTAAAAGATAATAATTGTGGTTATGGAAATTTCATTCATGACTTTTTAATTACTTTCCTATAAAATGCACCTATTCTCGCCTGTTCTTCACAACAACAACCATCACCAGCAAAGCGCAGAAAGAGCCTATCAAGCAACAGAACATATCCGATTGGGTGTCCCAGATGTAGCCTTGGGTGCCTAAAAACGCCTCTGTATCGGTGGGATTGGAGAGCGAGGCCAGCCATTCGATGATTTCGTAAACAGCGGAAATCATCATGGCTATGCTGAACGAGAGGAATCCTATCCAGCCGAAAGATTTCAGATCAGTTTTCCTGCGGAGAATCTCCACCACCATCAATGTCGGAGTAAAGCCTTGCATAAAATGCCCGATTTTATCGTAATTGTTACGAGTGAAGCCAAACCACCGCTTCATCCACTCGCCCAGAGGGACTTGCGCATACGAGTAATGCGCTCCCACCAACAACACAATGATATGCAAGCACATCACGGCATACATCCAATTAGGGAAACGGAAGTTCTTGTAAGTCAAAATTAAAACCAATATCCATACAATAGCTGGCGCCGCTTCAAGCACCCAAGTCAAGTAGGTGTCTTGTACGTTGACAACAGACCATATCGCCACAGCCGAAGCCAACAGCAGCAACACCATTGGAATTACGGGTGTTGAATCTCTATTAGTTGATATTTTATTTTTTTGCATCATAATCATACGGGAGACGTTGCAAATAAGCAACTTTTCTTGAATAAAAAAGAGTTTCTAAAAACTTTTTCTTTCACAAATCATTCTGAAAGAGAAATACAAGATGTTGAGGAACAGTCCCATCAGAATGGTAACACCCCAGGTTCTGGGATGGGAGAAGGGGTTGACCAAGCGGTCGCCGATATCGTAAAGAAGCTGGAACGGAGAGGTGAGGATATCCCAACTGTTCCACCGCAAATAGCGGCCAATGTAGATGCCAAAACTGCCGATAAACAGAAGCAACACAGAGATACAAATGACGTACTTCTCCTTAATCCGATTTCTTAATAAATCTTCTATGTCCCAAAGGCTTAGAAATCCGAATAAAAGTCCCGTCCAGGCAAAAGAAAGAATGAGAATCAGGTCAAACCACACCGGCATGGATGATGTGAGGCGAAGGTGAAAGAGATCCGTCAGAATATAAGGAGCGTTCGGAAAAAAGAGCAACCATGTGCATAGCAAAAGGGCGAACATCCATTTCGACTGACGAAGTTTTGGATTGATCATCATCAAACTCGATATGGCCCACGGCACAAACGCCAAAAACAAATTCCAGTTCAAAAACAAGAACACTTTGGTATCAGTATAGACAAAACGGAAAATAGATACTGCAAAGCAGAATAGGGTAAGTATTCCCATGAAAACGGTCTCATTGAGACGATTGTATTCTTTCAGTCTTTTAATCATAACAATTCTATGATTTTAGGGATAAAAACAATCAAGCCGATGACAGCTGCTGTGATAGCGGAGACAAGGACAGCAGCGGCAGCAAGATCCTTCACCTTCTTTATGAGATCATTGCGTTCGGAGCACACAAAATCAGACAGATTTTCCACTGCTGAATTGATAATCTCAAAGCTGAAAACCAGTCCGATAGCAAATACCACCGCCACCCATTCCATCAACGAAATCTTGAACAATATTCCCGCCACCACCACACACAAGGATGCGAAAAGATGAATCCAAGCGTTGTGCTCCTCTTTTATGAGCACCCGCAATCCGTTAAACGCATACGTGAAACTTTTCAGCCGCTTGGCGATGGAAAACTTCTCCTCTTTCATGACGAAAATTTTGTGCAAAGATACACATTTTTAATGGCTTGGTGTATTATTGGGAATTTTTCGTACCTTTGCAGGTTATTGGAAAAATTTATATTAACAATGAAATATACTGAATACAAAGGACTTAACCTTTCTGAAATCGGAAAGGAGATGAAAGAATACTGGGAAGAGCACCAGATTTTTGACAAAAGCATGGCTACCCGCGAGGGGCACCCACAGTTCGTCTTCTACGAAGGCCCCCCATCAGCCAACGGTACTCCTGGTATTCACCATGTGATGGCTCGTACCATCAAAGACCTTGTCTGCCGCTACCAGACATTGAAAGGCAAGCAAGTGAGCCGTAAAGGCGGTTGGGACACCCACGGTCTGCCCGTTGAGTTGGGCGTGGAAAAGACCTTGGGCATCACCAAAGAGGATATCGGCAAGAAGATTTCGGTGGAGGACTACAACAAAGCCTGCCGCACCGAAGTGATGAAATTCAAGGACATGTGGGACGACATCACCCGCCGCATGGGCTACTGGGTGGACCTCAAAGACCCCTATATCACCTTCGACAACAAATACATCGAATCCGTATGGTATTTATTGTCAGAGCTTTATAAGAAAGGCTTGTTATACAAAGGCTATACCATCCAGCCTTATTCTCCTGCCGCTGGCACCGGCCTCAGTTCGCACGAGTTAAACCTGCCCGGCTGCTACCGCGATGTGAAAGACACTACCTGCATCGGCCAGTTCCATGTGAAAAGCAGCGAGTTGGACCGCATCAACAAACTGTTCCCCGAACTGAAAGCCGACAATTTGGACAATGTCTATTTCATTGCTTGGACCACCACACCCTGGACCTTGCCGTCCAATACCGCTTTGGCTGTAGGTCCGAAAATCGATTATGTGCTGGTGAAATCCTTCAACGCCTACTCTGGAAATCCCATTTTCGTCATCCTGGCCAAGCCCTTGCTGAATGCCCATTTCCCCGCCAAAAACGCCGAACTGGCATTCGAGGACTATAAACCTGGCGACAAAAACATCCCCTTCAAAGTGTTGGGCGAAGTGAAAGGTACAGATTTGGTGGGTATTGAATACGAACAACTGATCCCCTACGTCAACCCAGGACCCAACGCTTTCCGCGTCATCCCCGGTGACTATGTGACCACCGAAGACGGTACGGGTATCGTACATATCGCCCCGACCTTTGGTGCCGACGATAAGCGCGTGGCCGCTGAAGCCGGTATCGATGGCCTGATGATGGTGGACAAAGCTGGCAATCTGCAGCCTATGGTGGACAAAACCGGTAAGTTCTTCAAAATCGAAGATCTGAATGAGGAATTTGTCCGCAACAGCGTCAATGTAGAGCTGTACCAGACTGTGGCTGGCCGCTACGTAAAGCCTGATTACGAGAAAGAAGGCGAAAAACATGACGAGTCTTTGGATGTTTATATCTCTTTGTGGCTGAAACAGCAAAATAAGGTCTTCAAGATTGAGAAACATGTGCATAATTACCCGCACTGCTGGCGTACCGACAAGCCCGTGCTGTATTATCCTCTGGATTCCTGGTTCATCAAAACCACAGCTTTCAAAGAGCGCATGATTGAACTGAACAAGACCATCCAATGGAAACCCCAAGCCACTGGTACTGGTCGTTTCGGCAATTGGTTGGAGAACCTGGTCGATTGGAACCTGTCGCGTTCACGTTTCTGGGGCACTCCCCTACCCATCTGGGCTACCGAAGACCGCAAGGAACTCATCTGCATCGGTTCCATCGAGCAGCTGATGAAAGAAATCGATAAGGCTGTGGCCGCTGGCATCATGAAGGAAAATCCCTACAAAGACTTTGTGGTCGGTGATTTCAGCAAAGAAAACTATGCTAAAATAGACCTGCACAAACCTTACGTGGACGACATCTATCTTGTTTCCTCCACAGGACAGAAGATGACTCGCGAACCCGACTTGATTGACGTGTGGTTTGACTCAGGCGCTATGCCTTACTGCCAGCTGCACTATCCCTTCGAAAACAAGGAATACTTCGAACAACGCTTCCCGGCAGACTTTATCGCCGAAGGCGTGGACCAAACCCGTGGCTGGTTCTTCACCCTGCATGCCATCGCCACCATGCTGTTCGACTCCGTAGCTTACAAAGCTGTTGTTTCCAACGGTTTGGTATTGGATAAAAACGGCAACAAAATGTCCAAACGTCTGGGCAATGCCGTTAACCCCTTCGAGACCATCGATAAATACGGTGCCGACCCCACCCGCTGGTATATGATTACCAACGCCCAGCCCTGGGATAACCTCAAGTTCGACACAGAAGGCATCGCCGAGGTGCAGCGCAAGTTCTTCGGAACCCTGTACAATACCTACAATTTCTTCGCCCTCTATGCCAATATCGATCATTTCGAGTACAAAGAAGCCGATATTCCGATTGAAAAACGTCCCGAAATCGACCGCTGGATTTTGTCTGAACTGAATACGCTGGTGAAGAACTGCGACGCCAACTATGCCGATTACGAACCTACCAAGGTGGGCCGTGACATCCAGCAGTTTGTGGACGAGAACCTCAGCAACTGGTATGTACGCCTCTGCCGTCGCCGTTTCTGGAAAGGCGAGTATAGCGAGGACAAGATTTCCGCTTACCAGACGCTGTACACCTGCATGGAAACCATCGCCAAACTGGCCTCTCCTATCGCTCCGTTCTTCATGGACAAGCTCTTCCTCGACCTCAACCGTGTGAGCGGCAAAGAAACTGTGGAATCTGTCCACCTGTCCGACTTCCCGAAGGTTCACGAGGAATACATCAACAAAGCACTGGAAGAACGTATGGAAATGGCCCAGCAGATCTGCTCTATGGTGCTGTCACTGCGTAAGAAATCCAATATCCGCGTGCGTCAGCCGCTCGGCAAAATCATGATTCCTGTGCTGGAAACCGCCAACTTCAAGGAACAGATTCTGAAAGTGAAAGACCTTATCCTGCACGAAGTCAATGTGAAAGACATCGTGTTTGTGGAAGACAGCGAAGGTGTGTTAGTAAAACGTATCAAGCCTGATTTCAAGAAGTTAGGACCCAAATACGGCAAAATCATGAAGGCTATCGCCGCCCGTATTGCCCAGTTCACCCAGGCCGAAATCATCCAGCTGGAGAAGGATGGCCACATGAATCTTGAGATTGAGAACCAGCCGGTGGAAATCTTAGTGGACGATGTGGAAATCGCCGCCGAAGACATTCCGGGCTGGGTAGTTACCAACTTCGGTGCCCTCACCGTGGCTTTGGACATTACCATCACTCCCGAGCTGAAGAACGAAGGTTACGCCCGCGAGTTGGTCAACAGAATCCAGAACTACCGCAAGGACTCGCAAATGGATGTGCTCGACAATATCGTGGTGCGTGTTCAAAGCAACGAAAACTTGGACGAAGCCTTCCGCAAGATGGAAGACTACATCAAATCCGAGACTTTGTGCGTTGATTTCGCCATCGTTCCTGAGGTGACCGAAGCCAACAAGACCAACTTCGAAATCGAGACAGGCATAAATATTGACGTAGCTATCTCGGTGAAAAAATAAATGATTAACGCCCTAAAACACACCCAATGAAGAGTAAAAGAACGGTAGCCATAGCCTACGATTTTGACGGCACTTTGGCCGCCGGAAATATGCAGGAATACAACTTCATTCCCGACCTCAACATGGACAAAGGTGAGTTTTGGGGCGAAGCTAATCAGATGGCTATGGACAACGATATGGATGAGGTTTTGGCCTATCTGTATCTGATGTTGACCAAGGCAAAAGAGAAAAATATTTCCATCCACAAGGAGACTTTCATCAAATATGGTGAGCATATTACCTTCTTCAAAGGGGTAGAGACTTACTTTGAGCGCATGAATGAGTATGCCAAGACAAAAAATTTAGTCTTGGAACACCATATTATCTCTTCTGGCCTGCGCGAATTTGTACAGGGGACATCCATTGCCAAACATTTCAAGAATATTTTCGCCTCTGGCTTCCAATACGACAAGGATGGTGTGGCCTGTTGGCCTGCTTTGGCAGTCAATTATACCAACAAGACGCAATTTCTCTTCAGAATCAACAAGGGTATCAACAATTCGTATGATAACACATTGATTAACAAAATTGTACCTGAAGACGACAAGCCTGTGCCCTTCTCCAATATGATATATTTAGGCGATGGAGAAACCGATGTGCCAGCCATGAAAATGGTGAAGCTGCAGGGCGGTAACACCATTGCCGTGTATAACCCTGATGCCAAACGCACAACTCGCCGTTCTCCACGGGAAATCTGTCTTGAGATTATCCAGCACAAAAGAGCCGACTACATCGCCCCCGCCGACTATTCCGAAGGCAGCGAGCTGGATATTATCATTAAGAAAGTGATCGATAAAATTGCCATGGAGCAAGACCTTATCGAACTGAAAGACAAGATTATGAACGGAAAGTAAGCCGCAGCTGTTCCATGGCTTTTTCAAGCGTTGCCCGCGGACAAGCCACATTGACTCTGAAATGCTGTTCTCCCTCTTTCCCAAAAATAGCCCCATCATTGAGGGCAAGGTGTGCTTTTTCCACCAGTAAACGGGAAAGTTCCTTGTGTGTCATCCCAAAACCACTGAAATCCAACCAAGGCAAATAGGTGGCCTCATGACGGAATGTTTTGATTTCCGGAATGTTTTCTTTTATATACTGCTGAATATAATCCACATTCCCTTTCAAATATTGCAGCAATTGCGAAAGCCATTCATCTCCCTGCGTATAGCATGCTTCAAGGGCAATTTCGCCAAAGATATTACCCACAAACAAATGGATTCCATCATACATCAGTTTCTCAAATTGCTTACGCAATTCCGCATTGGAAATGATAATCTCTGATGTCGATAATCCCGCCAAATTGAAGGTTTTGCTCGGTGCCATGCAAGTGATGGTATTCTGGGCTATTTCCTCAGAAATTTTAGCCATAGGCGTATGTTTATAACCCGGCATAATCAAATCTGAATGAATTTCATCCGAAACCAGTAGGCAATGGTATTTCAAGCACAAATCCCCTACTTTTTGCAGTTCTTCACTTGTCCAACACCGCCCCAGTGGGTTGTGAGGATTGCACAAAATCATCATTTTTACTCCTTGACGGAGGCAATCTTCCAAATGACTGTAGTCCATTTCATAGTGGTCTTCCACTAATTTCAGCGGATTCCGAATGATTTGACGGTTTTGGTTTTCAACAACATAGTAGAAAGGATGATAGACAGGGGTCTGCACCAGCACCATATCGCCCGGAGCGGTGAAAGCCTGTACCAGAAAAGACAAGCCCGGCACGATACCCGGAGCAAAATAAATCCAATCTTTTTCGATGGTCCACTGGTGGCGTCGCTGCATCCAGTTAATTATCGATTGATAGAAACCTTCGGAATGAATAAAATAGCCCAACACAGGATGTTTCATCCGCTTTTTTATGGCTTCAAAAACGAAATCCGGGGTACGGAAATCCATATCCGCTACCCACAGAGGTATCAGATTATCAGCCCCATAAATGTCCTGATAACCGTCGTATTTTACGCAATTGGTTTGTTTCCTGTCAATTATCTCATCAAAATCGTACTTTTTCATAGCTGGTGTTTTTGAAATGCAAAGGTAAAGATTTTTTTAATGTGCCAATGACCAATGTGCTAATGTGCCAATGATTAATTAGCAAATTTGTTAATTAGCAAATGAGCAAATTAATTAACTCCATATTTCCTTAATTCCTCATAAATAATTAGCTCATTGTCTCATTAGCACATTTGCACATTTTTTTCGTATTTTTGCAAACCATTTTTTTTGATATGACGAAGCAAGAAAAAGACCAGATTATAGCTTTAATCCAGCAGGAAGTAGTGCCTGCCACGGGCTGTACAGAACCTGTAGCTGTTGCGCTAGCTGTAGCCAAAGCCAAGGAAACATTGGGAGCTGTTCCCAAACAAATCCAGTTGTTTTTAAGTTCCAATATTTTGAAAAACGCCATGGGCGTGGGAATTCCCGGAACTGGCATGTTCGGTTTACCCATTGCCATTGCCTTGGGTGCCCTGATTGGCAAATCAGAATATGAACTTAATGTATTAAAAGACACCACACCAGAGGCTGTTGAACAAGCCAAGCAATATATCAAAGAACAGCGTATCCAGATTGAGCAAAAGAAAGACACCGAAGAAAAACTGTACATTGAGGTGCGCGTACACAATGGTGACGACAACGCGAAAGTGATCATCGCTCATGAGCACACTCATTTTGCGTGGATTTCCAAAAACGGAGATGTTTTACTAGACCAAAAAACAAAAACAACGTCCACAAAAAACGATAACCAAGTCAAATTGAACTTGCGTAAAGTCTATGATTTCGCCACCACCACGCCTATTATGGAGCTGTCTTTCATCTTAAAAGCGGTGGAGCTGAACAGTAAGGCCGCGGAGCTTGGCTTAAAAAAGAATTCCGGACATTCATTAGGAAACACCATTTTGCACCAGCCTAAAAAGAAATTCTTCGGCAAACATAGTCTCTATGCGAAGATTTTGTCGGCCACCTCTGCCGCCTGCGACGCCCGTATGGCAGGGGAAATGGTGCCTGTGATGAGCAATTCAGGCAGTGGCAACCAAGGCATCGCTGCCACCATGCCGGTAGTGATTTATGCCAAAGAAAGAAGAAAGACCAAAGAAGATTTGGTCAGAGCACTGATTTTAAGTCATCTGACAGTCATATACATCAAGCAAAGTTTCGGACGTCTGTCGCCATTATGCGGATGTGTGGTGGCCGCCACAGGCTCGGCTTGCGGCTTGACCTACCTCATGGACGGCACTTACGAGCAAATTGCATTCGCCGTCAAGAACATGATAGGCAACATCACAGGTATGATATGCGATGGTGCTAAACCCAGCTGTTCGCTGAAGGTGGCTACTGGTGCCTCCACTGCCATTCTCTCTTCCATGCTGGCCATAGAAAACAAAACTGTCACTTCTGTAGAAGGCATTATCGCCGACGATGTGGACCAGTGCATTCTCAACATGAACGCTATAGGCACAAAAAGCATGTCCCACACCGATGAATTGGTGTTGGACATGATGACGCACAAATAATATGGAAAATAGCCTTAGACGGCTTATTTGATACCTAATTTCTGCTTTACCTTGGCAGACACATCCTCACCCTGCTCATAATAAGTCAAGGTTGACGTATCGAAGATATAGGTGAAGTTATGCTCTTTGCCCACGGCTTTGATAGCATCCAGAATCTTCTCCTGGAAAGGTTTCAACAATTCCAACTGTTTAGCTTGCAAATCCTGCTCGGCTGACTGGGAAAAATCCTGAATTCTTTTGTACATATTGGTCAATTCGTCTTCTTTGATTTTCAGCACTGCTGCAGAAGTTCCCTTATTGGCCAACTGTTGGTATTCTTCCTGTTTTTTCTGGAATTCTTTGGCCATTTCTTCGCCTGTAGCCTGCAATTCGGCTTGCATGTCGGCAATCACTTTCTGCACGGTGTCAATTCCTGGCATAATCTTGATGATTTCACCGTAATCGATATGGCCAAATTTCACCTTTTGCTGTGCGGAAGCGGCAAAAGGACAAAGCAAAGCGGCAAGAACTATGATGATGAATAATCTCTTCATGCTTTCTTATTATTTTTTGATTCCCAATTTAGCTTTAACCATAGGAGTTACATCAACACCATTATCATAGAATAAAAGTATTTGAGTATCAAAGATATAGGCAAATCCATTTTCTTTGGCCACTTGATTAATGGCATCTTGGATCTTGTCCTGGAAAGGTTTAGCCAATTCATATTGTTTTTCTTCGAGGTCGTCTTGGACACCATACTGGAACTCTTGGATACGGGTTTGCAAATCCACTAATTCTTTCTCTCTGATTTGTCTTACAGAAGAACTCATGGTACCGGCTTCTCTATCAAATTTGTCTTTTTTGGTTTGAAACTCTTCCACCATTCCTGCATACAACTCTTCCAATTCTGCCTTGAAAGCATTCAGTTTGATTTGAAGAGAATCAATTCCCGGCATAGCCTGCAGGATTTCACCGGAATTGACATGTCCGTACTTTCCTTGTGATTGAGCTTGAAGTGTGCACACTGATACCGCCATGATAACGGCCAGTGACAATAAAATCTTTTTCATTCTTCTATCTATACTTTAAGATTAATACTATTATTCTTCGTCGTTGTCACGATTGGCAGAAATACCGAGTTTCTGCATAATCTGATCGTTAATATCCCATTTTGGATCAGCATAGACGATGGTCATATCGCCAGCTACATCGAACACAAATGCAAAACCACGGTCTTTGGCATATTCCTGAATTGCGGTAAATACACGGTCCTGGATAGGTCTTACCAATTCTTCTCTTTTCTTGAACAAGTCGCCATCGGTGCCGAAACGTTTTTTCTGCAGATTCTTTGCGGCTTGCTCTGCTGCGATAATGGCATCCTCGCGGTTTTTCTTCATTTTTTCTGGCAGGGTAATAGCTTCTACCTGATATTTTTTGTACATGGAATCAATACTCTTGAACTGGGCTTCAATTTCATTCTGCCATTGCACGGCCAAACGGTCCAATTCAGCTTGTGCCTCTACATATTCCGGCATGTTGGACAAAATGTATTCTGAATCAATGTAAGCGTACTTTTGACTGAAAAGAGGGAGCGCAATCAAAGTAACTAAGACGGCGGTTAAAAAAATCTTTTTCATGATATTGCTTGTTTTTGGTTATTAACGGTTTTGGATGAATTATATTGTTTTAGACTACTAATCGATAGATTGGTTTATTGATATATGGAATCTTCCCTTGTTGGCATTGGGCAGACCGGGAACCTCATCGAAGCCATAACCCCAGTCGAAGCCAAGCAGACCAAACATCGGCAGGTAGATTCTCACACCGAGACCAGCGGATTTGTACATGTTGAACGGACTGTACTCACGTTTGTCGAGCCACGACTTACCGGCTTCCACAAAAGCAAGCAAATAGATGGTAGCAC
The DNA here is from genome assembly GCA_902802755.1 of uncultured Bacteroidota bacterium. Classification (GTDB taxonomy): domain Bacteria; phylum Bacteroidota; class Bacteroidia; order Bacteroidales; family WCHB1-69; genus RUG11690. The sequence continues at coordinate 97,993 of CADCNH010000001.1, read as the reverse complement.
TCGGATTCAGCGTGATAGGATAGCGAAGTTCCGCGGTGAACTTATTGTACAAAGTACCACCAATTTCGTTGCCGTCAACATACGGTGAAAGTGCATAATCATCGTAACCACGCATACCAATCACTTCACGGGCATCCATCATGGTGTAGGTGGACAAACCATCGCCGCCCAAATAGAAGCGCTCGAACGGAGACGGACCGATAGACTTGTTATAGCAACCCATAAAGCCCATCTTCATACGGACAAAGAACACCAGATTTTCCACAATACGGGTGTACCATGACACATTCAGCTTCCACTTGTGGAATTCGAGCCACTTGTATTTCTCCTGATTGGTCAAGCTGGAATAATCCACATTTTTCTTGAACAAGGAATAAGGTGGAGTAAGCTGCACAGAGAACATGATTTCCGAGCCCTCACGCGGATAAATCGGGGCACTGACAGAATTTCTCGCAATCGTGAAAATATAGCTGAAGCTATTGGCATAACCCGTGTTGAAAATGAAATAGCTATAATTCTGCACCTGATAACGTTGATAAGACAGGGTGTGAGAAATCTGGAAATAATCATCCGGCCATTTTACCTTTCTAGCAATGGAGAGAGAAGCTCCAACTGTTCTGATTTCCACATGGTTAGCCGTATTACGCTTGGTTCCATCGGTTTGTACCTGATAATAAACACCAGCGGTCAAAGAAATGGGTTTCTTGCCGCCCAACCAAGGCTCCGTAAACGAAACACTGTAATTCTGATAATACTTGGCATTGGTGGACACATTGAAAGCCAGACGTTGACCGTCACCACCGGGGATAGGAGTCCAAGCTTCTTTCTTGAAAAACTTCTTGAAAGAGAAATTATTGAAAGCAATACCGGCACTGATGACAAAGGTTCCTGCACCATAACCCGCCGACAATGACAGCTGGTCGGAAGAGGCTTCTTCCACCACATACTCTATATCCACCGTACCATCTGCCTCGTTTGGTTTAGGAATAACATTCATGCTCTCCTGGTTGAAATAGCCCAAAGAAAGCAGCACCTGCTGGGTTCTGATAATATCCGCACGGTTGAACAACTGACCTGGAATCGTAGTGATTTCACGCATAATTACATTGTCATTCGTCTTCGTGTTACCGGTGACATAAACTTTGTTATAGCGGGCTTGCTTGCCTTCACGGATACGGATTTCGATATCGATAGAATCATTTTCTACCAGTACCTCAACGGGATTGGCAGAGAAGAAAAGATAACCATCGTTCATATACAACGAGCTGACATCATTACCCAAATCATTCTGCATGGGATTGTTCAAGTTGTTCATCAGCTGAGTTTGGTTATACACATCTCCCTTGCTGATATTCAACACTTTGCTTAATGTTGCGGAAGAATACTTGGTATTGCCGACAAAAGAGATATTACGGAAATAGTATTTATGCCCTTCATTCACGTAAATGTCAATATAGACATTATTTCCCTTGATATAAACCGAGTCTTTGGTGATATAGGCGTCACGATAACCCAACTCATTGTACTTGTTGATCATCGCCACCTTGTTTTTCTCGTAGTTTTCCTCAATGAATTTCGAAGCTTTGAAAATACGGAGTTTTACACGGTCTGAGAAATAATCATCCAAATGATCCAGAATATCCTTTGACTGATAGTAACCTTTGTTTTTGAAACAATATGCAATAGCGGTATCCATTTTGACAAAAGGCTGGAATTTGAATTTTTCCTTGGTTTCCTTCATGGGCTTCAACAGTTTAGCTTTTGAAACCTCTTTGTTGCCAATGATATTGATTCTCGCAATTTTAACTTTCTTGTTTTTCTTGATATTGAAAAGCAGACGCACACCTTTGGAAACCTTGGTATCTTGTGTTTCCTCCACGGTCACCGTGCAATTATAGAAACCTTTCTCAACGTAATAATTTTTGATGATATTCATACAGGTTTGCTTCATATTGTCGTTGACAATATTGCCCTGTGTCAGCTTGATTTTCTCTCGGATTTCGTTTTCTTCGTTTTTGGTAGTACCTTTGAAACCGAAAGCCACCAGACGGGCACGTTCTTCGAGATAGACATTGAGGAAAACCTTATTATCGATTACATTGGTGATGGTGATATCGATTTTCTCATAATAACCAGAATTCCATAAACGCTTGATGGATTTGGAAATGTCGTCACCCGGAATTTCGATGATACTGCCCACTCCGAAATTGAGCATTCGCTGGTCAAAATTGGCGTTGCCTGAAGAAGTAATACCGCCAATTTCATACTTTTTGGGCGTCAAATAGTCAATGTCAATCGGAGGTACCCCATCCTGTGAGGACACTACGATTTGAGCATAACTTTTTAATCCACAAAGAGATACAAAAAGCACGGCAAGAAAAACAAGCCAACTTTTCAGTTTCATTCTATTTTAAAAATTAGCTTGCAAAGATAGCAAAATTTTCTGGTAAAATCAAGGGGTACCTTAATATAGTATTATTGCTGCTGAACTTGCTCACCGGTTTTGCCGAAACGACGTTCGCGGGACTGGAAATCGAGGATGACTTTCCACAAGTCTTCTTTTTGAAATTCGGGCCACATGATAGGCAAAAAGAAAAACTCAGAGTAAGCCAACTGCCAGAGCAAAAAATTACTGATGCGGTATTCTCCTCCAGTTCTGATAAGGATATCTGGATCCGGTATAGTATTGTCATACAAATATTTACCCACAACATCCGCAGTAATATCCTCGGGTTTTAATTGTCCCTTACACGCATCCTCGGCAATTTTTTGAGCCGCATGGGTCAGCTCGCTACGACCACTGTAACTTAATGCCAGCACAACCGTCAATCCTTTATCGTCGGCAGTTTCTTGCAAAGCCCGTTGCAACTCATTGTAACATTCTGTGGGCAAAGAACTTAAATCTCCTATGGCCTTTAATCTGACTTGATTTTTTTTCAGGCTTTCCAGCTCATTATGGACAGCTGACACCAGCAACGACATAAGCGCATCCACCTCTGCTTTGGGGCGGTTCCAATTTTCGGTGGAGAAGGTATAAAGAGTCAGGTACTTAACACCAGCCTCCGCAGCGGCTTCTATCACCCTGCGGACGGCTTCCACGCCATGCTGATGGCCAAAAACACGCTCCTGAGCTTGCTGCTTTGCCCAACGACCATTGCCGTCCATGATGATGGCAATATGGGTTGGGATCTTGGTTTTATCAATTTTTGCGATGATGTCGTTCATTAACTATTTTAACTTTTTCAAAATCTACAATCGTTAATTCCAAATTTTCATCCATCCCTATGCGGTATCTGCAAATCCGCCGCTTTTCATCCACAACCTTATGGCCGGAGACTCAATTACCTTTTTCTGCCCAACTTGTGGCGCACGTTCACCTTTTCTTTAATATCGCAAATTCTGTTCTCATTGCCTATCTTGAAAGTAATGGTACCACCACAGAAAGAATAAAAGTCTGTCGTGTTGAAATTACCACGTTGTGTATTGGGTTTATGCAATTCTTGGCCAATTTCAGGGGAACGGTCAGCTAAATCAGCGATAATATCTCCACGCTGAAAACGAAGTTCATCATTGTCGTAATACGTGCCACTCACATCATCCAGATAATCTGTGCAGGTGAAACGGACACCCCATTCGGCACCGATAGATACATATCGGCCAATATTCACTTTCAAGCCTATACCAAAAGGTATGGCAAAACTGCACAAGGCATATTCTTTTTTTCCTGGCACAAGACCTTGTCCCTCGGTGCCGAAAGGCTGCAGATCATACGTTTTGCCATTCAGCTCCGCCTGTGGATTGAAAGAAAACACAGCGATTCCGCCAAAAACATACGGTGAAAAACAGTTATATCCTTTTTGGTTGTATAATTTTAAAAAATTCACCTCTGCTTGTACTGATAATTCAGTAATAGGAGATTTAAAACTTAAGTTTCGCTCATAAAGGCCATTGCTTTTCGCATCACTGGCATGCACTTTAGCAAACATGATGTTGGCTTTCAAGGCCCAGCGGGGCGTGAAATTATAGCGGTAAACCACTCCACCGGCAATACCACACTCCGAGAATATGGTAGAATGGCTCAAATCCCCAATATAAAAGGAGGTGCCGACAAAAGCGCCTATCTCAGACTTTTGGGCGAAAGTGGAGCCAATGGATATAGCCAACAGGCTTATAAACAGGATTATCTTTTTCATTTTTATTTATTCAAGATGAACAAGCTGCAAAGGTACGGAAATTTATTGAATATAACGTAAACAGATATGATTTTGTTGTAGAGACATGTTATGGTTTGTTTCTACAACAAAATTTTATGTTTGTGTCACTACATGGAGATGCAGAATCTCAATTTAAAGGCGAAATTATCCAATTGATGGTCCCGGGCGTAGGCGCCATAACGGTAAAAAACGCCCGCACCAAAAGAAAGACATTTCATCAACACCAACAAATCCTCCACTACAATGCCCGATTCAAAATATCCTTTTTCCATGGTTTTGAATTCCACTCCATAATGACTTTCAGGATGTTTCAACCAGCCAAAGCCAATATTCTGACAGAGCACAATTTTAGGATTATAGGTTTTGCCTTTTCGCAATTTCCCAAAACAATGCCTAAAAAACAACGAAACAAAAGAACTGGAAAGAAATTCATTGGCTTCCATGGTGGCGAATTGTTCCTTGCCATCAAAACCGAAATTGATATGGGTATTACCCCAGTTCACATTACCACCTGCCCGTGGCACATAAAGCAAAGAATAGGGTATATCCTCGAAGACCACCCCCGACTCAAAGCAAAATTCCGAATAACCCAAGCGTTTATACACTTGTTTATGGATAATTTTGATATTCAACTTGTTGTAATTAAATTCACTACCCAAAACATTCTGGATGCCATGGAAATAATTGACCGTAATCACAGGAAATCTGGAATTTCCCACAAAAGTAAAGCCCTCAGATTTTAATTTTCTCTCTTTGAAAGACAAACGGGCACTAAATTGCAGCTCGAAATTGGTAAATTGATATGTTGAAACTTCAGCATCCGGTGGTATTGGGGTCTTGAAGCTATAATTAAAACAGGTCTTATTTTGCGTGTATTGAGCCCCAATTTGTAGGGATAAAGGTTTGACTACTGTGATTTTAAACAAAGCACTTGCTAACCTGGAACGGTCAAATTTAGTAATCAGCCAACGGCGGTAAAACTGGCCGTCGAACATCATATATTCTTTGTTAAAATACTTGGTATGAGCACTTTCAAATACATCATCGGCATAAATAATGCGTAAACTACTGCTCAACTTCTCCGAAATCAGAATTTCCATTTTGCCGCCCCATTTCCAAGCCTTGTCTTTCAAACCGTATGCGAAATACCCGCCAAAACTGACCTCACGCGCAAATTTTTCATTGGTGCTCACTCCCATTCCCAAACGGAATCCTTCGTGATTATTGAAATCTATCAAACTTGTGACATCAATATTGATGGGACCCGCCGCAATATAACCGGAAAGCAAGGTTTGCAGAAAGAAAAGTTTTCGGTCTATTCTCACCTTTTTCTGAATCTGCGCCCCTAATTCATAAGTCTGCCGCTCTATTGCCGAAATTTCCTTGGTACGGTACTTTATCAGCGTTTCCTCGCCATGCTCACTACCCTCTTTGACGACCACCACATCCTCCTGATTGAAGATCTTGTTTTCGAGCGATATATTCACTTGAATATCTTGTGTTGTCATCAAGGACTGGACAATCAATGGGTTATCGGCAAAAACCTTCTTATCATAAATAATCTGCGCCTCTAATTCCGAAGAAAACAAAGTGTTGGAAGATTCTTCCTTTTGATATTTCTGAATAATTTTAACCGGAAAAGCCTCGAAATCCTTGGCAGACTTGGCAAAAACCTCTGTCAACGAAAAATCACTTTTATTGATATACAATAAACCTTGTAGTGCATTGAAAACTATTCTTTTTTTCGGTGCAAAAGCGATTACAAAAATAGTATCCTGGTCTTTGTAAAGCGTATCTTGTATTTGAAAATTGTAGAATTTATGAGTACCCTTTACGATAGGATTCACGTATTTTGTATCCATAATTTCTACATAATTGCTTCGATAAAGACTAAAGGTCTGACTCAGCGTAAGCAAGACCGACAAAATGGGATTTCGCGCCACGGAAGTTTTGGAGGCGATAATTTCGGTATGTTCTTTGAATGGTTTTTTGTAATACAGCTCATTCACGCTTTCATTCAGCAAAAAGTATGGTTTCAGATCCATACTATCCGGATGAAAGCGGGTTACATAAAATTTATGGTATTGCGTCACTTTAAAAGTGTTGTTGCTGTAAGGACTGTGCATCTCCCTGCGGCTGATGACACTGTCGATGAGCCTGTCGGCAGGATTGACCCCTGCGACAACCTCAACCTCTTCTAAGGCGACTAATAAACTATCTTCCTGTTCCTGACCCCAAGTTTTCAGGGTCAAAAACAGGAAGATAAGAAATAACCATTTGAATTTCATTCAGTCTTATTTCTCAAGACGGCAAACCAAGTTTCTGTCACCATAAGCATCATCAATTTTGCTGACAGTGGGCCAATATTTGTCATCGTGAGGAATTGGGAAGGCGGCCTGCTGGCGGGTGTAAGGTCTGTCCCAAGTGTCGGCACAAACCACACTCATGGTGTGTGGAGCTTTCTTGATGACATTGTTCACACGGTCAGCTTTGCCGCTTTCAATGTCGGCGATTTCCTGACGAATGGCAATCATAGCGTCACAGAAGCGGTCTAACTCGCTCAGTGGCTCGCTTTCAGTAGGTTCAACCATCAAAGTACCATGAACAGGGAAAGCCACGGTAGGAGCGTGGAAACCATAGTCCATCAGACGTTTGGCGATATCGCCCACCTGAACGCCGGCATTTCTGTCGAATTCGTTGCAATCCAAAATCATTTCATGAGCACACATGCCATTGGTACCTGTGTACAGAATCTTGTAATAACCCTGCAGACGAGCCTTGATGTAGTTGGCATTCAGGATAGCGTACTTGGTTGCTTCGGTCAAGCCCTTGCCACCGCACATTTTGAGGTATGCGTAAGTGATGGGCAGGAGGTAAGCACTACCGTAAGGAGCGGAAGCCACCTGGCTGCCGTGCTGACCACCTGTTTCGATGATGGCATGGTTGGGCAGGAAGTCCACCAGTTTCTCGCAAACTGCGATAGGTCCTACGCCAGGGCCACCACCGCCGTGAGGCATGGCAAAAGTCTTGTGCAAGTTGAGGTGGCACACATCGGCACCCATAGTTCCCGGAGAGGTCAGACCCACCTGGGCATTCATGTTGGCACCGTCCATATAGACCAAACCGCCATTGTCGTGGACAATCTTGATGATATCGAGGATAGCCTCTTCAAACACACCGTGAGTAGAAGGATAGGTTACCATGAGGCAAGACAGTCTGTCTTTGTATTCCTCAGCTTTGGCACGCAGATCTTCCACATCGATTTCGCCGTGTTCGGTTGACTTCACCACCACAATCTGGTTGCCAGCCTTGGCGGAAGAAGCCGGATTGGTACCATGGGCAGAAGCGGGAATCAAGCATACATTACGATGGCCTTCGCCACGGGAAATATGGTAATTTCTGATAACGGTCATACCAGCATATTCGCCAGCGGCACCAGAGTTAGGTTGCAGTGAAACAGCTTTGAAACCTGTGATAACAGCTAACCACTGACTCACTTCGGCAATCATTTCCAGATAACCCTCAGCCTGGTCAGCGGGAGCAAACGGATGGATGTTGCAAACATTGGCCCAGCTCAATGGCAGCATTTCAGCGGCAGCATTCAGCTTCATGGTGCAAGATCCCAGCGGAATCATAGCTCTGTTCAGAGACAAATCCATGATTTCCAGTTTCTTCATATAACGCATCATTTCTGTTTCTGAATGATACTTGTTGAAGATCTCGTGTTCCATGAATGTGGATTTACGCTGCAGGCTTTCCGGAATATTCAGAGCCGGATTAGCGCACTGCTGGCAAACATATTCGTGGAATTCTTTATGAGCGGCTTCGGCCAACACTTTCAGGATTTCGTTCACGTCTTCCAACAGAACGGTCTCATCCAAAGCGATGGTGAAGCAGCACTCACACCAGTAATGGAAGTTGATTTTATGTTCCAATGCCACTCTCTGCACATCTTCCATAGTCACGCCTTCGGGTACTTCAAAGCACAATGTGTCAAAATACACCTTGTTGTATTGCTTGAAGCCATATTTAGCGGCTTCACGCTCCAGCACGCCAGCCAAAACATTGATTTTGGTAGCTTTGCTCTTCAAGCCTTCGGCTCCATGCCACATGCCATAGAAACCGGCCATGATGGCGGTCAGAGCACTGGCGGTACAGATATTGGAAGTTGCTTTTTCGCGTTTAATATGCTGTTCACGAGTTTGGAGAGCCATACGGACAGCACGTTTGCCTTCGGCATCCACGGTAATACCGATGATACGACCTGGCATCTGACGTTTGAATACTTCCTGGCAAGCGAAGAAGCCGGCGGCGGGGCTGCCGAAGCCCATTGGCTGGCCGAAGCGCTGGGTAGAACCCATCACACAGTCGGCACCCCATTCTCCTGGAGGAGTCAGCAGGGTCAGTGCCAACAAGTCGGTGGCCACACCCACGAAGATATTGTGAGCCTTGGCTTTCTTCACAAACTCGCTGAAATCGTGAACTGCACCGTGCTGGTTCGGATATTGTACCATTGCACCGAAATAAGTGTCATCCAATTCAATCTGGTCGGCTTTGCCGATGACCAATTCGATGCCATGGGGAGCGGCGTTGGTCTTCATCACACCTAATGAATGCATGAAAACATCCTCTGAAACGAAATATTTCTTCACCTCGTTTTTCACCTGCTCGCGGGTACGGCTATGGTAGAACATCAGCATCATCTCACCTGCTGCTGTAGCCTCGTCCAGTAAGGAAGCATTGGCCAATGGCATAGCAGTCAGGTCGGAAATCATGGTCTGGAAGTTCAGCAAGGCCTCGATACGACCTTGTGAAATCTCAGCCTGGTAAGGAGTATAAGCGGTGTACCAGCCTGGATTTTCGAAGATATTGCGCAAAATCACAGAAGGCACGCAGGTGTTATAGTAACCCATGCCGATGTATGATTTATAAACTTTGTTCTTAGCCATCAGGGCGTTAACCTCTTGCAGGTATTCATATTCTGTCAGACCATCGGGCAGTGCCAGGGGTTCTTTCAGGCGGATGGCAGCAGGAACTGTCTTCTCGATTAATTCGTCCATGGATTTTACACCTATGGTCTCTAACATTTTTGCGGTCTCTGCTTCGCTCGGACCGTTGTGTCTTCTAATGAATTCGTCTTTTATCATGCTGATTTATATTTATTTGTGTTTTATAAATTTTCCGTTTTTTATTTGATTTTTGGTATTCCAAGTTACTTGCATATTTCTTCCGCAAGTCTATTGCCTATTTCTGTATGTCTTGGCACAGTTGATATGCCATTACCATTGTTATTAATGAACACAGTATGATTACTTCCTTCTTTGAACAGGGAACAACCATTCTCTATTAAGTACTTCACAAGTGCCGAACGTTTCATTAAAGAACTGCGATTTTTCGACGTAAAATGCGACGTCCTGTAAACTGTTTACGTGTGAGTTCTTTTTTTGCAGCCAAAACAAGCTCTATTGCCTCTTTAATATTCTCTTTGGCCTTTTCGATGGTTTCACCCTGAGTAACCGCTTCCGGCACTTGCTCACATTGGCAAAACCACCAGCCATTATCCATTTTTTCTAAAATTACAGTATACTCCATTTCCTTTTTTTTCAACCTGCAAAGGTACAACATTTTTCTATATTACAGTGTGCTTTTTCATCTCTTTTCTCCGAAAAAATTTGCGTTTAACAATCTTTCTTTGTTTTGTTATTTTTCAAAAAGTAACCCATTCCGGCAAGCAAAATTGATGTTTTTGGGTTAAAAATAGTACAATTTAACAAATTAAAAATCAATGATTTATACCTTGAAATTTAAATCTGTTACTTGTATTTTTGTGCGATTAAACTAACGACGTCATGTTTTTCCGCAACTACCCCATTCTTCGTCTGCTGATTCCTTTTGCTATTGGCATTGGAGTTACCTATTGGACACCACTAAGCCTCTCTTTGCCGATGATTTTATTGCTGATGAGCATCTGTTGGTTTGTTTCTTTGGTACTTCAACATAAAAAGACTCTCTCTACCACCCTTTTGGCTGGTATTTTCCTGCAAATTATATTTCTTTTAGCCGGTTTTTGTCTTACTTTTATCCATTTTAGGAATGAAAATTTCAGATTCTATGAAAAAATCTTTGAAAAAAATCAATCTTTTGTGGCCAAAATCATTGACCACCCTGTGCCCAAAGCCAAAAGTATCAAAGTCTTGGCAATTATAGAGCAAACCACTGATGGACAAGCTATTGGACAAAAAGCAGTATTCTATTTTGCCAAAGACAGTCTGCACCCACCCAATTATGGCGATGTGGTACTTATTCATTCCAAAATATCAGCAATTGAAAACTCCAAAAATCCATATGCTTTTGATTATAAGAAATATATGCAGAGAAGAGGGATTTTCTTCTCTGGCTATGTGCCGAAATACCACTGGCAACAAATCAATCGGTGCCAACCGAACCCTATTCGGGACAAAGCATACCAGATACAGCAATACTTCTCGCAAATCTTTGCCGATGCCGGCATGAGCGGTGACGAGTACAGCATCATCACTGCTATCTTGTTGGGCAACGACGAGACCATGGAACCAGAGCTGAAAGCCAGCTACGCCTCCGCTGGAGTAAGCCATATTCTTTGCGTTTCGGGTATGCATGTGGGTGTGATTTTTATGATTTTGAACTTTCTGCTTCAGCCGCTGGAATATTCCAAACCTCTGCGACGGCTGAAAGCCATACTTTTGATGCTCTTTATTTGGCTATATGCCTGTATCACAGGTCTTTCTCCCTCAGTGACCCGAGCCGCTACCATGTTCTCTTTTGTCACCATCGGAGGGATGCTCCGACGCAACACCAATATTTTCCATAGTTTGTTTGCTTCATTATTTATTCTATTGATTATCAATCCTTTGTTGATTTTTGAAGTAGGATTCCAATTGAGCTATGCTGCCGTTTTCGGTATTGTGATTTTTCAGCAAAAATTAGTAGAACTATGGGAACCTAAACACAAGATTGTCAATTATTTCTGGAACCTTGTCACCGTGTCGGCAGCAGCACAATTGGCCACATTTCCCTTGTCGGTTTACACTTTCGGACAGTTTCCCAACTACTTTCTCTTGGCAAATCTGTCAGTTATTACCTTATCATTTGTGGTGGTGACTAGTGGGGTTTGCCTGCTGGCGGTATCATTTATTCCAGTAGTATCAACCTGGTTAGCCTGGCTATTGACCCATGAAATCAGAATCATGAATTTTCTGATTCAATCCATCGAGCATCTTCCTGGATCAGTTACGGAAAATATCAGTATCTCTTGGGTACAGATGTCGTTGATTTATTTGTGTATTATGGCTTTTTATTTATTATTTTTGAAGCAGAAGAAAAGATTTTATTGGATAGGAATCTCTTCCTTTTTGAGCATTATTCTTTTATTCGATATTGATAAATATCATACCCAAAATCTTGAAAGCCACACCATTTATAAACTGTCCAAAGGAGTAGCGGTTAGTTTCAATTATCACGGTAAAGCTGTGATTTTCAGCGATTCCATCCGCGACAAAAATCACCCTGATTACACTTACTGCATCAAAAACCATGAACGCAAAGAGCGGATTGAAAGCGTTGTTATACCCATTGACAGCAATTATCAGAATGAATTTTTGTTGAAGGAAGGCGATTTTGTGGTGTTTGGAGGAAAAAATTATCATTTGGCCCGTAGAAAACGGAGATATAATGAGACAAGCCATAAAATTTCCGTTGACGAAGTGCTTTTGTTGGAGAATTATATCAATACCGAATATCTGGATAAAGCGGTGAAAACTTCTGATGGAGTTTGTTTTTTGAAAGAAAAATAATAGAAATCAATATTTTGTCATTTTAAACACCATAGTTATGAATAACACTTATCCCCAAAATCACATTAATCGCAGTGCAGGTTCAATGGTACCAAAACACATAAATTTATCAGTGCGAAACAAATACCATAAAAAATTGCAATAACATATTTCAATAAAAAATGTGTTTTTCAAGATTTTTTTGTATCTTTGTCGATTATTTAAGATATTAACAAAAATAGACGCTTATGAAAAATATTGTTGTGGGAATTGACTTTTCCCAAAATTCGTATAACGCAATGAAGCACGCTGTTGCCATTTCATTGAAAAACAAAGCCAAACTGCATTTGGTATGGGTAAAAACCGCTGCCATGAAAACAGACTTTGCCCAAACGACTGCCGCCAAGGACTTTCTGGCAGCAGTAAAAAATAAACTGGCCCAATGGGTTGAGGAATGCAAGGCAGAAGCTCCTGAAAGTTCCGTAACCTCTACCATTTTGGAAGGCAAGCCGGCTGTGGAATTGTGTAATTACGCTGCTTATCTTCCAAAATCCATGATTGTCATGGGTACTCATGGTGTTTCTGGTTTCGAGGAGTTTTTTGTGGGAAACAACGCCTTCAAAACCATCAACCAGACCACAGTGCCTGTGCTGATTTTGCGTGAGGACATCCAAATCAACCGCGACCTGACAGAGATTCTGGTGCCCATCGACACCAGTTTTGAAACCTTGCAAAAAATGAAAATCGCCATTGAATTCGCCAAGGATTTCGGCGCCAAGATCTGTCTTTTGGGAGTGATCAATCCTGTCAACAACGACATCAAGCATGTGATTAACGTGCAGTTGAACCATGCCGCCACCATGTGCAAGAAAGCCAACGTGAGATTTGATGTGCAAACTTTAGATGTTCCTGGCGATTCTATTCCAGCATTGCTGGATGCAGCAAAGAAAATGGATGTGAACTTGATGGTCATCATGCGTGAGGAAGAACACGACCTTTCCAGCGTGTGGATGGGCAGCAATACCCGCCAGATTGTCAACAACTCACCCATGCCTTTGGTGATTGTACCCAATGTAAATCAGTTTTTACTCAACAAATAAGTTTCATTGAATATGAAAAAGATAGTAGTCATTATTGCGGCCTTCTTGCTGATGGCCGGTTTTCAGGCCATGGCCTGCACTAACTTCATCATCACCAAAGGAGCCAGCAAAGACGGTTCTGTCATGGTTTCCTATGCCGCCGACTCCCACTCGCTGTACGGCGAACTATATTACCGTCCCGCTGCGGACTATCCATTAGGAACTTTGATGGATGTGATAGAATGGGATACAGGTAAATTATTGGGACAGATTCCCCAAGTTCTTCATACCTATTCTGTGGTGGGCAATATGAATGAACACCAGTTGTGTATTGGTGAAACCACTTACGGTGGCCGTGAGGAATTGTGGCATACTCCTGGTTTAATTGATTATGGTTCACTGATTTACATTACCTTACAGCGTGCCAAGAATGCCCGTGAGGCTATCAAGGTATTGAATTTCCTGATTGAATCCTACGGCTATTGCAGTGAAGGAGAATCTTTCTCCATCATCGACCCGAATGAGGCCTGGATTTTTGAAATCATCGGCAAAGGTCCTGAAATGAGAGACGCTAAGGGCAAGCTGGTCAAAGGCTGGTCCAATGGTGCAGTTTGGGTGGCTCGCCGTATTCCTGACGGTTATATCAGTGGTCATGCCAACCAAGCCCGTATCACCACTTTTCCCTTGAGAGATGGCAAAACTTCCATCACCAACAAGGATATTGACAAGATGATTTTCAATCCGGATGTAGAAACCGTTTATGCTGCCGATGTGATTTCTTTCGCCAAGCTGAAAGGTTACTATGACCCCAAAGCTCCAGACGCACAATTTAGTTTCTGCGATGCTTACGCCCCCGTTGATTTCGAAGCCGCCCGCTTCTGTGAATCCCGCGTGTGGGCTGCTTTCTATCGTTGCAATCCTGACTTGATGGCCCAGTATGAGGATTATGCCCGTGGCGACAACTTGAGCCACCGCTTCCCCTTATGGATCAAACCTGCCCAAAAAGTTGATGTGACCGATGTGATGCAGCTGATGCGTGACCATTTTGAAGGCACCTCCATGGACATGACTCAGGATATCGGTGCTGGTCCTTTTGCATGCCCTTATCGCTGGCGCCCCATGACCTGGGAATACAATGGCAAAGAATATATCCATGAACGCGCTACCGCCACCCAGCAAACTGGCTTCTCTTTTGTAGCCCAAGCCCGCAGCTGGCTGCCCGACAAGTTCGGTGGTATTTTCTGGTTCGGTGTTGACGATGCTGCCAGCAGCTGCTATATCCCCATGTTCTGCGGTATCACCGAAATTCCTGAAGCTGTTCGCGAAGGCAACGGCTCTATGGTGGATTACTCTTCCACCGCCGCTTTTTGGATTTTCACCAAGGTGAGCCAGCTGGTTTACACCCGCTACAGCGACATGATCAAGCATGTGAACGAACAACAGCACAAGTATGAATTCGGGGCTGTTAAAAACATCCGCGAGATGGAAAAAGAAATGGTGGAACTCTTCAAAAATGACCCTGCCAAAGCCCAGAAACGCATCAACGACATCTCCACCCGCTGTACCCAAGAAGTTTGCAATGCTTGGAATCATCTGTTCGAATACCTGCTTGTAAAATACAACGACGGTAATGTCAAGGTGGAAAAGAATGGCAAATTTGCCAAAACTAACACCAGAATGCCACAGTGTGAATCTCCGGAGCATCCTAATTATCCTGACAAATGGTATAAAATCATCGTTGATGATTGTGGAAAAAACATTCAACATAAATAATCTGCTACTGACTTAAAATCTATGGAAGAAAACAGGGGCGATAAACCCAAAACACGTCAATTTGGAGCCAAAAGAGGCACCAAAAGCACTGCCAAAACGGAAAAACCAGCGACCAGAAGTCGCCGGAAACCCGCTGAAAAAGATGTCAAGGAGGAAAAGGAAGTAAAACGTTCTTTCCGCTCCAAGACAAGCACCAACGACAAAGCTCCAAAAACCAAGAGAACCTTCTCCAAACCCAAAGAGGAAGAAGGCGGTCGGAAATTTACAGGCACCAGAAAATTCGGGGCTAAACGAACAGAGAAGCCTTCCTTTGGTGATAAACCTTCTTTCAGGAAGAAAGAAACCGATGCCGCTCCCCGCAAAAAACGCAGGGATGTGACCGCCGAGTCAGAGATTCTCAGCGAAATCGTGGCTCGCAGACAACGGGAAGGTCGCGTTTCCCCGCAAAAACAAAAAGTTCTGTCGTTAACCGACAATGAAAACCAAGGCCTTGTGCGCTTGAACAAATACATCGCCAATGCCGGCATTTGCTCACGCCGTGAAGCCGATGTACTCATTACTACTGGAGCTATCAGCGTGAACGATGAGATAGTGACCGAATTGGGCTACAAAGTCCGCCCCACCGATGTGGTTCGTTATGGAGACCACGTCCTGCAGAATGAAAAACCCGTGTACCTGCTGCTGAACAAGCCCAAAGATTACATCACCACTACTGATGACGAAAGAGGCCGCAAGAATGTGATGGATTTGGTGCGCGGTGCCTGCAAAGAAAGAATATATCCTGTCGGACGATTGGATAAAAACACTACAGGTTTGCTGCTTTTCACCAATGACGGCGACATGACCAAAAAGTTGACCCATCCTAAACATGGCATTCAAAAAACCTATTCCGCGGAGCTGAATAAAAAGTTCGCCAATATCGATATGTGCGCCTTGCGCAACGGCATTGAATTGGAAGATGGTATCATCACTCCCGATGAAGTGGAATACGTGGATGACAGCAAGAAAGTCATCGGCATCACCATTCACTCTGGAAAAAACAGAATCGTGAGAAGAATTTTTGAATTTTTGGGTTATGAGGTGGTGAAACTCGACCGTGTGATTTTTGCTGGTCTGACCAAGAAAGACCTGCCTCGTGGCAAATGGCGCTTCCTTACCCAGGCCGAAATCAATATCTTGAAAATGACTGTAAAATAACTCCGTTTTACTTTTAATTCATTATGAATAAAACACTTAATGCTCGACTGTTCGTTGAGAAAAAAGCAGGTTTCCAAGTGGAAGCCCAAGATCTGTTGGATAATCTTAACCATAACTTAGAATTGAATATCAACGCATTACGTCTTATCGTAGTGTATGATATTTTTGGCATTGAAGAAGGCTTGTTGGAAAAAGCCAAACATGCCGTTTTCTCTGAACCCGTTACCGATGAGGTATATACGGAATTCCCGTTGGATGGCTTGACTTATTTCGCCGTGGAATTCCTGCCGGGACAGTTCGACCAGCGGGCCGACAGTGCCATGCAGTGCCTCCAATTGATTGACCCCAAAACCAAAGCCACCATCCGCAGCGGCAAGCTCATCGTTATGGATGGCCAACTTTCAGCACAAGACCTGATTAAGATTAAAAAACACTGCATCAACGAAGTGGAAGCACGCGAAAAGGACATGTCCATCCTGGACGACTCCGAAAACGTGACGGTGGCCGATGTAGAAGTTTTCGACACCTTCAATACAATGAGTCCTGAAGAACTTGACGCTTTCAGAAAGAAACTGTCTTTAGCCATGTCTTTCGAGGATATCATGCTGATTCAGAATTATTTCCAGACTGAAGAAAAGCGAAATCCAACGGAGACGGAAATCAAGATGCTGGACACCTACTGGAGCGACCACTGCCGTCATACCACTTTTGAGACCCAGTTGGACAATATCACCTTCACCCCAAGCAAATTCAATGACCAACTACAGGAGGCTTTTTATCAATACATTCAAATCCGAAACAATGTCCATGGCGGCCGTAAGCCCATCACACTGATGGACATGGCCACCATCTGCGGCAAAAACGAGCGCAAACTCGGCAACCTCGACGACATGGAGGTTTCAGAGGAAAACAATGCTTGCAGTGTCTATGTTAATGTTGATGTTGATGGCAAAATCGAGAAATGGCTGCTGATGTTCAAGAACGAAACGCACAACCATCCCACAGAAATCGAGCCTTTCGGCGGGGCAGCCACCTGCGTGGGCGGCGCCATCCGCGACCCGCTGAGCGGCAGAAGCTACGTGTATCAGGCCATGCGTGTCACCGGTGCGGGCAATATCAACGAACCTGTCAGCCAGACCATGGAAGGCAAACTGCCCCAGCGAGTCATCTCCAAGAGCGCCGCTGCCGGCTATTCCTCCTACGGCAACCAGATTGGCTTGGCTACCACCCACGTGCGTGAAATCTACCACGAGGGCTACAAGGCCAAACGTCTGGAAATCGGTGCAGTGGTAGGTGCGGTTCCCGCTGATGGCGTAAGACGCGAGCAACCTCAGCCCGGTGACATCATCATCATGTTCGGTGGTCGTACCGGCCGCGACGGTATCGGTGGTGCCACAGGCTCTTCCAAAGAACATACCGAAGCCTCATTGGAAGTTTGCGCTGCCGAGGTGCAAAAAGGTAATGCCCCCGAGGAACGCAAAATCCAGCACCTGTTCCGCAAACCCGAAGTCACCCGTTTGATTAAGAAATCCAACGACTTCGGCGCAGGCGGCGTGAGCGTGGCCATTGGCGAGCTGGCTGACGGGCTGCTCATCAACTTGGACGCTGTTAAGACGAAATACAAAGGCCTGAACGGTACAGAATTAGCTATCAGCGAATCGCAAGAGCGTATGAGCGTGGTGGTGGATTCGAAGGATGTTGATCAGTTCTTCGAATACTGCCGTCAAGAAAACATTGAGGCTACTATCATTGCCAAAGTAACTGACAACAACAGACTTACCATTCAATGGAGAGGCAAGAATATTGTGGATTTGTCACGTGATTTCATCAACACCAACGGCTATCGCCAAAGAACCGATGTGGTGATACCTAAGATTGAAGGTGACTTCCCTGAAAGAGTTCCCGAAACACCTGTCAATCAACCTATTACCACTGAAACAGTGGCCAAACATCTGGCTTCACCCAACGTAGCTTCCCAGAAGGGACTGATTGAAATGTTCGACTCTACCATCGGCGCCTCCACAGTGCTGATGCCTTTCGGTGGCAAACATCAGCTGACTGAAAGCCAGGCCGGTGTGCAGAAACTTCCCGTGCTGCATGGCCACACCAACACCGCCAGCATCCTGGCCTTTGGTTACAACCCCTATATTGCCTCTTTTTCGCCCTTCCACGGGGCGATGTACGCCGTGCTGGAATCTATGGCCAAGATTGTGGCCGTAGGCGGCAATTACCGCAAAATCCGCTTCACTTTCCAGGAATATTTCGAGAAATTAGGCAAGGACACCACCAAATGGGGCAAACCTTTCTCCGCTTTGTTGGGTGCTATCTACATGCAAAACGCCTTCCACTTGCCTTCTATTGGCGGTAAGGACTCCATGAGCGGAACCTTCAAGAACCTGAATGTGCCCCCAACCTTGGTTTCTTTCGGCATCGTCACCGAAAATGCCGACAAAGTCATCTCCCCGGAATTCAAACAAAAAGGAAATCATATCTACCTCATTAACAATGTTATAGATGACAACCATAGACCTTCTGTCGAACGGGTGAAACAGATTTTCGACTATGTGCACGAGCAGATTCATGCCGGCAAGATCATTTCCTGCTACACCCTGCAATTCGGTGGTATGATTGAAGCCTTGTGCAAGATGAGTTTCGGCAATGATTTGGGCTTTGACATCCATACCAACCTGCCCGTATTCGATTATGGCTACGGCAGTTTTGTAGTGGAGACCAGTGAAAAACTGGACTTTGAATATGCTGTGGAACTGGGCTGTGTAAGCGACAAATTCATCATTAACGGCACAGAAATTGACAAGGCAAAATGCTTGGCAGCATGGCGTGGTACCTACGACGCCATCTATCCTGAAGTGAAAATCAACAGCGAGAGTATGCCCAAGGTGGAAGCTCAGAATGCCAAGGTGGTGCGCCGCGAGTTGCACCCGCCCAAAACCGACAAGGTGAAGGTTATCATTCCTGTATTTCCGGGCAGCAACTGCGACTACGACACCGCCAAGGCTTTCAAAGACGCTGGTGCGGAGCCTGAGATTTTTGTTTTCCGCAACCTCAACGAAAAAGAAATCAACGATTCCATCGATGAGTTGTCCCAAAAGATTGACAATGCTCATATCTTGGCTTTGTGTGGTGGCTTTAGCTCCGGTGACGAACCTGACGGTAGCGGCAAGTTCATTGCCAATGTGTTAAACAACGAAAAAGTCAAGGCAGCAATTGAGCGACTGCTCGACCGCGACTGCCTGATTTTGGGTATTTGCAACGGTTTCCAGGCATTGGTAAAATCGGGATTACTGCCTTACGGCAAGATTGGACAAGTGACTGCTGAATCCCCCACTCTGTACCGCAACGATATCAACCGCCACCTGTCACATATTACCAAGACGGTGGTCGCTTCCAACCATTCGCCCTGGCTCAATTCCTTCAAAGAAGGCGAGGTTCACCGTGTGGCCATCAGCCATGGCGAGGGCAAGTTTGTGGTGTCGGAAAAGATGGCGCAAGACCTGTTTGCCAACGGCCAAGTAGCCTTCCAATACTGTGATTTTGAGGGACATGCCAGCATGAACAAGTACGACAATCCCAACGGCTCCTGCTATGCCATCGAGGGCATTGTGTCCGATTGCGGACGCATACTCGGCAAGATGGGCCACAGCGAGCGAAAAGGCGAGAACCTGTACAAGAACATCCCGGGCAACAAGACGCAGGATATTTTCAGCAATGCGGTGAAATACTTTCAATGTGCTAATTAACAATGTGCTAATGGAATTAGCTAATTAGCAAGGGATTTAATTATATTCTTATGAAACGGTTTAATATTGTAAATATCAGTGTTTTACACATTGTTTTGATTATTACCTTTATTCTGGCTGTGTCACCTGTATTCTCACAAAATTCAAGCAATACAACTGATTTTCATAAAGGATTCAGTATCACTGCCAATGTGGGGGGAGGCTTCTGCAAATATCCTGCTGTTTCCGATTTGTATCCTGGTGTGGGCACAGGTGTTGGTATGCGATACGATTTTCATCGTCTTTGGGGTGTTGCCGCTGGCATACGGTATGAGGATTATTTTACCATTCCACGAGATATTGCCATCCGGAATATTTTGATTCCTGTTGAGATGGAATTCCATCTTTCGCATTTTTACGTAAGAGGTGGTATTTTTTTGGGTTTTGGAGTAAATACATGGGTGGCTGCCAATGCCAAAGAAATTTTTAATATCGGAAGTACCTTAGGTTTAGGTGGACGTATTAACTTAAGCTCAAAAGACTTGTTAACCATAGGGTTACATGGGGCCCTTTTTGAAGGGTTCGACTATCTATATTACGAAGGACACGCCCCACGTTTACACCATGACATACCCCGTTATTCCGTAATGTTAAATATTGGATATGAACATCGATTTTAAACTACTAACCCCTAATCACTAACCCCTGACCCCTATCACACTCCATCCAAAATATTGAGTATCTGGTTGCTTTTGCCGACGTGGGCGCGGTTGCGGTAGTTGCTGAGGCAGATAAACAGCATATTATCTGACGGACGATATACCATGATATGATGGAATCCATGCCATAGGCCACCATGATACACTAATTTGCCATAATAGGGGTTTTCCTCCAAGTGGAAGCCGTAGCCATATAACTCCGAAGGCTCTGCTCCTGTGATAAGCTTGTTTTGCGTTGATGAGGCCTTCTCCACCCACTCTTTCGGAAGCACCGAATATTCGTTGAAAAAGGCGATTTTCCACTTCATCAAGGCCTCGGGACATGAGTATAAGCCTTTGTCGCCAAAAGTGCCATCGAGCGGCTCAATAGCCACTTCCTCACCCGATTTCAGATGTCCTCGTGGAAAAAAGATATCTTTGTGCTCGTTTTTCTGCGTGACATAAAAGGTGTTCATCATTCCCACTGGCTTGATGATGCTGTCCTCCACAAATTTCTCGAACTTCACTCCCGAAACCTTGGCCACGATATCCGCCAAAAGCAAATAATTGGTATTGGTGTATTTATACCTCATGCCTGGCTTAAAATAAATCTTCTCACGCCGTGAAAAGACTTTCTGTATGGCCTGTTCATTGGTAGTTAAACCTTCTGTTCCCCATATCTCCTCAGGAAAATCGAAATATTCCGGCAATCCAGAAGTGTGACAGAGCAAATGATGGATAGTGATGCCCGCATACGGGTTGTTCGGGTAATATTTCGACAAATTATCCGTCAACTTCATTTTGCCTGCGGCCACCAGCTTCAGGATGGCCGCTGCCGTGAATTGCTTGGAAATAGAGGCCAATTCGTATGGAGTGGTATTGGTCAGCTTATTTTCCGCCTTGCCACGCGCCGCTCCTAGTTGCGAAATGGTCATTCCGTTCAAGTCCTTGCCCTTTTGGTACAAACGGGCGTAACCGTATGTTTTTCTGACAATTACCTTGTCATCCAAAGCAATAAGAATGGTTCCGTTTAAAGTCTGACTCATTTGTTCGGCCATTTCTTGTATGGCCTTCACTTTCAGCTGAGGATTGGCACGGTCAAAAACGGCGTTTATTTCCGCCGTAGTGAGTTCTTTTATTTTTTTGGCACCTCTTTCCACCCTTACGGTCTGAGCCGCTAAAATCGCCGAAAAAAGGCAGAAAAACAAGCACAAAGATATACGCTTCATTCTTTAGAGTTTAAATGCTTTTTTTATGGCTTCCACATAATCCAAACGCTCCCAGCCGAAAAATAGTACTTTTTTGAATGTTTTTTCTTTGCCATCAACCACTCGGGTATAAGTATCCTTGTCTTTATAACCAACTTCCACTTCTTCCTCATAACTGTCGCGGCCGAAATGTCCGTATGAGGCAGTTCTCTCATAAATAGGGTTTTTCAATTGGAAACGTTCAATGATGTCGTAGGGGCGCATAGGGATGATTTCCTTGATTTTAGTGGCAATCTCGCCGTCGCTCAACTGCACTTTGGCGGTTCCGTATGTGTTCACAAACAGTCCGACTGGTTCTGCCACTCCAATCGCGTAAGCCACCTGCACTAATACTTTGTCACACAAACCGGCAGCCACCATGTTTTTAGCGATATGACGAGCTGCGTATGCGGCTGAACGGTCCACTTTTGAAGGATCTTTTCCTGAAAAAGCACCACCACCATGGGCTCCGTGACCACCGTATGTATCCACAATAATCTTACGGCCAGTTACGCCAGTGTCGCCATGTGGACCACCAATAACAAATTTGCCCGTAGGATTTACATAGAGCTTATAATCATCTTTGAATAAAGCTTTTACGCTTTCTGGACATTCTTTGATAACACGAGGTAGCAGAATGTTTTCGATGTCTTTTTTGATTGTTTCCTGCATGGCCTTCTCCTCAGCGAAATCATCGTGCTGGGTGGAAACCACTATGGTATCGATGCGTTCCGGAGTGCCATCGTCTGCATATTGCAAGGTCACCTGCGATTTTGCATCAGGACGAAGATAAGTCATTTGTTTCCCTTCTTTTCTGATGGCAGCCAACTCCTGCAGAATCATGTGGGAAAGTTCTACGGTAATTGGCATGAAATTCTGCATTTCACGGCAGGCATAACCGAACATCATGCCTTGGTCGCCAGCACCCTGTTCCTCCTTTTTTTGTCGCTCAACCCCTTGGTTGATGTCGGACGACTGGCTATGGATAGCGGAAATCACCGCACACGATTTGGCATCAAACTGGTAATCGCTTTTCGTATAGCCGATTTTTGCAATAACTCTGCGTGCCACATCATCGATGGACACATAGCCATTTGTTTTAACCTCACCTGCGCAAACCACCAAACCGGTAGTCACTAAAGTTTCGCAAGCCACTTTTGATTCAGGGTCCTGAGCCAGGAACGAATCAAGCAAAGCGTCTGAAATTTGATCACTCACCTTATCGGGGTGTCCTTCAGATACTGATTCAGATGTGAATAGATAGCTCATAATAATAATTTATGGGTTAATAATGATGTAATGAAAAATGTGGGATTTTGATGGTTTAGCATTTTTTTCCGTGGTTGCAATCATGATAAATCTGTCCACATTTTTCGATTGCAAAAATACGATTTTTTTCAATTAGCAAATTAGTGAATTAGCAAATTAGTTAACGGAGGGATGTGAATAGTTAAATGTGCAAATGAGACAATGTGCTAATGTGCCAATGAAATTAATTAGCAAATTAGTTAATTGGTAAATTAGCAAATGGAATAATGTGTTAATTGAGTTTGGGGGAGTTTCGCACTGCGTGCTCAAGGGGAGTGGACTCCGTCCAGGGGGGAGTCTCGGGCTTCGCCCTCGAGGGGAGTTTCATTTTGCTCGAAAGGTGACATGCTTACACATATAGCAAAAATTCATCTTCACGAACGAGCATAGCAAGTGTCTTCACGCCTCTACGCCTAACCGAATAACTTTTCCTCTTAATAATCAACACCTTACAAAAAATATCGCTTTTAAGCCACGATTTTGTATTTTTTGAGCCGGGCATCATTTTTTTGAAAATAATGGCTTAAATCAAAAGATGGTTTGTAAATTACTGATTATTAAGTGTTTACCTTAAATAAATCATCAGGGCAGCTATGTCGGAGGGACTGACACCGCTGATACGAGAGGCTTGGCCTAAATTTTCCGGTTTTACTCTTGATAATTTCTCACGGGCTTCCAAAGACAATGAAGGGAAATTTTTATAATCAAAATCAGCTGATATTTTTATATTATCCAAATTGGATAATTTATCCGCCATTTCTTTTTCTTTTTCTATATAATTGGCATACTTGATTCTGATTTCGGCATTTTCCTGTTCTTGTTCTGAGATATGATTCTCTTCGGCAAAAGCAGCAATTCGCTCGCTGCATTTTTTCAACTGTTTTAATTCCACCTGGGGACGCAACAGGAGACTGGCATATTTTGTCCGCTGGGTCAAAGTAGAGGTTTCCACTTTTTCCAAATATTCATTTACCTCCACAGGTTTGGCATGATGCTCCGAAAGGAAATCGACCATGAGCTGCTGATGCTCATATTTTTTCTGCATTTTCGCATATCGTTCATCATCAATCAAACCCAAATCATGTCCAATAGGAGTCAGTCTTTCATCGGCATTATCTTGACGGAGCAATATACGATATTCTGCCCTGGAGGTAAACATGCGGTAAGGATCTTCCACACCCTTCGTGACCAAATCATCAATCAGCACTCCGATATAAGCTTGTGAACGGGTCAATACCAAAGGTTCTTTATCATGCAATGAGAGGTGTGCATTAATACCTGCCATCAGACCTTGGCATGCCGCCTCCTCATAACCTGTAGTGCCATTTACTTGTCCAGCCAAATATAAATTGTCTATCAGTTTCGACTCCAGTGAAAACTTCAGTTGGGTGGGATCAAAGAAATCGTACTCGATAGCATAACCAGGTCTGAAGACTTTAGCTTGTTCCAAACCTGGAATCAGGTGCATAGCATTTATCTGCACTTCTTCGGGCAAGGAGGAAGAAAAGCCGTTCAGATAATATTCATTTGTATTCCGTCCTTCTGGTTCCAAAAACAACTGGTGTCGGTCGCGTTCCGAAAAGCGGTTGATCTTATCTTCAATAGATGGACAGTATCGTGGACCCACCCCTTGTATTCTTCCCTGGAACATGGGGGAGTATTCAAAGCCTGTTCGCAGTATCTCATGCACCAGCGGGTTGGTGTAAGTTATCCAGCAGCTCATCTGGTCCTGCACAGCTGGGGTATCCGTAAAAGAAAACTTGTCGGGATTGTCGTCACCCTTTTGTTCCTCCATCTTGGAGAAGTCGATGGTGCGCTTGTCTATTCTCACCGGGGTGCCAGTCTTCAGCTTTTTCACACTCAAGCCAAAATCCTTGAGCTTGTCCGAAAGGTAAAGCGAGTTGCTCTCCCCCATCCTACCGCCTGCAAAGTTCACTTCGCCGATATGGATTCTGCCATTCAGGAAGGTTCCGTTTGTCAAGATAAGCCGCTGGGCATAGATGGTGTTTCCTTGTTGTGTTTTCACCCCCACTACCCTATTCTGGTCGAACAGGATATCGACCACGGTATCTTGGCGCAGTTCCAGATTTTCCTGTTCCTCGAGCACCTGTTTCCAGCAGGCAGAAAAAAGGTATTTGTCATTCTGGGTTCTTGGACTCCACATGGCTGGTCCCTTTGAGCGGTTCAGCATTCTAAACTGGATGGTGGACCTGTCGGCCACTATTCCGGAGAAGCCACCCAGCGCATCAATCTCTTTTACAATTTGTCCCTTGGCGATGCCACCCATAGCCGGATTGCATGACATCTGTGCCACCAATCCCAGGTGCATGGTAATAAGCAAAGTTCTGCTTCCCAAGCGTGCCGCTGCCACTGCCGCCTCACAGCCTGCGTGACCAGCACCTACCACAATAATATCAAATTTTTCTCTGTTTTCCACGTGGAACAATGTTGTAAAATATTGTCTATCTGAGTTTTAACTTTTTAAATAAGTCTATTGCAGCCTCTTCCTGAGACCTCATTTCGGCGGCTTCTTCTGCCGTCTTATCCTTAAATCCACACAGGTGCAATACCCCGTGTGCCACCACACGCAAAAACTCCTCTAAAGGCAAATTTTGCATTTCGGTGGCATTATCTCTTACCCGCTGCTCGCTGATGTGTATTTCTCCAGCAACAACTCCACCCTCTCCATAATCAAAGGTGATGATGTCAGTATAAGTATCGTGCTGCAAAAACTGCTGATTGATTTTCAACAATTCCTCATCATTACAAAAGAAATAAGCAATATCACCGGGAGTGAAACCATGCTGGCGGATCAATTCCTTCAGCCACGGCTTCAGAAGTGACTGTTCGCTTTGTAATTCTGATGGTAAATTATTGAAAATTATCATGTTATATATTTTATTCGGCTGCCACAATGTGACAGCCCTACAGAACACTATCTTAAATTACATTATGCTCATCTGGGGTTATTAAAATTTTGCATCTTCGAGGCAACTGTAGGAGATACTTACATTTTGATGACTTTTTTCTTCGCTATATTACCTTCATTATCAACAATTTGAATAAAATACAGCCCTGCGCTGAATGCGGAAAGGGATATTCTTTCCTTCAAAGTGTTCACATTTGTTTTCGACCATACCAGACGGCCATCCTCAGCAAAAATCTTGATATCAGAAATATAATTATCACATTGTATATCAAGATATTCAGCCGTTGGATTAGGATAAATAACTGTATTATTCTCTTTGAATGAACTTATCATCTCTCCTGGTGAATCGGGCGTCACCACAAACCACTTGGCCAAGGAGTCATACACTACTTTTGAAGCAGCCAATCTGATCATTTCCGCCGCCTCTTCCGCTATGCCAGGATTGTAATCATTTTCCCTCGGATTCTTACGGAATAGGACCGAATAAAAAGAGCACGCGGCTGCATAACTACCCGCTAAAGATGGGTGGCTTTCGTCTGACGCATACAGCTCAATTTCTGGCTGATGATCACGTAAATAATGCCATAAAGCTCCCACAGGGCTCACTTCGGCATCAAAATCATCGGCCATAGTCATATAACGCAAATACAACAAACTGTCCATACCTTCGTAGGTACACAAGGGCGGAAAATAAGGACAGTTGTACTGGTCACCGTTTTTCCTGCCCCAGGTCATGTAAAACACTATTTCCGCTTCCGGATTGTATTGGCGTATCATCTCGCACAATTGCTGGGCATACGGATAGGTTTCAGCATAAAACTGTCCGTCAGGGAATGAGGGTTCCTGACTTTGTCCCTGCAACACCACATAGTCCCAGCCTCCTTGCTGAATCAAAGAAACAGTGGTGGAATTATTCAAGTGATTATTGAAGGTATGGCCTCCAGGCAAGTTTGCGGAAAACACCAAAGTGTCACCTCCGGCTTCAGCCATGGATGCTATCAGCTGAGGAAGGTTATTGACATCTGTATAGCTGTTGCCGATAAACAAAACCTTATACCCATCAGCCCAAACACAACCCACAAAAAGCAGTCCTAAAACAAGTGAAAAAAATCTTTTTTTTGCCATGTTTTATAAAATACTAATTTCTAAATTTTTCGCTTGATGTTTCACGTGGAAAATACCAAAACATCAATCAATATTGTAAAAGTAATTGTTGACTTTTTCCTTGTAATAATAATTCAGGTTCACAGGAACAGTCCTGAGCATTTCCTGCTGGGATTGCTTCGTTTTATCCAAATTCCAGTCCTTCGGCGGATTGCTGTTCAGTATATCCTTGCCTTCTGTTGACTCCCTTTTCTTTTCCTCATCTTGCTTACGGTCTGCCTTTTCACTCTCAAGCATACGGGTTTCTATGTCTTTCTGACGTATCAAGGTCTGGTCTGATAAAGTTCTGTTCACCAATTCTCTTTCGGTTTTCTGCATTTCTTCTATCAGCTTGTCGAGCGACTTGTCCCCTACCCCATTCTCCGATTTCAGCTGATTTTGGTAATCCTGCATCATCTTGCGGATAGCCTCTTGCTGGGCGGCCATTTTGGCAAATTGCTCACTCCACTGTTGCTGACTCGATTGACCCTGCTGCTGTTTACCCTGCTGTTCCATAGAACGCTTCATGGCCTCCATCTGGCGATTCAACTGTTGCTGCAGCTCTTTGGCACGGGTTTTCTTGCTCTTTCCTTTACCTCCCGGCTTATTGCATGAACCATTGCCCGACTTCTTGCATTTGGACTTGCATTCACTCTGTTTTTGCTTCATCTCCTGCATGGATTCGGCCAACATCAGCGACAAATTGTTCATGGAGGTTAAGGCAAACTGCTGGTCTTGTGCCGCTTTCTTGGGATTACGCGAGTCAAAAGCGGCATACACAGACTGAATATAGCTGTTTATTTTCGATACTTCTTTTGTGATATACGGCTTTACGGAAAGCTGACGGCGAGCTAAGGCTAATAGTGAATCTTCTACCATCTTCATGTTATCTTTCACCGCATGTTGCTTTGCTAAATGATTGGTATAATTGGAAGAACGCGGACTTAGTCTTTGTGTCATTTTCATCACTTCTTCCTGATCAAAAGAAATCTGCACCAGATTATCCAAAATCTGACGCAAAGTCGCAATATCCTCTGTTACTTCCTCCAGCTCACTCTCATTCATATCCTGCTCCAATTTGTCCGCCAATTCCTCCATCTTCTCGGATGCCGATTTCTGACTGCCACTGGCTTTGGAACGATTATTTTTCTCCAACTGCTGCTGGGCATCCTTCATATCCTGTTCCAATGCTTGCTGCAACGAATCTGTATTGGACAACTTATTGGGCTGCTCCAACTCCTTGTTCAAATCCTTGATTTCCTTCAAATCCTGCTTTAATTCATCATATCTTTTCTGGATATCCTGCTGCTGTTTCATCAAATCTTCCTTATTGATATCCTTCTTTTGGGTTTGTATCGACAAATTCTTCTCATCCTGAGACAATTGGCGGGTTTTATCTAAAAACTCATTCACCTTCTTCTCCATTTCCAATTCCTTATACAATTGGAGTTGCTGGTCAAGGGTTTGATTGATGTCTTTGGCATCCATTTTCATCTTGTCGATGGAATTCTGCATCTGATCCTTATTCATGTTTTCCATCATCTGACGAATCTGGTCTAACATATTTTTCATCTCGTCCGACAAAAGCTCATCCATACGCTGCTCCAATTCCATCTGTTTCTTCAAAATGTCCTCTGAATAATTTTTATACTGGTTTTCGAGCTGATTATTCATGCTTTGCTGCTTTTTCATCTCGTTCAACTGGTTTTTCAACTCGTTGAACTTGTTCAGCAATTCCTCCATTTTCTTCTTGTCCTGCCAAGAAGGATTGTTAGTTTCCTTCAGCTGACGGTTCAGTTTCTCTATATCTTTCATAATCTGGGAAGATTCCTTCATCAGATTATCCATATCTGACTTGGCTTGTGAACTTGTCCTATCCAACTCTTTGTCAATCTCTTCCTGTGTTTTTACCTTATAGTCAAATTGACCGGTTTTGGACATTTTGCTGCCATTTACCCCATCATTGTCATATACTTCAAAATGATAAGCCATAGAATAACCTGGTCCCATCTCAAACATGGCAGCCTCGAAAGAATAGTAGAAATCTTGGATTACAGCGTTTTTTTCAATCTGTATGGGTACTTTCACATTCGACTGGATAACCTGTCCCCTGTCGTCAAATTTCGAGTAAACAAAGTACAAATTGGAAAAACCATAATCATCTTTGATATTCCCTTTGAAATAATACCTGTCAATGAAAAATGAATCCATCCTGCTTTCAACATAAATTTCTGGATACAAGTCTTTTATCACAGAAATAGAATGATTCAGGGTATCTTTGGAAGTATAGTACTTGTTCTTGTTGACAATTGAATAATCAAATGATGCGCGAACTGTAAGCGCTGCGGCAAAATTGTCATTGTCTGACGACAAATCCATTGCTTGATCCTGATAGATAAACTCTATGCTGTCTGTATTTTTTGTGTAAAACTGCCAGCTGATTCTAGTTCCTTCCGGCACGGATGCGGTTCCCACATTATCCAATACCTCTTCATTCTTGTTCAGGTATGAAGGATATTTCAAGTGCATGGAAAAACCTATGGTTACAGGCTTGGGCAATACTTCTATCGTATAATTCTGACTGCGAACCTCATCAGTATATAACTGGAAATCAGTATTTTGTCTTAGATTTGTGAAAGTATAGGAAAACTCTGAATTATTATCCTTCACACATTTGTAATTCTTTTTATTATACACGATAAACAATTCATTCGGCAGTTCCTCACCTTCTATTTTCATTCTGATGGTATAGTCGTCATTTTGAAAAGTGGTCAGTTTTTTATTCAGTAGCTCTATAGAATAGGGTGCAGGTTTTTCATACTCTTGGGTATAATTCACGATACGTTTGGTAGGTTCTGTAATGACCTCGCTTTTAATGGAAAAAATCAACACAAAAATAAGAATCGGAATTACAGCCCATTTCAGGTAGCGGGTAGTATTTTCAAAACGGATGGCCTTCACAAAGGGGAAGGGTTTCAATTGGGCAGTTTTGGTTTGTATGGCGGTCTCCAACAGTTCGTAGCTTTTATAATCCCCTTGTTCCAATTGATCCTGTAACTGTAATAAATTCAGCAATTTATCATCAATTTCAGGAAAATAAGAACCCACCATTTTGGCTATTTGTTCACGACTGAGCTGGCGACCCAATCCAAAATATTTGAACATAGGTATCAGCACAAAAAATACCAAAAGCAGAGCGAAAACACCCAAATAAGAGAAAAACAGCACTTTTCTTACTGTGGGTGTAAAATAGGAGAAATATTCCAGCAGTACATATATCAGAAAGGCCAAAATAGATACAAAAATAAATATCAAAGCCCCTTTATACAGGATATTCAGCTGATACTTTCTTCCAAAATCCTTTATTTTCTCAACAAGTTCGTTATTATAATTTTGCATTTTCCTCCTCTTTAGTACTTGTCAGGTTATAAAAATCATCTTGTTGACTCATAAAGTAGTTCAAAAGTTTTTTGTTGTTGTTAAAAAGTTTCCTGACAAAGAAATAACGTCTAATTTTTCCGTTTAGTTTATTGAGTTTTAATCTTTTTGTCATGATTTTGCCTAAGTCATGCCAACTATCTTCATGATCATTGGTATTTATCAATTCCATTTCCGAATTCAGCAAACTCATGAAAGGAATCAGCACTGGACAAACTTTATCACAATTTCCACATAGGGTGGTATTTTCAAAA
This sequence comes from uncultured Bacteroidota bacterium, assembly GCA_902802755.1. Classification (GTDB taxonomy): domain Bacteria; phylum Bacteroidota; class Bacteroidia; order Bacteroidales; family WCHB1-69; genus RUG11690. The sequence continues at coordinate 67,165 of CADCNH010000001.1, read as the reverse complement.
ATATCAGAATTTTTTCTATTGGTACCAAATGCATTGTTTTTTACCAGTTCTATGGGCGTATATTTATGATTTACCTTATACACCGGACAAACTGTTTTGCATTTGCCGCAATTTATGCAATATAAACTTTCCCTCAACTTAGGATTATTCATGATTGCCGTGATACCATTATCATACAGGACAACCGTAACACTCACTTTTTGTGTTGAATAAGTATTTTCTTGCTCAAATTGGTAACTATTACTGATAATCTTATTGAAAGGCTGGGAAATAATATCTATTGCCTGTTGATTTCCATGAATAAGATCCCTTTCATACAAAGATAAAATAATCCCAATATCTGAACTTTTAGCAATCAAATTATTGATATCCAAGATAAAAATAACATGATCCACCTTATTGAAACAGTTTTTACATTTATGGTTAAAAAGAACCACAGAACCCGTATCAACCAGGCCAAAATTGGCATTTGTTATCAGATAATCAGCAGATTCAATATTATTCTCAACATCTTCTACCGAAATATTTTTTATCAAGTTACCTGTATCAGCTAATTCTGAGGGAATATGCGGTAAATCAAAGCAAACTTTATTGAAATGGGCTTTAGGTAAATCCTGTTTGATAAAAGAAACCAACTCTTCCTCATTGCTAATCCACTTCACATCAATGCCATTATTGGATATTTTATTCTCAAAAGCCAATAAATTATTATCCATATTCTCGATGAAAGAATATCTGATAAAATTTGCCCTTCTGTTAATAGAATTATTCATAATACCCTATTGCTAATGAATATTAATTTTTTCAACTCTTCTCTGGTGTCTTCCGCCTTCAAATGCCGTTGAAAAGAAAGTTTTCACCACATTGAAAGCTTCTTCATCTGTGATAAAGCGAGCTGGAAGAACCAACACATTAGCATCATTATGTTGTCGTGCCAAGGCAGCAATTTCAACATTCCAACATAATGCTGCTCTTACACCAGCATGTTTATTGGCCGTCATGCCTATACCATTTCCTGTGCCGCATATCAATATACCATACTTATTTTCACCAGAAGCAATTTTTTCAGCCAATGGATGAGCATAATCAGGATAATCTACACTTTCTGAAGAATAGGTACCCAAATTCTCCCATTCAAAATCACCGGCAAAATGTTTGATGATATTTTCTTTCAGCTGATAACCGGCATGATCTGACGCTATAATAATTTTCATTTTTCGCAGTTTTATTCTAAACTTGCAAAGTTACACAAATTTCTTGAATTATATAGAAACATTGTATATTAATTTAAATGATAAAAAAATTATCCATATTCCAAAAAATAAAACATTATGACTTAATAAATTAACACAAAATGTTGAAAATATGTTCAAAAAGGTGAATATTATAAACAATCTTTCTTCATATATGCTAAAAAAGCAGAAAATGGAAAAGTTATTATCATTTTTCAACCCAAAATTTGCCGTTTTTAACCTCTTTTTTTAACAAAAACACACATTAACATCAAAAAAACTTATCAACTAATAACTTTCTTTGCATAATTTTAAACAAAATAGATAGTTTTATGTCACAATGTTTTAGCAAAACAAAACCTGTTTATATCTTGTTTATAAATCAAAATAAGTAAAAAAGCAAATTTTCTGTCCGAAAAAAATCAACCTTTTCAACAAGACTATATCTTTTTTATAATCTTTTTTTCTTTTAAAAATTGAAATGAAAGATATAATCAAAAACCTTAAATTTGCAGCATGAAAAAATTAATACTTTTGCTTCTGATTTCGTGTCTCTTTTTTGAGCTTGACGCACAAAAAAAGGAATTCACTGGCAAAGTGTATGATGGCATCAATTTTTATCCGATTGAAGGGGCCAGCATATACAATGTCACCAGAAAAAACTTTGTTTTTTCTAATAAAGAGGGCAGTTTTACCATAGCATGCCAGTTGCGTGACACACTTGTCATATCAAAATCCATATACCGTCAAGTAATCGTGGTGCTGGATGAGAAATTGATCAATAAAACCAATGAGGATTTTCTATTGTATTATAAGGCAATTTTGTTGAAAGAAGTGAATGTTATTTCATTAAATCCCACCTACGAGGGTTTTAAAAGAGACCTGGCTAAGATAGAAATTCCAGAAATATACAAGCATATTCCGGGAACAGAAATCACGGAGCAGGATAAGGCCAATGCCGAATATGGAAAAGAACCCAATGTTTTCAGAAATACAGCAATTGCCCATCCTATAACCTATTTGTATGAGGCTTTCAGTAAAAAGGCCAAAATGAAACGTTTGTATAATGAAATGGTACAATATGAAGACCGACTGGATGAGCTGCCGTTGAAATATAATAAAGAGGTAGTGAAAGACATAACGGGTTTACCTGATGAAGAAATTCTTACTTTCATGATGTATTGTCATTTCAGTTATTATGATCTGGTGAGATGGACTCCTACGCAAATCATTAATGCCATCAAAGACAAATATATCAATTATGAGTATGAAAAAATGAAAAATTAAATCAAGTTATGAAGGAATTTTTGCGAAAAAATCTGAATTTATATCATTTGATAGGAATAATTTTGTTTGTGACATTATCAGTATTTTACTGGCATCGGGCAGGAAAATACAGTGATAACATGTTGCAAAACAACTTGTTTCTGATGATAATATGGGGATTATTGGTAGGTTATCTGTTGGCTGATATGGTGAGTAATGCCATGAAAAGAAAGAATAATGAGGAATAAAAATAAAAAGTTGTGGAAGAATAAAAAAAAATGAGTATCTTTGCAATCCTTTAATGTAGAGCATATAATACTAATAATCAAAATAATAAGAAATGAAAAATATTGATTGGAAAAATTTGGGTTTCGGTTATGTAAAGACCGATTACAATGTTCGTTGCTATTTCAGAAACGGTGAATGGGGCAAGTTGGAAATTTCATCCGACGAATATATTCCCATGCACATGGCTGCCTCTTGCCTCCATTATGGCCAGGAAGCTTTTGAAGGAATGAAGGCATTCAGAGGAAAAGACGGTAAAGTGCGTTTGTTCCGTTGGGAAGAAAACTGGAAGAGACTGAACAGCTCAGCCGACACTATCATGTTGGCACCCATTCCAAAGGAATTATTTTTCCAAGCCATGGAATTGGTTATAAAATTAAATGTTGACTATATTCCTCCTTACGGAACAGAAGGTTCTTTATATCTTCGTCCGCTTTTGGTAGGTACAGGTGCCACTGTTGGTGTAAAACCAGCAAATGAATACCTGTTCTTGGTATTTGTTACCCCAGTAGGACCTTATTTCAAAGAAGGCTTCAAACCTACCAACATGCAGATTGCTTTGGATTATGACCGTGCCGCTCCACTGGGAACTGGTCATGTTAAAGTTGGTGGCAACTATGCCGCTTCTTTGCGTGCCGGTGAAAGAGCTCACGCCGAAGGTTTCAGTGCTTCTATTTTTGCTGATGCCAAGACTAAAACTTATATTGATGAAGCAGGTCCCGCCAACTTCTTCGGTATAAAAGACGGTAAATATGTAACTCCTGATTCAGGTTCTATTTTGCCTTCAATTACCAATAAGAGTTTGACAACTATTGCCGCTGATTTGGGCTTGGTTGTTGAAAGAAGACACATCAAATTAGACGAAATTGGTACCTTTGAAGAAGCAGGTGCTTGCGGTACAGCAGCAGTTATTTCTCCCATCCACATGATCCAAGACCGTGCCACTGGTAAGGAATATGTGATTGCAAAAGACGGTAAACCAGGACCTTGGAGCACCAAAATGCGCGAAATTTTGATGGGTATCCAATACGGAGAAATTGAAGATAAATATGGTTGGTGTACTGTAGTTGACTGCTAATCAAATACTTAACATTATTTAACAAAAATACACAATTAAAAACATTCTGTTATTGGTAATTGAAGTATTTTTGCACACCCTAATAATGAAACAAACAACCAATTAAAAAAAGAAAGAAAATGAAAAAATTATTTGCTATCCTCGCAGTATCTGCATTTGTATTTGCAGCATGTGGTCAAAAAGCTGAAACTGAAGAACCCGCAGTAGTGGAAGAACCAGTTGTAGAAGAAGCTGTTATCGAAGAACCCGTTGCTGAAGAAGAAGTAGCAGAAGTTGCTGAAGAATGCGCAGAAGCTGCTGCAGAAGAAGTAGTTGCTGAGTAATTATTTCAGTAAGAAAAAGAAAAAGACACTCACAAGAGTGTCTTTTTTTTTGCAAAAAAATACCTCTTCTTATAGAATCGACGAAGAAGCGAGAGTATAGCCAATGCAAGCTATGGCTATGCCGAGCGAGGAGGAGAAAGGAGGCTGCGCCTCCAAGGAGTGCCCGAAGGGCGGGGTAGTAAAAAAAAGTAAAAAAAAGGATATGGAAATAAGATTAATGACTTCGGAAGATTACGATGAAGTATATGCCTTATGGTATGGAACCCAGGGTATGCGTTTGCGCAGCGGTGATGACACCAAGGAAGGAATTACCAAATTTCTTGAGAAAAACCCCACATCCAATTTTGTGGCCGTGGAAAACAACGAGATAGTAGGAGTGATTATGTGCGGAATGGACGGCAGAAGAGCCTATATCTATCATACCACTGTAAAAGAGCCGCTTCGCGGCAAAGGAATTGGCAAAGCCCTGCTGAACAAAGTATATGAGGCCATCCGTGCTGCCGGTATCCGAAAAAACGGTTTGTTGGTCATCAAAGACAACGAGATTGGCAAAGGATTCTGGCGTTCCCAAGGCTGGGAAGAAAGGCATGATGTGTTGTATTACAGCATTAATATGTAATAAGGACTGAAATAAGTCCATTTTTTGCAAAATAAATTACTCCGTCAATCTTGTATGAATCTATACTTTATAGATTCATATACCTTAACACATGTTATATTTGTCATATTTTAGATATGAGGGATCATATTTTCAGTGTGAGGTTTTAAATCTATATAGATTTTTTTTACTTTTGCAGTTGTAAATTTTTTAGTTATGAAAAGATTTTGGTCGATTATTATTTTGATTGCATCATTTTTTTCATTTTTTATTGCAAGAGGTCAAGATACAAACTTTGCCGTATTACCTTATTTTTGTGGTTTTGAGGATTCTGTGGATAATTCACAATGGTTTTTTTCCCATAATGGTCCAAATGAATGGTATTTAGGTTCAGCTGTTACATGTACAGGGGAAAATTCGATGTATATTTCACAAGATGGAGGTGTAACGAACAGTTTTAGTAGGAATCAACAATCACTGGCTTGGGCATATCGTGATATATATATGGATTCAACATATAAAGAGTTTTTTCTGTCATTTGATGTTCACAATGCGGGGGCCCAGAATATTGCATTTGTTGGAGTAAGTATAGGCAATCCAATTGATTTTGATGAAAATGCGGCACCTTTGGATTCAAATGAAGAGATAGTTTTGTTAGAGGAAATATATGATCTTCCAAACTGGACGCACAAACAGTATATAATAGACTCTACCCACGTGGGTATTCAACGAATATATTTAAGATGGTATAACACATATAATTCGAGTTATCCTCTTAATAATATCTATAACCCTCCCGCTGCTATTGATAACATTTTGTTGAAAGGTGTGAAATGCAGTATGCCGATGCATTTAGCATCCACAAACACTCACAATTCCGCTACACTTTCATGGGTGCCAGGATATTTGGGACCAGCAGAATCTTATACAGTGGCATACAAGAAAAATACAGATACGTCATATTTCGAGATTACAATAGAAGATACTGTTTTGGTACTGACAGGACTTGAACCAGCGTCGAAATACAGTTGGAAAGTCAGAGCCAATTGCTCAGAAATTAATATGAGCGACTGGAGCGAAGAAGAGCAGTTTATCACCTATGCTTCACTTCCCTATTTTTGTGGTTTTGAAAATTTACAGGAGAATAGTCCATGGTTAATGTACAATGATCCCAGCAATAATGTAAACCAATGGGCGATAGGCTCCGCAACACAAAATACTGGAAATTCAGCGTTATATATTTCCTCAAATTCAGGACAGTCATACGCCTACAATACTGGAAGAACCTCTGCTGCTTGGGCATGTTTGGATATATACCTTGAACCTGGTCATTCCGAATACCAGTTGTCATTTGACTGTCAAGGTATGGGGCAGTATGGTCAGGATTACATGAGAGTTTATTTGGGAAATCCTGTTACCATCAGCGATATGTCAGCCTTTCCAGACAGCAATATGATTCAATTGACTGAGGATATTAATTTGCTGAGTGTTTGGACGCATTATGGTATCCCAATAGATTCTTCGTGGACGGGATATAGACGCTTATATTTATACTGGTATAATAACTATAACAGTGGGGTAAACCCGCCTGTGGCTGTGGATAATATAGAAATTACAGGAAATGGGTGTAGAATACCTGTTGATCTAACCAATGTCATGGTGCTGGATAGTATGGCTACGGTTTCATGGAGTAATTGTTCGGAACAGAATACAATGTCACACCTTATGCAAAATTATATTTTGGCATACAAAACCGTGATGGATACAACCTATACGGAAATTCTATTGGCGGATACAATATACAGCATAACCGGTTTGTCACCTTTAACGGAATATATGTGGAAGGTAAGAACAGTATGTTACTACGAATACGGATATAATAGTGCATGGAGTTCAGAGAAAACTTTCCATACCACACAGGTACTGGGTCATCTTCCTTACTTGTGCAGTTTTGATCAAAATGATGAAAATGACCGATGGATATTGAAAAATGATAATTACCATAATATTTGGGCAATAGGAAATGCGATAGGGTGTGATGATCAGCATGCATTATACATTTCCAATGATATGGGACTTACAAATAACTATTACAACACTATTTTTTATCCGGATAATGCAACCTCATCTGTTTGGGCCTATAGGGACATATTTTTTGCTACCGGCTATCCAGAGTATCATATTTCGTTTGATTTCAAGGGAATGGGGCAAAATAATGCCGATTATATGAAAGTGTTTGTGGGAGATGCGGTATTGCCAAGTGGTGCAGGTACTCCCACAGGGTCAACACAGTTAGGTGATATGTTTGTCGGTATTGACGAATGGCAACATTATTCTTTTTCTCTCGATTCTTCTTATTCGGGAGTCAAACGTTTGTTTTTTTTATGGAACAATGATAATGCGAATGGAGAACAGCCTCCTGCGGCTATTGACAATATTGCTGTAACAGCTTCTTTCTGTGAAATTCCTCAAAATTTGGTTTGTATTGATTTGAAAGATCATTTTGCTACGGTGTCATGGAATCCATCTGAGACAAGTGAGGATGTGACATATACTGTAAGTGTCAGGAAAAAAGGAGATTATATGCACAGGGAAATCTCTGTGACAGATACGATATGTTTGATAGACAGCTTAATGTCTTCAACATACTATTATTGGAAAGTAAGGAGTCAGTGTTCAGATACAGAAAGTAGTGCCTGGAGCAACGAAATGATTATACAAACCCCAGCATCTAGACCCTATCATTGTGGTTTTGAAGATTTTGATGAACGCGCCGCTTGGCATTTGACAAGTAATACAGTAAATAAATGGTGTTTTGGTTCAGCGGTACGCTATAGTGGAAATTATGGTTTGTACATTTCCAATGATGGTGGTGCTTCTTATACCTATTCAGGTACTCATAATAATACGTATGCATGGGCCTATCGGGACATTTATCTTGATTCGGCATATAGGGCATACAGACTTATTGTTCCTTGTAAAACTAATGGAGAAGCGTATTCGGATTATTTTAGTTTGTTCATGGGACCACCATCAGTTCCAACAAATGATAGTACACCTCCTGGGGCTTTTAAGATTAGTTTGATGGTGTATCCAGCTTGGTTTAATATTATACGCGATTTGGATTCCACACAAGCAGGACTAAAGCGTTTATATTTTTTGTGGCAGAATGATTATTTTACTGTAAATAATCCACCCGCTGCAGTGGATAATATTTCTATTGAGGGTACAAACTGTCTTTCAACGACATCTAATTTGAATGTCATTGTTATCGACACTATGGCATTGTTGTCATGGAGTAGTTCGGGAAGTGATATGCCTGAATCTTATACCGTGAGATATAAAGCTTTTACGGATTCACTTTACACAGAAGTCATAGTTACAAACACTAGCTGTGCGATAGGCAATCTTACACCATCTACTAATTACGAATGGATGGTATGCAGTAATTGTTCAGCTACAGAAAGAGGTTTCTGGTCCACAAGAAGTACATTTCAAACCACAGAAAACACAGCGCATTTGCCGTATTTTTGTGGATTTGAAGACACCGTTGAAAATTCACGATGGGTATTTGTCAATGGCAATTATGTGAATAAGTGGTATATTGACACAGCGGTTAACCATGGGGGAGAGGCATCATTATACGTGTCTAACAATGGAGGTATTTCAAATACATACGCAAATAATTCTACTTCCCAAATATGGGCATATCGTGATTTTTATTTCGAACCGGGTCATTCTGATTATCAGATTTCTTTTGATATAAGAAGTTTTGGAGAACGCTATAATAATAATCCTTGCGATTATGCGTCTGTCTTTTTAGGTCCGCCGGCAACCCCTAGTGGGAATAGTGTTCCACAAGGTGCGGTGCGGCTAGGAACTTACTTTTATGTTGATTCTGTTTGGAGCAGTTTCTCGCAAGAATTGGATTCCAGTTTTGCGGGTCCACAAAGGCTTTATTTCTTATGGAGAAATGATGGATTGGATGGTATTAATCCTCCATGCGCCGTCGATAATATCCAGATAACTTATGCCAATTGTATGGTCCCAACGCAAATGTCAACTTTTGATATAACGGAAAACTCTGCCACTTTGACATGGATATCCAACATAGATACGGTTTTTGTTGCTTATAAATCATTGTCTGACAATGTGTTTACAGAAATAGTTACTACTGGAACAAGTTGTCATTTGGATAGTCTGACTCCTTCTACCATCTATGTATGGAAGGTGAGAAATTTGTGTTCGGATGCGAGTACGATATTTTGGTCAGATCAACAGATGTTTAGAACTAATTGCGGAAAAGTTACGGTATTGCCTTATACTGAATCTTTTGACACGTATGGAACGGATAATTATCCATGGTGTTGGACCAGATTAAATACTGCCGAGGAAAACTATCAGTATATCGTTATGAATACTTCAGGGAATGATGACCAAAGCTACAGTTCGCCAGGCTTTTTAATACTGATGGCTCAACAGGAAACATATAACATGTCCATATTGCCTGAATTTGATACTATTATCCCCATTAATGGATTACAGATTTCCTTTTATTATAATACTGATTCGCGGGATAATAAAATTATAATGGGTGTTTTGAATACTCCTACAGATGAGACTTCATTTGTTCCTTTAGATACAGTGCAACTTGAATATTATCAGTATAACCAATGGAATCAAATGACCGCACAATTATCTAATTATACAGGAAATGGACATTACATTGCGTTGAAATATATTTCTAATGGTTTGTCAAATTCGGGTATAGACAATGTTGTGGTAGAAGAGGCTCCGCAGGATACCACAGGTATTGCTCAACAAAACAAGGATGATTTTGTCAAAGTGTATCCAAATCCCACTAATGGAAAATGTTTTATTTATAGTAAACAGTATACCATTCAAGAGGTCGAGGTGTTTGATTTGATGGGAAAATCAATAAAGAAAATAGAAGTGGATGATTATCAAGCTATTATAGATTTAACATCCTGTCAATCAGGTATATATTTCATACGTATTTACACAACTACTGCAGTTGTGACAAAACGTGTAATAGTGAGGATTGAATAAAAATGATGTATGTAAAAATGATAATCACCCATTCACTGTGAAGTTCCCAGCATACTGAATTATTTCATCAACTTCTTATAGTGAATACGCTTGGGTCCTTCGTTGCCTAAGCGTTTCTTTTTATTCTCCTCGTATTCTGTGTAGCTGCCTTCGAAGAAATACACCTGCGACTCGCCCTCAAAAGCCAGGATGTGGGTGCAGATGCGGTCGAGGAACCAGCGGTCGTGGGAAATGACCACCGCACAGCCGGCAAAGTCGTCCAAGGCTTCTTCCAAAGCACGCAGGGTGTTAACGTCAATATCGTTGGTTGGCTCGTCCAGCAGCAAGACATTGGCTTCTGATTTCAAGGTTAAAGCCAGGTGGAGTCGGTTGCGCTCACCACCGGACAAAACACCTGTTTTCTTGCTCTGGTCGGTGCCGCTGAAATTAAAGCGCGAAATATAGGCTCTGGAGTTGATTAAACGTCCGCCCAAGGTAATTTGTTCATTTCCTTCCGAAACCACCTCCCAGACCGTTTTTTCGGGGTCTATGGAGCTGTGTTGCTGGTCAACATAACCTAACTTCACGGTATCGCCCACACGGAAATCGCCACTATCAGGTTTTTCCAAGCCCATAATGAGGCGGAAGAGGGTGGTTTTACCCGCACCATTGGGACCGATAACGCCCACAATGCCATTGGGTGGCAGGTTGAAGTTGAGATTCTCGAAGAGCAGCTTGTCGCCGTAAGCTTTCGAAACGTTTTGGGCTTCGATTACCTGATCGCCCAAACGGGGTCCATTGGGGATGAAAATCTGCAGTTTTTCCTCTTTTTCTTTCACATCCTCGTTGAGCAGTTTGTCGTAGGCGTTCAAACGGGCTTTGCCCTTGGCCTGACGGGCTTTCGGGGCCATGCGCACCCATTCCAGCTCACGTTCCAGGGTTCTCCTACGCTTGGATTCCTGCTTTTCCTCCATGGCGAGACGGTTGGTCTTCTGCTCTAACCATGAGGAATAGTTGCCTTGCCAGGGAATACCTTCGCCGCGGTCCAGTTCAAGGATCCAGCCAGCCACATTGTCTAAGAAATAACGGTCGTGGGTGACTGCAATGACAGTGCCTTTATATTGCTGCAGATGCATTTCGAGCCATTGCACAGACTCGGCATCCAGGTGGTTAGTCGGCTCGTCCAGAAGCAGGATGTCGGGTTCTGAAAGCAGTAGGCGGCACAGGGCCACACGGCGGCGTTCGCCTCCTGATAGGTTTTGGATGGGGGTGTCACCCTCTGGGCAACGCAGGGCGTCCATGGCACGCTCCAGCTTAGAGTCCAGCTCCCAGGCGTCGTGCTGCTCAATGAGTTCGGTCAGTTCTCCTTGGCGCTCAATGAGTTTGTTCATCTCGTCATCGCTCATGGGCTCCATGAATTTCATGTTCACTTCCTCGTATTCTTTCAGGATATCCACCACTTCCTGCACGCCTTTCATCACCTCTTCCTTTACGGTGAGCTTATCGTCAAGCTGAGGTTCCTGAGGCAAGTAGCCCACGGAATAGCCAGGGGAGAAAACCACTTCGCCTTGGTAGGACTTGTCGAGGCCAGCGATGATTTTCAGCAAGGTGGACTTTCCTGCGCCGTTCAAGCCCAATACGCCGATTTTCGCACCGTAGAAGAACGAAAGGTATATGTTTTTCAATATTTGTTTCTGGGGCGGGATAATCTTGCTCACGCCCACCATGGAGAAGATGATTTTTTTGTCGTCGATAGCCATGATTTTTAATGTGCTAATTAGTTAATGTGCTAATTAATTTTAAAGGGGAGTTTCGCACTACGTGCTCAAGGGGAGTGATGCTTCGCATCAGGGGAGTCTCGTGCCATGCACTCGAGGGGAGATTTTTTGAATTTTGAACTTTGAATTCTGAATTCTATGAACTGCCTTTTAATCACTGACCCCTGACCCCTGATTCCTAACCCCTATTTTAAAGTGTCCACCACGTAGGGATTCGGAATATGCTTATACAAGTCAAAGTAGTTGTTTTTGTTTTTTTCAGGAATTTTAAAAGTATATTTTTTTCCGGAAACGGAAATTTTGGAGTTGCGCAACCACGGATTAAGGAATTTTAACTCTTTATAGCTTACTCCTTGTGTTTTGGCGAAGTCGTATAAGCTGGGTAGAGGAGAGGTTACCGTTACTTCTTTGCATGGTATAGGGTGGTACAGGTTAGCCTGGCAATAGCCGTAACCATATTCCACAGGATTTTCCATAATCAGCTTATAAGAAAGAATACGGTAAATATAACGTGAAGTTTCCTGATTCAGATACAAATCCCAATAGTTTTTAATATTTTGATTTTCAATATTTTTCTTTAAATTAGCCTCACCCATATTGTAGGCGGCGGCGGCCAGCGACCAGCTGCCGAGACTGGCTTTGGCATTTTTCAGATATTTGCAGGCAGCATGAGTGGCTTTTTCCAGATTGTAGCGCTCATCCACATCTTCAGAAACCTCAAGTCCGTATATTTTGGCGGTGGAGGCCAGAAACTGCCAGAAACCGGCAGCCTTGGCGGGCGACACCACATCTTCCAGACCGCTTTCGGCCACACAAAGGTATTTGAAATCATCGGGAACACCTTCTTCTTTCAATATCGGCTCAATTACGGGAAAAAATCTGGCAGAACGTTTGATGATCTGGATGGTTTTGGAATGTTGATAACAATTGATAATCAGTTCTTTATCCAAAGCCTCGCGGACATAATACACATCCAGCGGTACCTGCTCACCGGCCAGTTCCAAAGTGTTGGGAAGCATAGGAGAGCCAGCATGGTTTTGATAGAGGTTGGGAATATTATCGTTTGGGGTATTGTGCTGGGCACAATGCTGCTTGCCGACGGCATAGCCAAGACCTGCAGTCAGCAGAATGGCCAGTGGAGCGATGATGAGAAAAGTGTGTTTTTTGGTAAAGGACATTTTAAATGTGCTAATTAGTTAATGTGCTAATGTGCCAATGAATTATGTTGAAAACTGAAAACTGAAAGTTGAAAGTTATTCTTTGAATTCTGAATTTAAAAAAACGGACTAAAACGCAAGAAAGTATGTTTTAGTCCGTTTTTTGAGACTAATAAAATATGTTGTTATTCTGCAACAATATTAGGTTGTTCCAGGCCGAGACCTTTCTTTTTGTCAACGGCTTTCAGCACGATACCCAAAATGAGAGCTGCGATACCGAGGCAAGCCAGCATGACGAGAGGCCAAGTGTAGTCGTAAGAAACAGCAGCAGTTTCAGCATCGATAATGCCTTCTTTCATCTGGGCTATAATTTCAGGATTGGTCTTGTCCAAAATCTTACCAATGAGCAGCGGGAAGAGCCACAAACCGATATTCTGGATCCAGAAAATCAGCGCGTAGGCTGAACCGATGATTTTTTCGTCCACCAATTTCGGAACGCTGGGCCACAAAGCGGCGGGAACCAAAGAGAAGGAAGCACCCAAAACCAGAATCAGGATGTAAGCTACGACAACACCGCCCACTTGGCTGCCCTTGAATTGAGGCAGAATGAAAGCGAAGGACAAGTGGCAGATAATCAGCAACAAAGAACCAATCATCAGCATGGAAGCTGCTTTACCTTTGTGGTCAACGTAATTACCGAGAATAGGAGTGATAGCCACTGCCAACAGCGGGAATACAGCGAAAATGGTTTCGGCAGTACCACGCATGTAACCCATGTAACAATATACTACCAAAGCCACAACAGCCAAAGCCATCAAGATGATTTTGTTGGTTTTATTCTTGGAGAAATTGCTGGTGAATGAGCACACAGCCACGGCTAACATTACGATATACTGAATAATAGTCACACTATTGCTAGCCCAGAAACCATCGCCAGGAGTCAGTGTCAGGTTGCATTGCAGCATGTTCACAGCGTATTTTTGGAAGGGGAAAATGGCTGAATAATACAGTACGCAAAGCAGAGCTACCAACCAAAAACCGAAAGATGACAAAATTTTGCCAATGTCGGAAACTTTGAAAGGATCGTCTTTTTCCTCAGCTTCACCTGTTTGGGCATCCAATTTCTTATCCATGAAGAAGTAAACGATGAACATAATCAAGGCAATGCACAACAAAAGAACACCAAAAGCCACAGAGCGGGAAACATCTACAGTACCGCCCAATTTGGCGAAGAAGGGTGAGAAAATCATACAGGTAGCTACACCCAGACGGGCGAGAGCCATCTCTGAACCCATAGCCAAAGCGGTCTCACGGCCTTTGAACCATTTCACAATACCACGGGAAACAGTGATACCGGCCATTTCCACACCGCAGCCGAAAATCATGAAACCGACAGCGGCAACCTTGGCGGAGGCGGGCATACCTTCGTAGAATGGAGCAACACCGAGTTCCTGGAAACCGGGAATGTAATTCAGGTGATTGGTAAACCAAACTTCCACACCACTGCCATAAAAGGCTTCGGTGACAGCATAATATTTGATTAAACCACCGACTAACATGACTGCACCAGACAAAATAGCTGTAAAACGAACACCCATTTTATCCAGAATAATACCGGCGAAAATCAAGAAGAAAATGAATACATTCAGGAAAGTTTCAGCACCTTGCATGGTACCGAAAGCTGTTGAATCCCAGCCTCTGGTGGATTGCATCAAGTCCTTGATAGGGGAGAGAATGTCCATAAAGATATATGAACAGAACATGGCCAAAGCCAATAGTAACAAAGCAATCCATCTTACGGCCGCTTTGTCGCGCAAGGTTTCTAATTTTTCAGTCATAATAAAAAATTTTAGTTTATAATTATTTGTTCAGAAAATTCTTGACATTCAGTTCGATACGGTTCAGCAAATCCGCATTCTCACATTTTTGGAACTTGTCACCGGTAATGTGTTCATACAGTTCGATGTAGCGGTTGGTGATGTTGTTGACAATCTCATCTGTCATTTCGGGCACTTTTTGTCCCTCTTTGCCCTGGAAACCATTCTCCATCAGCCATTCGCGCACAAATTCTTTGGACAGCTGGCGCTGGGGCTCGCCCTTGGCGAACTTCTCCTCATATCCATCAGCATAGAAATAACGTGAGGAGTCTGGGGTGTGAATCTCGTCGATGAGGTAAATTTTGCCATTTGCTTTGCCGAACTCGTACTTGGTATCCACCAGAATCAGGCCTTTTTGGGCAGCGATTTCACTGCCGCGCTGGAACAGAGCCATGGTATATTTCTCTAAAACGGCGTAATCTTCGGGTGATATCAGTCCTCGGGCCAGGATTTCCTCCTTGGAAATATCCTCATCGTGCAGGCCCTGTTCCGCTTTGGTGGTAGGAGTGATGATGGGCTGCGGGAATTTCTGGTTTTCGCGCATGCCTTCGGGCAGTTTCACTCCGCAAATCTCGCGGGCGCCGTTCTTGTAGCTGCGCCAGGCGCTGCCGCACAAGTAGCCGCGTACAATCATTTCAACGGGAAAACCTTCGCAGCAAATGCCTACTGTTACCATTGGGTCGGGGCTGGCTAATTTCCAGTTAGGACAGATGTCGGCGGTGGCATCCAAAAATTTTGAAGCTATCTGATTCAGTATCTGTCCTTTGTAAGGAATACCCTTGGGCAGGATGACATCAAAGGCGGAAATACGGTCGGTGGCCACCATCACCAGTTTGTCATCAATGGTATATACATCTCTTACTTTTCCGTGATAGACTTTCTGTTGTCCCGGAAAATGAAAATCGGTTTTAGTTAAAGCAGTCATGAATTTAAATTTTTTAACGTGCAAAAATAAGAAAATAATTCGGAGTGAGGAAGCTGCCTGCAGAAATATTTAGTATTTTTGCAGTTTAAAATAGCTGTATTATGCAAAGTGAGCAAAAAACAAAGAAAAATAGTCCCATAAAATCTATCATTCAGCTGGTTATATTTGTGGGTATAGGTGTTTTTTTCATCTGGCTGTCCATGCGTGGCATGACAGCTGAGGACTATGGAAAAATCAAAGAAGTATTGATAAGTATCAACAATCCGCAAAGCTGGATGTTCATCATTTTATGCATGATTTGCGGAGCTTGTGCCCACTATGTGAGGGCGTTACGTAACATTCTGCTGATAGAGCCCTTGGGCTATAAAGTACGGAAAAGCATGGGTTTCTTCTCAGTGATGGTGTGTTATTTGGCCAATTTGGGCTTGCCCCGCGCGGGAGAGGTGTTGCGTTGTGTATTCCTGCAAAAGTACGAGAAAGTGCCTTTCCAGAAAACGGTGGGAACGGTGTTGGCTGAAAGAGCATACGACATAGCTTGCTGGCTGTTTCTGCTGATTATTGTCGTTGTGATGAATACCGCCTTGCTGTCGCAAATTGTCATGGATGAACAAACGGGAATCACTTTGGGAGAAGCTTTCCAACAAAAAATGAGTTCAATGCTTACCAATTATAAAATGTATATCGGCCTTGTTTTGTTGGTGTTGGCAGGCATAGTGATTTACATGACCAGAAAAAAATGGGGCAAAATCGGCTTTTTTGTCAAAATCAAAAATTTCATGGTAGGTATATGGCAGGGCCTGATTTCCATCAAAGATGTGAAAAAACCTTGGCTTTTTGTTTTTTATACCGTACTGATGTGGTTTTTGTATTTTTTAGGCACTTACGTCTGTTTCTTCGCTTTTGATTTTCTTAGACATTTGGGTCCTTCACCAGCATTTACCGTGTTGATATTGAGCACAGTGGCATTCATGGTGGCCCAAGGAGGCTTAGGTGCGTACCCTTGGATGGTGGCCCAGGTGCTGTTGCTGTATGGGGTGGCCAAGGAGGCTGGACTGGCAGCAGGATGGATAGGCTGGTTGTCACAAACCGTCATGATTATTATTGTGGGTATAATTTCCCTTATTATAGCTTCTTTCATGAAAGACAATGAGGTGAATATTGCCACCAAAGAAGAGGAAGAGATTAAACCAACCGAAAATTAGAGCTTAGTAGATAAAGGTAAAAAAAACTTTTTAAGCAGACAAAATGAAAAGAATATTGGCAACCGGTGCATTATGGGTTCCATTAGTGTTCGCGCAAGCGCAGGTGGTGGATATTTCCATGCAAAGTCAGAACAAGGCATGGCAAGACACCACCGTAGTTTCTGTCGTGCATGATTATGATGATATTATATTGACAGAAAGGGAGATGATACAGGAAACCTATCAGATACCGGCTTATAGTTTATATGATCAATATTGGGATACGGAAAATATATGCAGTAGGCATTTAGCCCTGCCATTCGCCGGCAATCCTTTGCGTATCATTCTGGTACAAAGCAACAACAACCCTTTCTTTTTTCCATGTATAGGAGCAACTTCTGTTAACATGACATACGGTGCGGGCAGGAATAACGAATTCCATCCAGGAGTAGATATTGTGGTAAAAGGCGGTTCTCCAGTGAAATGCTGTTTTGATGGTGTGGTACGTATGGCCAAGATATACGGCGACTATGGCAGGGTAGTAGTGGTGCGGCATTACAACGGTTTGGAAACGGTATATGCCAATTTGAGCAAAATTATGGTAAAGCCAGGGCAGATTTTGCAGTCGGGCGATATTATCGGTGCTTCGGGCAAATCCTCAAAAACAGGAGCGGAGCAATTGCATTTTGAGAGCCGATTCATGAACGAGTGTTTCAATCCTTCGTTGTTTATTGATTTCGACTTTATGGAGATGAAAGAGAACACTTTGATACTGAACGAATCGGATTTGGAAATCCCAGCCACTGATAAGAATGAGATTCAGGGTGAGAAAAAGGATAGGGGAGTGGCTGTGAAAACCACAGAATCTATGAATCAGCAGACGGCAAAGGAAGTACAGCCCAAAGAGACACAAGAGGAAGGGAAAGCGGAATATTACACAGTGAAGGCAGGGGATACCATGTATAGGATTTCCGTACAACATCATGTTTCGCTGACAAAACTGTTGCAGATGAACAACATGCAGGAAACTGATAAAATTGACATTGGTCAGAAGATCCGGGTAAAATAAAAAAAAAGGGTTGTTCGTAAGAGCAACCCTTTTTTATTTTTGTCGTAAAAGAAAAATTATCTTCTGCGAACAGTCTGCTGAGGAGTTTCAGGTTCAGCGTTGTCGATAGCTTTAACAGCTTCTTCTTCGCCTTTCTTGATAGCTTCTTTAGCAATGTTTTTGCCAGCTTTTTTAGCAGCTTCTTTAACTGTAGTTTCTTCTTCAACCACTGCAGTTTCTTCTACAACGGGTTCTTCAACCACAACTTCTTCAACTACGGGTTCTTCAACTACTGCTTCTTCAGTAGCTTCTTCAGCTTTGTTGCCACAAGCTACGAACAAAGCGCCAGCCAATAAAACTAAAAATAATTTTTTCATTGTGTGTAAATTTTAAGATTATGTGTAACAAATTATTTTACAGGAACGTATGTTAAAGTCCAAGTGTAGTCAATACCTTTTGCGAAAACAGTGTTAGCTTTGTAGATCAAAACCATTTCGGTTTCAGTCAGAGAGCTGATTTCGGGTTCTTCAAACTGAGCGTTGAATGTACGAGCAGGTCCTTCTGTAGGAAGATCATAGAAGAATGGGATCTGCATTTTAACTTTGGTTTCGTCTGAGTTGAAAGCCCAAGTAGAAGCTTTTTCTTCAACATAACCATCACCGTCAGCTTCGGGAGTTTTGCTACCGGGTTTAATGATAAAGCTGCCATTAGCATTGAAAACGATGATATCGTCTTGTTCATAGTCATACAAATAATCACCATACCAGTTGGTAGTTGTACCTTCACCAACGGGAACAGCGGGGGTAACTGTAGCAGATTTCAAAACCCAACCCTTAGCGGTTGTGATTTTTTCAGTGTTTGTTTTTTCTTTTTTACCGCAAGAAGACAAGCTCAATGCGAAAATTGCGATCAATGCGAATACTAAAATGTTTCTTTTCATGATAAATTTTTTTAGGTTAATAATACGTTAGTTTTAATGTTCAAAAATATTTTTTTTCACTTTTTGCTTTTCTACAAAAAGTAATGCAAAAGTACATCAATAATTTATACAAAAAGCAAAAAAACAAATTTTTTTTCTAAAAAAAGTTAATCAAAGCACAAAATATAAGTTAAAACACTGATTATCAAAATTTTAAATTAAAAGAAGAAAAAGGAAGAAAAAAAACTAATATAAAACTGTTTGATTTTGAAGTTTTTTTTGTAATTTTACCCGCTCAAAATAGAAATGGAGAGATGGCCGAGTGGTCGAAGGCGCACGCCTGGAAAGTGTGTAAACGCCGAAAGCGTTTCAAGGGTTCGAATCCCTTTCTCTCCGCTCTTTTTAGTACGTTTATAATCAATAAGATAGAAAAAAGAAATAATCAAAAATCATTAATTAAACAAGTAGTATCAATATGAAAAAACTGATCGCTTTATTGACCGTTGCAGGTTTTTTGACCTTCGGTATGGCAAACATGGCGTTTGCACAAAATGAACAAAAAACTGACAATTCTGCCCAGACAGAGGAAGTTGTTACAGAAGAAGCTCCCGCTGAACAAGCAGTTTTGATGGAAGATGCAGACGAGACTCCTCAGCAGGGTTTGCATTATGTTTTGAAAGAAAAATACATCCAGGGTGGTGCTTTGTGGATGACCCCTGTGTTGATCTGTTTGATTTTAGGTTTGGCATTGGTTATTGAAAGAGTGTTCTATTTGAACCTGGCTTCTGTCAATTCCGATAAATTATTGAAGAAAGTGGAAGACGCAATCCAGACTGGTGGTATTGAAAAGGCAAAAGAACTCTGCCGCAACACCAAAGGCCCCTTGGCTTCAGTATTCTATCAAGGTTTGGACCGTTACGATGAAGGTCTGGAATCTGTGGAGAAATCAGTTGAGTCATACGGTGCCGTTCAGATGGGCCGTCTGGAAAACAACCTCAGTTGGATCGGCTTGTTCCTCGCCTTGGCTCCGTCACTCGGATTCTTGGGAACAGTTGTCGGTATGGTTCAGGCATTCGATGATATCGAACGTGCAGGTGATATCTCTCCGACCATTGTTGCTGGTGGTATGAAAGTGGCTTTGATCACTACCGTGTTCGGTTTGATCACCGCTATTATCCTTCAGGTTTTCTACAACTACATCCTGTCAAAAATCGACACCATCGTTAATGACATGGAAAACGCCACTATCTCCTTCATGGATATCCTGGTGAAAAACAAAACTAAATAATTGAGTTTTCAATTTCAAAACGACTCTTTATTATGAAGAATATTGTAAAAATAATTATATTAGTAGTGGCAATCTGTACTTGCTTGCTTGCAGTGTGGTTCGCTTCGTCTTTTGATCAGGACAATCTTCCCAGCTACAAAGAAGCGCTTACAGTGAATGACGCCAATCCTGAAATGATTGCGGCGTTAGAAGCCACCACCCCTGAAAGTCTCCCCGCTTTCGTGGACCAATACCGCACCGAAGGCATGACTCTTTCTGAAAATCTGAAAGCTCATCAACTCCAAAAAGACATTCTTTACACCTATATCACAGAATTGCAAGAGCTGAAAGAGGAAACATTCCCCGAATATCAAGCCAACTTCGCAAATCATTCCAAGTCATTGTTCGCCAAGGCTGAAAATGCTCAAGCTTATATCGATGGATTCAACAAAGTTGCTGATTTTAAAGGTTTGGATAAATATATCTCTCAGCTTGAAAGCGAATATAATGTAATCAAGCAGGATTTTATCCAAGAAAAAACATACAATAAAGCATTCAATTCTTTGGTGAACAAAGCAGATGCGGTTAACCAAGTTGTTTCAGAGAACAAAAAGGCAGAAGATCTGGGTACTCTGCAGGCCAATGTGAAACAGTATCTTTCCAACGGAAAACTGTTGAACATCATCATGACCTTGGCTTACATCCTGTTCTTCATCAATATCGCTTTATTGCTCATTTTCGCATTGAAAGCTATTTTCACCAACATTAAATCTTCCTACAAGATTATTGTGGCTTTGGCTATCGTTGCAATTGTTGTCATCTTGGGTTATGTGTTCGCTTCTTCTGAAATGACGCCCTCCGCTATTAAGATGCAACTCACTCCTCAAATCGTTAAAAGAATTGGTATGGGTATGTTTGTGGTGTATGTCGCTTTCTTTGGCGCTATCATCGCTATCATCTACTCGGCAATATCCAGTGCAATAAAAAACAGAAAATAAAATGGCAAGAAAAGCTCCAGGAATTAATACAGGATCGTCGGCAGACATCTCTTTCTTGCTGCTGACATTCTTCTTGTTGACCTCATCAATCAATACAGAACAGGGTATTCCCCGTCGTCTGCCGCCTCCAAAAGAGAAAGATGCCAAGGAACAAAAAGTTGATATCAACCAGCGAAATGTATTGAACGTTTTGGTGAATTTCCAAGACCAGATTTCCGTCAACGGTGAACAAATGGATATTTCCCAGCTGAAACAAACCGCTATGGATTTCTTGGAAAATGCCAGTAACGACCCGCTGAAACCGGAAAAGAAATATGTTGATATCGACAATATGGGCGAATATGCCGTTTCCCAAGGCGTTATCTCTTTGACCAATGACCAGGGTACTACCTACAATATGTATGTTCAGGTGCAGAATGAATTGCAGAGAGCTGTCAATGAACTCCGTGACAAAGTGTCCTCCAGTTATTTCGGCAAGAAATATGACAATCTGGATAGTGCTCTCCAAAAATCTATTCAAAAGGCTGTCCCGATGAATATCTCTGAAGCACCGCCAATCGATTACGGTAAAACAGAATAAGTTATGGCTAGATTTAGAAAAGAAGAAAAAAAGGTGACTCCGGAACTTAATATGGGTTCCATGTCAGATATTATCTTTATGTTCCTGTTCTTCTTCATGGTGATTACCACTATGCGTGAGGCTACGCTGAAGGTGAGATTCCAACCGCCAAAAGCAACAGAAATCCAAAAATTGGAAAAAAAATCCTTGGTGGCAAATATCTATATCGGTGCCCCTATCAGTAAAAACGAGAATACCCTTCCTCCCGGAAAAGTTTCCGTTCAGCTGAACGACCAAACCATCAAGGCCGAGGATTTGGCTGCCGATGTCCGTGACTTTATCGGTACCGAAAAGGAGTCAAGAAGCGAGGAAGACAAGAATAAACTGACCTTCTCCCTGAAAGTTGACAAGGATGTGCAGATGCGTTATGTGAATACTATCAAGAATGAGCTGCGCCAAAACAACGCCTTGAAAATCAACTATGCAACAGGTAAAAAATCCGAAATGGGCAATTAATAAACCGTATAATTATTCTTGAAAAAGGGTGGCCTTTCAGTCGCCCTTTTTTTATAAAAACACAGGGCTATGATACAATCCATGACAGGTTTCGGCAAAACTACCCTCCAAACAGAAGGAAAGTCTGTCAATATAGAAATCAGAACATTGAATAGCAAGCAGTTGGACTTGACCGTGCGAATGGCACCTTTGTTCAGGGAATTGGAAAACGAGGTGCGTAACTGCATAGCCACTCTATTACAACGTGGCAAAATAGAAGCTTCTATCTATATCGAAAAAGCGGAAAAACCACAAGTGGCCGTTGACATCGAATTGGCAAAAAGTTATTATGAGCAGTTGGTCAATTTGTCCAAAGAAGTTAATAATCCGATAGATAGCGATATTTTCTGCCAGGTGTTACGTCTACCAGATGTGATTACCTCTTCAAAGGAAGAGCTATCGGAAACGGTGAAAAATGATGTGATGAAAGCCCTGGAAGAAACTTGCCAGAAGGTTATCAGTTTCCGTAAAGAGGAAGGAAGCCATTTGGCTGCTGATTTTACTAAACGTATTAAACTGATAGACAGTATGGTGGAAGAGATTACTCCCTTTGAGGAAAATAGAATCGTCACCATTCGAAACAAGTTTATGGCTTCTTTGTCAGAACTTCCAGTTCAGTATGACAACAACCGTTTGGAGCAGGAAATTATCTTCTATCTTGAAAAACTGGATATTACCGAAGAAAAAGTCCGCCTGAAAAAACACTGCTCCTATTTTATGGACACGATGAACGAGGCCCAGTCGCAAGGTAAAAAATTGGGCTTTATTGTCCAGGAAATAGGTAGGGAGGTGAATACCACCGGTTCCAAATGCAATGATTTCAATATCCAACAAATCGTTGTCCGCATGAAAGACGAAGTGGAGAAGCTGAAAGAACAACTGGCGAATGTTCTTTAGAGACGTTAAGACGTGGAGACATGCACTTCGTGCATTCGTTAAGACGAATTTGTTCTCCACGAATGAGCGCAGCGAATGACTTGACGCCTTAACGCCTCACCGTATAAACGATAAATCAATAAATAAACAACCATGAGCAACATCTTATCTCTCGTAGGCCGCCCGAATGTGGGCAAATCCACCTTGTTCAACCGCTTGACGCAAACCAAGGAGGCTATTGTTGATTCAGTATCCGGGGTGACCCGTGACCGCAATTACGGCAAGGCCGATTGGTGCGGCTATGAATTCTCCGTCATTGACACAGGTGGTTATGTGGTGGGCTCCGATGATATTTTCGAGAGCGAAATCCGCAAGCAGGCGTCATTAGCTATCGATGAATCGGATGTCATTGTGCTGTTGGTGGATGGACGTGAAGGCTTGACACCTCTGGATGAGGAGGTTGCTATGATGCTCCGTAAGTCGAAAAAGCCTTTCTATTTGGCAGTCAACAAGATAGATAGTCCTTCGAATTTTTTGGATTATACGGAATTCTATGCCCTGGGTTTTGAGAATATTTACCCGATTTCTGCTGTGTCAGGCAGCGGCACTGGTGACTTATTGGATGAAGTGGTGAAACATTTCTCCAAGGAAGAGAATGTGCAGTTGGAAGACTTGCCTAAAATTACCATTGTAGGCAAGCCTAATGTGGGTAAGTCCTCCATTATCAATACTTTTTTGGGTTATGAGCGGCATATCGTCACCCCGATAGCCGGTACAACCCGCGACTCGATATATACCCGTTATACAGGCTTCGGCTTTGATTTTTACCTTATAGATACCGCAGGTCTTCGCAAGAAGAAGAAAGTGGAGGAAGATTTGGAGTTCTATTCCGTGATGCGCACCATCAGGGCTATTGAAAACAGTGATGTATGCATTCTGATGTGCGATGCCTCGCAAGGTTTCGATGCTCAGGACTTGAACATATTCAGTTTGGCAGCCCGTAATCGTAAAGGTGTTGTTGTGGTGATGAATAAATGGGATTTGGTGGAGAAGGACAATAAGACGCACAAGCAATATGAAGACCTGGTTCGTCAGCGTATTGCTCCATTTACTGATGTACCTATCATTTTCACTTCTGTCATCAACAAACAGCGTATCTACAAAGTGTTGGAAACAGCTATTGAGGTTCATAAAAACCGTAGCCGCAGAATCAGCACTTCAGAGCTGAATGATGTTATGTTACCAATTATCAACCAGACTCCTCCTCCGATGAATAAGGACAAGGTTATACGTATCAAGTATGTAACCCAGTTGAAGACTTCATTTCCGGCGTTCGCATTCTTCTGCAACCTTCCGCAGTATGTGAAAGACAGCTACAAAAGATTCTTGGAAAACCAGATACGTGAAAAATGGAATTATTCAGGCGTGCCGATGGAGATTTATTTCAGGAAGAAATAAAAACAATGTAGAAGACGCACCATGGCACGTCTCTACAAAAAACATCACAGAAATGGTAAAGACGCATGTCCGTGCGTCTCTACAAACAATGGGGAAAAACCAAATAATCAAAATATTACACATTAAAACACCAAAAACATGAAAAAATTACTGGCCATCATTTTTTTGTTCTTGTGCTGTACCAGCATGATTTTTGCCCAAGGCCAAGGTACATTCAGAGTGGGATTGCGCATAGGACCCAATTTCTCTACTTTATATGGAATTGAGTCTGACGGGCAGAAAATTCCGACATTGTATTCCTCGGCTGAAAGATACAAAATGAAAGTAGGCGTAAGAGGTGGATTTGTGTTTGATCTCGGACTTACCGATGTGGTATCCATACAACCAGCCGTTTATTATTCTTTGCAGAGATGGGGTTCAAGTGGACAATTCCAATTGACAGACTCTATTGTATTGAAGACGGAAGAGGTAATGAGCATGCAGATTGTTCAGGTGCCGGTATTGGTGAATTTCAGGATAGCTTTCAAAAGCAATTACCAACATGCTTTTGTATTTGGAGCAGGTCCTTATTTTAGTGTGGCCGTTCAGGGCCAGGATGTTTTGGATGGTTCTTTTATTAACCAATTTTCTGGGGAATCCTTGGATATCAGAGGCAAAGCCAACTTTTACAAAAACCAGCAAGTCAGTTATTATGTAACTGATAAAAGCGGTTATGCGGAAGAATACAAAACAAGATATGACGAGCATCCTTACCGCCGTTGCGATTTTGGTTTTACGGTAGCGGCTGGTTTTGAATTGAAAAGATTCTATATAGGTGCGGCATGTGACTTTGGAGTGATCAATACTGCCAATACCAAAGAATGGGAGGAAGCGGGCATTAAAGGCTATAGCCAGCGCAACCTCAACCTTCAGGCAACGTTAGGGTATTACTTTTAACGGTTATACGGGAAGCCGCTCTCTTCGTTCGCTCGGAGAGTCGTTCGTTGTGCTCACTCGGGTATACGATGTCTTTTTTCCGTCTTTCCGAGTACACGCAGTGTACGTCTCCTCGTCTTCCCGAACGCACGCAGTGCATGTCTCCACGTCTTAACGCCTTAACGAATGAGTGCAGCGAATGACTTAACGTCTACTAATTTGCGACTAAATCAATCTCCTCCCTCAGATTCTCCATCACAAACTGGGTTCTCTCGCTGGTGTTTTTGCCCATGAAATAGTCCAGAAGATTTCGGATATCCACTTCTTTTGAAAGTACCACGGGTTCCAGACGAATGTTTTTCCCGATGAAATTCTTGAACTCTTGTGGGGAAATCTCACCTAAACCTTTAAAACGCGTGATTTCAGCCTTTGCGCCGCACTTTTTGATGGCATCGGCCTTTTCCTCGTCGGAGTAACAATAAAGCGTCTGCTGCTTGTTTCTGACCCTGAAAAGAGGGGTTTCGAGAATATAGACATGTCCTGCTTTGACCAAGTCGGGGAAATATTGCAGGAAGAAGGTCAACATCAGAATACGGATGTGCATACCGTCGGCATCAGCATCGGTGGCAATAACGATGTTGTTGTAGCGTAATCCGTCCAAACCATCTTCGATATTCAGTGCTGCTTGGAGCAGGCTTAACTCTTCGTTGCGGTATAGAGCGCTTTTGTTGGTATTGTAGGTGTTCAGAGGTTTGCCTCGCAGACTGAAAACCGCTTGGGTGTTGGCATCGCGCGACATGGTGATGGATCCGGAAGCGGAGTCACCCTCGGTAATGAAGATGGTGGTCTCCACACCGCGAGCGTCGTTGGTGTTGAAATGATAACGGCAGTCACGGAGTTTGCGGTTGTGCAAGCTGACTTTTTTCTGGGTTTCCTTCGACTGCTTCTTGATGCCGGCAATCTCTTTTCTTTCCTTTTCCGATTCCTGGATTTTTTTCAGAATGATATCCGCCACATCCAAATGCATGTGGAGGTATTTGTCCAACAACTTGGAAACGATGTCGTTGACATAGTTTCTAATGGTGGTGCCGCCGGGACGCATATAGGTGGAACCCAATTTGGTTTTGGTCTGTGACTCAAAAATAGGCTCTTTAACTTTGATGGAAAGGGCTGCTACCACGGAATTGCGGATGTCGTTGGGGTCGAAATCCTTTTTATAGAAATCTCTGAAAGTCTTTACAATAGCTTCACGGAAAGCCTGTTGATGCGTACCGCCCTGGGTGGTGTTCTGGCTATTGACGAAAGAGTAATATTCCTCGCCGTATTTGCGGTCGGTATGTACCAAGGCAAATTCGAAATCACCATCTTCCAAATGGATGGGCTCATAAAGGGCATCGTTGCCTATATTGTTGTTAATCAGGTCTAAAAGTCCATTTTTGGAGATAAAACGTTTGCCATTGAGCACGATGGACAATCCGCGGTTGAGGTAAGCGTAGTTCCAAATCATCTTTTCCACATAGTCGATGTACCAATGGTAATTTTCGAAGATGCTACCATCAGGGATAAAAGAAACCAGGGTGCCGTTGCGGTCTTCGCAAAGTTGCAGGGGGGATTCTTCCACCAATTTGCCGCAGGAGAACTCGGCGGTTTTCTTTTGTCCGTCGCGGATACTCTGTACGAAAAAGTAGGTGGATAAGGCATTGACAGCTTTCACACCCACACCGTTCATACCAATGGAATTGTCGAAAGCGGTGCCTTCTTTGAATTTACCACCGGTGTTCATTTTGGAAACGCAGTCCACCACTTTGGTCAACGGAATGCCTCGGCCATAGTCGCGAATGGAGACTTTATTTTCTTTGATGGATATTTCGATGGTTTTGCCGAAGCCTTGCATAAATTCATCTATTGCGTTGTCTATCACTTCTTTAAACAACACATAGATGCCGTCATCATGGGCAGAGCCGTCGCCCAGTTTGCCGATGTACATACCTGGCCGGGTTCGTATATGCTCGTCCCATTCCAGTGTGGTGATATTGTCGTCGTTATATTCTGCCATATTAGGTTTTAGGGGTTAGGTTTTAGGGGTTAGTAGAAAGTAAGCAAGTGGTGGTTTTGTAGCCCGTCAGGGCTTCAATATCAATTCCGTTTGCGGTCACAGTAGCAACGTTGGTGATGGTTTTGTAGCCCGTCAGGGCTTCAATATCAATAGACGTAAAAATAATTTCTAAATCAACCTTCCATTTCCCGTCAATAGAATCTTCAAAAATACGAAAAAAGTATGAGATAGAGGCTGGATTGTCTGGATAATTTCAACAGGGGGAAGTTGATTTCAATTAGCAAATTAGTTAATTAGTTAATTAGCAAATTGAATTTTTAATTTTGAACTTTGAATTAAATTTTTTCCGTAACTTTGTCTTTTCAAAATTATTGATTATGAAAATCCAGTTTACCCCCGAAGACATTCAGTTTATGCAAGCCCGCGGCAGTAACCCCGAAGAAGTGCTGCGCCAGTTTTCTTTCTTTGAGAAGGGCTTTGATTTTGTGAATCTTGACCGTCCCGCCACCATCGACGACGGCATTGTCCGCTTGGAGGAGGAATATATTGAGGATTTGATAGAGGATTACGAACATCTTATTCAGGGCAAGACTGTTACCAAATTTGTGCCGGCCTCAGGTGCCGCTTCCCGCATGTTCAAGGAATTGTATTCTTATCTTGAAAACGATAGCGAGGAAGTGATGGTCAAGGCAAAAGCATTCTTGACAAAACTTCCGAAATTCGCGTTTTATGAAGATTTGCGTAAAGCGATGGCCAAGGATGGCTATGCCTTGGAACATGAGATAGAATATCAGAATTACAGGTTGATTGTCCGTTATATTTTGGAAAAAGAAGGACTGAATTACGGCAATTTGCCCAAGGGTTTGCTGAAATTCCACCGTTATGGGGATGTCAACAGAACCGCAGTGGAGGAGCATTTGGTGGAAGCAGCCCAATATGCTAAGGATGAAAACGGACTATGCCGCATACATTTCACTGTATCTCCGCAACATCAGCAGGGTTTCGAGCAGCTTTTAGCCTATGTTCTGCCAACTTATGAAGCACGTTTCGGGGTGAAATACGATATTTCCTATTCCATTCAGAAACCTTCTACCGATACCTTGGCGGCGGAAGTTGACAATACTCCTTTCCGGAACGAGAAAGGCGAATTGTTGTTCCGCCCGGGTGGCCATGGGGCTCTGATTGGCAATCTGAATGAGATTCATTCGGATATAGTTTTCGTTAAAAACATTGATAATGTGATAACTGAAGACAAAGCAGAACCTACTTTCATCTATAAGAAAGCCTTGGCAGCTTATTTGATTGAGTTGCAGAACAAAACTTTCCACTATATGAAGAAGATAGAAGCAGGCGAGGTGGATGATATGGATTTGTGTGAAATGTTGGATTTCGCTTCCACCGAGCTGATGATCAATGTGGATGATGACCCGACACCAGAAGCATTGTTCGAGAAAATGAATCGTCCTATCCGTGTGTGCGGTATGGTGAAGAACGAGGGTGAGCCTGGAGGCGGTCCTTTCTGGGTGATTGATGACGAGGTGGAAAGCCTGCAAATTGTGGAATCGTCACAGATGAACAGCAAAGACGTAGCCCAGATGGAAATTGCCCGTCAGGCTACGCATTTCAATCCGGTGGATATGGTGTGCGCTTTCAGGAATTATAGAGGCGAATACTTCAATTTGAAGGATTATGTGGATGAAACCAAAGGCTTTATCTCATCGAAATCGTATGGTGACAGAAGCCTGAAAGCGATGGAATTGCCAGGCTTATGGAATGGTGCCATGGCCCGCTGGATCACGGTTTTCGTGGAGGTTCCCTTGGCCACCTTCAATCCCGTGAAAACGGTGTTTGACTTGTTGAAACGTTAAGACGTGGAAGCGTGAAAACGTGAAGACATGCACTACGTGCATTTGGTAAGACGGATAGACGGGAAGACGTACACTGCGTGTACTCGGTAAGATGGAAAGACGACATCGTTTACACGAGTGAGCACAGCGAACGTCGCCCTGAGCGAACGAAGTGAGCGACATCACGAGCGAATGAAATGAGCGTCTCCCCGTCTTCACACCTTAAAATTTACCCGCCATCCCGATTAAACTCCTAATAGCCTCTTCACAATCCTCCTTGCTAACCCAATGATTTGGACTGGCTTTCCCGATGGCTTCCAGCATAGTGATATTGATTTTGCCGTCAAGATTCTTTTTGTCTAAAAGACAGAGTTGCACAATGTTATTTATTTCGCTGATAGATATGTTTTTAAGGGTATTTTGATATAGCTTTAAAATGAAATTACGGATTTCTTCGTATGTTGATTGAGGTAACAAATTATGACGAAATGACAAGTATGATTCTGCAATTATACCCAAGGCAACAGCGTGCCCGTGGGAGATTGTTTGAGCGGAAGAAAATTCACCACTAAGAGGAGTCTTCATGTAATATGCCTCGAATGCGTGACCAATTGTATGCCCAAAATTGAGTATATGTCGTAGTTCCTGATCATATAAATCCTTCTGAACGATTTTATTCTTAAAGGCTATGCATGAATCTATCCATTCTTTTTTTATATCTTTCGCATAGATGTTTTCCATTTTTTTTAATTCATTCCACAGTGCACTATTTCCAATAAGAGCATATTTAATCATTTCCCCAAATCCATCAAGTAATTGTGCTGGTGATAAAGTTCTAAGGAATTGGATATCAACAATTACTTTTTCAGGGAGATAGATGGTTCCTACAACGTTTTTAACGCTATTGAGATTTATGCCATTTTTTCCGCCGATTGCCGCATCAATCATTCCAAGTAAAGTAGTAGGAATATTGATGAAAGGAATACCCCGCTGATAAGTTGAAGCAACAAAACCACCTAAATCACTTACTTTTCCTCCCCCAAAATTGATGATGAGACTCCTTTTATCAAAGTGATGTTCCTGTAAAATTTGCCACAGATATACAGCTTCATCAATATTTTTGTTTTGTTCGCCAGGTAGTACCGTAAGCACAAATTTTGGTACGCCCGCATATAACTCATCCAGATAGTACGGAAACAGTTGTAGTACGTTCTGGTCAGCGATGACTGCGATTTTGTTGATTTTGTTTTTCATGAGGGATTTTTTCACTATCGGTTATACGGGGAGACGCTCACTTCGTTCGCTCGGGGAGACATGCACAAAGTGCATTCGGGAAGACGGGAAGAAAATTGAACGAAAAAATTTTTTATAATACGAAATAATTTGATTTATATTTTTATTATTTTTGCAAAAAATTTTGATATGAAATATATGTATAATTTTGAAAAACTAGATGTTTGGATGACAAGTAAGCAATTGGCAGTAAAAATTTACCAGTTGATTGAAAAATTTCCTCAAGAGGAAAAGTTTGCATTATCTAATCAATTACGAAGAGCCTGTATCTCTATTCCATCAAATATTGCGGAAGGAAGTGGTAGAATATCGATAAGAGAAAAAGTACACTTCATAAGTATTGCGTATGGTTCGTTAATGGAAGTTTACTGTCAGTTACAAATAGCGGAGGAATTACGATATATCCACGATGAAGATATCAAAGAAATATGTAACCTTATTAATAAAACAAGTCTTCTGATGACAAAATATCGTGATTATTTATCAAATCAAGAAAATAAAAAGAAAGCGTGAAAATATCGGGAAATACTTTTCACGCCTTCCTTTTTTTCTATCTCAACGAGTATATGCAAGTGTACATCTTCCCGTCTTTCCGTCTTCCCGAGTACACGCAGTGTACGTCTCCTCGTCTTCCCGAATGCAAGAAGTGCATGTCTTCCCGTATAACCGAACGAACGAAGCGAGTGTTTCTACGCCTCCCCGTTACTTCACGAGATTATACGTATCCGTAGCGATTACCAATTCCTCATTGGTGGTGACGGAAACGAGTTTCACGCGTGAGTCGGGTGTGGAGATGATACCGTCTTGGCCGGCCAGTCTTTCGTTTTCGGCTTTGTCGAGGGTGCAGCCCAAGAATTCGAGGCCGTTGCAGATAGCTTCACGCTGGAACCAGGCGTTCTCGCCGATACCGCCAGTGAAGAGGATGACATCCACACCACCCATAGCGGCAGCGTAGGCACCGATATATTTCTTCACTCTGTAAGCGAACATGTTGAAAGCATAGGTGGAGCGCTCGTCACCGCTGTCTTTGCCGGCACGGATGTCGCGCATATCTACGCTCTTGCCAGAGATGCCCAGCAAACCAGACTTCTTGTTGATGAGGTTATTCATGCCTTTGAAGTCAAGATTCTCTTTTTCAGCGATATAAATCAAAACACCGAGGTCGAGGTCACCGCAGCGGGTACCCATCACCAAACCTTCAACAGGGGTGAAGCCCATGGAGGTATCTACAGATTTGCCGTTCTTGATGGCGCAGATGGAAGCGCCGTTGCCCAAGTGGCAGCTGATGATTTTGGAGTTGTTGTAATCCACTCCAGCGATTTCGGCGGCTTTCGGACCCACATATTTGTGGCTGGTGCCGTGGAAACCATAACGTCTCACCTTGTTGTTGGTATAATATTCGTAAGGAATGGCATAGAGATAGGCTTCTGCCGGCATGGTCTGATGGAAAGAAGTGTCGAACACACCCACATGTTTCACATTGGGCAGAAGTTTCTGCATTACCTTGATACCCAGCAAACTGGCAGGATTGTGCAGGGGGGCTAATTCGCACAGTTTGTTGATTTCCTCGATTTCCTTCTCGCCCAAGATCATGCTGTTCTTGAAATATTCACCGCCGTGAGCCACACGATGGCCAACCGCACCGATTTCGTTGAGGTCGCTGATGACGCCGTGAACGGGGTCGGTGAGGGCTTTCAACACCAAGTTGACACCCACTTCGTGGTCTTTGATGGGAGTTTGTACGTAATATTTGTCTTTGCCGACGGGTTTGTGAGTGAACTCACCCATTTCCAAGCCGATACGTTCCACCAAGCCCTTGGCTTTAAGCTCGGCGTTGTTAGCCATGTCAATCAGCTGGTATTTGATTGACGAACTTCCGCAGTTGAGTACTAATACTTTCATGTTGATGATAAATTTATTGGTTATTTTTATAGTTAATGCTAATAAGTTATGATGTTGCCACGTGCTGAAAGCACGTTATTTTATTAACCCCTCACAAGCGACGAAGTCGCGCAGTGTGGGGTGGCGAAGTGTGTGGAAAAAGCAGGCGTGCCGAAGGTACGCTACTAAGTGTATGTAGCGTGCTTCCTGCACGCAGATACGCCTTGTCATTTCTTACCCCACACTGCGCTGCGCTTGTGCGGGGTTAATGGGATGTCGTGCCTTCGGCACTTGGATAGTTTCATCACATCTTATCCCGAATATAAAAGAATAACCCGACATCTGTCATTTCCTTTCTTAGCATATCAAAGAACATTCAATTCATTTGCATATTTGCTAATTAACTAATTTGCTAATTCAATTGGCACATTAGCACATTGATAATTAGCACATTAATTTACTTCCCGATAATCTCTTCCAGTTCCTTCGGAGTCTTCGGGATGGCGGGGCCGAGCACCTTATGACCGTTAGAGGTGATGAGCAGGTCATCTTCGATGCGGATGCCACCGAAATCACGGTACTGTTCCACTTTTTTGTAGTTGATGAACTGTTCGAACTTATGTTCTTTTTTCCAGATGTCGATCAATTGTGGGATGAAGTAAATACCTGGCTCGATGGTCACGATGAAGCCTGGTTTCAGTTCGCGGGCCATACGTAGGGCACTCCAGCCGAAAATGTCGCTGCGGCTTACGGTTTCATCATAGCCGACGAAGTTCTCGCCGAGGTCTTCCATGTCGTGTACATCTAATCCCAGCTGATGGCCTAAACCGTGGGGCATGAACAGCGCGTGGGCACCTTGGCGAACAGCCTCGTCCACATCGCCTTTCATCAGACCTAATTGTGACAGGCCTTCGGCAATAACCTTGCACGACAGGGTATGCAATTCTTTGTTGTACACGCCAGGGTGTGCGGCGTTGATGGCATCCACATTGGCTTTCAGCACAATCTCATAGATTTCTTGTTGTTTCTTTGTGAAACGGCCTCCCACCGGCAGGGTTCGGGTATTGTCGGAGCAGTAGTTCATCAGGTTTTCAGCACCGGCATCCATCAGCAACATGTTGCCTTTCTGCAGGATAGCTTCATGACCGTGGTTGTGCAAGGTTTCGCCGTGCTGTGACAGGATGATGGGGAAGGACACACCGTTGCCATACGACAAGGTGATGCCTTCGGCGAGTCCGGCCAATTCCAATTCGGGCACGCCGGGCATGCAGCGACGCATGACGGCGGTGTGCATCTTGTAGCCGATTTCGCAGGCAATCTCCATTTGTTCGATTTCGCATTTTTCCTTGGCAGAACGCAGTTTAACGATGCCTTTGATCAGCTCTGCTGATGCGTGGTTGCGGATGTTGTTGACATTGATATCGGTGATATTGGAAAGCCATATTTTGTTGTCGCCGCGGTAGGGTGGGGTAAAATGCACTTTACGGCCTGCGGCTTGGGCGGCATGGATATATTCGCTCAGCTTGGCCATGGGCATTACCTCTCTCACGCCCACTTTCTCGGCCAAGGAGGCTAAGGTGGGTTGGTTGCCCATCCAGATGATGTCGTCGATTTCGAAATCATTGCCGAAGATGATGTCGCGATTCTCGTCAAAATCGATGACGGCGGCAATGTCGGCGATGGAGAGACCGAAGAAATAAAGGAAGTTGCTGTCCTGGCGATATTTATAGGTGTTGGAAGGGTAGTTCATAGGGGCTTCGCTGTTGCCCAAAAAAATGGCGATACCGCTTTTCACGGCTTTTTTCAACTTATTGCGGCGGTTTTGGTAAACCTCAGCTTTAAATAATGGGTTCATAGTATCAAAAATTTAGAAAGGCAAAGATACACATTTTCATTGAAATAACAAAATCATTTGGCGATTTGTCGATTTTTCATTTGGCGATTCGGCGATTTTTCGTTTGGCGAATTGTCGATTTTTTTTAATTGTAATAGCATTGTGCTGAAAGCACATTATCCTATTAACCCCTAACAAGGCCGTAGGCCGCAGTTTGGGGTGGCGGTGCTGGTAGTAGTAGTCTGCGTGCCGAAGGTACGCAACTGTGGTAATCTTTGTAGCGTGCTTTCTGCACGCATATCACATAGACATTCTCACTACCCCACACTGCGCACTATCGTGCTTGTGCGGGGTTAATAGGATAATGTGCCTTCAGCACATTTTTCTATATCCCTTAAAAATCAGCCGATAACAATTTATGAAGAAAAAAAATAAAAAAATTAGCACTAGGTCAAAAAAAATATGTATCTTTGCTTCGCAATTATTATGGATTATTATGATATTGCAGAAAAGACTAAAAACTACGCGAACTGTTCACCCGAACGGGTGTATGTGTTTGGTATTTAAAACGATATAACAACAAAAACTAAAATAATAAAATCAAAAAACAATAAACAAATAGTATTAATCAAAATCAAGTAACATGAAAAAATTTGACTTTTCAAAACTTCGTGGAAGTATTCTAGTGATGCTTTTCATGATGTGTGCCTTGATAGGTTACTCACAAGGCACTGATGATTTTAACACGCTGCCAACGAGCAACAGTTACCTTACCAACACTTCAACTGCTGGCTGGTATGTTGTCAATTCAGCGGTTGGAGCTCCTACGGCAACCCCTACTGCCGTTGGTACTTGCGAAAGACAGCATGTGGTGATGAATGGAAAAACCTCAGCTGTTGGTTCCATCACTTCCCCAACCATAACAGGAGGGTGTGGAACCTTGTCTTTCAACTATTCTAACGTTTTCTCAGAATCAAATGGGGCTAATTTCACTGTCCAGTTGGTTAACCCTACAGATGCAACTGACATTTTGTATGATACAACAGTCGTAGTTGCTAATGAAGACATGCTTCCCATAAGAAGCATCAAAAATTTCACAGCTGAAGTTAATGTGGCTGCGGATTTTATTCTTAAGATTACCAATAATTCTCCAAGTAATAGTACTAGTAACAAAGACAGAGTGGCTATTGGCTGTATAGAATGGACTGCTTATACTGCAACTCCCGAACCTCCCACACCTATCGTGGTGTCCGTTCCTACTTTTGCTCCCGAAGCTGGCACTTATACCGCCGCTCAGAATGTGACTATCACTTGTGCTACCGAAGGTGCCGCTATTTATTACACTCTCGATGGCTCTGCTCCTACTGCAAATTCTACACTTTACGAAAGCGCTATTGAAATTACTGAAACTACTACTATTAATGCCATCGCTATTTTGGATGAGACCATAAGCGATATGGCTACTGCTACCTATACTATTGAGGTGACTCCCGTTGAACCCGATGAACCTACAGTTCTTGAATTAGATTCTATCGCTACCCTGCCTTATGCATACAACTTCGAAGATGTAGATCCTTATTTCATGATTAACAATGGCGAAGCCACTAATAAATGGTACATTGGTCAGGCTCAAACATTCGATAATAAGAAATTGTATATATCATCTAATAATGGTACAACTAACAAGTATGATATCACCGCTGCCAGCACCGTAACCGCTTACCGCGATGTGATGATTCCTGCAACAGGTGCTGTTTTGTCTTTCGACTACCGTGTGAATGGTCAGACCAGTACGACTGACTATTTGAAGGTTGACTTGAATGGCACTGAAATTGCAAGATTGGTTGGTGAGAACGATTGGGCTTCTTTCAGTTATGACATCTCTGGTGAAATGGCTGGTGAGGTTCGTGTTCAGTTTACCTGGGTGAACAACGCTTCTGCTGGTAACCAGTTCCCTGCCGCTATTGACAATCTTTCTGTTATTGAAACTCCTTGCTCACAGCCTACCGCTTTGGCTGCTGCAGTGGATAGTACTACTGCTGTGATTACTTGGGAGGCTGTTGAAGGCCAGACTGCTTGGAACTTCCAGTACAAATTGGCTGACCACAGCGAATGGTACACCGTTCCCGCTACTGCTACTACAGTTACCCTGAATGATCTCCAAGGTAACAGCAACTACGAAATGAGAGTGCAGGCTGTTTGCGGTGAGAACGTAAGTGCATGGACAACAGGTGCTTTCGCAGTGGCTTGCCAGACGGAAGAAGTTACAGTTACTCCGACAAATGTGGTAATTGGTACAGGTACATCAACCACAAGTTATATTTTCCCTGGTTACTATGGTTGGCAGTATTCAGCCATATTGTATGATATGAATCAGGCAGGTCCCATCAACTCTATTGCATTCTATTTGAATTCAGCTTCTTCAACAAGTGGTTCAACAATGACCGTATGGGTAAAGGCAGTTTCTTCAGACTATGCCTTGGCTTCATCCAATACTTTCGCTACGATGGTGGATGGTGCACAGCAAATTTATGATGGTGCTCCTGATTTCTCAACAGCAGGTTGGATTACCTTCCCTGTAAACAATTTCACTTTGGCAGAAGGTCAAGACCTTTTGGTTTTAGTTAGAGGTGTAGGATGTTCAACCAGTGGAGGTTGCAGTAAACAGGCTCGTTACACTTCCACTTCCAATAAATTGTGGTATAAACTTCAAGATAGCTCAGATCCAGGACAAAGTGTTACAGGAACTTTGAGTTCTTATCGTCCTAACATTACCATCAACATGGATGTTACCGTGGTTACTTGTGACGATCAAATCGCTTGTGTTGCTCCTACTGGTTTGCAGGTTTCTGATATTACACCCAACAGCGCAGTGTTGACTTGGACTGCTGGTGATGAAGGTCAGAATAATTTCATCGTGGAATATCAGGCTGCTGGTGCTACCGAATGGACACCTGTGGAAGTTACAGGTACTACTTACACTTTGAGTGGCTTGTCTCAGCTGACCAACTACAGTGTGAAAGTAAAAGCCAATTGCGGGACCAATAACTGGAGCAATGTGATTTCCGGTATTTTCCGTACTGTAGGTGTTTGTCCTCCTGTTACCAATTTGGAGACAGCCAATGTATCTAACACTACTACTTTGACCTGGACCGCTGGTGGTGAGGAAAACGCTTGGTTGGTACAGTTCAAACCTGCTACCGCTGGTGAAGACGCTTGGACTTCTATCGATGTTAGTCTGATCCCGATGACTACTTTCGGTGGTTTGCAGGGTAATGTGGATTATGATGTTCGTGTGAAAGCTTTGTGTGATCCCGAAGATGCAGAAAACCAGAGCGAATGGGCAACTACCTCTTTCCATTCAGGTTGCGCCGCATTTGAAGTTCCTTTCACCGAAGAATTTCCTACAAACACCATGCCTACTTGTTGGGAAAATCAAGATTACCTTTTTGCTTCCAGTGGTTATGCTTATTCACATGTCAATGGTGCAGAGTTGATTTCTCCCGCTATCAATATTCCTGCTGAAAATCCGACTTACTTGTCATTTGAAGTACGCGGTGCAGGTGAATATACTATTTTGGCTTCTTACAGAGGTACAAGACCTGACCGTTTCGCTGAAATATATACAGGTACTGCTCCAACCCAAAATACAGTGGTGACGATTGCTCTTGATGATTTGTATAAAGGTAGAGCTGTCAACTTCAAGATTATGAACAATAGCACAAGCTATCAGTATTTCTATTATGTAAAAGTTAACCAGTGTCCGTTCGAAGCTACGACTTTGACTACTTCTAATGTAACGGGTAATACTGTTGATTTGGCATGGGAAGCTGACGAAACTGTTACCAGTTTCCAAGTTCAATATGGCGAGCAAGGTTTCACAGTAGGAGAAGGTACAACTGTTGATGTAACAGACACCACCGCTCTTACTATTAGCGAGTTGAACTATGAGACTGCATACGATTTCTACGTAAGAGTTGTATGTGCGGGTGACAATGGCGTATGGGCTGGTCCTGTTAGCGCAACCACCGCTCCTGCTTGCTCAGATCCTACTAATTTGAGTTTTGAATTTACCACTGCCCAGTTATCATGGAATAAGGGTGAATGGGGAACTCCTACACAGTATAATGTAAGATACAAAGAGGAAGGTGCTGAAGAATATACCACAGCAACAGTTACACCTGTTGACATGGCCGAATATGTTCCTTTCTATACAATTAGCGGCTTACAGTCCAATGTGACATACGAAATGGGCGTTCAGTCAGTTTGTGGTGAAAACGGAGAAAGCAACTGGGTTACCATTACGCTTACCACTCCTTGCATGCCTTTGACTGAAATTCCTTATACTCAAGACTTCGAAGGTGATGTCTTCCCGCCCGAATGCTGGTCACAAGAATATGTTTCTGGTACACAAGACTGGGAGACCACAACTAACTCGACATACGGTTCTGGTAGTACTGATGCAATGATGTACTATGATGACGACTATAATACTACGAAGTTAATCACCCCTGCATTTGATTTGTCTTCAGCATCAAATCTTATTTTGAGCTTCAAACATTCACAAGCCGAATGGGCAGGAGATCAAGATGAATTGAGTGTTTATTATCGTACTTCTATGAGCAGCAACTGGGTATTGTTGCAGACTTACACAAATAGTATTACTACTATGACCTTGGAAGAAATTGCTATTCCTGCAGCAGCCATGTCTTCATCTTGCCAATTTGCTTTTGAGGCAACGGTTAATTATGGTCATGGTGTTTATTTGGATGACGTTACTATTAAGCCAGCTCCTACCTGTGGTACTCCATCTATTAGCGTTAATGGTTTAACTGCTACCATTACTCCGAATGAACTTGGTACTCCTGTTGGTTATGAATTGATGATTGGTGAGCAAACAGCTACTGTAACTACAACAACTGTTGATTTGTCAACTGTATTCACCAACTTGGCAAGTAGCACTACTTATCAAGTAAGTGTACGTACCAATTGCGGTGGCGAAGATTATTCCGATTGGTCCAATGCAGCAGAATTTACTACACCTTGTATGCCTATGGCATTACCTTATGAAGAAGATTTTAACAGTTATTCAACAAGCGCCACAAGTTCTTCTGCTCCCTCAGGATATCCTAATCATACAATGCCATTGTGTTGGAATTTCTTGAACATGAGTACCTCAACAAGTACATATCCGCAAATGTTCTTGTCTGCATATTCAGCATACGCTGTTAGCGGAAATTGTTTGTTCTTCAAATCAAGTAGTGCAACTCCCGCATACGCAGTATTACCACAGTTTACCGAGGATATCCAAAATATGGTGATTAGTTTCACATATAGAAATGAAGGTACTGGTACTTATAATGGTACAATGTACTTAGGTTATATGACAGATCCTACTGATCCTTCAACATTTGTGTCAGTATATACATGTACACAAACAACGACGAAAACAGCAGTAGAATATGCATTTAACCAAACAAGCGTTACAGGATCTAATTACTATATCGCATTTAGATATACGGGAGGTTCTTCTAACAATTATTATGCTTCAATTGATAATGTAATGGTTACGGAACTCCCATCTTGTCCCAAACCTACAGCTATTACAGTGGGTACAGTTACCGAAACTACTGCTCAGGTATCATGGACTGCAGGTAGTAGCGAAACCGAATGGGAAGTTTCTTATACCATTGGTGAGCAAACCATCACTGAAACTACCACAAACAATCCTTACACGATTACAGGTTTATCCGCTTCCACTCATTATGTATTGCCATTCAGCGTGAAGGCTATTTGTTCAGCAACTGACGAATCAGAGTACACAAATGCTGAATTGAGCTTTAATACAGCCTGTGGTTTAGCAGCAGTTCCTTATTCAGAAAACTTCGATGCTTATACCTCCACCACTTC
Organism: uncultured Bacteroidota bacterium; assembly: GCA_902802755.1. Classification (GTDB taxonomy): domain Bacteria; phylum Bacteroidota; class Bacteroidia; order Bacteroidales; family WCHB1-69; genus RUG11690. The sequence goes on along the minus strand of CADCNH010000001.1, from coordinate 27,000 downwards.
TCAGTCAACCATGGTGATGCCAGCATGTTGGAACAAAAAATTCACGGGTACCAGCACTTCATACGGTGCAGGTATTTACAATAGCTCATCATACGCTGTTAGTGGTCCCAATTCATTAAGATTCTATAACTACTGCACTACTTCAACTTCAACCTCATACGGTGATATTTATGCAGTACTGCCTCAAATGAATGCTGCAATCAATACCTTGATGATGTCATTTGATGCCAAGAAGTATTCAGCTACAACCTCATACGGTTCACATTTTGAAGTAGGTGTTGTTACCGATGCTTCAAATCCTGAAACATCTTTCACGACAGTAGAAGCTTTCAATGCTATTCAAGAACATGGTGGTAGAATCACGGTAATGTTCAACAATTATACTGGATCTGAAGGATATATTGCTTTCCGTTCAACGAAAGAGCGTCCTACAGGAACTTATACTTACAACTATGTATTCATTGATAACATTTTGGTTGAACGTATTCCCACTTGTTTTGTTCCTACCGCTCTGACAGTATCAGAAGTTACTGACCATACTGCAGTTGTAACTTGGAATGACAATTATGACCAAGCTGCTTATGCTGTTGAATACATGGCAGAGGGTGATGCTACCTGGACCAGTGTTTCTGTTGACACCACATACGCTCTCCTGAACAACCTCCAGGCTTCAACCAACTACACAGTACGTGTAAAGGCTGTTTGTGGTACTGAAGATGAAAGTGAATATACTGATGAAGTGGAATTCACAACTAATTGTGAGCATGGTGTTCAAGTTGAATTTACAGGTACTTCAACTTCAACTTATATTCCAACCTATGGAAATTATAACTATAGTTTCTCACAACAAATTTTCAAGAGTTCTGAAATTAATGCTGCTACCACAATTTCTGGTTTTGAAATTGAGGTTAGCAACACCGGTTCAAAAGCAAGAAATATTGACATTTACATGATGCATACATCTGCAAACGAAATTACTTCTTGGTTGCCTATGGACAATGCCCAGTTGGTTTATTCAGGTGTTGTTGCTTTCACAGAAGGATGGCAGCAAATTAATTTCGATACTCCATTTAACTATAATGGAACAGACAACTTGGTGTTGATTGTGGATGATAATACTGGTTCATGGGGTAGCTATCCTACCTTCCGTACTCATGCCGGTGGATCAAATATAGCAAGATATTATTATACTGACAGTTATAATGTTGATCCATTCAATCCGGGTGCAACAGCAGCAGGTTCCGCTTATACATACAGAAATAACATCAGAATAACCAACTGTCCTGAAGCTACAGATTTAGCTATCACAGACATCAACACTTTCGCAGACGCTTGCGATGTGGAAGGTGCGGTTACTATTGGTGTGAAGAATATGGGTTATGAAGGTACCGTTAGCACTTTCGAGGCTTACTATCAGGTGAATGAGGAAACTCCGGTTCATGAAACCGTTACCTTGGCCACCCCGATTGCATTCAATGAAGCTGCCACCTATACTTTCAACCAGCTTCCTGCTTTCACCACTGGTGAAAACACTTTGACCGCTTGGGTTGAATTGACAGGCGATGCTGTTGATGCCAACAACACCATCACTTCAGCTCCTATCACTGTTCTGGCTCCTGCCACTGTTCCATACGTTGAAGAATTCACAGGTCTGACCATCAACCACGGTTGGAATCCGATCGATGCTAACAACGACGGTATTACCATGAACCTGAATAACAACATCAACTATACTTTCAACGACGAAGCTGCCGCTAATGACTGGATGATGTCACCATGTATCGAAATGGCCGCTGGTACTTATACCATTATTTATGACTATAAGGCTAACAGCTCACTGACCGAATCATTCGAAGTATTCTATGGCAATGGCGCTCATGTTGCTGACATGACCAACGCTGTGGCTACTCATAGCTTCAACAATACTACCTACGAAACCGCTACCACTACCATCACCATCGCTGCTGACGGTATTTACAACTTCGGTTTCCACGCTACTTCATTGGCTGGTAACTTAGGCTTCAGCATCGACAACTTCAAGGTATATCCTGTAAATAATGTTATCGTAACTTGTGCTGCTAACGGTACAGTTACTCCTAACGGTACTGTTGCTGTCAACTATGGCGAAGACCTCACCCTGAACATTGTTCCGGATCCTATGTACCACGTGGCTGGTGTTTGGGTTGACGATGTACAGGTTGTTCCTGAAGATGGTACAGGTGCTAACTTCATGCTCTATACCTTAGAGAATGTTACTGAACCCCACACTGTATATGTAGACTTCAAACTTGAATTCCATATCTTCAAGACTGTTGAAAACTTCAGACCTGACCTCTATAGCGATCTCGGTGGTGCATTCGTACCCGCTGCTACCGACACTACTATCGATCCTAACGCATTCACCGTTAACATGGTGGCTGATCCTCACTATCATATGGTTGGCTTGACCGTTAGCCCGATGGTTCCCGATATGCAGTTAGATGTGTTCGCTGACGTTGTGGACAATGGTGACGGCACTTACAGCTACACTATCGATACTTTGGTGGTGGCCAACTACTATCTGAACGCTATTTTCAGAAGAGACACTGTGGCTATCAACTACAATGTTTTGACTGGTAAGGGTTATGCTAATGACAGCCCGCTGTTGAATACTGGTGACACTTATACCACTTGGATTGACTACTCAGTAAACAACGATGTTGATACAACCATTTCCTTCACAGGTCATGACCTCTATCATGTTGCTGATGTTACTGTAAACGGTACTTCAATGGGTCATATCGACAGCTATACTTTCGAGAATGTTACTGAAACCCAGACTGTGGATATTAAGTTTGGTTACAAGATTGATGCTTCTGTAAGAAATTACAACACCTATGGTGACATTGCTATGACAGATCCTCAGGGAACTATTGAACCTGCTACTCAGTACATTCCTGAATTTGATCCTATGACAGTTACTGGTACAGTTGCTGAACACTTCCACCTGTATCAATTGTTAGTGAACGGTGAAAACAGAATCGACGAAGTTGTATTCGGTGCTGATAACAGCTATAGCTTCAGCATTGATTCTGTCGTTGAGAACTGCATTATCGAAGCTGTGGTTAAGGTTGACACCTTCGCTATTACTTACAATGTACTGGCTGGTCAGGGTTATGCTGACGCAAGCGAATTGTTAGTTGCTGGTGATACTTACAACACTATCGTGAACTATGGTGACAACTGGTACAGCAACATTGTTCCTGCTACTGGTTATTCTATTGAAAATGTTCTTTTGGATGGTCAGAACTTGTACACTGCAAGCAACAACCAGTTCAACTTCATCGTTGAATCTCATGTATTCGACATCACCTTCGAAGCTAACACTTACACTATCACTACCAACGCTTACGGCGCAGGTTCTGTAACCAATGGTATGACATTCACTTATGATCCTGCAAATCCTGTTGATTATGTATTCAATGCAACTCCTGAAGAAGGTTACTATGTAAGCGCAGTGATTATCAACAACGAGGCTCAAGATTTGACTGACGTTGAAGGTACTTATACTACTACTATTGAAAATGTGGCTGATAACTACGTTATCGATGCTCACTTCTCAATCTTCACTTATACCATGACTGCTGAAGCTGGTGAAGGTGGTACAATCACTCCTGCCGGTGCTCAGACCGTAAACTATGGTACAGATGTTACTTACGAAATCAACGCTAATGAAGGTTGGTACATTGCTTCTACAGATATCGACGGTGTAACTACTACTTACACTCAGGATGACGCTGTAGTTACTTTGACTATTCCTTACACTGCTATCAATGCTGATCATAATATTAGTGTAACCTTCGCTCAGTTCATGTACACTATCACCGCTACTGCTGGTACTCATGGTACTGTGAACGGTGCTGAAGCTGTAAGCGCAAATATTGCATACGGTAGCAACTATGCTTTGACCTTCACTCCTGATGCTAACTACCAGGTTGCTGACGTGGTTGTTGACGGTGTTACTGTTGGTGCTGTTGATTCATACGAATTCATCAACGTTACCGCTAACCATACTGTAGAAGTTAGCTTCGAAGCTATCATGTACACTTTGACTGCTACATCCAACATGGAAGGCTGCACTATCACTCCTGCCACTACTACAGTTCAGGCTGGTAGCAACGTTTCTTACACGCTGAGCGCAGCAAGCGGTTGTCATTTGTTGAACGTGATTGCTAACGGTGAAGAAGTTGCTGTAACCAACAACGCATTCACTATCACTGATGTTCAGAGCGATTACACCATCTTCGCTAACTTCGCTCCTAACTATGTGACTGTAACCGTTAATCAGCCTGCTCACGCTACCATCACTCCTGGTACTCAGACTTACGCTTACGGTGCTACTCCTTCATACATGATTGTTCCTGAAGTAGGTTACGAAGTGGTTAGCGTAACTGCTGGCAACGCTGTTGTAAACGTTACTTACAACAACGGTATCGGTACCTTCACTTTGGCTGCTTTGCAGCAGGATATCACCTTGACCGCTACCACAAGCATCAAGAAGTTCGAAATCACTGTTACTCAGGGTGCAAACGGTACTATCGCTCCTGGTACTCAGACCAATGTTGAATATGGTTCAAACAAGACCTTCACCATTACTCCTAACCAATACTATGTAATTGCTGACGTTATCGTTGATGGTTCAAGCAGAGGTGCTATCAGTTCATACACCTTCTACAACGTAGCCGGCAACCATACTATTACCGCTGTATTCGAAGCTAATTGCCAGACTCCGACCAACTTGACTGCTATGGATATCGATACTTCATCAGCAGTATTGAGCTGGGTGGGCACTGCTCCAAGTTACGAAGTACGCTACAAAGCCGCTGACGCAGCTAGCTACACCACTCAGACTGTTACCACTACTTCATTGCAGTTGACAGGTTTGACTCCTAACACACTGTATGAATATGGTGTAAGAGCTATCTGTGGTGCTAACCTGACTTCTGATTGGGCTATCAACGCATTCACCACCAAGGCTCTGCCTATCGGACCTGTTGATGGTATTGCCAATGCTGAATTGTCAAGCATTAAGGTTTACAGCTACCTGAACAACGTTTACATTGTAAACGAAGAAGGTATCGCAATCTCTAATGTTGACATTTACGACATCTATGGTAAGCAAGTCTACACTGGAAAGGTTCTCAGCAGTCCTGAAGTAATCTCTCTGAGCGTAGCTAATGGCAACTATGTTGTAAGACTGGCTACCGAAAACGGTGTTGGTGTTTACAAAGTGGCTATCGTTAGATAATAATCACATTGTGGAGACGCACGGCCGTGCGTCTCCACAAAAATTTACACGGGGCATCGGAAACGGTGCCCCGTTTTTTATGAACCATAATTTATGCTATAGACCAAATTATGAATTCAAAATCCAAAGTTCAAAATTCAATAAGAATATAACTCCATAATAATAATTTGCTAATTTGCTTATTAACTAATTTGCTCATTTAATTAGCACATTGGCACATTAGCACATTGACTAATTATTTTTTGTATTTTTGCACCCTCAAAAAATTGTTCGTAGAATATGCAAAACATTAGAAATATCGCCATTATCGCCCATGTTGACCATGGCAAAACTACACTCGTTGACCGTATTTTATACCAAGCCCATCTTTTCCGTGCCAACCAACAGGTGCAGGAACTGGTATTGGACAACAATGATTTGGAACGTGAAAGAGGTATTACTATCCTTTCGAAGAATGTGTCGGTAAGATACAAGGACTGCAAGATCAATGTCATCGACACCCCTGGCCACAGCGACTTTGGTGGCGAGGTAGAGCGTGTGCTGAATATGGCCGATGGTGTGCTGCTGGTGGTGGACGCTTTTGAGGGCCCCATGCCCCAGACTCGTTTTGTGACCCAGAAAGCCATAGAATTGGGCCTTAAACCGATTGTTGTCATCAATAAGGTAGACAAACCCAACTGCAACCCGGAACTCGCTCAGGAGGCCGTTTTTGAGCTTATGTTCAATTTAGGTGCCACCGACGAGCAGTTAGACTTCCCCACAGTGTATGGTTCTGCCAAGCAGGGCTGGATGGGTCCCGACTGGAAAACCCCGACCAACGATATTTCTTATTTGCTGGATCAGATTATAGAGCATATTCCTGCACCAAAAGTTGAGGAAGGCTCGCTGCAAATGATGATTTCCTCTTTGGACTATTCTTCTTACGTGGGACGAATCGCCGTGGGACGAATCAGAAGAGGTTCTTTGGAATGGGGACAGAATGTGTCGTTAGTGAAACGTGACGGCAGCATTGTGCCTTCCAAAATCAAGGAATTATATGTGTTTGAAGGCTTAGGCAAGGAAAAAATCAAAACTCCTGTGGAAGCGGGCGAATTGTGCGCTATTTTGGGTTTGGATAATTTCGAGATTGGCGATACTGTAGCCGATGCACTCGAACCGGAAGGACTGCCACCTATCAAGGTGGACGAGCCGACCATGAGCATGTTGTTCACCATCAACAACTCTCCTTTCTTCGGTAAAGAGGGTAAATATGTGACTTCAAGACATTTGCGCGATAGACTCTTCCTTGAACTGGAGAAGAATTTAGCTTTGCGAGTCGAAGAAACAGGCTCTCCTGATATGCTGAATGTGTATGGCCGTGGTGTGCTGCACTTGTCGGTACTGATTGAAACCATGCGCCGTGAGGGTTATGAATTGCAAGTAGGTCAGCCACAGGTGATTATCAAGGAAATTGACGGACAAAAATGTGAGCCGGTGGAACAACTGACAGTACTTGTTCCCGAAGATTTCTCCAGCCGTGTCATCGACTTGGTGACCCGCCGTAAAGGCGATTTGCTCAACATAGAGACTGTAAACGACCGTGTGCACTTGGATTTCCAGATACCTTCAAGAGGTATTATCGGGCTGCGTAACCAGGTGCTGACAGCTACCGAAGGCGAGGCCATCATGTCGCATCGTTTCATTGAATTCCAGCCATGGAAAGGCGACATCCAGGGCCGTCATGCCGGTGTGCTCATTGCCATGGAGACAGGCCAGAGCTATCCGTATGCTATCGACAAGTTGCAGGATCGTGGCCGCTTCTTCATCGACCCGAACGATCAGGTGTATGCTGGTCAGGTGATTGGCGAGCATATCCGCCCCGATGATTTGGTGGTGAATGTGTGCAAGTCGAAAAAGCTGTCCAATATGCGTGCTGCTGGTAGCGATGAAAAGATGCATATTGCACCGGCTATCAAGATGTCGCTGGAGGAATACATGGAATACATCGGTCCAGATGAATACCTGGAAATCACCCCGCGTTCATTGCGCCTCCGCAAGATTATCTTGGATGAAACCGAGCGCAAACGCCATAATATCAAGATACAGCAACAAGCACAATAATAGGGGTTAGGTGTTAGTGGTTAGGTGTTAGTGGTTAGTGGTTAGTGGTTAGTGGTTAGTGGTTAGGTGTTAGAGGTGTCAGGAGCAAGGATCATAGCCCGTTAGGGCTTTAATATCAATAGAATCGCAAGAAACAGATACCACCATACCCTCGCAGAGGGTTTAATATCAATAGGTTGATGGTAGAGAAAATCATCGTCAAAAAAAAATATTTTTGATATTATTGCCAATTCAAAAAAAAGTTGTATTTTTGCAGTCCCAAAAAGGTCTCTTGGCCGAGTGGCTAGGCGCTGGTCTGCAAAACCATTTACTCCAGTTCGAGTCTGGAAGAGACCTCTCAGAAAAGGCTGCTGTATAGCAGCCTTTTTTGTTTACGAGCTCCAAGTTTTTTTGTGATTGTTGAGAAGTGCCACGACGCGTCTCAACCAAAAAATTTGCCTTTCCTACCGAATTTTTGTAAATCCGTGCATAATAAGGGAAAAATATGTACCTTTGTAATTTGTATCATAAAATTGTCAAGATATTAATAATCAATAAAATAGAAAAATAGATATGAAACAGTTAATCGAATGTGTTCCCAATTTCAGCGAAGGAAGGAACTTGGATGTTATCAAGCAGATTACCGATGTGATAGAAAAGTCAGAGGGTGTAAAGTTGTTGGATGTGGATCCGGGCTTCACCACCAACCGTACCGTGGTGACTTTTGTTGGCACTCCCGAAGAGGTTATTGCCACTGCCTATAAGGCTATAGCCAAGGCCAAAGAGTTGATTGATATGCGTGGTCATCATGGCGACCATCCACGTTTTGGTGCTACCGATGTGTGTCCTTTGGTTCCCGTTTCCAACATCACCATGGAAGAGACTGCCGAGTATGCCCGTAAGCTGGCCAAAAAGGTAGGTGAGGAACTCAACATTCCTGTTTTCTGCTATGAAAACGCTGCTTTCGAGCCGAAACGCCGCAACTTGGCCAACTGCCGTAATGGCGAGTACGAGGCTTTGAAAGAACGTATCGCTTCTGCTGAATGGAAACCTGATTTCGGTCCTTGTGAATTTACCGAAGAGGTGGCCAAGAGTGGTGCTTCAGCCATCGGTGCCCGTGATTTTCTGATTGCTGTGAACTATAATTTGAATACCACCTCCACCCGTCGTGCCAATGCCATCGCTTTTGACGTGCGCGAAAAGGGACGTCCGAAACGTGAAGGCAACCCCATTACCGGCAAAATCGTGAAAGACGAGAACGGCAATCCCGTGAATATTCCTGGCACATTAAAGGGAACCAAGGCCATTGGCTGGTTCATCAAGGAATATGGTGTAGCACAGGTATCCATGAACATTACCGATACCAATGCCACCCCACTGCATGTGGCTTTTGAGGAAGTACGCAAAAAAGCCGACGCTCGCGGCATTCGTGTAACGGGCACGGAAATCGTGGGCTTGGTGCCCAAGAAAACCCTGATTGACGCAGGTAAGTATTTCTTGGCCAAACAGCAACGTTCTTTGGGTATTGATGAGCCCGAAATCATTAAAATCGCCATCAAGTCGATGGGCTTGGATGACCTGAAACCCTTCATTCCGGAAGAGAAAGTGATAGAATATCTGATAGAGAAAGATAACAAGACCGAGAAGTTGGTGGACATGACCTGCACCGGTTTTGCCAACGAGACTGCTTCTGAAAGTCCCGCTCCCGGTGGTGGTTCTATTTCCGCCTATATGGGCAGTCTGGGTGCCGCTTTGGGTACCATGGTGGCCAACCTGTCCTCCCACAAACCTGGCTGGGATGAGCGTTGGGAAGAATTCTCCCAGTGGGCTGAAAAAGGCCAGAAACTCAAAGACGAATTGCTATGGCTGGTGGATGAGGATACCCATTCTTTCAATCTGATTATGGATGCTTTTGGTATGCCTAAGGGCAATGACGCAGAAAAAGCTGCCCGCAAACAGGCTATCCAAAATGCCACCAAATATGCTATTGAGGTGCCGTTCAAGACAATCCAGCGCAGTTTCGACGTGTTCGAAATTTGTGCTGCCATGATTGAGAAGGGCAATCCTAATTCCGTAACCGATGCTGGTGTTGGCGTTTTATGCGCCCGTGCCGCTGTCATGGGAGCTTACCTGAATGTGAAAATCAACGCTTCCAGCTTGGAGGACAAGGTTTTCGCAGAGGAAATGGTGAGCAAAGCCCAGGCATACGTGATGAAAGCCAAAGAGTTGGAGACAGTCCTGATGGCGAAAGTGGAGGAAGTGATCGGTTAAATGTGCCAATTAGCCAATGTGCAAATGTGCCAATTATGATGTGAGATAACTCAAGTGTGTGCATTAGAGGGTTTAAAGAAAATTCGCACCATGAGTATAAGGGATAGTATGAGAGAAAAAAAACAAAAAGAATAATTTATTAAATTAATTAGCACATTAGCACATTGGCACATTAACTAATTAAAATTTTGTATTTTTGCAGCTCTAAAAGAAAAAAATGATAAGCAGACGTTATTTGAGAATCAAGGTGATGCAGGCCATCTTCGCTCATCAGATGAATGACCAAGAGGATGTGGCAGAAGGCGAGAAAAAATTAAACTCCGCTATCCAGTCCTGCTATACCTTGTTCATCTATTTTTTCTCGTTGTTTTCAGCCATATATCGCTACAGAGTTAACAAATTGGAGGATTTGAAAAATAAAATCAATCCTACCGAGGCTGACTTGAATCCCAACACCAAGTTTGTGGACAACAAGGTGATATTGCAGATTGATGAGAATGTGAGTTTGAACAAGTTGTATAAGGAGTTGAAAATCAATTGGAGCAATGATGCAGATTTCATTGTGCAGGTAAATCACGAGATCGTAAATCTTCCTGAATATCAAGAATACATGAAAAACTCCCAGCGGAGTTACAAGGAAGACAAGGATTTGGTGCTGGCCATAGTGGAAAAGGTATTTGTGGAAAGCGAACTGATTCATTGGTTTTTCGAGGAAAAGAATATTCACTGGTTTGATGATTATAACGAGGCACTGTTGATGTTGTATAAAAACATTCAGCAGTTCAAGGAATCGCAAGAAAACCATTGCCCTATAGCTTCTTTGTTCAAAGAAACTTCAGAGGGTGAAGAGAGTGACAAGGATTTCTACAAAAGTCTCTATACGCTGACCTTGGCACATAATCGCGAATACGAGGAAAGAATAGAGCAGAAGTTGCAGAATTGGGAGTTGGAACGTATGATGGGAATCGACATCATTTTGTTGAAGATGGCGCTCTGCGAATTTACCGAATTTCCAAGCATTCCGGTGAAAGTGACCATTAATGAGTATATTGAGTTAGCCAAAACTTATAGTTCAGCCAAAAGCAAGCAATTTATCAATGGTATGCTGGATAAGATAGCGGTGGATTTGAAGGAGGAAGGGAAGTTGAATAAGATGGGAAGAGGACTGGTGTAGACAATTTACAATGCACAATTAAAAATGAAAAAAATATCGATTATCATTGGTTTATGTGTGTCAATCTTTTTGTTGGCTGCCTGTGGCGGAAAGAACAACGCTGAGGGTTTCTCCACGTCGGATGTGCATAATCCAATGACGGCAGAGGGCCTTTCCAAGAAGGATGCGGAGAAAATGCCTGTGCTGACCTTCGAGACTTTGGAATACGACTTTGGCCGTGTCATCAAAGGAGAACGCTTGAGCTATGCCTTCAAATTCACAAATACCGGCAAGTCGAACCTCATTATTTCCAGTGCGCGCTCTTCTTGCGGCTGCACCACGTCAACCCCTCCGCAAGCACCTATCAGACCAGGAGAATCTGGGGAAATCGGTGTGGTGTTCGATTCCAAAAGCCAAAAGGGAGAGGTAAGTAAGTTGGTGGTGGTTTCTGCCAACACCTATCCAGTGCAAACCACCCTTCGCTTGAAGGCAACCGTTGTGGAACCTTAATTTATTATTAATATAAAAAATTGAAAATGAACAACTTACTTTTTTTATTAATGGCTCCGGCACAAGATGGACAGGGAGCAGGTGGCGGATCAATGACTTTGCTTTTAATCATTGGTATGCTGTTGATTATTTACTTTTTCATGATTAGACCTCAGCAGAAAAAGCAAAGACAAATCGAGGAATACAGAAGCAAATTGGCAAAAGGTGACAAAGTGGTGACCATTGGCGGTCTTCATGGCAAGATTACCGATGTTCAAGAAAAAGTGTTTGTCATCGAAATTGCTGATGGTGTAAGAATTACCATCGAAAAGGCCGCTGTTGCCATCGACGAAAACGCTGCTAAGAACGCTGAAAAATAAACGCTTATGTACGTGGAAAATCAGCAAGAGAACAAGAATAAGATAAAACTGCCACCCTTAGCTTTCCTGGTGTGTCTTCTCCTGTCAGCTATCGCTTGGTTTTTTATGAATTTCTCCAGAGACCAGGAGCATACCTTGGAGTACAAGGTGGTGTGTTCCTCGCTTCCGGAGGGAAAAAAGACTTGTACCTTGTCTGATACCACGTTTTTGCTGACTTTTACCACAAGAGGTTTGAACTATCTGACTCCCAGATTCGCCGAAGAGAACAGAATTGTCGATATCAATGTGAACGAATTGATCAAAAACAAATCTAAACGCAGTGCATATTCGTTCTCTGGCAAGGAAATGTGTGACTTTTTACGTGAACAAGGCTACCCCGAACTAAAATCCGTTGACAAACCCGAAGTCGTCACCCTTTATATACGATAAAAGGATGAAGAATGTAGCAATTACCGGCGGAATAGGCACAGGTAAGACCTATATTTCCCAATTCTTTGTACAGATGGGAATACCGGTTTTTTATGCGGATGAAGAAGCGAAAAATTGTTATGAAGACCCAAAAATCATAGCGGCTATTCAGGCTCTTTTCGGGGACAAGGTGTTCACTGATAAAAAGATAGATTTCAAGAAGCTGGCGGAATGTGTTTTCCAGAATTCGGGAAAAAGAGAGCTCATCAACCAGCTGATACATCCCGTGGTGATGGAAAGATTTGAGGCATGGGCTGCGGAACAGCAAGCTCCTTCGGTCATGATGGAAACGGCCATTTTATACGAGAATGGTTTGGATAAGTTCTTCGACCTGGTGATAGTGGTGGATGCACCGATGGATGTCAGAATAGAACGCATAAAGAAGAGAACCCCGAGCCTTACTGAAGAAGAAATCAGGAACCGTATCCAGGCCCAGATGCCACAGGAGGAAAAATGCCGCCGGGCAGATTTGGTGATAGATAATAGTGGTCAGTGGTCAGGTGGGAGGTTGTAGTATGCGGTGGAACCGAAATCGCCGCATAGCCCGAAGGGAGGGATAGTGAAAAAATATTCAGAATTCAAAATTCAAAGGATGAAAAAAATTTTAATAGGCATTTTTGTGTTCGCAGTTTTCTGGGCACAGGGACAAAATTGGTATAGCACAGACGATTTCACTGATGGTATGGAGTGTACCAGTGTGACCGTAGGCAAAAAGGCTTCGGCTGATGGCTCAGTGATGACCTCGCACACCGATGACAGTGGTCGTTCTCGTACCAATATCACGGTGGAAAAAGCGGCGGACCATCCTGCTGGCGCTACGGAAACCCTGTATAAGAGGGTTGCTGCCAAATCGGAGCCGGGTAAAATGAACCGTTACGACAATATTCCCGTGGGCGAGATTCCGCAGGTGGCACATACCTACCAGTTCCTGAACACGGCTTATCCCTGTGTTAATGAGAAACAGCTGGCTATTGGTGAATCAACCTTCGGCGGACGCAGTGAGCTGAGATCCGACAGTGGACTCATAGACTGCCAGCGCCTTTGCCAGTTGATGCTGGAGCGCTGCAGCACAGCACGCGATGCCATCAAAACAGCTGGCGAGTTGATGAAGAAATACGGCTGGATTGACGGTGGCGAGTGTTTGACGATTGCCGACAAAAACGAGGTGTGGCATCTGGAGATTGTGGGTCCCGGCAAGGGCAAAGTGGGAGCGGTTTGGGCGGCCCAACGTGTGCCCGACGACCATATTGCCGTCAATGCCAATGCCTCTACTATTCGTGAAATAGACCTGAAAAACAAGGATTACTTCATGGCTTCCGACAATGTGTATGCGGTGGCCGAGGAAAACGGCTGGTGGAGCAAAAAAAGCGGCGAGCCCTTCAGATTTGCATACGCCTACGCTCCTGATTCCCGTATGATGTTGGCTTGTCGTCGCCGCGAGTGGCGTGTGTTCGACCTGCTGGCCCCTTCATTGAAGTTGGACCCCAATGCTGAAAACTATCCTTTTTCGGTGAAACCAGACTCTTTGGTGAAGCTGGAAGATATGGTGCGTGTTTTCCAAGATTACTACGAAGGAACAGAGTATGATATGCGGAAGAATATCACGGTGACTGACCGAGAAGGCAAAAGCGTGATTTCTCCCCTGGCCAATCCTTTTATGAAATCGGATGAGCTGAAACTGCACAAGGTGAATGGCGGCTGGCACGAACATGGCGAGCGCAACATCGCGGTGTGGTTTACGGTTTATGCGACCATTATCCAGTGTCGTAGTGACCTGCCCGATGAGGTGGGAGCTTTGTGCTGGTTTGCCCTCGACAATGTGGCTTCTTCGGTGTATGTGCCCATTTATGCCAACGTCACCGACCTGCCTTCAGAATACAAAACCTGTGGCCGTGAGACGGGTTTCAGTCGCAAAGCCGCCTGGTGGGCTTTCAACCGCTTGGGCACCTTGGCTTCGCAACGCTGGGGCGACATGCGACAGGTCATTGATAGAACCTGGAAGCCGATTCAGAAGGAGTTTTTCGATAATCAGAAAAATATAGAAGATAAAGCACTGCTCTTGCTAAAAAATGGCCGTCGTGACGAAGCTTTGAAAATGTTGACCGATTATACGGCTCGTTGTGGTAATTATGCTATTGAAACCGCCTGGGACACAGGTGACTACATTTGGACAGTGTTTGACGGAGCCTGGTAATCAGGTTACAGGGAATAGTGATTAGGGGATAGGGAATAGAACGCATAATCATTGCGATGGAACCGCAGTCGCCGCATAGCCCGAAGGGCGGGGTAGTGACGCAAAGATAATTCAAAATTCAATGATAGACGAAATTTACATTCATGAAACCGCAGTGGTGGATGCACCGTGCAAGATAGGCAGGGGCACGAAGATTTGGCATTTCTGCCATCTGATGCCGAATTGTATGATAGGGGAGGAGTGCATTTTGGGACAGAATGTCTTTGTGGCATCCGAGGTAACCCTTGGCAATCGCGTGAAGGTTCAGAATAATGTGTCTATCTACAAGGGGGTTACTTGTGAAGATGAGGTGTTTATCGGGCCGTCTGCCGTGTTTACCAATGTGGTGAATCCCCGCAGCGCAGTGGAACGGAAAAATGAGTTTGCTCCCACGCACATAGGCAAAGGTGCCACTATCGGTGCCAATGCCACCATTGTCTGTGGTCATAATATTGGCCGCTATGCCTTTGTGGGTGCTGGTACTGTTGTTACTCGCAATGTGCTCGATTATGAGCTGGTAGTCGGAAATCCTGCCCAACATGCCGGCTGGATGAGCGAAAACGGCCAGAAATTGCAGTTCGATGCCGAAGGTTTCGCCCTTTGTTCCGCTACAGGTGAAAAATATCAATTAGTTGATAATAAAGTAGTTAAATTATAAATGAAAACCTCGGTTCTTCCAAAAATCCATGCAGTGTATGATTTCTTTCTGAAAGAAGGATTTCAGCATACGATGCAAGAAATTGCATTGGCAATAAAGGTCACCCCTAAAACCTTGTTTAATCGCTATGAAACCAAGGCTAACATGGTGTTGGAAGCCCGCAAATATTGGCATCAACAAATTCGTGAAAGGCTGTTTGAGAAAATTGAATATTGCAATAATGTGGTGGAAAAACTGGTCATGCTCATTTGTGAATGTCATTATTGTTTGCAACAAGAATCCAATTATTTTATGAAAGAGCTTGAGGATGCATTCACTTGTGAGGAAAATGCTTTTTGTACAAGCCTGAAAAAACTCCTGAAAGAGGGACTGGACCAACACCTGTTGAGTTCCGCTGTTAATCCGCAAGAATATGCAAAATTCTTCATGCATAATGTTTACTCTTATTTACCTCAACATTTGAATGCTGACACCTTTTATAATCTGTTGTCACCGGTTATGCTTCCAGAAGCACAAGAAATTTATAATCAAATAGATATCAATAAAATTATTCATCAATAAAAACTATTGCAATGAAAAAACTGTTCCTATCACTGATTCTTCTCTCTTCGATTTTTTCGCTTTTCGCCCAAATCAATTATATCGATTTGGAAGGTATTTTCAAGGGAAAATACAGCTATGACAATATCAAGAATTTGTGCTGGCGACCGGAAACCAATCAGTATGCGCAAATTGAAGACAATGCGTTGTTGCTAACCGAAGCCAAGACAGGCAAGGGACAGACATTGCTTGCTAAATATCAGTTGGCCAAGTTGTTGGATGAAGAGTTATCCCGTTTCCCCTCATTCACTTGGATAGGAAAGGACAAACTCTATTTTCCAGCCTATGACAAAGTGTTGGATTTAACCACCAATGCGGTCAGTAAAATTGACATGGAGGATGTTTTCGATTATCAGTTGGAAAACTTCCTTTTTATGACGAAAAAGGACGGCTATGTGTATGTTCAGAGTATTTTGAATGATTATAAGCCGATACTGCTTTGTCCTGATACAGGCAAGAATATTGTGTTTGGCGAGAGTGTGCATCGCAGCGAGTGGGGTATTAACGAGGGACAGTATTTTTCGCCGAAGGGCAATTACATCTGCTTTTATCGTATGGACGAGAGTATGGTGGAAGATTATCCTTTGGTGAACACGTCAACCCCGATTGCCACAGTGGAAACGATGAAATACCCCATGGCAGGCCGCACCAGCCATGACGTGAAAGCTGGTATTTTTGATGTGAAAGCATCAGTGGCCAAGGGTAAGGCGGTGTATCATTACATTAAAACCGACAAGGCCGATGGTGAATTTCTGACCAATATCACTTTCTCTCCCGATGAGAAATATCTGTATATCACGCATCTGAATCGTGCACAAAACCATGCGAAACTGATTGAATATGATTTGCTTACAGGCAATAAAACCCGAGTGCTGATAGAAGAAAAGGATGAGCGTTATGTGGAACCCCAGACTCGTCCGGTATTTTTGAAAAACAACCGTTTTCTGTGGCAGACCCGCCGAGATGGTTGGAATCATATCTACTTGTATGATTTGAATGCGGGCACCAATACTTTGCTTACCCAGGGCAATTGGGAGGTGAGCGAATTGATAGGTCTGGATCCGAAAGAGGAGAATATTTATTTCCTCGCTTCTTTGGATAAGCCTGTGGATCAGTATGTTTGCAAGGTGAATATCAAGAGTAAAAAAGTGGAAAACCTGACTCCCGAATCGGGAACCCATACCCCGCGTTTTTCTTCGGATATGAGCTATTTTATCGATTATTTCACCAATTTGGAAACGCCGCGTAATATTTATCTGAAAAGCAATAATGGCAAGGTTTCCAAGCTGTTGAAGTCTTCGAAAGATCCTTTTGCTGATTGTACTATGGGCAAGGCTTCCATTTTCAGCATCAAGAACAAAGCTGGCGATGACCTGTATTGCCGTATGATTCTGCCGCCTAATATGGACAGAACCAAAAAATATCCTTGTTTGATTTATGTATATGGAGGTCCTCATTCCCAGTTGGTTACGAACACTTTCATGTCGGGCGGTACCTTCCTGTACTACATGGCACAGCAGGGCTATGTGATTTTCACCTTGGACAACCGCGGCACAGCTAACCGTGGTGCCGAGTTTGAAAAATGCATTCACCGTCATTTGGGTGACCTTGAGGTGGAAGATCAGATGTGCGGTGTAGAATACCTGAAATCCCTGTCTTATATTGATCCCAAACGCATCGGTTTGGATGGCTGGAGTTATGGTGGTTTCATGACCTTGTCGCTGGTAACTCGCCATCCCGAGGCCTTCAAAGCTGCTTCCTGCGGCGGTCCTGTGGTGGATTGGAAATGGTATGAGGTGATGTATGGCGAACGCTATATGGACACCCCAGAGGAGAATCCCGATGGTTATGCCAATGCCAGCTTGCTCAACAAAATCAAGAATGTGCAATGCGATTTGTTGGTGATGCATGGCTGCCAGGATCATACTGTCGTTTGGCAGCAGTCTTTAGAGCTGATGAAAGAAGCTGTCAAAGCTGGTGTTGAGGTGGACTATTTCCCTTACACCATCCATGACCATAATGTGACGGGTATCGAAAGAGTGCATCTCTGGAACAAGATTGCCAAGTTCCATGAGGAACATCTGAAATAATGTGCTAATGAGACAATGTGCTAATGTGCCAATTATAATTAGCAAATTAGCAAATTAGCAAATGATTTCAGTGTGCTTTCAGCACGAATAATTATTTCTTCTTTTTAGTGAGTAGCGTTTTGATGTCGTTGAGCTTCATGAGGGCTTCGACGGGGGTAAGGCTGTTGATGTCGAGGTCGATGATTTGGTCTTTGATATCTAACAAAAGCGGGTCATCGAGGGCGATAAAGCTCAGCTGGTAGCCAGGTTCCTTCTTTTCCACCTTGATGGTTTCGTTGCCGCTTCGGCTGGCCTCTAACTGTTTCAGCACCTCTTCGGCACGTTTGAGTACCGACTGGGGCATACCGGCCATACGGGCCACATGAATACCGAAGCTATGCTCGCTGCCTCCTTTTTCTAACTTTCTGAGAAATAGTATTTTATTGTTAATTTCCTTGACGGAAACATGGAAATTCTTGATGCGGGGGAACTGCTCGGCCATGTCGTTGAGCTCATGATAATGGGTAGCGAAGAGCACCTTGGCACGATGGCGCGGGTTTTCGTGCAAAAATTCAGCGATAGACCAGGCGATGGAAACCCCATCGTAAGTGCTGGTACCACGACCGATTTCGTCCAACAGTATCAGGCTGCGGTTGGACACATTGTTCAGGATGCTGGCGGTCTCGTTCATCTCCACCATAAATGTGGATTCGCCAGTGGAAATATTATCGGAAGCACCAACCCTGGTGAAAACTTTATCGACAATGCCGATTTCCGCCTTCTCCGCGGGCACAAAGCAACCCATCTGGGCCATCAGCACAATCAAGGCCGTTTGACGCAGCAGCGCCGATTTACCCGACATATTAGGACCTGTGATGATGATGATTTGCTGGTGCTCATTGTCTAAATAGACATCATTGGCAATGTATTTTTCGCCCGGAGGCAGCTGCTTTTCGATGACAGGATGGCGGCCATTTTTGATGTTGATGGCCGTGGATTCATTAACTATCGGGCGGGTGTAGTTGTTTTCCATCGACACGGCGGCAAAGCACAGCAAAACATCTAAGCGGGCGGTCAGACGTGCATCCAACTGTATCATGGGAATATAATCCATCAGTCCCAAAACAAAATCATTGAACAAGCGTGTTTCTATTTCGAGTATTTTGTCTTCCGCTCCTAAAATTTTGTCCTCCAGTTCTTTAAGTTCCGGAGTGATATATCTTTCCCCATTGGTCAGTGTTTGTTTGCGGATCCATTCTTCCGGCACTTTTGACTTATGGGCATTGGTCACCTCCAAATAATAGCCAAAGACATTGTTGAAGCCGATTTTCAAGGAAGGGATGCCTGTTCTTTCCGATTCACGCCGCTGAATGTCGGCCAGAATCTGTTTGCTGTTGGTAGCCAAAGAAGAGAGGGTGTCCAATTCAGCATCCACGCCTTTGGCAAAGACTCTTCCTTTGTTGACGGCCACTGGCGGGTCTTCTACAATTTCTTTCTCAATGCGTTCGCACACACTGAGGCAGGGGTTCAGCTGTTCACCGATTTTTTTCAGCGAGGCCAAGTCGGTTTGACTGCAGTAGTTCTTGACTTTCTCTATGGCACGTAAGGAGCGTGCCAATTGAACCACTTCACGGGGAGAAATTTTGCTGGTGGCGATTTTGGAAACCAAGCGTTCCACATCTCCCATCTCGCGCAAACAATGCTTGATATTTTCACCAAGCTCTTCATTATCAATAAAATACTTAACAACCGAAAGGCGTTCTTCGATCATCACTTTCTCCTTGAGCGGCAGCACCATCCATTTTTTCAGCATACGCGCTCCCATTGGAGTGAGGGTTTTGTCAATGATCTGCAGCAAGGTCACCGCGTTGTCGTTGGGGGAGTGTATCAGCTCTAAATTACGTACCGTAAAACGGTCTAACCACACATACAATTCTTCTTCAATCCGGTTTAATTTATTGATATGCTGAATTTTGTGGTTTTGTGTCTCGTACAGGTAATGCAAGGCGGCACCAGCGGCGATAATGCCGTACTCCAGTGTGTCAACGCCAAAACCTTTTAATGAAGTGGTTTGGAAATGCTTGGTCAGCAAATCCATGGCGTAATCGGTGGTGAACACCCAGTCATCGAAACCTGTCAGCAGTATTTTGTCCCCATATTTTTCCTTAAAAGCCGTAGTTTTGTTTTTCTGAATGACAATCTCAGAGGGCTTGAAATTCTGCAGCAGTTTATCGATATAACTTTCGTTTCCTTCAGCCAAATAAAACTCGCCGGTGGAAATATCCACGAAAGAAATGCCTATTTTATTGTCTGTCAGATGGATACCTGCTAAGAAATTGTTTTCTTTCTGTTCCAGCACCTTGTCGTTGGTGGAGACACCGGGAGTGACCAATTCGGTGATACCGCGTTTGACGATGGTTTTGGCAAGTTTGGGGTCTTCCAGCTGTTCGCAGATAGCCACACGCAGTCCGGCACGCACCAGTTTGGGCAGATAGGTGTCGATGGCATGATGGGGGAAACCAGCCATATCTATGGCGGGCGAGGCCCCATTGGACTTCTTGGTCAGCACAATGCCGAGAATCTGCGATGCCCTCAGTGCGTCATCGCCGTATGCCTCATAGAAGTCACCCACACGCATCAGGAGCAGGGCATCGGGATGCTGTGCCTTGAATTGGTTATATTGCTTGATTAGAGGAGTTTCCGCCGTCTTTGCCATTTCCAACAATTTTTGGGCAAAGATACAAAAAATGTGCTATGGATGATTAGTTAATTAGCAAATGTGCAAATTAGCAAATGAAAAATTTACTCATAAACGAATTTGCTAATTTGCTAATTAATTTGTATTTTTGCCACCGCAAAAACGGCCCCGTAGCTCAGCTGAATAGAGCGTCAGATTCCGGTTCTGAAGGTCGAGGGTTTGAATCCCCCCGGGGTCACTCCTTTTTTTATTCCGTTAGTTTGATTACGGGATTTTTGGATTACAGGATTACGGGATTACGGGGTGATGGGATGATGGGTTAGGGAGGTTAGAATGGTTAGGCGGGTTAGGATGATGGATTTTGGAGGGGAAAGTTCACAGTTCAAAATCTTAGTGATTTTTTATATAAATTTCCTGTACCATTTTCAAGTATTTTTTTTATTTTTGCAGGTCAAAAAAATAAATACTAATCAGGAATGTAGAACTTTGTTTTTCCGTCCATAGAGAGAAAGGAGGTTATAATGGTTGATACCATTGATTTTGGAACGCTTAAATGGCACCATATCACCAATCCCACGGTTGAGGATCTGGATTTTTTAGAAGATAACTTTCATTTTCACCCTTTGGATATTGACGACTGCTCTAGCTTCGTTCAACGACCTAAAATAGACGTTTATGACGACTATTATTTCATGGTTTTGCATTTTCCACTGATGGATAAACGCACGGGTTTGGTGAAAACCGAGGAAACGAAGATTTTCTGGGGACAGGACTACATCATTACCGTTGGTAATTCACACTATGTGGTACAGGATCTCTTCGATCTGACCAAGGTGAGTCCGGAAGAGGTTGATGAGGACGATATCGGCGGTACCAGCGATGCCATTTTGTATAAGGTGTTGTACCGTATGATGAAAGAGACTTTCCTCCTGGTAGAGCGTATGGGCAGTGAACTGGACACCATCAGCCGAGAATTGTTTGATAGCAAGCCGGGTGACATTATCGGGCAAATCTCCCGCTTCCGCAAGAATATTATCCAAGTGAACACCATTTTCAAACCCCAATTGAGGTTGTTCCACAAATTCGAGTCGGGCGAGGTGAAGGGCTTTGCCGAGGACATGGAAGACTACTGGGGCAATATCCTCGACTTCTATCAGAAGATGTGGGATATGATTGACGACTATGGTGAATTGGTGGCCGGCCTTTCTAATACTTTCGATTCGTTGCAGACCAACAAAACCAACGAGATTATGCGTATGCTCACCATTATCTCCACTATCGTACTGCCTTTGACTTTCATCACAGGTGTTTATGGTATGAATATCGGTCTGCCCTTCGCTGAATCCAAGTATGCGTTCTTGATTGTAATGGGCTTTTGCCTGCTGATTGTGATATTCCTGCTGGTCTATTTCAAAAGAAAACGTTGGATGTAGAAGATGTCCACCCAAACCAATACCATATTAACTGTCAAGTTCAAGCTGGTGACGTTGGAACCAGACAACTATCATATCGTGGTGAAAGCGAAGATAGAGGGTCATCCCTTGAATGTCATCATCGATACAGGCGCCTCGCATTCCTGCTTCGATTTGGAGTTTGTCCGCCAGCTATCCCCTGAAATCAGTATGGAAGACAACGACGGACTGAATGTGGGAGTGGGAACTTCCGATTTTGAGAGCAAACTCAGCACTATTCAGAATTTCCGTATGGGTAGGTTTCTGTTGAAAAAATATGACATCGTGCTATTGGATATGAGCAATATCAACCAAGCCTACGAAATGATGCATAAACCCTTGATACATGGTATTATAGGCAGTGATTTTCTGATGAAATACCAAGCGGTGATTGATTTTGGCAGTAGGGTGTTGACGTTGCGGAGGAGAAAGGCTTAGGAGGGTTAGGGGATTTTTGGATTACAGGATTACAGGATGATGGGATGAAATGGTTAGGAGGGTTAGGAAGGTTAAAAGATTACAGGATTACAGGATGAAGGGGTTAGAAGGGTTAGGAAGGTTAAAGGATTACAGGATTGTGCATTGTGCATTGTGAATTGTAAATTGATAATATGGACGAACACATCATTTTAGGAGTTGACCCCGGTACGCTGATTATGGGTTATGCCTTGCTGAAGGCTACGCCCGTCAAATCGGAGTTGATTACCTTGGATGTGTTGAACCTGAAGAAGTTGCCTGACCAGCCCACCAAACTGAAGACTATTTTTGAGTTTGTAACGGAGTTGATAGACCAATACCATCCTGATATCTTAGCCATCGAGGAACCCTTTTTGGGTAAAAGTGCGCAATCCATGCTGAAATTGGGCCGCGCACAAGGGGTGGTGATGGCGGCGTGTATCCATAAAGGACTGGAAATTAATGAGTATTCTCCCCGTAAAATTAAGCAGTCGGTGACGGGCAACGGCAATGCCGCCAAAGAGCAGGTGTCGGCTATGTTGCAGCGGATGTACCCGCTGCCCAGCGACCTCAAATACCTGGATGCTACCGATGCTTTGGCAGTGGCGGTGTGCCATCATTTGCAAAGCAGAATACAATTCGGCCCCAAGCAGCATTTCTCCGGCTGGGAAAGTTTCCTCTCCAAAAATGCGGATCGGATTATCAAGAAATAAAATCATAAAAATATAAGAACATGAAAAAGAATTTATTAGACCGTTTTACGAAATATATTTCGTATGCCACTACATCAGACGAGAATTCCGAAACTTATCCCAGCACCCCGGGACAGTTGGTGTTTGGTGATTTTTTGGTAGAAGAGCTGAAAAAACTTGGTTTACAAGAAGTTGAAAAGGACCAGTACGGTTATGTAACTGCTACCTTGCCCGCCAACTGCGAGGACAAACAACCTGTGATTGGCTTCATTTCTCATTTCGACACGGCCCCCGACATGCCAGGTATCGCTGCCCCGAGAATCATCGAGAATTACGATGGTGGCGACATTATGCTCGATGCCGAAAGCAATACCGCCCTGACACTGGCGGATTTTCCGGAATTGAGCGATTACAAGGGACAAACGCTGCTGACTACCGATGGCAAAACCCTGCTCGGTGCCGACGACAAAGCTGGTATCGCCGAGATAGTTTGTGCTATGGAATACTTGCTGAAGCATCCCGAAATCAAGCATGGTAAGATTCGCATCGGTTTCACTCCCGATGAGGAAATTGGCAAGGGTGTGGCACATTTCAATGTGGAGAAATTCGGCTGCGACTTTGCTTATACCATGGATGGTGGTGCTATCGGCGAGTTGGAGTACGAGAACTTCAATGCCGCTTCCGCTTGCATCAATATTCAGGGAAGAAATATCCATCCAGGATACGCCAAAGGCAAAATGGTGAATTCACAGTTGATCGCCATGGAGTTCAATGCTCTGTTGCCCGAATTTGATAGACCTCAGAATACCCAGGATTACGAGGGTTTCTTCCTGCTGATACACATGGAAGGTACTGTGGAAAACTCCCAGCTCAGATATATCATCCGTGACCATGATCGCCAGAAATTCGAGGAGAAAAAGCAACTGATTCAGCAGATTGTGGAATTCCTGAACATTAAGTATCCCGGTCGTGTTAGCTGCGAAATCAAAGACCAGTATTACAACATGCGCGAGATGGTGGAACCCGTTTTCTTTGTGGTGGAACGTGCCGAGAAGGCCATGCGTGATGCGGGTATCGAGCCCAAGGTGCAGCCTATCCGTGGCGGTACTGATGGTGCTAACTTGTCGTTCAAGGGCTTGCCTTGTCCCAATATTTTTGCCGGCGGCCACAATTTCCACGGCAAGTATGAGTATGTGCCCCTCGAATCCATGGAGAAGGCGGTGGAGGTGATTGTAAACATTTGCAAAGCCAGATAAAATGCCCAAAATACTGATTGTTGACAGGGTTTTACCAGTTTTGTCGGAGCAGTTGAGTGCCCACGGCTACGAGTGTGTGACCAACAGAGAGATAACTCATGAGGCCTTTGTGGCCTTGCCTGATGAATACGACGGATTGATTATCCGTAACCGCTTCACAGTGGATGCCGCTGCCATTGATTCAAAGCCACATTTACGTTTTGTGGTGCGTATCGGTTCGGGTATGGAAAACATTGACACTCAATATGCTGAAAGCAAGGGATTGAAATGTATCAGCACCCCTGAGGGCAATGCCAATGCGGTGGCGGAGTTGTGTTTGACTTTCCTCTTGGCAGCTTTGCGGCATGTGGCCAATGCCGACCGGGAAGTACGGCAGGGAGCGTGGTTGCGCGAAAAAAACAAAGGTACCGAGTTGGCCTCACAAACCGTGGGCATTATCGGTTATGGCCATACGGGACCAGCCTTTGCCAAGTTGCTTAAAGCCTTGGGTTGCAGGGTTTTGTGTTATGATCGTTACCGCCACAATTATGGGGATGAAAATGCGGAAGAGGTAAGTTTGGAGGAGCTTTTCAAACAATGTAATGTCATTTCCTTGCATGTTAATTATCTTCCTGAAAATCATTATTTTATCAACAAAAAACTCATCGACCAGATTAAACATCCCTTTATTTTTATCAACACCTCAAGGGGTTGGGCGGTGAACACGCAGGATGTGCTGACTGCTATCAAAGAAGGTAAGATTCAATATGCCTGTTTTGATGTTTTGGAATATGAGTCGTCGCGTCTCCAGATACCTCCGAAGGAAGAATGGGACATGACGCTACGCGAGCTGACGGAAACCGATTGTGTGCTTCTCACCCCCCATGTGGGCGGCCAGACTTACGAGTCCGAGCGGAGACACGTGGAAGTTGCCGTAAACAAAGTACTCCGTTTAATGAATTGACAGTTGACAATTGACAATTTATTTTTCTTTTAGGGTTTTAATTATAGCTGTCAACAATTTTATAAGTTCCACACAGTCTGTATTGATAGAATCATACATTTATTCTTCATAATTGTCAACTGTCAATTAAACTGCGACTTCCGCTTTGATGTGCGGGTCGGGATTGTAGTTTTCCAAAGTAAAGTCTTCGTATTGGAAGTCGAAAATCGACTTCACGTCCGGATTGATGCGCATTGTAGGCAGTTGTTTAGGCGTGCGTGTGAGCTGTAATTTGGCTTGTTCCACATGGTTGGAATAGATATGGGCATCGCCGAAGGTGTGGACGAATTCCTTGGCCTTGAGGCCACAAACTTGTGCCACCATCATCAGGAGCAGCGAGTAGGAGGCGATGTTGAAAGGCACACCCAGAAAGACATCCGCGCTGCGTTGGTACAGCTGGCAGGAAATTTCACCATTGTTGACGTAGAACTGGAAGAGCACATGGCAGGGAGGCAGGGCCATTTTGGGCACCTCGCCCACATTCCAGGCACAGACCATCAGCCGGCGCGAGTCGGGATTGGTTTTGATTTGCTCTATGAGCTCTGAAATTTGATCCACGGCATGGCCATCGGCGGTAGCCCAGGAGCGCCATTGTTTGCCATATACGGGGCCCAGGTCGCCATTTTCATCGGCCCACTCGTCCCAGATGGAGACGCCATGGTCTTTCAGGTATTTGATGTTGGTGTCGCCTTTCAGAAACCACAGCAGTTCGTAAATGATGGAGCGCAGGTGCAATTTTTTGGTGGTCAGCACAGGAAAGCCATCGGCTAAGTTGAAGCGCATTTGGTGTCCGAAAACACTGTAAGTTCCAGTGCCGGTGCGGTCGCTCTTGTAGCTCCCTTCCGTCAGAATTCGTTGTAAAAGGTCAAGGTATTGTTGCATAGAAAATGAAATAATGGAATGCAAAAATACAATTTAATTAGCAAATGTGCAAATTAGTTAATTAGCAAATGTGTATAGTTCGGGAAATTTGTGTAAATTTGCATCAGTAATTAAGTGAAAAAATGAGAGTTATTATCAAAGCTGATTATAATGGTATGTCCGCTTGGGCTGCACAGCACATTGTAGAGCGTATCAACGCTTTCCAACCTAACGAAAACAAACCCTTTATCTTGGGATTGCCGACGGGTTCCACACCTATCGGCACTTATAAGGAATTGATTAGACTGAACAAGGAAGGCAAAGTGTCCTTTCGCCATGTGGTGACTTTCAACATGGATGAATATGTGAAGATTCCAGAGAATCATCCTGAGAGTTACCATTCCTTTATGTGGAATAATTTCTTTAACCATACTGATATTCAAAAAGATAATGTCAACATTTTGAATGGAAACGCAGAAGATTTGGAAGCCGAGTGCCAGCGTTATGAGGACAAAATCAAATCCTACGGTGGCATCGACCTTTTCATGGGCGGCATCGGTCCCGATGGGCACATTGCTTTTAATGAGCCTGGTTCTTCATTGACTTCCCGTACCCGTGTCAAAACATTGACCATGGACACGGTGATTGCCAACTCCCGTTTCTTCGACAATGACATCAACCAAGTGCCTAAGACTGCCTTGACGGTAGGTGTGGGCACGGTGATGGACAGTCGCGAGGTGATGATATTGGCCAATGGACACAATAAAGCCCGTGCTTTGGCCCAGGCCATTGAAGGCGGAGTGAGCCAAATGTGCACAGTTTCCGTCCTCCAGCTCCATCCCAAGGGCATTATCGTCTGTGATGATGCCGCATGCGACGAGCTCACTTACGGCACGGTGAAGTATTTTAAGGATATA